>VGDP01000003.1 GCA_016869675.1 Alphaproteobacteria bacterium | reverse complement strand
GACCGCCTGGCGCGTGGCGCGCGCCCGCGCCCGAGCCGTGGCGACCGCGCTTCGGCACGGCGCGCGGCTTGTGCCGGCGGGCGCGGCGCCGCTCGACCCGTGGCGCGCTGTCTTCCGGGCAACCTACGCGACCGAGCTGCGCGCCGAGACGGCGGCGCGGGCGGACCTGGTGGTCGAGACGGACGCCCCGCGCTACGCCGCGCTGACCGGGCCCGGCCTGGCGGCGGCCGGCGATCCGGCGATCGGCGTGGGCGGATGGTGCGCGCGTGCCGGCTGGCGCCTGCGCCGCGCCCTCGGCAAGGCTCTCAGCGTCGCCCGGCTGGCCAAGGCCGCGTTCACCTTCGAGGGCGGCGCGGATTATCTGGCGTGGAAAATCGAGCGTCATACCGGTGTCACGGTGACGCCGACGCCGTGGCAGCGGCGCCACCCGATCCTGGCGCTGCCCTGGCTGGTCTGGCGACTGAAACGCCGCGGTGTGATCCGCTAGCGTCGATGGAGCCGCCTAATCCCTGTCACTCCCGGGCGCCGCGCGCGGCGAACCGGGGGTCCAGGGTCGCCGTTCGGTTCATCCATTCTGGATCCCCGGTTCCGACCTTCGGTCGGCCCGGGGATGACAGACCGAGTGATCCCAGCGATCCCAAAACCGCCCGACACGGGGACCCGTTCAGTCGGTCGGGACGACACCGGGCGGCGGCGGCACCGGCTCGGCCTTCAGCCAGAAGATGCGCTCGCGGTAGTCACGTTCGAGCGCCGGGTCGTTGCGCGGGCCGCGCGGCGCGTCGGGACCTTCGAGCAGCGCGTGCGGGCTCTGGCCGTCGACGGCGCCGAGGAACGGCGCGCCGAAATCGTAGCCAATCAGCCGCTGGAGCTGGTCCGGCAGGGTCTTGGCCAGTTCGGGCGGCAGGGTCAGGAACTGGTTCTCCTGCTGGCGCAGCCAGCCGAGCGAGAAGTTGAGCCCGATGCCGGTGCGCGGTGCCGCCGTCGTGTTGGCGCCGCCGCCGTGGATCAAGGCGTGGACGTAGAAGATGGCCGAGCCCGCGGGCATGTCGGCGGCGACGACCTCGGCTTCGCGCGGCTGGCGGTCCTCGTCCCACAGGTGGCTGCCAGGGATGATGCGCGTGGCGCCGTTGGCGGCCGTGAAATCGGTCGCCGCCCAGATCGAGTTGAACGTGGTGATCGGCCCGGGGTTGCGGAACGGGTAGTAGAACGCGTCGCGGTGCAGCGCCTGGGCCGTTTCACCCGGTTCCAGGTGCATCACGCCGGTGTAGTTGATCTGGTAGCGGGCGCACCAGCGCAGAAGGATGCGGTCGGCCACCGCCAGCAGCAGCGGGTGGGTCGCCATGGTCCGCGTGGTCGGCGCGCGCATGAACAGGTTGTTGAACCGCTTGGTCTTGCCGCCGAGGAACCCGGTCTCGCCGTAGCGCGTCGCGCCGAAGTGCGGCGCCAGTTCGCCGCGCAGGCGTTCCACCGCCGCCGGTTCCAGCAGATTGGTGACGATGGCGTAGCCATGGGCGTCGATGGCGGCGCCGACGTCGTCGGCCGAAACGGAGCGGGCGTCGAAGCGGGCCAGATCGGGCATCGGGGGCTCCTTGCGAATCTGTCGCACGCGCTGCCGGACGCGAGCTTTCGATCATTCCCACCGGCGCGCGCCTGTTCTACAACATCCGGCGCCAAAGCGCGGCCATGGGGGCCGTCGGGGGGAAGAAAACATGGCCGTCGATCTCGCCAAGGTCGCCAAGCAGAAGAACCTGCGTTATTTCCTGATCAGCTACACGGATCTGTTCGGTGTCGCCCGCTCGAAGCTGGTGCCGGCCGCGGCGATCGGCCAGATGCAGAAGGACGGCGCCGGGTTCGCCGGGTTCTCGACCTACTTGGACATGACGCCGGCGGACGCGGACATGTTCGCCATGCCGGACACCGACAGCCTGACCGTGCTGCCGTGGAACCGCGAGGTCGGCTGGCTGGCGGCCGACCTTCACATGAGCGGCAGGGCCTTGGAGGCCAGCCCGCGCGTCATGCTGAAGCGCCAGGTCGAGCGCGCCGCCAAGAAGGGCTACCGCCTGAAGACCGGCGTGGAGTGCGAGTACTTCCTGCTGCAGCCCGACGGCAGCGCCATCGCCGACGAGCGCGATGTGCACGACAAGCCGTGTTACGACCAGCAGGCGCTGATGCGCCGCTACGCCGTCATCACCGAGATCTGCGACGGCATGCTGGAACTGGGCTGGGGCCCCTACCAGAACGACCACGAGGACGCCAACGGCCAGTTCGAGATGAACTGGAACTACGACGACGCCTTGGTCACCGCCGACCGGCACCAGTTCTTCAAGTTCATGGTGCGCTCGATCGCCGAGAAGCACGGGCTGCGCGCGACCTTCATGCCCAAGCCGTTCCGCAACCTGACCGGCAACGGTTGCCACGCCCACGCCTCGGTTTGGGACAAGACGGGCACCAAGAACCTGTTCCACGACCCCAAGGGCGAATTGGGCGTCGCGAAGCTGGGCTACCAGTTCCTGGGCGGCGTGCTGCATAACGCCGAGGCGCTGTGCTCCTTCTTCAACCCGACGATCAACAGCTACAAGCGCATCAACGCGCCGGTCACCGCGTCGGGCGCCACTTGGTCGCCCAACACCATCTCGTACGGCGGCAACAACCGCACCCACATGGTGCGTATTCCCGACGCCGGGCGGCTCGAGTTCCGCCTGATGGACGGCGCCGCCAACCCGTACCTCTTGCAGGCGGTGCTGCTGGCCGCCGGCCTGGACGGCATGGTGGCGGGACGCGATCCCGGCAAGCGGCTCGACATCAACATGTACGAGCACCGGCGCGAGAGCGAGTACAAGCGGCTGAAGGTCCGTCGCCTGCCGCTCAACCTGCTGGACGCGCTGCGCTTCACTGACAAGAGCAAGATGCTGCGCGAGGCGTTCGGCGACGCGGTGATCGAGAGCTACATCAAGCTCAAGGCGCGCGAGTGGAACGATTTCTGCGGCCATCTGACCGAGTGGGAGCGCAACCACACGCTCGACTGCTAAACCGGGCGACCGGGCGACGGAGCGACGGTCCGTGATCCTGGTCTTCGGCTCGCTTAACGTCGACCTGATCTTCCGCCTGCCGGCGCTGCCCCGCCCCGGTCAGACCGTGCTGGCGCCCACCTACGCCCGCGCCCACGGCGGCAAGGGCGCCAACCAGGCGGTGGCGGCGGCGCGCGCCGGAGCGGGCGTACGCATGGTCGGCCGGGTCGGTCGCGACGAAATGGGCGACAGCCTGCTCGAATCGCTCGCCGCCGAAGGCATCGACCAGAGCGCGATCCAGAGTGGCGGCTCACCCACGGGGCTGGCGATCATCGCGGTCGACGCCGCAGGCGAGAACCAGATCCTGGTCGCCAGCGGCGCCAACCTGGAGGCGCGCGCGGCGGACGTGCCGGCCGACTGGTTCGGCGCGGGCACAGTGGTGCTGCAACTCGAGGTTCCTTACGACGCGTGCTTCGCCGTGGGTCGCGCGGCGCGGCGCGCGGGTTCGCGCGTGGTGCTGAACGCGGCACCCGCCGGCCCGGTGGATCCGGCGGCCTTCGACATCCTGATCGTCAACGAGGACGAGGCAACCGCCGTGGCGAGGGCGGCCGGCGTTCCCGGGCGCGGCACGGCGGCCGCGCGGGTCCTGGCCACGGCGTGGCGACGCATCGTCGTCGCCACGCTGGGCGCGAAGGGCGCCGTCGCCTACGACGGCGAGCGGGTCATCACGGTCGGCACGCTGCCGGTGACGCCGGTCGACACGACGGGCGCGGGCGATGCGTTCGTCGGCGCGTTCGCCGCGGCGCTCGACGGTGGCGCAACTCTTGAGGACGCGCTGCGCCACGGCGTGGTGGCCGGCGCGCTCGCGTGCCTGATGGAGGGCGCGCAGCCCAGCATGCCGCGCGCCGATGCGATCGCCGCGCGCCTGGCGGACTGTCCCGCGCCGCGCGTGCGGCACACGCCGCGATAGCGGCGACGATCGCTCAGGCGCCAGGCGCGCCGCTGGCGGCGGGCGCGTCGTCCTTCGTCTTGGTCTCGGTGTCCTTCGGCTTCGCCGGGGCGCTGCGCGCGCCCTGGTCCTCGGCCGACGGCTCGGGCGTGGGAGGTGCCGCGCGCAGACTGGCGCCGAGGGTTTCGAGCAATGCCTCGATCATCGCCGTTTCGGCCGAGTAGCCGATCGAGCGACCGCGCCGCCGCGAACGCACCAAGCCGGCGTGGGCCAGGCGACCCAGATGGAACGACAGGGTGGGCGGCGCGATCTTGAGTTGGCGCGCCATGACCTTGGGCGTTAGGCCCGCGGGACCGGCGCCGACGATCAGCCGGAAGATGTCCAGCCGCGTCTCCTGCGCCAGCGCGTTTAGGGCGTCGATGATCTGGGATCGTTCCACATGAAATAGTTAAAGAGATATCGAAATATTGTCAAGGCGCTTGGCGTCTCGCGTAGCGATTTCCTGGCCCGATGCCTCGGGTTTCGCGGCGGGTTTCGGGCCACGAACAGGTTCAGGGGTGTGCCCTCCAGGCCCGAGACATCTACGTGATGTCGAGCCACGACCCAAGCCGATGTCACGTGCCAGAGGTTGGACCGCTGCGTCACCTTCGATGGGGCGTCGGCGTTTCCGCCCAAGCCGTCGCACGTCGGAGCCAAGCCGGCCGGCCGGATTACGCCGGCGGGTATTCCTTTCTCTCGGAGGGACGGGTCCAAGACCCTTACCCACAGCCTGGTTTCTCGTCGATCGCCGAGCGGACAGCCATCGGTGGCGAACCGGGCGCTCGGCGGATACCGTCGTTGCAATCGACCGGATCGCCGGACTGTCAACGGCACCTTACAACGAACGTTAATCATGACGGATTGCTAATGGTATGATTTAATGACGTTTTCTTGTACCCAGTTTGGGCTACATACCTGTTTGGCTGTTGCAAGATGTCGGTCCAGCTTACACTCGTGTGCTTACACGGACCAGACCAAACATGCCAAGTCCTTGAAACTGCTACGCTTCCCCACTCTGGCACGACAGTTGCTTCATTTTGGGGAAGATCAGACGTACCAAGGTGCCAATTTGAGACGCACCAGGTTGATGGGATCGAGTTGAAGGAGCGATTAGCCCTATAAAAACATTACCTCTTGTCGGCACCGCCCTGGTTGCCGGCGCGCTGTCGTTGGCCAGCCCGGCCAGCGCGGTGACGGTGACGTGGAACACGTGTGACGGCGACGGCACCCCGAACGATTGTGACATTTCGGTGCCCGGCCCGAGCATCGATTTCAGCCTCGTCGGGTCGCCTCGGGTCCACACCAACCCGCCCGGGTTGAACAACAACTCGTTGGAGTTCACCGAGAACGTTGACGGCATCGACCACAAATTGACGGCGACCGCCCATCGCGGTGACACCAATGCCGGCGGCACCACCACCACGGCGATTCTGCCCGCCGAGATCTCGATCTTCGAGGGCGGCCTGGGCGTGCACTGGGAGATCGACGGCGCGGCGGACGAGAACACGCGCTCGCCCGATCACGCGGTCGACAATATTGGCTTCGACGAGTTGGTGCGGTTCGAATTCGGTGAAGCGGACTACGAGCCGGTCAGCTTCATGACCGGCTGGAGCTGCGGCTTCGGCGGCGACGGCGACAGCGATTGCGAGTACGGCGGGACCAACGACATTCTGGCGTTCATCGGCGGCGACGGCATCCTGGGCGCCTTCCTGAGCTACCTGCAGACGGGCGTCGCGCTGGCCGGCTTCACCGCCGAAGTGTTCGAGGACGTGCCCATCGGCGAATCGCAGTTCTTCAACCAGGGCGGCACGGGCAAGTTCATGATCATCGCCTCGACCGCCGCCGTGCACGCCGAGACCAGCACCTCGCCCGTGATCAACCCGACGGTGCACTCCGGCATTTCTGGCGGCAGTGCCAGGGCGCAGTTCTGTGCGACGACCTACGCGGCGGACAACCGCTCGAACTTCGGTTCGACCAGCTCCGGCGCCAGCTTCAAGTGCAAGTGGAAGGAAACGACCACCGTCATGAAGGACGGCGGCGGCGCCTTCAAGATCGTGCAGGTCGTCGGCACGCTGGTCGAGAAAGAGGTCCCGGCGCCCATGACCATCGCCCTCCTAGGCGGCGGCCTGGTCGGCCTGGGCACGCTGGCGCGGCGTCGCCAGGCGGCTTGAGGCAAGTAGCGTACGACACGACACAGTATGACACGACAAGAGGGAAACGGCGGCTTCGGCCGCCGTTTCTCGTTTCAGGTGCCTGCGTGCCGACTGGTTGACGCGCCGCGCGGGCTCGACCAATGTGCGCCGCTTCGCGACACGCGTCGGGACCCGCCATGACCAGGACCACCATCAAGAAGGCCATCGTGCTAGCGGCCGGCCAGGGCAAGCGCCTGATGCCGCTGACCGCCGACCGGCCGAAATGCATGGTCCCGGTCGCCGGGCGCGCCGTGCTGGCCCATCAGATCGACGCGCTCGCCGCGGGCGGCATCACCGAGATCGTCGTCGTGGTGGGCTTTGCCGCCGACCGGGTTGAGGACGCCCTGCCGGCCATGGGCCGGCCGGGGCTGGCGATCCGCACGCTGCCCAACCCGTTCTATCCGGTGTCGGACAACCTGGGCAGTTGCTTCCTGGCGCGTGGCGAGATGACCGAGCCATTCGTGCTGCTGAACGGCGACACCCTGTTCGAGCCGGCGATCTTGGAACGCCTGCGCGCCTCGCCCGAGGCCCAGGTCACCGTGACCATCAACCACAAGGCGCACTACGACGCCGACGACATGAAGGTCTCGACCGAAGGCGCGCTGTTGCGCGACATCGGCAAGTCGCTCGACCCCGAGGTGGTCGACGGCGAGGCGATTGGCCTGCACGCCTTCCGCGGCGAGGGACCGCGCCATTTCGCCGACGCGGTAGCGCGCGCCATGATGTCGCCGACCGGCCTGAAGGCCTGGTATTTGTCGGTGGTCGCCCGCTTGGCGCGGCAGGGTGTGGTGAACATCTGCTCGATCGAGGGCCTCGCCTGGGGCGAGATCGACACGCCCGACGACCTAGCCAAGGCGGAACAATTGCCGTTCGTCGCGGCGCGCTGAGCGTCACCCCCGCTTCCTGAGCAGCACGTAGAACGCGCCGTGGCCGCCGTGGTGTGGCTGGGCGGTGGCGAAGCCGAGCACCAGGCCGCGCAGGTCCGGTTCGTTGAGCCAGCGCGGCACCGCGTCGCGCAGCACGCCCGTGCCCTCGGCACCGCGCCGGCCGTGGCCGGTGATCACGCGCACACAGACGCGTTCCGAGCGCCGGCAGCGCGCGAGGAACGCGGCGAGCGCGTCGCGCGCGCGCGCCTGGCTCAGGCCGTGCATGTCGATCTCCGCCTCGATGGGCAGGATGCCGCGACCCAACCGTTGCAGGGTGCGGCGGTCGAGACCCGGCGCGCGGCCGGGCGCCAAATCGGGGGCGGCCGGCGCGCCCGACGCGGGGCGCCGTGGCCGCGCCGCGTCGCCCTCGTCCGGCGCGGCAAGGGGCCGCGGTGAGGCGTCTCCGGCCGCGGGCCGCGCCGGCGGTGTCTTGCCCGGCAGCGGCGCCACCTCGCGCATGGCCCACCACCAGACGAGTTCGTCGTCGTCCTCGCGCCGGCGCCGGCCGGTCATCCCTCGTCGTCGACCAGTAGGATGTGCAGCCAGCGCGGCCCGTGGGCGCCGCGCTGGATGGTCTGCTCGATGTCGGCGGTGCGCGACGGCCCGGTGATCAGGTTGACCGTGCGCGGGATGGCGTCGCGTTCGGCGCGCAGGCGCGCCCAGACCTCCTCGTAGGTGCCGGCCAGGCGCGCCACGGGCAGCACCACCACGTGGGTCTCGGACAGGAAGTTGAGCGTGGTCGGGCTGTCGGGGCCCGAGAGCATGACTAGCGTGCCGGTCTCGGCCACGGCCGCGAAGGCGCGCGAGACGCCGACCAGATTGTCGCCCTGGGTCGGACCGCGCTTGAGCGCGAGCATGGGCGCCGTGGACCACGGCAACGCGTCGAGCGCCGGATCGGGCGCGATCGCCGCCGCCGCCGGCAGGTTCTGCTGCGCCAGGTAGCGCGCGATGGCCATGGGCACGTCGGTGGCCGCGAGACGCTCGGTCGTGGCGCCGACCTCGCCGGCCAGGCGCGCGAACAGCGCGACGCGATCCTCGAGCGGCACGCGTCCGCGCGTCGGCACCAGGTTCGGCCGAGGCTGGGCGAGGCGCCGGTCGAGCGCGGCGAGGGCCTCGCCCTCGAGCGGGCCGTCGCGCCCGAGCGCCTGGCGCACGCCCGCCAGGATCGCGGCACGGCTCATCGCCGCCGCCCCGCCGCCCACTGGGCGTGGAACGTGGCGCCCTCGGGCGCCGGCATGTCGCGCGTCGCGGTCCAGCCGGCGCCGAAGGGCAGCGCGGCGAGGCGTCCACGCCGACCGCCGAGCAGGGCGAGAGTCCGGGCAACGAGACGCGCGACCAGGCGGTAGGCGCGCGGCCGCGCCGCCAGGAACGCCCACGCGCCCAAGCCCCAGCGCGCCGCCGCCGGCGCCTTGGCGGCGGCGAATTCCCGCTCGCGCCAGTGGCGTAAGAGGCGCGGCAGCGGGATGCGCATGGGACAGACCTCCTCGCACCGGCCGCAGAAGGTCGAGGCGTTGGGCAGGTGGTGCGCCTCGTCGAGCCCGATGAGCGCCGGGCTGAGCACCGAGCCCATGGGCCCGGGGTAGACCCAGCCGTAGGCGTGGCCGCCGATGGTGCCGTAGACCGGGCAGTGGTTGAGGCACGCGCCGCAGCGGATGCAGCGCAGGATGTCGCGCATCTCGTTGCCCAGCAGCGTCGTGCGGCCGTTGTCCAGCAGCACCACGTGGAACGCGGCGGGCCCGTCGTGATCGCCGGCGCGGCGCGGGCCCGCGCTGAACGTGGTGTAGGTCGAGAACTCCTGGCCCGTGGCCGAGCGGGCGAGCACGCGCAGGATGGTCGTGGCGTCCTCGAGCGTCGGCACCACCTTCTCGAGGCTGGCCAGGACGACGTGGACCCCGGGCAGGGTCTGGGTCAGGTCGCCGTTGCCCTCGTTGGTGACGATCACGGTCTGGCCGGTCTCGGCGATCAGCAGGTTGGCGCCGGTGATGCCGACGTCGGCCGCGAGGAAGCGGCGGCGCAGCACCTCGCGCGCCTCGGTCACAAGCTCGGGAATACCTTGCAGCCGGCGCGAGCGATCGCCGCCGTGGTGGTGGTCGACGAACAGGTCGCTGATCTGCTCCTTGTTCTTGTGCACCGCGGGCGCGATGATGTGGCTGGGCGGTTCCTTGGCGAGTTGGATGATGTACTCGCCGAGATCGGTCTCGACGGGCTCGATGCCGTTCGCCTCGAGGAACGGGTTGAGCCCGATCTCCTCGGCGATCATGGTCTTGCCCTTGGTCACGGTGCGCGCGCCGGCCCGACGGCAGATCTCCAGCACGGTCGCGCGCGCCTCGGCGCCGTCGGCGCACCAGTGCACCTGGCCGCCGGCCGCGACCACGCGCGCCTCGAAGCGTTCGAGATAGGCGTCGAGATGGGCCAGCGTGTGGTCCTTGATTGCCTTGGCTTGGTCGCGCAGGGCGTCGAACTCGGGCAGCTTGGCGCGCGCCGCCGCGCGCTTGTCGATAAAGTGGCCCTTGAGCCGGCCGAGCGCCTTCTGCAGCGCCGGGTCGGCGATGGCCGCGGCGGCGTTGGCGGGAAAGTCGTGCGCCGTCGACTTCATGTCACGCGCGCCGGCCGATCGGCGGGCCATCGGCCATGCCGGCCAGCACCTCGGCGACGTGGCGGGCGGTCATCGGCCGGCCCTCGCGCTCGAGCCGGCCGGCCATGTTGAGCAGGCAGCCCAGGTCGCCGGCCAGCAGCGTTCCAGCACCGGTCGCCGCCGCGTCGGCCACTTTGTCGGCGACCATGCGCGTCGAGATCGCCGGGTACTTGACGCAGAACGTGCCGCCGAATCCGCAGCACACCTCGGGGTGGCGCATCTCGACCAACGTCAGGCCCTCCACGTTGGTGAGCAGCCGGCGCGGCTGATCGTGCACGCCGAGTTCGCGCAGGCCCGAGCAGGAATCGTGGTACGTCACCGTGCCGTCGAACACGGCGTCGGCGTCCTCGACGCTGGCCACATCGGCCAGGAACGCCACCAGCTCGTGGGTGTGGGAGGCCAGCGCCTCGGCGCGCGGCTGCCACACCCGGTCGCCGGCGAACAGCTCGGGGTAGTGGACGCGGATCGTGCCAGCGCAACTGCCCGACGGCGCCACCACGTGATCGTAGCCCTCGAACGCGGCGATCACCGCCTCGGCCAGCCGGCGGGCGCCGGCCCGATCGCCGCTGTTGAACCCGGGCTGGCCGCAGCATGTCTGCACCGGAACCTCGACGGCATACCCGGCGCGTTCGATCAGGCGGACGGCGGCGAATCCAACGGTCGGGCGGAATAAGTCGACCAGGCAGGTGACGAACAGGCCGACACGGCCACGATGCAAGGGCGACACGACCAGCTCCGACGAGGCAGGGTAGAGAATGGGTCGCGCCCGCGGTGAGCGCAAGCGACATGGCCGGCCAACGACACGGGCGGCCGCTGGCATGGGACTTGCTGATTCCTCGGCACGAGACGATACGTGGCCGCGGGGGACCTGACGAGCGCGCGCCGCGCGTTCTTTTGGTTAACGCCGGGATCGCGGAGAACGACATGGTCGGCGACGCGGGACGCTCGATGCGTCCCGATTTGGCACGGAAGTCGTCGTCGACATGGTCGTGACGCGCCGAATCGTTAAAATGGTCGTGGGACGATCCGGTTCCGATCCGACGCGGGAACCCGCGCCGAGGTCGCGGCGTCGCGGCGTTCAACCTGGTGGATTTGCGGTCGATGCGTGACGTCCCCCTGACCCTGTTCCTGTTCGGCAGCCTGGTACCGGCCATGCGCTGGCCGTGGATCGGCACCGTGGTGTTTGCCTGGGTGTCGATGATGAACCTGCACCGGCTCACCTGGGGCTTCGCCTACGACATGCCCTTCGCGGCCATGGTGGCGGGCGCTACGCTGCTGGGCTGGGTGGCGTCGCGTGAATCCAAGTCGGCGCCCAAGGCCCTGTCGGTCAAGCTGTTCATCGCCTTCGGCGTCTGGATCAGCATCACCACGGTGTTCGCCAAGGCGCCGGATTCCGCCTTCGCCGTATGGACCCAGGTCCTCAAGATCTTCCTCCTGGTGTTCGTCACCATGACGACCATGACCGAGAAGCGGCGCATCATCATCCTGACCGCAGTGGGCGCCGTGTCGATTGGTTTCTACGGCATCAAGGGCGGCGTCCACACGATCATGACCGGCGTCGCGTCGCGCCTGTGGGGTCCGGGCGGGTTCATCGGCGACAACAACGCGCTCGCGCTCGCCCTGGTCGTGACCCTGCCCTTGTTCCGCTATCTGCACGCCATCGTCCAGAAACCGTGGCTGCGCTGGATTCTGGTCGCGTGCATGGGGCTGACCCTGGCCTCGGTCATCGGCACCCAGTCGCGCGGCGCGTTCCTGGTCGTCTCGGCCATGCTGATGTTCATGCTGATCAAGTCGCGCCAGAAGGTGGTCGCCGGGCTGGTCGGCCTGTTCTTCGTCGGCCTGGTGGTGGGCTTCGCCCCGGATTCCTGGACCGAGCGCATGGAGACGATCAAAGAGTACGAGGAGGACGGTTCCTCCATGTCGCGGCTGGAATCGTGGGGCTTCAACCTGGACATCGCGCTCGTCAGCCCGCTGGTGGGCGGCGGCTTCGACGTCTACAAGAACGAGGCGCTGTACAAATCCCTGGTGCCAGGCGCGACGATCAACCGCTCGCCGCACAGCATCTATTTCGAGGTCCTGGGCTACCACGGGTTTGTCGGCTTGGCCCTGTTCCTGGCGCTGTTCTTCGCGACGTTCCGCATGGCAGGGTCGCTGATCAAGCTGGCGCGCGGCAAGGCTGAGCTGTTCTGGGCGGCCGAGCTGGGCGCCATGTTGCAGGTTTCGCTGGTCGGCTATGCGGTGGGCGGAGCCTTCCTGAACTTGGCATTCTTCGACCTGCCGTACTATTTGATGGCGATCACGGTCTGCGCCACGGCGGTGGTTCAGCGCACGCTGGCCGATCGCCAGCAGGCGCAGACCGCGGTCCCCGCGGCGGGGCCGCCCTTCCTGCCCACGTTAGGCCCGGCCATGGGTCCCCGTTGACGCCATGGCCCCGGTTCAGGGTCCAGTCACCAAGGCCGTGTCATAACCCTTGGGCCCGCGGCGGCCCGCGCCTCCCCCGTTCGACCCGTGTGAAGGACCATGCTCAGCCACCTCGATAACCTGGAAAGCCAGAGCATCTTCATCCTGCGCGAGGCGTACAACCGCATCGACAAGATCGCGATGATGTGGTCGCTGGGCAAGGATTCCAACGTCATGGTCTGGCTGGCCAAGAAGGCCTTCCTGGGCCACGTGCCGTTCCCGGTGATGCACATCGACACGGGCAAGAAGTTCCCCGAGATGTATGCGTTCCGCGCCCGCTACGCCAAGGAATGGGGGCTGAACCTGATCCTGGGCGATTGCCCGCCGGTCGAGCAGATGGACGAGACGCTGCCCCCCGCCGCCCGATCGGCCGCGCGCAAGACCGCCGGCCTGAAGGCCAAGATCGAGGAGTTGGGCTTCACCGGCATCATCGCCGGCATCCGGCGCGACGAGGAAGGCACGCGGGCCAAGGAGCGTGTGTTCAGCCCGCGCGGCCAGACCGGCGAGTGGAACTTCCGCGACCAGCCGCCCGAGTTCTGGGACCAGTTCAAGACCGACTTCCCGCCCGGCACCCACGTGCGCATCCACCCGCTGCTGCACTGGACCGAGCTGGACATCTGGCGCTACGTGCAGCGCGAGAAGATCCCGCTGGTCGAACTCTACTACGCCAAGAACGGCAAGCGTTACCGCTCGCTCGGCGACAAGGACATCACCAGCCCGATCGTGTCCGACGCCGCGACGATCGAGGAGATCATCGCCGAACTGGAGGTGACCAAGGTCGCCGAGCGTTCGGGCCGCGCGATGGACCACGAGGCCGAGGACGCCTTCGAGCGCCTGCGCGCCGACGGCTACATGTAGGATCACGAGGACGCACCCGATGGCAAATCCCGAACCCGGTCCCGTGCTGGCCGCCGTCGGCGGCCGCGCCGTGCCCGCCGCCGCGCGCGACCTGTTGCGCATCGTCATCGTCGGTCACGTGGACCACGGCAAGTCGACGCTGGTGGGGCGCATCTTCCACGACACCGGATTGCTGCCCGAGGGCAAACTCGAAACCATCAAGGCCGTGTGCGAGCGGCGCGGCATGCCCTTCGAGTGGGCGTTCCTGATGGACGCGCTGCAGGCCGAGCGCGACCAGGGCATCACCATTGACACCGCGCAGATCTGGTTCAAGAGCGCGAAGCGCGACTACGTCATCATCGACGCGCCGGGCCACAAGGAGTTCCTCAAGAATATGATCACCGGCGCCGCGGCGTCCGACGCGGCGGTCCTGGTCATCGACGTGCACGAGGGTGTCAAGGAACAGTCGCGCCGCCACGGCTACCTGCTGCACTTGCTGGGCGTCCGCCAGGTCGCCGTGGTGTGCAACAAGATGGACCTGGTGGGCTTCGACGAGGCGCGCTTCCGCGCGGTCGGGCCTGAGTACGCCCAGTACCTGGCGTCGATCGGCGTGACGCCGACCTACATCATCCCGGCCTCGGCGCGCGGCGGCGACAACATCGCCGCCCGGTCCTCCGCCATGCCCTGGTACCAGGGGCCGACAGTGATCGAGGCGCTGGACCGTTTCCAGCCCACCTCGGCGCCGACCGAGCAGCCGCTGCGTTTCCCCATCCAGGACGTCTACAAGTTCGACGATCGGCGCATCCTGGCCGGCCGGATCGAGAGCGGCGTGCTGCGCGTCGGCGACCGGCTGATGTTCTCGCCGTCGAACCAGACGGCGCGGGTCGCCTCGATCGAGGCGTGGAACGCGGCCGTGCCCATGGAGGCCAAGGCCGGCCAGTCGGTCGGCATCACGCTGGACGACCAGCTCTTCGTCGAGCGCGGCGAGATGGCCAGCCACGAGGACAACGCGCCAATCGAGACCGACGTGTTCTGCGCCCAGTTGTTCTGGCTGGGCCGCGACCCCCTGAAGGTCGGCGCGCGCTACAAGTGCAAGCTGGCCACGGCCGAGTTCCCGGTCACGGTGCAGTCGATCGAGCGCGTCATCAGCACCACCGACCTGTCGCGGCGCGACGCGGTGGAGGTGGAGCGCAACGAGGTGGCCGAGATCGTGTTGCGCGCGCGCAAGCTGGTGGCGCTGGACGAGTTCCGCTCGCACACGCGCACCGGGCGCTTCGTGCTGATCGACAAGTACGACGCGGCCGGCGGCGGCATCATCTCGATCGAGGGCTACGCCGACCAGCGCGAGCTGGTGACCGTGCGCTCGACCAACATCGTCAAGGTCGCCCACGGCATCACCGGCGAGGCGCGCGCCGGGCGCAACGGCCACAAGGGCGGCGTGCTGTGGTTCACCGGGCTGTCGGGCGCCGGCAAGTCGACGCTGGCGGTCGAGCTGGAGCGCCGGCTGTTCGCCAAGGGCTATCACGTCTACGTGTTGGACGGCGACAACGTGCGTTCGGGGCTGAACGCCAACCTCGGCTTCTCGCCCGAGGACCGCGCCGAGAACATCCGGCGCGTGGGCGAGGTCGCCGCGCTGTTCGCCGACGCCGGTATTATCGTCATCTCGTCGTTCATCTCGCCCTACCGGTCGGACCGCGACCGGGCGCGCCGGGCCGCCAAGGACTCCTTTCATGAGATCTACGTCAAGGCGGACCTGGACACGTGCGAGCGGCGCGACCCCAAGGGGTTGTACCGGCGTGCGCGGGCCGGCGAGATCAGGGAGTTCACCGGCATCTCGTCGCCCTACGAGGCGCCCGACGCGCACGAGCTGGAAGTCGACACCGCCGGGGCCGACGTCGAGGTGTGCATCGAGCGGCTGATGGATTACGTGCGCCGGACCATCCCCATCGCCGACTGAGTCGGGGCGGTGGCGCGGCGGCGATGATCCGTCTGCTGACCTTCACGACGCTCTACCCCAACGTCGAGCAACCGACCTTCGGCATCTTCACCGAGAACCGGTTGCACGACTTGGTGTCGTCGGGCCGTGCGACCAGCACCGTGGTCGCGCCGGTGCCTTGGTTCCCCCTGCCGCACACGGTGTTCGGCCGCTACGGCGCCTACGCGCGCATCCCGCGCCGCGATACCCGGCGCGGCCTGACGGTGCACCATCTGCGCTATCCGCTGCCGCCCAAGGTGGCGATGAACGTCGCGCCCAGGTCGCTCTACGCAGCGACGCTGCCGCTGGTGCGCTCGCTCGGGCCCGCCATCGACCTGATCGAGGCGCAGTACTTCTATCCGGACGGAGTCGTGGCGACGTGGCTGGCTCGCAAGCTGGGCCTGCCCGTGGTGATCACCGCGCTCGGCAGCGACGTTAACGTGCTGATGGACTTCCCGGTGCCGCGCCGTCTGATGCTGGAAGCGGCGGCCCGGGCCGACCACCTGATCACGGTCAGCGCCGGCCTGAAGGACCGCCTGGTCGAGCTGGGTGTCGGTGCGGAACGCATCGCGGTGCTGCGCAACGGCGTGGACACCCGGCACTACCACCCGATCGAGCGCGACGCGGCGCGTCGCGCCGTGGCCATGGACGGGCCGCTGATCGTGTCGGTCGGCAACCTGCTGACGCTCAAGGGCCACGACCTGACCATCGCCGCGCTCGCGCGCCTGCCGGGCGTGCGGCTCGCGCTGGTCGGCGACGGACCCGACCGCGCGCTGTTCGCCGAGCAGGCGAGCCGGCTCGGCGTGGCCGACCGCGTGCGTTTCGTCGGGCGTGTGCCGCACGCCGAAGTCGCCACTTGGTTCGCGGCCGCCGACGTGAGCGTGCTCGCCTCGCAGAGCGAGGGCTGGGCCAACGTGCTGCTCGAATCCATGGTGTGCGGCACGCCGGTGGTGGCCTCCGACATCCCCGGCACGCGCGAGGTGGTGGGCCCGCGTGAATCGGGGCTGCTGGTCGCGCGCACGCCCGAGGCCATCGCCGAGGGCATCCGCGCCATGCTGGACGACCCGCCGGCGCCGCCGCCACCCGCGCCTACGCCGAGAAGTTCGACTGGGCGGAGACCAGCCGCGGTCAGATCGCCCCGTTCGAGGCCATTCTCGAGCGACGCCGTGCCGCTTGACGCGGCGCGACCGATCGGGTTGCCTCGCAGCGCACCGATCGGAGGAACCATGATCGATCCGACCCTGGCCAAGGACATCCGCAACGCGGTCGATCGCGGCTTCGACGAGCAGGTCGATTTCACCGAGGAACTGGTCAAGTTCCCGAGCCTGCGCGGGCGCGAGCAGACCGCCCAGGACTTCATGGCGCACGAGCTGAGGGCCCGCGGTTACGCGGTCGACCGCTGGGAGATCGATCTGGACGCGATCCGCCACCTGCCCGGCTATTCGCCGGTGCTGGATGGCTGCCGCGACGGCCTGAACACCGTGGGGTCCTTGCGCGCGCCCGCGCCCAAGGGCCGGTCGCTGATCCTGAACGGCCACATCGACGTGGTGCCCGAGGGGCCGACTGACATGTGGACCACGCCGCCCTTCCATCCCCATCGCGACGGCGACTGGCTTTATGGCCGGGGCAGCGGCGACATGAAGGCCGGGCTGGCCGACGCGGTCTACGCCATTGCGGCGCTGCGCCGGATCGGCTACCGGCCGGCCGCCGACGTCTACCTGCAATCGGTCATCGAGGAGGAGTGCACCGGCAACGGCGCGCTCGCCTGCGTGGCGCGCGGCTACCGGGCCGACGCGGCGCTGATCCCCGAGCCGTCGGCCGAGCGGCTGGGACGCGGCCAGCTGGGCGTCATGTGGTTCCACGTCAAGCTGAAGGGCGTGCCCGTGCACGTGGCCTACGCCGGCACCGGCATGAACGCCATCGAGGCGGCGATGCCGATCATCCAGGCGCTGCACGCCATGGAGGACCGCTGGAACGGCAAGAAGCACGACCACCCGCTGTGGGCCGGCCACGACCACCCGATCAACCTGAACATCGGCAAGATCGTGGGCGGCGACTGGGCGTCGAGCGTGCCCGCGTGGGTGCGCTTCGACGTGCGCATCAGCGTCTTCCCCGGCCAGAACATGAAGGACGCGCGCAACGAGATTGAGGACACCATCCGCGCCGCCGCCGCGGCCAACCGGTTCCTCGCCAACAACCCGCCCGAGGTGGTGTTCGACGGCTTCCAGGCCGAGGGTTACGTGCTGGCGGAGGGGAGCGAGGCGGAGGCGACGTTGCGCGTTGCCCACCGCGAGGTCTATGGCAAGGAGGTCGACGCGCGCGTCGGCACCGGCACCACGGACGCGCGCTTCTTTGGGCTCTACCAGGGCATCCCGGCCATGGTCTACGGCCCCACGGCCGAGAGCATCCACGGCTTCAACGAGCGCGTGTCGCTGGAAACCATGCGGCGCAACACCCAGGCCATCGCCTTGTTCGTCGCCGACTGGTGCGGGCTGGAGAAAGCGGCCTAGTGGCCCTGACCCGTCGTTTCGTCGCCGCGCCCCTCCCCCTACTCCCTCCCACAAGGGGAGGGGGTACGCTTGCCATGGGCGATGGCGTCCCTCGCCCCTAGCGGATGCTCGCACACTCATGATCACCCGGCTCTACGCCTGGACGATGCGCATGGCCGCGCATCGGCGCGCGCTGCCCGCGCTGGCGGTCGTCTCGTTCGCCGAAAGCTCGTTCTTCCCCATTCCGCCCGACGCCATGCTGGTGCCCATGGTGCTGGCCGATCGCGCGCGCGCGTTCCGCATCGCCACCGTGTGCACGATCGCCTCGGTGCTGGGCGGCCTCGCCGGCTACGCCATCGGCGCCCTGCTGTTCGAGGCGATCGGCCGGCCGATCGTCGAGTTCTACCGCGCCATGACGGAGTTCGACCGCGTGGCGGGGCTCTACGACGAGTACGGCCTGTTGGCCGTGGTGATCGGCGGTCTGACCCCGGTGCCCTACAAGGTGGTCACCATCGCTTCGGGCGCCTTTCACTTCGACCTGATCGCCTTCACCCTGGCGTCCGCGGCCACCCGCGGACTGCGCTTCTTCGCGGTGGCGGCGATCCTGTGGTACTGGGGGCCGAGCGTACGCGCGATCCTGGACCGCTACACCGTGCCCATCGCGTGGGGATTCCTGGTCCTGATCGTCGCGGGCTTCGCGGCGCTGCGCTGGGTGTTCTGAGCGCCGCGCTTGCCGTACCATCGGCCCCGCGATCCACGGTGGCTGCCATGACCACGTCGACCAAGGTGCGCAACCTGCCCGGCCTGCTGGAGCCCGAGGGCGACTGGCGCAACGTCTTCTCGTACCACCCGATGGACGTCGAGTTGGCGCGCGCCGAGGGGATCCATCTCTACGACACCGAGGGCCGGCGCTACATCGACGCCTCGGGCGGGCCCATGGCCGTGAACCTCGGCCACAACGACGCGCGCATGAAGGCGGTGCTGACGGCCCAACTCGACGACTACGCCTACGTCCATCCGGTGCTGGCCAACCGCCAGCGCGCCAATCTGTGCAACGCGGTCGCCAGCGTGACGCCGCCGTCGTTGAACGCGACCGACGTGGTCTCGGGCGGCTCCGAGGTGGTGGAGACGGCGATCAAGATCGCGCGCCAGTACCACGTGGCCACCGGCCAGCACAGCAAGTACAAGACCATCGCGCTGAACGAGAGCTATCACGGCATGACGCTGGCCACGATGGCGCTGTCGGGCAACCCGCGCACGACCCAGCATTTCGAGCCGCTGCTGCCGAAGTGGCTGCATATCCAGCAGTACAGCGACTACCGGCGGCCCGAGGGCGTCGACCGCGAGACTTGGGCCATGACGTGCGCCGCCGAGCTTGAGCGCGCGATCCTGTACGAAGGGCCCGAGACGGTGGCCGCGTTCATCGCCACGCCGCACGGCTGCGGCCCGGACTACGGCGTCGTCGCGCCGGCCGCCTACTGGCGCGAGATCCGCCGCATCTGCGACGCCTACGACGTGCTGCTGATCGCCGACGAGGTGATCACCGGCTTCGGCCGCACCGGCCGCTGGTTCGGCATGGATCACTTCGGCGTCGTGCCCGACATGATGGTGTTCGGCAAGGGCATCGGCAGCTGCTACGCGCCGCTGGCCGCCGTCACGGTCAGCGACCGCATCGACAGGTCGTTCAAGGACGGCGCCTATTTCGTGCACGGCTTCACCTATGGCGGGCATCCGCTGGCGTGCGCCGCCGGCGTCAAGGTCATCGAGATCCTCAAGGAGGACCGGCTGGTCGAGAACAGCGCGGCCATGGGCGCGCACCTGCACGCCCAGCGCGACCGGCTGCTGGTGCACCCCTCGGTCGCCGACGTGCGCGGCTGGGGCCTGTTCATGGTGCTCGAGCTGGTCGAGACGCGCAGCCCGCGCGGCTACTTCGCGCCCGAGCGCAAGGCCGAGCAGCTCCTGCAGTCGATCACCCTGGCCAACGGGCTGGTGTTC
Organism: Alphaproteobacteria bacterium; assembly: GCA_016869675.1. GTDB lineage: Bacteria > Pseudomonadota > Alphaproteobacteria > SP197 > SP197 > VGDP01. The sequence continues at coordinate 134,560 of VGDP01000003.1, read as the reverse complement.
TACTCGACGCTCTACGGCCCGCGCCGCGCGCCGATGATGAGCCGCGGCCTGCCCATTTGGGTGTCGCCGCCGCTCACTATCACCGCCGGCGAGGTGGACGACCTGGTCGACCTGCTCGACCGTTCGCTCGGCGAATGGGAAGACGTGCTGGGCGTGCGGTGAACGCGGGCGGACCAGGACGAAGGCCATGACGACGGCCGCGGGGATCGCGCGGCGCCGCGTCGCGTTCGTGCTCGCCGCGGCCAGCGCCCTGACGCTGCTGGGCGCGTTCTACTTCCAATACGTCGAGGGCCTGCGGCCCTGCCCGCTCTGCCTCGACCAGCGCTGGGCGCACGGCGCCGGCATCGCGCTGGCCTTGGCCGCGGCGTTCACCGGCGGCATCGTGCAACATGCCCTGCTGGGCCTCGCGGGCGCTGCGTTCCTGACCGGCGCCATCATCGCCGGCTTCCACGTGGGCGTGGAGTTCCGCTGGTGGGCCGGGCTCGACAGTTGCACCGGCGGCTCCACCGCCGGGCTCAGCGCCGAGGAGCTGGCCGAGCTTCTGCTCGCCACGCCGCCGGCGCGCTGCGACGAGGTGCCGTGGTCGCTCCTCGGCGTGTCCATGGCCGGGTGGAACGGCGCCATCTCGGCCGCGCTGGGCGGCATCGCCCTGGTCGCGGCCGCGCGGGGGGCCCGTGGCTAGGCCGCGCCGCATCCTCGCCGACCGGCTGCCCGGCGATCCCAACCGCGAGGCCGCCATCGCCGCGATGATCCGCGTCGATCACGCGGGCGAGTACGGTGCGCGGCGCATCTACGAGGGCCAGCTCGCGGTGCTCGGCAATCGGCCCGAGGCCTTGCCAATCCGCCGCATGGCCGAGCAAGAGCAACGGCATCTCGACGCCTTCGACAGGCTGGTGGTCGAGCGCCGCGTGCGCCCGACCGCGCTGGCGCCCTTGTGGGACGCGGCCGGCTTCGCGCTGGGCGCGGCCACCGCGCTGATGGGTCCGCGCGCGGCCATGGCGTGCACCGAGGCGGTCGAGAGCGTGATCGACGAGCACTACGCGCGCCAGGCCGAGCGCCTGGGCGCGGAAGAGCCTGACCTGCGCGCCGCCATCGAGGAGTTCCGCGCCGACGAGATCGAGCACAAGGCGACGGCGATCGCCCATGGCGCCGCCGACGCCCCCGCCCACGAGGTGCTGACCGCCGCGATCAAGGGGGCCACCCGGCTCGCCATCTGGCTGTCGACACGGGTATGACGCCGCGGCACGGCACGTCGGCCCGCCCTTCGATACGGGTCCTCGCGACGCTCAGGCCCTACTCAGGGCGAACGGAGTTTCATTGCCGAGGGTTCCGAGGGTGCACGGCACTCGTTTCTCCGTTCGTCCTGAGTAGGCCCCTGAGCTTGTCGAAGGGGCCGTATCGAAGGACACGGGTCTTGCGGGGTCAGCGGACCTTGCTCCAATCCTTGCGCGCCAGGATCGAGAGGCGCGCCCAGTCGCGTTGGATCAGCGCTTCCTTCTTCGCCCGGCTCCAGCCCTTGATCTGGCGTTCGGTGGCCAAGGCCTCGACGCGTGTCGGAAACTCGTTGGCGTAGACAAGTTTGGCCGGACGCCGCGTCTAAGTCCAACCGGGGACATCGCCCGAACTGTGCTGAGCGAGGCGCCGTTCCAGGTCGTCTGTGTGGCCTGTGTAGTACGAGCCGTCGCGGGGCACCGGAGCATGTAGACCCAAAACGCCATTGCGATTCGCTCACCGCCCTTCGATACGGGTCCTCGCGACGCTCGGACCCTACTCAGCGCGAACGGGCAAACTACAACCGCTCGTCCCGCGTAGGCCCCCGAGCCTGTCGAAGGGACCGTAGCGAAGAACGAACGCCGCGCTCAATCCGGGTCGAGCTCGGTGTCCCAGTAGAGATAGTCGCGCCAGCTCTCGTGAAGAAAATTGGGCGGAAACCCCCGCCCGGATTCGCGCAGTTCGTAGGTCGTCGGCGAGCGTGGCGCGATCAGCGGGTGCAGACCCGTTTCCTGTGCTAGCAGGCTGCCCTTGGTCAGGTTGCAGTCGGCGCACGCGGTGACGACGTTCTCCCACGTGGTGCGCCCGCCGCGCGAACGCGGCACCACATGGTCGAACGTCAGGCGATGCGCGGGCAGCCGATCGCCGCAGTACTGGCACGTGAAGCGATCACGCAGGAACACGTTGAAGCGCGTGAACGCCGGGCGCTTGGTCAGCGGGATAAACTGCTTGAGCGCGACCACGCTGGGCAGTCGCATCTCAGCGGTGGGCGAGCGCACGACCCGGTCGTATTCCGAGACGATGTGCACGCGCCCCATGAACGAGGCCTTGACCACCTCGTACCAGGGCCACACCGACAACGGGTAGTAGCTCAGCGGCCGGAAGTCGGCGTTGAGCAGCAGCGCGGGACAGGCTCCGAGCGATACCGTCATGACCGTCAGGTTATAGCCGGACCATGACGGATTCTCAACGAGGCCGGTCGCTGGTGGCGCGACACGGATCGCATTATTGTCGCGCGTTCCGGGTTCGCCAAGGACAAGACCAATGGCTCCACCGCTCGCCCATTTGCGCGTCCTCGATCTCAGCCGTATCCTGGCCGGACCCTGGGCGACCCAGATCCTGGCCGACCTGGGCGCTGAGGTCATCAAGGTCGAGCGGCCCGGCGCCGGCGACGACACCCGCCAGTGGGGCCCGCCCTTCCTGAAGGATGGCGCCGGCCACGAGACCAGCGAGGCGGCCTATTTCCTCTCGACCAACCGGGGCAAGAAGTCGCTGACGCTGAACCTCGCCGACCCGCTCGGCGCGGGAATCGTGCGCGCGCTGGCCGCCAAGTCGGACGTGCTGGTCGAGAACTACAAGGTCGGCGGCCTGGCCAAGTACGGGCTCGGCTGGGACGACCTGAAGGTCGTCAACCCGCGCCTGATCTACTGCTCAATCACCGGCTTCGGCCAGGACGGCCCCTATCGCCACCGCGCCGGATACGACTTCATGATCCAGGCCATGGGCGGCATGATGAGCATCACCGGCGAGCGCGACGACCTGGGCGGCGGGCCGCAGAAGGTGGGCGTCGCGGTGGCCGACCTGGCGACCGGGCTTTACGCGACCATCGGCGTCCTGGCGGCGCTGAACCACCGCGAGCGCACCGGCGAGGGCCAGCACGTGGACATGGCCCTGCTCGACAGCTTGGTCGCCCTGCTGGCGAACCAGAACCTGAACTACCTGACCTCGGGCAAGGCGCCGGGGCGCTACGGCAACGCCCACGCCAACCTGGTGCCCTACCAGGCGTTCGAGACCGCCGACGACCCGGTCATCGTCGCGGTCGGCAACGACGAGCAGTACCGCAAGCTGTGCGGCTTGATGGAGGCGCCCGAGCTGGCCACCGACGAGCGCTTCAACTCGATGCCGCAGCGCATCCGCAACCGCGACGTGCTGGTGCCGCTGATCGCGGCGCGGATCAAGCGCAAGCCGCGCGCGTTCTGGCTGGAGGGGCTGGAGAAGCTGGGCGTGCCCACCGGCCCGATCAACCGCATCGACCAGGTGTTCGACGACCCGCAGGTCAAGGCGCGCGGCATGCGGCTGGACCTGGACCACCCGCTGGCCGGCCACGTGCCCACGGTGCGCAGCCCGATCCGGCTGTCGGCGACGCCGCCCGAGCACCGGCGCCCGCCGCCGACGCTCGGCCAACACAGCGACGAGGTGCTGCGCGATCTCCTGGACATGGACGCCAGGGCCATCGCGGACTTGCGCGCGGCGGGGGTACTCTAGGTCACCGACTCATAAGCACGCATTCAGAGTCGTGCTGCGGCGAGCTTGATGAGGGCGAGGTAGTTGGCGTCGTGCTTGTCGTAGCGCGTGGCGATGGCACGGAAGTGTTTGAGCTTGTTGAAGAAGCGCTCGACGAGGTTGCGGTAGCGGTAGAGGAAGGCGCTGAACGCGGGCACTCTCTTGCGGTTGGGCATGGGCTTGACGTTGGCCCAGGCACCGCGAGCCGCGAGCGGCGGGCGCAGGGCGTCGCTGTCGTAGGCGCGATCGGCAAGCAGGATTTGATCCTTGCCCAGCCCGTCGAGCGCAACGTCACCGACACCGCCTACGCCACCAACGCGGGCATGAACCCCTTCGAGGCCGGCGGCGAGCGCCTGGTCGACCTGGACAAGGCCGAGTTCATCGGCCGCGACGCGCTGGCGCGCGTGCGCGCCGGGGGTGCCAAGCGCCGGACAGTCGGCCTGTTAATCAAGGGCGAGGTGCCACGCATCGAATGGCCCTGGCCGGTGACGGACGCGCGCGGCTGGCTGGGCATTGTGCGCTGGGCCACCCATTCCTTCGCGCTCGACCGCTCGATCGGGATCGCCCTGGTCGATGCGGCGGTCGCGGTGGGCGAGGCGGTGCGCGTCGAGCATCCGGGCGGCGCCGTCGGCGCCACGGTCACCACGCTGCCCTTCGTCGAAGGTTGAGGGATAGGCGGGGGTAGGCAGCCGGGCCGTCCCGTGCTACCGGAGCGCACGCCAACCACCCCGTCTTGATCCATGGCCCGTCGCCCGCCCAAGGTCGGCATCGTCAGCCTCGGCTGCCCCAAGGCGCTGGTCGATACCGAGCGCATCGTCACGCACCTGCGCGCCGAGGGTTACGCCTTCACGCCCAGCTACCAGGGCGCCGACGTGGTGCTTGTCAACACCTGCGGGTTTCTCGACAGCGCGCGCCGGGAATCGCTCGACGCCATCGGCGAGGCGCTGGCCGAGAATGGCCGCGTCGTCGTCACCGGCTGCCTGGGCACCGAGGCCGACCTGATCCGAAGCCAGCACCCGGGCGTGCTGGCGATCACCGGCCCGCACCAGTACGAGGCGGTGATCGCGGCGATCCACGACGCGCGCCCGCCCGTCCACGACCCGCGCCTCGACCCGGTGCCGCCGCAGGGCCTGCGCCTGACGCCGCGCCACTACGCCTATCTGAAGATCGCCGAGGGCTGCCACAACCGCTGCACGTTCTGCATCATCCCCCATCTGCGCGGCGATCTGGTGAGCCGCCCGACCGACGTGGTTCTCGGCGAGGCCGAGCGGCTGGTCGCCGCGGGCGTCAAGGAACTGCTGGTGATTGCTCAGGACACCAGCGCCTACGGGCTGGACCTACGCCACGGCCCCAGCCTGTGGCGCGGCCAGGCGGTGCGCGCCCACGTGGTCGATCTGGCGCGCGCGCTGGGCGGCCTGGGCGCCTGGGTGCGCCTGCACTACATCTATCCCTACCCGCACGTCGATCAGCTCATCCCGCTGATGGCCGAGGGCTTGGTGCTGCCCTACCTAGACATTCCGTTCCAGCACGCTAGCCCGCGCGTGCTGAAGGCCATGCGCCGGCCGGCCAACACCGACAAGACGCTCGCCCGCCTGGACGCGTGGCGCCGCGCGTGCCCCGAGCTCACCCTGCGTTCGACCTTCATCGTCGGCTTCCCCGGCGAGACGGACGAGGACTTCGAGCATCTGCTCGCCTGGCTCGAGGAGGCGGACCTCGACCGCGTCGGCTGCTTCAAGTACGAGCCGGTCGCCGGCGCCGTGGCCAACGACGTGGCGGAACACGTACCTGAGGCGCTGAAGCAGGAACGCTACGACCGGCTGATGACGCTCCAGCAGCGGATCAGCGCCCTGCGCCTCGCCGCCAAGGTGGGGACCACCATCGACGTGCTGATCGACAGCGTGGACGGGACGGGTGCTACCGGGCGGTCCAAGGGCGACGCGCCCGAGATCGACGGATCGGTGCACGTGACGGCGGACCGTCCGCTCCAGCCGGGCGACATCGTGCCGGTGACCATCGAACGCGCCGACGCCTACGACCTGTGGGGCCGGCGCGCCGCGCCGGTGTCGACGGCCATGACAGCACCGAAAAAGAGAAGGGGCGGAGCGCCCCAGCGCTCCGCCCAGTAACGTGTGACGCGAAGGCCGGGCTACAGCCCCGCCTTCACCTCCTCGTACATGGCCTGCAGCACGGGCTCGTTGCGGATCGTCGCCTGGAAGATGCCCGAGGCGATGTAGGCGTCGATCTTGTCCGGCGTGGTCAGACCGCGTTGGATCAACTCCTCCTCGGAAAACTCGGAGAACACGCCGAGGTTGGAGTGGCCCATGCCCATTTCCTTGACCCAGTAGTAGCCCGTCTCCTTGGCGAGGTAGGCGTCGAGCAGGTCGTAAGCCATCTGCTCCTTGTCGGGCGTCACCGAGGACATCAGGCACAGCCCGCAGGTCCAGGTCATGGCGCCTTCCTTGGGCTGCATGAACGTGGCCGGGACGCCCTGGTTCGACAGGTTCAGGATGGTGTCGTTCCACGAGGCCGCCGCCACCAGCTCGCCGCTGGCCAGCGCCTGCTGCCAGCCGGTGTTGTCGTTGGTGTAGAAGCGCAGCAGCGAGCGCTGCTGCACCATCAGGTCCTTGCACTTGGTTACCTCGGCCTCAGTCATGTCGAACGGGTTGGCCGCGCCCGAATAGATCGCGGCGACCATGACGCCGTCGATCAGGCTGTCGATCATTGAGAGTTGTCCGGAGTACTTCTCGTCCCACAGGATGCCCCAGGTGTGGTTCTCGACCGGCACGTACTCGGGCGCCAGGTCGTGGCGGAAGGTCACCGAGGTCAGGCCCCACCAGCCCGGGATCCACATGCGCTTGCCGTCGATGATGGTGTCCGGGACGTTGTGCAGGCTGGTGATGATCTCCGGCCAATGACTCAGCCGGTTGGTGTCGATCTCCTTCAGGAAGCCCAGGTCGTTCCACTTCACGACCTTGTAGGAGCACGGCATCGACGTGTCGGGCTGGAAGCCCGCGCGCATCTTGGCCTCGGCCTCCTCCTCGTCGCCCCACAGGGAGAAACTCGGCGATTCGCCGTACTTCGCCGTGAACTCGGCGTGCATGTCGGGCACTTCGTAGCCGGCCCATGTGAACATCATGAGGTCGCTGGGCGAAGCGGCCCGCGCGCGGCCCGTCGGCAGCATGACCGTGGCCAGGCCCACCGAGGCCATGGCGCGCTTGAAGTCGCGCCGCGTCACGCGGCCATACTTGATGTCGTCGATGAAGCGCTGAATGTCGCGTTTCGATTCCATGTGTGTCACCCTGTCATGAACGGTTTGGTGTGCGCTGATCCCGGCCCCAAGTGCGGCGTATCCTGACGCAACGGTGCCGCAGGCGCAACACGGTGATAGACTGGCCAAAGGGCACTGGCGAGCGGGGGGCACCGTGGCGGGCGAGGCGGAGTTCGATTTCATCATCATCGGCGCCGGGTCGGCTGGCTGCGTCCTGGCCAACCGGCTTTCGTCGGACCCGGCGAACCGCGTCCTCGTGATCGAGGCCGGCCCAGAGGACCGCGGCTGGAAGATCCACATGCCGGCCGCGTTGGCCGAGCCGATGAAGGACACCCAGTACAACTGGTGGTACGAGACCGAGCCGCAGCAGAACCTGGACGGGCGCCGGGTCTACTGGCCGCGCGGACGCGTGCTGGGCGGCTCGTCCTCGATCAACGGCATGGTCTACGTGCGCGGCCACGCGCTGGATTACGACCGTTGGGCCGGCGAGGGCGCGCGCGGGTGGTCCTACGCCGACGTCCTGCCCTACTTCCGCAAGGCGCAGACCCATGAATCCGGGCCCGATTCCTACCGCGGTGGCGACGGCCCGCTGCGCGTGCGCACCGGCGCGGCCGTGAACCCGCTCCACTGCGCCTGGCTCAAGGCCGGGCGTCAGGCCGGTTACCCAATCTCCGAGGACATGAACGGCTATCAGCAGGAGGGCCTGGCCCACATGCAGATGACCGTGCACAAGGGCCGGCGCCAGAGCACTGCGGTGACCTACCTGCGCCCGGTGATGGGGCGCCCCAACCTGACCGTGGTCACCGAGGCCATGACCGACCGCATCGTCGTCCACAGCCGGTGCGCCGTGGGCGTCGAATACCGGCGCTGGGGCTCGCGTACCCTTGCGCGGGCGACGCGCGAGGTCATCGTCGCCAGCGGCTCGATCAACGGGCCGCAACTGCTCATGCTCTCGGGCATCGGCAACGCCGACGACCTGCGCCCTCTGGGCATTCCTGTGGTCCATCACCTGCCCGGCGTCGGCGCCAACCTGCAGGACCACCTGGAATGCTACGTCCAGTATGCGTGCACCCAGCCGGTGACGCTCTACCCGGTGCTCAAGCCGCTCGGGCGCCTGCGCGTCGGCATCGAGTGGCTGCTGTTCAACAGCGGGCTCGGCGCCAGCAACCACTTCGAGGCGGGCGGGTTCATCCGCAGCCGTGCCGGCGTCCAGCACCCCGACCTGCAGTACCACTTCTTTCCGATGGTGAAAAAGTACTACGACACCGAGGCCGCCACGGGCCACGGCTTCCAGGCGCACATCGGCCCGATGCGCTCGCCATCGCGCGGCTACCTGAAGCTGCGCAGCGCGAACCCCGACGAGCATCCGATCATCGACCCCCGCTACATGTCGGAACCGGCGGACTGGGAGGAGTTCCGCGCCGGCGTGCGCCTGACCCGCGAGATCTTCGCCCAGACGGCGTTCGATCCGTTCCGCGGCGCCGAATTGCAGCCCGGCCCGCACGTCACCTCGGACGCCGACATCGACGCCTTCCTACGGAAGCACGCGGAAAGTGCCTACCACCCGTGCGGCACGTGCAAGATGGGCGTCGATCCCATGGCGGTGGTCGACCCCGAATGCCGGGTGCACGGGCTCGAAGCCTTGCGCGTGGTCGACGCCTCGATCATGCCGTCGGTCCCGTCCGGCAACCTTAACGCGCCGACCATCATGATCGGCGAGAAGGCAGCCGACATGATCCTCGGCCGCCCGGCGCTGCCGCCATCGAACGCGCCCACCTGGGTCAATCCCGACTGGCGCACCAAGCAGCGCTGAGGCGCCGCGTCACGCCCGCCAGGTCGCCTCGGCGACGCGCAGGAAGTTGCCGCCCAGAACGCCGGCGACGTCCGCCTCGGGCCAGCCGCGCGCCAGGAGGCCCTCGGCGATCTCGGCCATCTGCTCGGGCTGGACGAACTTTACTGGGCCGAGGCCCGCGCCGCCGTAATGGGCGGCCGGCCACCAGTCGCCGCGCTTGGCCGTCTTGGGGAAGTCGTCGACGCCGGCCAGGAACTCGAAGTCGAGCCCGATGCCCACGTGGCGCGGGCCGACCCGGTCGGCGACGTAGGCCACGTGATCCAGCACGATTGCGGTCTCGGTCTGGTTGGCGCCCAGGAACACGCCGATGCCGGTGATGCCGACCACGCCGCCGTTCGCGGCGCAGGCGTCGATCTGGTCGTCGCGCACGTTGCGCGGGTGCGCCTTCAGGGCGGCGACGCAAGTGTGGGAGAAGACCACGGGCTTGGCCGAGGCCGCAATAATCTCGAGGCTCGATCGGTGCCCCGTGTGCGAGCAGTCCATGATCAGGCCGACCTCGTTGACCTCGCGCACCAGGCGCCGGCCGAACGCGGTCAGGCCCACGTCGGCGCCGTGGCAGCCGCCGCCGACGGCGTTGTCGCGGTTGTAGGCGAAGTGGATCTGGCGCACGCCCAGGTCGTGGTAGAGCCGCAGCATGTCCAGGTCACCGTCCAGCATGTCCGACCCTTCCAGGTCGAAGGCGACGGCCAGCTTGCCCTCGCGCTGGGCGCGCGCGACGTCGGCGGTGGTGTCGACCAGGACGTAACGGTTCGGGTGGCGCTGCAGGTGGGCGCGGAACGCGGCCAGCACGCGCAGGCAGTCGGGCCACGGGTTGAAGTCCATCCCTACGTTGATTGAGACGTAGTCGATACCTGCGGCGCGGTGGCGCTCCAGCACGTCCACGTCGATGCCCGGCTTCAGAGGCAGGCAGGAGTGGGCGTCCCACACCAACACCCCGTCGAAAAGCGCGCGCGCCTTGGCATCCATCGTCGCCTCCCCGGTGGCCGGCCACACTGCCCCGGCGCATGGGCCCCGATCAAGCCGACGGCTTGTGCGGAGGCCTTCGCCGGGCTACCACGAGGCCATGGCGATGGCGCGGTCCTCGATGGCCGATGGCGACGCGGCGGCTAGGCTCGCCGACCTGATCGGCGCGGCACGCCACGCGGTGGCGTTCACCGGAGCCGGGCTCTCCACCGAATCCGGCATTCCCGATTTCCGCAGCACGGGCGGCATCTGGGACCGCTTCAAACCGATCGAGTACGCCGATTTCCTCGCCTCCGAGGACGCCCGGCGCGCCTTCTGGGAACGCAAGTTCGCGACCCACCCCACCGTGGCCGGCGCCCAGCCCAACCGCGGCCACCGGGCGCTGGCCGCCTTGGTCGCGGCCGGGCGGCTCGCCGCCATCGTCACCCAGAACATCGATGGCCTGCACCAGCGCGCCGGCGTCGCGGCCGATCGCGTCATCGAGCTGCACGGCAACACGACCTACGCGGAGTGCCTGGATTGCGCGGCACGTTTCGAACTGGAGCCGATCCGCGTCGCCTTCGAGACGCACGGCACGACGCCCCGTTGCGGGTGCGGCGGCCTGGTCAAGACCGCCACGATCGCGTTCGGCCAGGTCATGCCGGCGGAGCCCATGCGCCGGGCGAGGGAGGAGACCCTGGCCGCGAACTTGTTCCTGGCCATGGGTACGTCGCTGGTGGTCTATCCGGCGGCCGGATTTCCCCTGCTGGCCAAGCGCAATGGGGCGCGGTTGGTCATCGTCAACCGCGAACCCACGCCCCTCGACGCGGCGGCGGATCTGGTGGTGCGCGCCGAAATCGGCCCCTTGCTCGGCGCGGTGACCGGGGCGGCGTGACGCGAAGCTACGGTCCGGGCGCGAACAGCGCCCGGTTCCACGGCGCGTGCCGCAGCATACGCGCCATGCCGCAGAACCCGGTGGTCCCGGCGACCAGCAGCCCGGCCCCGGCGAAGGCGGGCACAATCGCGAACCAGGGCGAGACCAGCAGGGCCAGCAGCGTGCCGCCCAGCACCATGGTTCCGACCACGATCTGCACCTGGCGGATCAGGTCGATCGGCACCCGCCGGTCCACCTGCACCGGCAACCCGGCGCGTTTCCAGGCATCCAGGCCGCCGTCGAGCACCGCCACGTCGGCAAAACCCTTGGCCAGCAGACGCTGGGCGTTCATGGCCGTGCGCGCGCCGCTGCGGCAGGCGACGATCACGGACCGCCCCTCGGCCACGGCCGGGTCGAGCCGGTCGAACCCGGAGAGCGGCGTTGAGCAAGAGCCTGCGATGCGTTCGCGGGCGAATTCGTCGGCCTCGCGGACATCGAGCAGGACGGCCTGGCCGGCCTCGAGCCGGGCGCGGGCATCCTCCGCGTTGATCGAGCGCAAGGTTGTCTGGCTGTCTATGGTGTAGGGTCCACGCGCGAGACAAGGATCAACTCCTCAAGTAAGCACGTATTTGGGGGCGGATCAAGCGGTTCCACGCGGAGAACGTGCGGGAGAGCCCGATGAGACCGAACGTCCAGGCCTTTTTCCACGAGCCGACCTTCACGGTGTCGTACCTGGTCAGCGATTCGGCGAGTGGCCAGGGGGTCGTGATCGACCCTGTGCTCGACTTCGACGTTAAGTCGGGGCGTACCGGCACTCGGTCGGTCGAGGCGATCCTGGCGGCCGCCCAGGCGTCGGGCGTACGCATCGCCCTGATCCTCGATACCCATGTCCACGCCGATCACCTGACCGCGGCCCCGTTCCTCAAGGGGCGCACCGGGGCGCCGGTTGCCATCGGTCGCCACGTCACCACGGTGCAGCGCACGTTCCGCGCCGTCTACAACTTGCCCGACGTGGCGATCGACGGCTCGCAGTTCGACCGGCTGCTCGACGACGGCCAGACGGTCACGGTGGGCGGCCTGGCGGTCCGGGTGATGCACACGCCCGGCCACACCCCGGCGTGCGTGACGTACGTGGCGGGCGACGCGGCGTTCGTCGGCGACACCATGTTCATGCCGGACTACGGCACGGCGCGTTGCGACTTTCCCGGCGGCGACGCGGCCCAGCTCTACGGTTCGATCCGGCGCATCCTGGATCTGCCGCACGCGACCCGCGTCTTCGTCTGCCACGACTACAAGGCGCCGGGGCGGGATGTGTTCGCCTGGGAGACCACGGTGGCCGCCCAACGCGCCGGCAATGTCCACATCCGCGACGGCATCGACGAGGCCGCGTTCGTCGCCATGCGCCAGGCGCGCGACGCCAAGCTGGACATGCCGGTCCTCATCCTGCCGGCGATCCAGGTCAACATGCGCGCCGGCCGCTTCCCGGAACCGGAATCCAACGGCGTCGTCTACATGAAGCTGCCGATCGACCGGTTGTGACGTCCGGGGTTTGACCGGTCCGGCGCCCGGCCCTACGGTCCGCCCGGTCAGCGGGGCGGAGGGGCGCATGGCGGGCTGGTGCGATACCTATCGGGGCATGGTCTATCCCTGGCAGTGCGACCACCAAGGGCACCTTACGACCATGCACTACCTGGGCATCTTCGATCAGGCGGGCTGGCACCTGTTAAACCGCCACGGCCTGGGGCCCGAGGCGCTGGCCGACGCCGGGCGCGGCTATGTGGACGCCAAGGACACCATCGAATACGTGACCGAGCTGCGCGTCGGCGCGCTGGTCGAGGTGGCAAGCGCATTCTCGCGCATCGGCACCTCCTCGATCGGCTTGGTCCACCGCATGCGCCTCGCCGCGACCGGCCTTCTGGCCGCCCGTTGCGAGATGATCGCCGTCCACTTCGATCTGGTGGCGCGGACCAAGCTGCCGATCCCCGAGGACGTGCGTGCCCGCCTGGCCGACCATATCGTCGACCCAACCAAGAATTGACCGATGACCGGAGTCTACGAATCGCTCGGCGTGCGCACGATCATCAACGCCAAGGGGCCGTCCACCCGGCTGTCGGGCGGCCTGATGCGCCCCGAGGTCGCCGCCGCCATAGCCGAGGCGTCGCGCGCCTGCGTCGACATCGCCGAGCTGCAGGCGGCGGCGGGCCGGGCGATCGCCGAGGCGACGGGCGCCGAGGCCGGGTTGGTCACCTCGGGCGCGGCGGCGGCGCTGCTGCTGGGCACGGCGGCGGCGCTGACCGGGCTCGATCCGGCGCGCATGGCGCGGCTCCCCGACACCACGGGTTTCGCCAACGAGGTGGTGGTCGCCCGTTCCCAGCGCAATCAGTACGACCATGCGGTGCGCGCGGCCGGGGCGCGGCTGGTCGAGGTCGGCCTGCCCGATAGGGTCAGCGGCGCCGGCGTGCGCGACGCCGAGTCGTGGGAGTACGCCGCGGCCATCGGCGAACGCACGGCGGCCGTGCTCTACGTCGCCCAAGGGGAGGCGCGCCCAGCCCTGGCCGAGGTGGCGCGCGTTGCCCACGCGGCGCGCGTTCCCGTCATCGTCGACGCGGCGGCGCAGTTGCCGCCGGCGGTGAACCTGCGCCGGTTCATCGCCGAGGGCGCCGATCTGGTCGCCTACAGCGGCGGCAAGGCGATCGGCGGGCCGCAGGCCTCGGGCATCCTGTGCGGCCGGCGTGATCTGGTCATGGCCGCGGCGTTGCAGATGCTCGACATGGACGTGGTGTTTGCCCAATGGTCGCCGCCGCCGTCGCTGATCGACAAGGCGCGGCTGGTCGGCGCGCCGCCCCACGGCATCGGCCGACCGTGCAAGGCCGGCAAGGAGGAGATCGTCGGCCTGGTCGCGGCGCTGCGCCTGTTCCTGGCCGAGGGCGACGCGGCGCGCACCCGGCGCTGGCGCGGCCTCGCGACCGATCTCGTCGCGGCGCTGCGCGGGCTCAACGGTGCCAGCGTCAGCCTGCGCGACGCCGGCGTCGACGGCAGCGTTCCCATGGTCGAACTGGCGCTGGCGCCCGATGCGCCGATGACCGCGCTCGCGCTCGCCACGGCCTTGCAGGACGGCGAGCCCAGCATCCACGTCGACCCGCACCGCCTCGACGCGGGCGTCGTGCTGTTCGGGCCGACGTGTCTGGAGCCCGACGCGCCGGCGCTTATCGGCCGGCGCGTCCATGCGCTGTTCAGGACCGCCTAGGACTTCGCCGCCCGGCCCAGGCGCAGGGCGTGCGCGCCGTCGTCCAGGGCCGCCAGGGCCAGGCTGGCGACGATCAGGAACACCAGGTACTCCCAGCCGCCTCCGGCGGCGCTGAACACCCAGCCGTTGCCCGCGTGCACCCAGGTCGCGCCCAGCAGCACCGGGATCAGGACCAGGGCCACGTAGCGCGTGCCGATGCCGAGCACCAGGAGCGCGCCGCCCACCGCCTCGGCCGCGAACACCAGATACGCGCCCGCCGCAGGCAGGCCCAGGCCGGCGAAGAACTGGGCGGTTCCCGGCAACGTGAACACCACCAGCTTCAGGATCACGCTATGGGCGAGGTACATGGCGCCCAGCGCGAGGCGCAGGATCAGGGCGACGTAGGCGGGGTTGGGCGCGGGCAGCATGGCGGTATCCTCTGAAGGGTCGCGTGGTTGGGTCGAAGTCCTCGACTTGGCCCGCGAATCCGTGCACAGCAAGGCGCCAAGGTCGCAACACACGCTTGCAGGGCCGCACATGAAGTCGTGGGACGACCTGCGCTTCGTCGCGGCCATCGCCCGGGCCGGGTCGTTGTCGGCGGCCGCGCGCAAGCTGGGCGTGCACCACGCGACCGTGTTCCGCCGGCTCGGGGTGATCGAGCAGCGGCTCGGCGTCCGCCTGTTCGATCGGCTGCCCAGCGGCTACGTGCCCACCGCGGCCGGCCAGGGGGTCGCCGAGACGGCCGGACGTATAGACGACGACGTGGCGGCGCTGGGCCGCAGGATCGTCGGGCGCGACCTGCGGCTGACCGGGACGGTCCGGCTGGCCACCACCGACACGCTCGCCACCCTGATCCTGCCGGCGCCGCTCGCGGCGTTCCGTGCCGCCCATCCCGGTATCCACGTGGAGCTCGCCATCGCCGGCACCCACGCCAGCCTGACCCGGCGCGAGGCTGGCGTGGCGCTGCGCGTGACCAACGAGCCGCCCGAGACCCTGATCGGCCGGCGCATCGCGCCGATCGCCCACGCGGTCTTTGCCGCGCCGGGGTTCGAACCGACCGGTACGCTCGACCCGTCGGCGCACGACTGGCTGGTGCCCGACGACAGCCTGGCGTCCACGGTCATGGCGCGCTGGGTGCGCCAGCACGTGCCCACGGAACGCATCGTCCTGCGCGCCGACAACGTTTCGGTGCTGGGCGCCATGGCGCGCGCCGGGCTGGGCTTGGCGCTGCTGCCGTGCTTGATCGGCCGGCACCACGGCCTGACCGCGCTGACGCCGCCGCTCGAAGGCTGGGACACCGACCTGTGGCTTCTGCACCACGAGGACCTGAGCGCCACCGCGCGCGTGCGCGCCCTGCTCGATGGGCTGGCCACGGCGCTGCTCGCCCAGCGCGACCGGCTGGCCGGCCGCGACACCCCGCTCCCACGCACCGTCACGGAGACCTGATCGATGCGTACGACCGTCGCCAAGTTCCTGCGCGATACCTGGACCCTGACTTGGCCCTACTTCAAGTCCGAGGAACGCTGGTCGGCGCGCGGGCTGCTGGCCGTCATCGTCGGGTTCAACCTGGGGCAGGTCTACCTGAGCGTCCAGTTCAACGAGTGGTACAACCTCTTCTACAACGCCCTGCAGGAACGCAACGAAGCGGAATTCTATCACCAGCTTCTGCGCTTCCTGGTTCTGGCGTTCTTGTTCATCGCGCTCATCGTCTACCGCATCTACCTCAACCAGATGCTCGAGATCCGCTGGCGTCGGTGGCTGACCACGGCGTTCCTTGACCACTGGATGGCGCGACGCGCCTACTACCACATGCAGCTCGTCGACCGTGGCACCGACAACCCGGACCAGCGCATCGCCGAGGATCTGCGCATGTTCGTCGGCCAGACCATAGGCTACACGCTGAGCCTGCTGCGCGAGGTCGTGACGCTCGTCTCGTTCATGACAATCCTCTGGGGCCTCAGCAAGGACATGCAGTTCTTCGTCTGGGGCGTCGACGTTGCCTTCCCTGGCTTCATGATGTGGGCGGCGGTGCTGTATGCCGTGATCGGCACTTGGCTGACGCATCTGGTCGGCCGGCGGCTGGTGCGGCTCAACTTCGACCAGCAGCGCTTCGAGGCGGACTTCCGCTTCTCCCTGATCCGCTTCCGCGAGAACGCCGAGGGCATCGCGCTCTATGGCGGCGAGGCCGGCGAGAAGCGCGGCCTGGTCGAGCGATTTGGCAACGTGCTGGCCAACTTCTGGGCGATCATGAAGCGCCAGAAGCTGCTGAACATGCTGACCTCCACCTACGGTCAGCTCGCGGTGATCTTCCCCTATGTCGTCGCGGCGCCGCGCTACTTCGCGGACCCCAACGCGCAGATCGGAATTCTGCTGCAGACGGGCAACGCCTTCGGTCAGGTGCAGGGCGCGCTCAGCTGGTTCGTCGACGCTTACGCCGGGCTGACCGAGTGGAAGGCCACGGTCGATCGCATCAACGGCTTCGCGGCGGCGATCGAGCGTGCGGCCACGCGGCCCTCGGACATCGTGGTCGCCCAGGACGCGGCGGGCGCGCTCCGGCTCGAGGACGTCGGCGTGGCGCTGCCGGACGGAAGCACGCTGCTGCGCCACGCGGACGCCACGGTTGCGCCGGGCGAGGCGGTGCTGGTCAGGGGTCCCAGCGGCTCGGGCAAGAGCACGCTGTTCCGCGCCATCGCGGGCATCTGGCCCTATGGCGGCGGTACGGTGCATTGGCCCAGGGACGCGCGCGTCCTGTTCCTGCCGCAGCGGCCCTATCTGCCCATCGGCACGTTGCGCGCCGTGATCTGCTACCCGGCCGCCGAGGGCGCGGTCGGCGACGCCGAACTCCGGGCGGTCATGGAGGCGTGCGGCCTCGGCGCCTTCACGGACAAGCTCGACGAGGCGCACAACTGGTCGCTGCGCCTGTCGCAGGGCGAACAGCAACGCATCGCCTTCGCCCGGGCCCTGGTCATCAAGCCCGATTGGCTGTTCCTGGACGAGGCAAGCTCGGCGCTCGACCAGGCGACCGAGGATCGGGTCTACCGGCTGATCCGCGAACGCCTGCCCGCGACCACGGTGGTCAGCATCGGCCATCGCGCCTCGCTCGAGCAGTACCATGACCGGGCGCTCGAGGTGCGCCCCGCGCCCGACGGCGGTGCGTTGGTGACGTCAGGGCCGTAGTGCCCATGCGCCAGCCGCGCGACATGGACCGCACGCTCGAGGCGGTCCTCGCCACGCCGCTCGGCGATTTGACCACACGCCCCTGGTTCGACCGGTTCGCGCTGTGGGGCCTGTTGCGTTGGTACGTACCGCTGTCGCGCCTGTGGGCGGCGGCGGCTACCGCCGACGTGGACCGCTTCGCCGCCGAGTCGGGACTCGAGCGCCTCGCCGGTCCCCGGCGCGGCTTCGCGCGAGTGCTGCTCGACCAGCACGCGGCCGCGGCGCGTACCGCGAGCGCGTTGGACGCGCGCTGGGAGGCGGCGCTGTTCGGCGCGACGCGACTGGCGCCTGAGCGGGTCCGGGACTTGGAGGTGGAGCGGCGTGCTGCCAGCCACGCCTTCATGATGCAGCGGCTGCGTTTCCTGCCCCTGTTGCGCGGTGTCGATCCGCCCAAGGTGCGTTGGGCCGTGCCGACGCCCGATCGCGCGGCGGCCGAGTGGCAAGCGGTCATCGCGGACCCCGCCCAGGCGTACCGGCCACCCCGGTCGGCGCAGGCCGTCAGCCGTTCATCCGGGTACGAGGCCGCTTCCGCTGCCGTCTCGTGGCTGCGCTTCGCCTCGCCCACCATGGGCGACGTGGTGACGGCGCGCGTGACCGAGCCGCAAGGCCCGGCCGTGGCCACGGTGATCGTGGGGCACGGCCTGCTCGTCGACGCCGAGCTGTGGCGCACGACCATCGGCGCCGCCGATGCGTTCGTCGCGCTGGGGTGCCGTGTCGTCGAGCCGACGTCGCCGTGGCACGGCCGGCGCACGGTGCCGGGGCACTACGGTGGCGAGCCGTTCATCGCGACCGCACCCGTGGGTCCCTTGGCTCTGCTGCAAGCGCAGGTGCACGAGACGGCGACCATCGTCGGCTGGTGTCGCGAGGTCTTCGGCGGACCGGTCGCGGTCGGCGGCGTCAGCATGAGCTCGTTCGCGACCCAGCTCGTGGTCAGCCACTGCGCGGCGTGGCCCGCGGCGATGCGCCCCGACGCGGCGCTCCTGGTGGTGCACCACGGCGATCCCGGCCAACTCCTATGGTCGAGCCGGCTGGCGACCGGGCTTGGCGCCGATGGCGCGCTGGCCACCGCCGGCTGGACGGCACAACGCCTGGAACCCTTCTCCAAGGCGATCGCGCCCACGGCCCGACCGGCCATCGCGCCGGACCGCATCGTCTCGCTGCTGGGGCGGCGCGACGCGGTGACACCCTTCGCGGGCGGCGAGGCCCTGTGCGAGGCCTGGGGTCTGCCGACGGTGAACCGGATCGTCCTGCCCGGGGGCCACTTCAGTGCACCGCTCGCCGCGCTGCGCGATCGCCGGCCGTTTGCGCGCTTCGTTGCCGTGGCCCGGGGCGGTCGCTGACATTGCCGGCGCGGCGCGAAAACCCATAGATTGCCGGCGCCGCAACAGCGAGGTAGGTCATGGCACGCCCAGCTCCCGACAAGGTCCTTCGCGCCGCCGTCATCGGAACCGGCACCATCGGTTCGGCCTGGGTGGCGCTGTTCCTGGCGCGCGGCATGACCGTCACCGCGTGGGACCCGGCGCCCGGTGCGGCGGCCAGACTGGACGCCCAGCTTTCCAAGATCTGGCCGAAGCTGACCAAGCTCGGCCTGGCCAAGGGTCGCCGGCCCGACCGCTTGATCTTCACCGCGACGCCCGAGGCCGCGGTCGCCCAGGCCGAGCTGGTTCAGGAGAACGCCCTTGAGAACGAGGCGCTCAAGATCGACCTGCTCGCCCGGCTGGATGCCGCCGCGCCGCGCGACGCGGTGATCGCGTCGTCGACCTCGGGGCTCCTGCCTACGCGCATCGCCCGGCGCATGAAGCGGCCCGAGCGGTTCCTGATCGCCCACCCGTTCAACCCGCCCTACCTGATCCCACTGGTCGAGCTGCTGGGCTGCGCCAAGACCTCGCCCGCGGTGCTGGCCTGGGCCATGAAGTTCTACGCCGCCATCGGCAAGACGCCGCTCCTCTTGAAGAAGGAGGTACCCGGCTTCCTGGCCAACCGCATCCAGGACGCGGTGTGGGCCGAATGCGTCCATCTGATCGAAGCAGGAGTCGCCACGCCGGAGCAGATCGACATCGCCATCGCCCAGGGTCCCGGCCTGCGTTGGGCGGTCATGGGCCCGTGCCTGACTTACCACCTGACCGGCGGCGAGGGCGGCATGACCGCGACACTCGCTCATTTCGGCGATTCGGTCGGCAAATGGGCGACGCTCAAGCCGACGAGGCTCAGCGCCAAGACGCGCAAGGCGCTGATCGACGGCACCCGGCGCGAGGCCGCCGGGCGTTCCGTGCGCGATCTCGAGGCGTTCCGCGACTCCTGCGTCGGCTCGTTCATCCGCACCGTGACGCGCGAGGGCCGGCCGGCGGCGCCGCGAAAGGCCAAGCCCGCCTGAGCCGCGCGGGAGCCCGGCCCGTGGCCGGATCGCCCATCGCGGGCTATCGCGCGCTGCTGGCCAAGGGCGCGATCGAGCGTGACCCCGCCCAGGAGCTGGCGGTCGAGAAGCTCGAGCTTCTGGCACGTCGGCTCGACGGCTACGCGCCGGCCCAGGGCCGCGTGAAGCGCTGGTTCGCCCGCGCGCCCAAGGCGGCGCCGCCGACCGGGCTCTACATGTTCGGCGGGGTCGGGCGCGGCAAGTCGTTCCTGATGGACCTGTTCTTCGACCACGCGCCGGTCGCAGCCAAGCGGCGCGTGCACTTCCACGCCTTCATGCAGGAGGTGCACGGCGCCATCCACGCGTTCCGCCGCCAGGAGAACCCGGGCAGCCACACCCGCGACGCGATCCCGCCGGTGGCGCAGCGCGTCGCCGCCGGCGCGGCGCTGCTCTGCTTCGACGAGTTCCAGGTCAGCGACATCGCGGACGCCATGATCCTGGGGCGGCTGTTCGCGCGCCTGTTCGAGCAGGGCGCGGTCGTCGTCGCCACCTCGAACCGGCCGCCCGACGACCTCTACAAGGACGGGCTCAACCGCCAGCTCTTCCTGCCGTTCATTGATCTCCTCAAGGAGAAGCTCGACGTTCTTCACCTGGACGGGCCGACCGACTACCGCACCTCGTTCCTGACCCACGAGGCGGTCTACCTCGCGCCGCTCACGGCCGAGAACCAGAGCAGGCTCGAGGCCGACTTCCGCCACCTGATCGGCGACGAGACGCCGGCACCGGTCACGCTCGAGGTGCAGGGTCGCCAGGTCGTCGTGCCGGCGGCGGCGCGTGGCGTCGCGCGCGCGTCCTTCGCCGAGCTCTGCGAACGGCCGCTCGGCGCGGCGGATTACCTGGCGCTGGCCGGCGCGTTCCACACCCTGGTGCTCGACCGGGTTCCCGCGCTGGGCGCGGACCAGCGCAACGCGGCGCGCCGCTTCATCACCCTGATTGACGTGCTCTACGAGCACAAGGTGAAGCTCCTGTGCACGGCGGCGGCCGCGCCCGAGGCGCTCTACACCGAGGGCGACGGCGCCTTCGAGTTCGCCCGCACGGTCAGCCGCCTGGCCGAGATGCAATCGGCCGCCTACATCGCCCTGCCGCACCAACCGCCCGCCGTCGCTTGACCGGCCCCTTGGGCGCTAGAATCCATGTTGACGCCCCTAGAAGATCTGCTGAAACCTCTAACGCCAGCATAGGGCGCGAAGAGATTCATGGAACTGTCTTCGTTGAATATTTTTGAGCAGGCGAATTTCGAGCGGTTGATCAGCCTTCTGATCATCATCGTCGTCATGGCGATGTTTCTCGAACGTGCACTTTCCGTGCTGTTCGAATGGGGCCCTCTGGTCGATGTCTTCATAAAATTTAAGATCAGGGCGCCGATCGCTTTGGTCGTGGCGTGGGCCGCGGCTGACTACATGAACCTCGACGTGCTCGCGATCCTCATGCAGAAGTCGGCGCCAGACGGTTGGATCACGCTCGGCAAGATCATCGCGGCGGGGGTCATCGCGGGCGTCACCAACCGTGGACGACCGTGGACCGGGTCGAGCCGCGGCGAGTGGGTCGACGTTTCGGCGCCCGCGGTCGAAATCTGGCGTGCGACGACCATCGGCTCCTGGCCCCATCCACAGTTCGTTTACGGTAATGACGGCGACGGCGCGTCCTACGCCACGGTCCATGTCTCGGGGGCGGCGGCGCTGTGGATCGCTCATCACGATGTCGCGCTGCACCAGTACCAGGCCCGACCATGGCAGATCGTCGAGGCGTTCCGCGCGGTCCTGAAGTCGAGCGCGAGCAAGCACGCCAGCCTGCCCCACGACTGGCAACCGAAGCAGTTCGGCGCCAGCATCCTCGACATCGTCTAGCTCCTAAACGAGCCGCTGCCGAGTCCCAGGGCGCTCGTCTACGAAACTCGGCGTGCCGCGGGGCAGTTTGGCCAAGGGGCACCGTTGCTGGATCGTGGTCGTGGCGCTTGCTGTCGTCGCGGCACTTGGTGCGTGTGCCGTGGATGCCGGACTGGTCGAACAACGCTACAACACGGTCGAAGGCAGCCGACCATTCCAGTGGGGCGATGCGCCCAACACCGGACCGCGCCTGTTCTTCGCCGATATCCATGCCGACCCCCTGCTGGCGTTGCGTGACATCGGCGTGGACGCGCCAATGGCGCGCGAACCCGTCGGCCACACTGACATTCTGCGGCTGCGCCAGGGCGGGGTCGGGCTCCAGGTGTTCGGCGTGCCAACGAACAAGACCTGGTGCAAGGACAATGAGGATTGCGGCGAGCATCCCAACATGATCAGCGCGCTGGCGATCAGCGCTCTGTGGCCGCCCGAGACCTGGTTCGACTACGAGGCGCTCGCGCTGCATCAGGCCCATAGGCTCGCGAACCTGGCGGCCGACCCGGACAACAAGCTCGTGCTCGTGCGCGATCGGCCGACGCTCGATGAGTTCTGCGAGCGCAAGCTCAAGGATCCCGAGGTGATCGGTGGCCTGCTCGGACTGGAAGGCGCGCAGGCGCTGACACATGGTGCCGAGAGCATCGGAGTCTTGAGGAAAAGCGGGTTCGTTCTGCTGGGGCTCGTGCACTTCTTCGACAACGCATACGGAAGTTCCCAGCACGAGGGGAAAGAGCACAAGCGTGGTTTGACGGATGCGGGCGAGGCCGTCATTGTCGAGGCGGCCAGGCGGGGCATGATCATCGACTTGGCCCACGCGTCGAAGGAGCTCATTCGGGCCGTGATCGACCTCCGCGTGGAGGGGTCCTTTCCGATCGTCGTGTCGCACACGGGAATCAATCCGGCACCCGACGACGACGCGTGCAGCCCGGCGCGGAATCTCAAAGTTGAGGACGCGCATCTCATCGCGAACACAGGCGGGCTGATCGGGCCTGGCCTGTGGGACGACGCCCTGTGTCCGATCATCGAGGAGGGTACCGCTCCCCAAGATGTCGATGACACCTACGCACGACGATTCGCCGATCGCGTCGACTTCATGATCAAGAAGGAGTTTGACGCACGATTCATCGCGCTTGGCTCCGACTTCGACGGCTACGAGCAGTTCGGTTTCGACGCGACGGGGTTGCCTCTCCTGGCTCCGGCGCTCGCGGAGCGTGACGTACCAAAAGATGCGATCAAGGTTATCGCCGGTCTCCACGTGCTTCGGTTCCTGATGGACAACCTGCCGGGCTCGGCGGCCCCATCGCCCGGGCCGTGCGATCACCTCTACGACACATTGGCACGTGCGCCCTGACCGGCGCCTCTACTCCTCCGGTTCGAAGGCCTCGTCGCGGCGGCCGGCGAAACGGGCGTCGCGCCAGGCGATCGCCGCCTTCAGGCCGTCCTTGCTCGCGATCGCCATGAACGCGCGGCGCAGCGGCGTCGCGACGCCGTCCTCGACGCCGTAGTCAACGGTGTCGTAGGGCATGAAACACCTCGCCGCCGCTGTGGTAGGCTTCGCCGGACTGTGGTGGGAGGCCGGCATGGGGGTCAAGGATCGCAAGGATCGGCGCGTGGTAGCCATCAACACCGCGCCGCTCGAGGTCTACGACCTGGAGGGTCCGGTCCAGCCGGAGATCGGCCTGCTCAACCTGAGTTACGACCGCGCCCGTGGCGAGGGCGTCTACTTCATGCGCATGTCGCCTGGCGCCGTCACGATCGAGCACACCCACGCCGGGTTCGAGGACTTCCTGATCCTGGAGGGCGAGGTGATCGAGAGCGACGGCACCGTGCTGCGCGCCGGCGACGTCGTCTCCTACGCGCCGGGCACGCGGCACAACACGCGCACCGAGACCGGCTGCGTCCTGATCGGCTTTGACTGGAAACCGGCATGACCGACCTCGATCTCTGCTTCACGTCGGCGACTCAGCTCGCCAAGCGCATCCGGTCGCGCGATCTTTCGCCGGTCGTCCTGGTCAAGAACGCGCTCGAGCGCATCGAGGCGGCCAACGCGCGGCTCAACTGCTTCTGCTTCGTCTATCCCGACGAGGCGCTGCGCAAGGCGCGCGAGGCCGAGGCTGCCGTGATGCGTGGCGACGCGCTGGGGCCGCTGCACGGCGTGCCCATCGCCATCAAGGACCTGACGCCGACCAAGGGCAAGCGCACCACGCTGGGCTCGCGCACCCACGAGCACTGGGTGCCTGAACGGAGCGCCCTGATCGTCGAACGGCTCAAGGCCGCCGGCGCGATCGTGATCGGCAAGACCACGACGCCTGAGTTCGCCCACGCGAGCTTCACCCAGAGCCCGCTGTGGGGAATCACGCGCAACCCGTGGGATACGCAGCGCACGCCCGGCGGCTCGTCCGGCGGTTCGGGCGCGGCGGTGGCCAGCGGCTGCGTGCCGCTCGCCGAGGGCACCGACATGGGCGGCTCGGTGCGCATCCCGGCGTCCCACTGCGGCTTGGTCGGGCTCAAGCCGAGCCTCGGCCGCATCCCCATGGACATCCTGGCTAGCCAGTTCGACGGCATCTCGCACTTCGGGCCGCTCGCCCGCACGGTCGACGACGCCGCGCTGTTCCTCAAGGTAGCGCACGGGCCGAGCGACGCGGACATCCAGTCGATCGGCACGAACCTGCGTCTTCCGGCCACCGTCCCGGCCTCGGTCAAGGGGCTGCGGCTCGCGCTCGATGTCGATCTCGGCTTTTACGACGTCGACCCCGAGGTCGAGGCGCAGGTGCGCGCCGCCGCGGACGCCCTGCGCGCGGCGGGGGCGATCGTCGAGGAGGTCGACCTGGGCTGGTCGGTGGCGATCCGCGACGCCTGGTACGTGCTGTGGCAGGTGTTCATGGCCACCTACTTCGGCCACCTGCTGCCCGCGTGGCGGGATCGCATGGACCCCAACGTGGCCGCGCTGATGGACGCCGGTTTCAAGGTCTCGGCGGTCGACTACAAAAAGACCGAGATCGTGCGCACCGAGCAGTGGCGCGCGCTGGCCAAGGTGTTCGAGACCCATGACGTGCTGCTGTGCCCGACCATGGCGCGCCCCGCGCCCGAGGTGACCAAGTCCGACGCCGACTTCGGCCATCGCAACGCAGCGGGTCGGATCGTCGCGCTCGACATGACCGAGGTGTTCAACAACGTGCCGCAGTGCCCGGCGCTCAGCGTGCCCGCCGGGTTCACTCATGCCGGGCTGCCGCTGGGCCTACAGATCATCGGCCGAAGGTTCGACGAACTCGGCGTGCTGCGCATCGGCAAGGCCATGGAACTGGCGCGGCCCTGGGCGCGGCGCCGGCCGCCGATCTAGCGTTCCGTTCGGCCGTGGGAAACGGCCTGTGTTCGTATACGTGCGTACTTCGGCGATGAACGAGAGACGACCATGTCCATGACGCGGAAACTGGGTGCCGAGTTCCTCGGCACGTTCTGGCTAATGTTCGGCGGCTGCGGCAGCGCCGTGCTCGCGGCGGCCGTCCCCGATCTCGGCATCGGCTTGGCCGGTGCCTCGCTCGCCTTCGGCCTGACCGTGCTGACCATGGCCTACGCCGTCGGCCACATCTCGGGCGGCCACTTCAACCCGGCGGTCACGCTCGGCCTGTGGGCCGGAGGTCGATTTCCGGCGGGTCAGATCGTGCCCTACTGGATCGCCCGGGTCGCCGGCGCCATCGCGGCCGGGGTTACCGACGAGGCGGCCCAGCGCACGTACCTGCGCAACCTCCTTCTGGCGACCGCGGCGCGCGGGCGTCGTACCGCCCTGGTGGCGATCTCCCTCCTGGTGATCGTTGGCTTGGCCGCCATCCTGGTCGCCGCGTGGCGACACGGCACCTCGCGGCGCGAGGCGCTGGCGGCCCGGCGCGCGCGCGAGCTGGCGGTGCGCCTCGACGTCCAGAACCGCTTCCTCGAACTGGTCACCGAAAGCCAGCCTGTGGGCCTCGCCGTGCTTGAGGCCGACCAGGGGGTCTCTTGGGTCAACCGCGCACTCAGCGCGCTCGCCGGGTCCGACGCCGCGGGCCTGACCGGCAAGCCCGTGGCCAACGCCTTCGGGCCGTTGCCCGCGCGCGTCATCGACGATGCTGCGCGTCAGGCGCGCGCCGGGCAAGCGACCGTCGAGTCGACCCTGAACCTGGCGGGCCCGAAGGGCCAGGCGGTGGTGCGCGCCCAGTTCGTCCCGTTCGGCACCGAGCCCACGGTGGACCGGGTCCTCCTTGTGGCCGAGGAAGTGACACCGGTGGTCGAGGCGCGCGAGAAGCGCGTGCGCCTGATGCGCCAGCTCGTTGCCACCCTGGTCAAGGTGATCGACCGGCGCGACCCCTTCGCCGCCGACCATTCCGCCTGGGTCTCGACGGTCGCCCAGGCGATCGCCGAGGAGATGGAGCTGGAGCCCTCGATAGTCGAGACCGTCACCATCGCCGGCCAGCTCATGAACCTGGGCAAGATCCTGGTGCCCGAGGCGCCGCTGACGCGGGGCGGCCGGCTGACCGAGGCGGAACTCGGCCAAGTGCGCGAATCGCTCCGCATGGGTGCGGATCTGGTCGCCGGCGTCGAGTTCGACGGGCCCGTCGCCGCCACCTTGCGCCAGCTTCACGAACGCTGGGACGACCAGGGCCAGCCGGACGGCCTGCGGGGCGACGGCATCCTGCTGCCCGCGCGCATCATCGCCGTGGCCAACGCCTTCGTCGGCATGGTCAGCCCGCGTTCATGGCGCGCGGGCTTGGCCGTCGGGAACGCGGTCGACCGGCTCATGACCGATCGCGGTCAGATCTTCGATCCCAACGTGGTGCTGGCCCTGGCCAACCGTGTCGCCAACCGCGCCGCCGCCGCCGAATGGTCGCGCATCGGCGAGCCCGTGGGTGGGGCCTAGGCGGTGCTCAGCCGCCTGTTCGGACGCCCTGTGCGACCGCCCCGCGCGGCGATCCTGCCGCCGGGGACGCGCCTCTGGGCCATCGGCGACATCCATGGGCGGTCCGATCTGCTGGCCGAACTGCACACCATGATCCGCGCCGACGCCCTGGCCAACCCGGCGGCGCGGCGCGTCATCGTGTACCTCGGCGACTATGTGGACCGGGGTTTGGACACACGCGGCGTCGTCGACGCGATCCTCGGACCCCACGATGACGGCTTCGAGCGCGTCTGCCTCAAGGGCAACCACGAGGGCCTGATGCTCGCGTTCCTCGACGATCACGCCGCCGCGCCCAACTGGTTCTACAACGGCGGGCTCGCGACCCTGGCCAGCTATGGTGTGACCCCACGTACCGAAGCCGCGGCCATGCGCGCCGCCTACGACGTGCAGCAGTCGTTGCGCGCGGCCCTGCCGCCGGCGCACTTGGCGTTCTACCGCTCGCTCGCTTTGCATCACGTCGAAGGGGACTACCTGTTCGTCCACGCCGGCGTCCGGCCGGGGGGCGATCTGGCTTCGCAGGACCCGTTCGACCTAATGTGGATCCGCGACGAATTTCTAGCCGCGCGCGGCGATCACGGGCACGTGGTGGTGCACGGCCACTCGATTAACCCCGAGGCCGTGGACGCCGGCAACCGCATCGGTATCGACACCGGCGCCTACTTCAGCGGCGTGCTGACGTGTCTGGTGCTGCAGGACGACAGCCGCGCCCTGCTTCAGACCGGCAAGGGTCCGTGACCGGACCGACGGCGGCCATCCTGTCGCCCGGCGACGAGCCCGCCGCCGGACCCGCGATCGCCTCGGCTGCCGCGTTCGGCCTGCCGGTGGTGGTCGGTTCCACCTGCCAGCGGGTCGTGGGTTCGTTCGACGCCGCGGTACGCGTCGTGCCGGTGACGTGGCGCGAGGACGTCGCCGACGCGCGCAACCAAGTGCTCGACCAGGTCGACGCGCCGTGGCTTCTGTGGCTCGACGACGACGAGCGGCTGGTCGCGTGCGCGGTCGACCTCGCGCGGCTGGGCGACGCGGCGTACGGCGTGTGGATCCGCGATCGCGCCGACCTGACGCCACGGCCCATCGTCCGGCTACAGCAGCGCGCCGCAGGCGTGCGTTGGGCGGGCACGGTCCACGAGACGCTCACGGGACTGGGCGATGGCGACCCCTTCATCCTGGACGGCGTGATCATCGAGCACGACGGCTACGCCGACGCCGCGACCATGCGCGCCAAACGGGAGCGCAACCACCCTGGCGGCCGCGGCGCGCCGGCGGGGCGAAGATTCCCGGGTGCTGGCGCTGGAGGACGCGCGCTACGCCCAGGCGACCGGCGGCGACGCGTTCCGTGCCTGGCTCGCTGCGTTCAACCACCCCGAGGCGCGCCCCGCGCGGTCCGGGGACATCGACGGCCGGGTCGAGGCGGCCGTGGCCCTGGCCGCCATGGGCTACGTCGCGCCTGCGCGCCTGCTGCTGGCCGAGAACCCCGATATCGTCCCACCGGCGCTGGCGTTGCTGGTGGCCGAGACGGCCGAGGGCCGCGAGGACACGGCGCTGCTCGCCGCACTTGCCGGCCGGCTGGGCGGCCACTGCGACCGCCGCTACGCGTTCCCGGCCGCGTTGCAAGGCGCCGGGCGCGACGCAGTGGCTGCGTGGGTCGCGGCGCGCGCCGGGGTGCTGCGCAAGGCCTGCCCGGCGTGAGCGCGATCTATCGCCGGGCGGCGCGCTTCGACCGCGAGACGCTGGCCGACGACCTGATCCTCATGAACCCCGACAGCCGCGCCGTGGTGGTGCTCAACGCCACCGCCCAGCTGGTGTGGGACGCGCTGGCCGAAGGCGCCAGCCTCGACGACCTCGTCGCGGTGTTCGCGGCGGCGGGCGCCGATGCCGCCAGCGTGCGCGCCGACGTGGCGGCGACGCTCGATCGGCTGGTGGAGGCGGGGCTGGCCGTGCGCGGGCCATGATCCGTCGCTGGCGGCTCGGCTGGCGCGGCCAGTCGGTCCTGGTCGAGGCGGACCGGCCCGACACGGGTCCGTTCCTCGCGCGCTTCCTGGCGCTGGACGCGGTCGCGGCGGACGACGCGGGTTCAGCCCACGTCGTCGCGCGCCGCGACGGTTCAGGCTACCGCGTCAGCGTCGCCGGGCAGACGGTGCACGCGACCACGCTGGCCGCGGCGCGCATGCTGCTGCTCGAGGCCGTCGGTCACGCCTTCGTCCACGCAGGCGGGACCACGGTGCTGCACGCCGGTGCCTACGCCGTGAACGGCGGCGCCGTCGCATGTCTCGGCGCGCCGCGCGCCGGCAAGAGCTACCTGGCCCACGCCGCCTGGTGCCAGGGCCGCACCGTGCTGGGCGATGACCGCATCGCGCTGGCCGGCCTGTCGCTGGCGGCGTTTCCCAAGTGCCTCAAGCTGCGCCTGGACGAGGGCATCAAGGCTGCCGACGCGGTACCGGGGGGCGCGGGGTCCGCGCTGTTCGCCGCGCGCCACGGCGATGACCGCCGTGCCGTGCTGGCCCGCTCGCTGCCGGGCTTCGCCGGTTACGGCGGCGCGTACGCGACGCGCGCCGTGCTGCTGATCGAGCGGGGGCGCGGGCCGCGCAGTTCGTTGGGTACGATCTCGGTGGCCGACGCGCTGGGCCAGCTGGTGCCGTCGGGCACGACGGGCATGGCCTCGCCCATGGTGCTGGTGCGCGCACTGAAGCCCTACGCGGAATCGGGCCGGCTGCCGTGGCTCGCGGTGGGCGAGGGCGACGCCGAAGGCGCCCTCGGCCTGCTCGACCGTCTGTAACGATCAGCGCAGGTCGCGCAGGAACGCGGCGGTCCAGTCGATCACCTCGGCGCGCCAGGCGGCCTGGGAAAACGTGTGGTCGGCGTTGGGCAACCGGTGCAGCGCGACGCGCCAGTTCTCCAGAAGGCCTTGCCAGGCGGGCCCGCGCGTCGCGTCCTCGAACTCGCGCGCCGTCAGGACCTTGCCCGACAGGGCGACCAAGGCCGGACCGGCGAAACGGCGGAAGCCGTGCGCCATGCGTTCGGGCAGCGTGGGTGCGTTCGGTGCGCCCGACGGCCGGCCGCGCGCGGCGCGCGCGAGCGTGCCCACGAGCGACCGCAGGCTTGCGCCTACGGCCACCTCGTCGCGAGCGAGCTTGCGCCAGAAGGCGCCGCTGGCCAGCCGGCCACCGTAGTAGTGGCGCACCTCGGCCTTGGCCTGACCCTCCAGGGTGCACACCCACGGGTTGACCAGGACGCCGCCGACGATGCGCGGATCCTGGTGCGCGTAGAACAGGATCGCCGAGGCCGCGTCGCACAGGCCCCACAGCACGACGCGGCGTACGGCGGGGGAACGAACCATCAGGGCGTCCACGGCGGCGCGCTGGTCGTCGTCGATCGCCTCGAAGCCCGGAAAGCCGCCGTCGCTGTCGCCCATGCCGCGCGTGTCGAAGCGCACGACCGGATGCCCGCGCCCGGCGAGGGCGCGGGCGATCAGGACGAACTGGCGGTGGCTGCCGACGCGGTACTGCGGCCCGCCCATCGGCAGCACGACGCCCAGCCCATCGGCCGCCGCCGCGGGGTGCAGGATGCCGACCATGGCGTCGCCGCCGAGGTCGAGGACGAACGCCTTTTCCGCGCCCGCCGTCATGGCGTGCCTCCTGTCAGGCGCGCCACGGTGGCCGCGACCACGGCCGGCGCCACGGTCGTCTCCTGCAGTGTCCAGAACGGCTCGCCCGCCACCAGCTCGGGCGCAAATGGGTAGCCGGCCAACTCCAGCACCTCGCCGGCGCCGAGCCGGGCGCGCACGTCCTTGGTGGACGTGCGCTCGCCGTCGCCCTGGGCCAGGTCGCCGGCCAGGCGCAGGCGCAGAACCTGGGTCATGAACGCCTCGCCGTTGACCACCGGCTGCCACAGCACCAGGCGTTCAGCCGCGCTGCGCTGCGCCAGCTCGGCCGCGAGCAGCGCGCTGAGCCGGGGTCCCAGCACCGCGACGCGCCGACCGCCCGCGCGCGCCACCACCAGCATGTCCTCGACCCAGCCGTCTCAGCGGGCGTCGGCGAAATCGCCGTCGCTGTCGCCGGTGCCGAAGGGGTCGACGGCCAGGCAGCCGAAGCCCCGCTCGGCCAGGGCGATCGCCAGCAGCACCATCATGCGGCGCGAGCGGTTCATTTCCTCGGCGAACGGCGGGGCGATCACGACGTCGATGCCGCGATCGTCCGCCGCAGGCGCGCGGCGCACGACGAACAGCCGGCCGCGCAGCCCGTCGAGGAAGCGCGGTTCGAGCGTCACGGAATCGAGGGCGCCCTGGTCACACCGTCAAGGTAGCCCGCTGGCGCGCACCGCGCACGTTCAGCCGGCCTCGGTGGCCCGGCTCGCGCGCTTGCGCTCGTGCGGGATCAGGTGACGCTTGCGCAATCGGAGCGACTTGGGCGTCACCTCGACCAGCTCGTCGTCGGCGATGTAGGCGATCGCCTGCTCCAGCGTCAGCCGGCGCGGCGGCGTCAGGCGCACGTTCTCGTCCTTGCCGGCGGCGCGGATGTTGGTCAGCTGCTTGGCGCGCAGCGGGTTGACGTCCAGGTCGTTGTCGCGGCTGTTCTCGCCGATGACCATGCCCTGGTAGACCTTCTCGCCGGGCGCGATGAACAGGCTGCCGCGCTCCTCTAGGTTCCACAGGGCGTAGGGCACCGCCTGGCCATCGGCGTTGGCGACCAGCACGCCGGTGCGCCGCCCCGGGATCGGCCCGCGGGACGGTCCGTAGGCCTTGAACGTGCGGTACATGACACCGGTGCCGCGCGTGGCCGCCAGGAAATCGCCGTGGTAGCCGATCATGCCGCGCGAGGGCACGGTGAAGGCGAGCCGAACCTTGCCCGCGCCCGAAGGCCGCATTTCGGTCATCTCGCCGCGGCGCCGCGCGATCTCCTCAACCACGGTGCCGGCGTACGCCTCGTCCACGTCGACCAGCACGTCCTCGAGCGGCTCCAGCCGCGCGCCGCTGGCCGGATCGTTCCGATAGAGCACGCGCGGCCGT
Organism: Alphaproteobacteria bacterium; assembly: GCA_016869675.1. Lineage (GTDB taxonomy): Bacteria > Pseudomonadota > Alphaproteobacteria > SP197 > SP197 > VGDP01. The sequence goes on along the minus strand of VGDP01000003.1, from coordinate 103,183 downwards.
CCGATCGCCAGCTCGTAGCCTTCGCGGCGCATGGTCTCGATCAGCACGCCGAGCTGCAGTTCGCCCCGCCCGGCCACGTCGAAGGCATCGGTGCCTTCCAGGTCCGACACGCGGATCGCCACGTTGCCCTCGGCCTCGCGCTCGAGCCGGGCGCGGATCATGCGCGAGGTCACCTTGTCGCCCTCGGTTCCCGCCAGGGGCGAGTCGTTAACCATGAACGTCATGGCCAGCGTCGGCGGGTCGATCGGGTTGGCGGCGATCGGCCGGTCCACGGCCGGGTCGCACAGGGTGTCGGCGACGGTCGCCTCGGCGCAGCCGGCGATCGCCACGATGTCGCCGGCCGATGCCTCGGTGATCGCCGTGCGCTCCAGGCCCCGGAACGCCAGTAGCTTGGTGGCGCGGAAGTGTTCGAGCTCGAGCGCTTCGCGCGACAGCGCCTTGATCGTGTCGTTGTTACGCACCCGCCCGGCGTGGATGCGCCCGGTCAGCACGCGGCCCAGATAGGGGTCGTACTCCAGGATCGTCGCCAGCATGGCGAACCCTCCGTCGGGGTCCACGCGCGGCGGCCTGACGTGGCTCACGACCAGGTCGAACAGCGGCGCCATGTCGGTCTTGGGCCCATCGGGACTAAGCGCCGCCCAGCCTTCGCGCGCCGAGGCGAACAGGGTCGGGAAGTCGAGCTGCGCGTCGTCGGCGCCGAGTACGGCGAACAGGTCGAACACCTCGTCGTGCACCTCGTGCGGGCGCGCATCGCCGCGGTCGACCTTGTTGACCACCACGATCGGGCGCAGGCCGCGCGCCAGGGCCTTGCCGACCACGAACTTGGTCTGGGGCATGGGGCCTTCGGCCGCGTCGACCAGCACCAGCACGCCATCGACCATGCCGAGCACCCGTTCGACCTCGCCGCCGAAATCGGCGTGGCCGGGGGTATCCACGATGTTGACGCGGGTGTCGCGCCAGACCACCGAGGTGCACTTGGCCAGGATGGTGATGCCGCGCTCGCGCTCTAGATCACCGCTGTCCAGCGCGCGCTCGGCGACCGCCTGGTTGGTGCGGAACGTGCCGCTCTGGCGCAGCAGCACGTCGACCAGGGTCGTCTTGCCGTGGTCGACGTGGGCGATGATGGCGACGTTGCGCAGGTCCATGGATATCCTGGGGTTCTAGCACCATGTAGGGAGGCGCGTGGGGCCGCGCAATCTGCCGCTCCGGAGCCCCGCGATCAAGCACGGGGTGACGTTGGCGCCGCCATTAGCCTATTCTTGGCCAGTAACCACGAGCGAGGACAGTATGCCCAAGGGCTATCAACAGATGGTCGCCGAGGCGAACGCGGTCATCAAGGCGGTCTCGGTCGACGATGCCAAGAAGCTGGTCGGCCAGCCCGGCGTCGTTTTCCTCGACGTGCGCGACGCGGACGAACTGCGCAAGACCGGCACGATACCCGGCGCGGTGAACGCCTCGCGCGGCATGCTCGAGGTCTACGCCGACCCGGCCAGCCCGAGCCACAAGGCCGCCATCGGCGGCGCCAAGCGCCTGGTGGTCAACTGCGCAGCGGGTGGCCGCTCGGCGCTCGCCTGCCGCACGCTCCAGGAGATGGGCTACGCCGACGTGGTCAACCTGACCGGCGGCATGAACGCGTGGTTGCAGGCGGGCGGTGCCACCGAGCCGTTCAAGGGCTAGCGAGGGAGGACCTCCATCTCGGCCAGGGTGTAGCGCGGCGTGATGTGTTGGGGACAATTCCAGTCGAACGCCTCGACCGTGATGATCACGCCGCGTTCGACACGTGCCCGGTAGCCCGGCAGTTCGAGCCGGCCCAGCAGATCCTGGCGCTCGGCGCCGATCATCGCCGCACGGCCGAACAGCTTGAGTCGGCGCCGGTTCACGTAGTCCATGGAGAACAGCGACACGCGGTCGTCGGTCGTCAGGTTTCCGACACTGATGTACTGGCGATTGCCGCGGAAGTCGGCGAAGCCGATAATGGTCGCGTCGAGCGCTTGGACGAGACCGACCGGTCCGCCTCGATGCTGGACGTAGGGCCAGCCCGTGGCGCCGACGGTCGCCATGTAGAAGCTCTCCTGCGAGGCGATGAAGTCGGTTTCGTCCTGTTCCAGGACATGCCCCCGGGCCTCGCCGTCGTCCATGCGGGCGTAGGACTTGCGGCTGCTCAGCTTGTCCTGGACGGCACGGACTTGTGGCGTGAACGCGATGGCGGCGTAGCGGTGGGCCATTTCGAGCCTCGGCGCGGTTGAACACCGACACCATGGCGGCCAATGCCATCGATAGGAATACGCTTCTTGCGGAAGTGACTATTCCTGAAATCGGAATAATCCATGGATCGCCTGCGCGAGATGGAGGTGTTCGTCGCGGTCGCCGCCGAGGGCGGACTGTCCAGGGTCGCGCGCACGCTCGGGCTGTCGCCGCCCGCAGTGACCCGCGCCTTGGCCGCGCTCGAATCGCGGATCGACACGTGGCTGTTCCACCGTACGACGCGCAGCCTGAGCCTGACGGACGCCGGTATCCGGTTCCTGGCGAATGCCCAACGCCTGCTCGCCGACATCGAGCATGCGGAGAACGACGCCTCCGGTGCGGGCGTCATGCCGCGCGGGCACCTGACCGTCACCGCCTCGGCCATGTTCGGCCGAACGGTCCTGATGCCGATCATTGCCGGGTTTCTCGACGTTCACCCCCTCGTGACCGTGACGGTGCTGATGGTCGACCGAATCGTCGACATGGTCGAGGAAGGCGTCGACCTGGCGATACGCATCAGCCATCTGCCCGATTCCTCTCTGGTGGCGCGCCGGGTCGGCGCGGTGCGCCGCTTGCTCGTCGCCAGCCCCGACTATCTGGCGCGCCGTGGCTCGCCGGCGGTGCCAGCCGATCTGCGCGACCATGCGGTCATCGCCGTGACCGGCTTGATGCCGGCTGGAGCGTGGCACCACGTGTCGGCGGGCCGGCCGCGTTCGATCGCGCTCGCTCCGCGCCTGACCGTGAACGACACCGCGTCGGCGCTCAGCAGCGCCGCGGCGGGGTACGGAATCACCGTGGCGCTGTCCTACATGGTCACCAAGGCGTTGCGGCGTGGCGATTTGGTGCCCGTGCTTGGCGCCTTCGCACCGCCAGAGGTTCCGGTGCACCTGGTGATGGCTTCGGGCCACCATGTCGCGCCGGCCGTCCGTGCGTTCATCGAATTTGCCGTGCCATCGATCACCGCGGCACTCGGTGATTGCACAATGGCTGCCAAAGCCGATGAAATATGAAGAACACCGACTAAGAAGGGGATCAGACGTGACCAATCCATTCTCGCTCGCGGGCAAGGTCGCGCTGGTCTCCGGCGCCGGCAAGGGGCTGGGCAGGGCGGTCGCGCTGGGCCTCGCCCGCGCCGGCGCCAAGGTCATGGTGTGCGCCCGCACGCTCGCCGACGTGGAAGCGACGGCCAAGGCGATCGGCGCGACTGGCGGCGATGCCATCGCGCGCCGGTGCGACATCACGCGCTCGGCCGATTGCCATGCCGTGGTTGAGGCGACGCTCGACCACTACGGGCGGCTCGACATCGCCGTGGCCAACGCGGCGACCGAGTCCATGGGTTCGGCCGAGGCCATGACCGACGCCATGTGGGACGCCTGCCTGGCGACCGAGCTGACCGGCTATTTCCGCCTGGCGGTCGCGGCGGCTCGCCCCATGCTGGCCCAGCGTCATGGCGCGGTCGTGATGTTCACGGCCAACTCCAGCGTGGTCGGCTACCGCAACCTGGCGGCGACCGCCGCGGCCAAGGGCGGCGTCGACCAGATCGTGCGCAACTGCGCGGTCGAGTGGGGCGATCGCAACGTCCGCATCAACAGCGTCAACTGTGGCTACACCGACCATCTGCCGCCCGAGGGCGACGTCAACCCGGGTGAAGGCGACCTGGAGGAGGAAATCCGCCGCACCACGCCCCTGCAGCGGCGCGGCCGCATCGAGGAGTTCGTCAACGCGGCGATCTTCCTCGCCTCCGACGCCGCGTCGTTCATCACCGGGCACAACCTGATGGTCGACGGCGGCTATACGATCAAGTGACCCGGCACATGGCGGACGGCACGGACGCTGTCACGATCCGCACGCTGGTCCTGGAGCGCCTCGCGACGCTCGTGCGCGTCATCGGCATGCTGCTGATCGGCATCGGCATCCTGTTTGGCGGGTTCATCGCCTTGATGGGCGATGCCCCACGCGGCGCGCCCGAAGGCGTTGTCATGTGGGCGGCTATTGCAGACGCGTTGGTCCTCGCCGTGCCTGGGGCGGGCCTGATGCTCGCGGCGCGTGGTCTCCGTCGATGGGGCGCCCGGCACGGCGCCACCACGGCCCGACTCGACGAGGCGATCCGCCGCATGACCGAGGCTAGGGCGCGCGGTTCCCACCCGGCGCCCGTTGGCAAGCGGGCCTACGGGGCCCGCGCCGGGACCATCCGGCCCGTCGAGTGGCCCACCATCGCCGCCGGGTCCGCGCGCAAGAGCGTCATCGAGCGTTGAGCCACGTGACACACTCCAAGGCGTCGCGATGGCAAGCCCGGTGAATAATGCGCCGGCGACCTCAACCGAGGCGTCGTGCGTCCGCGGGCAAAACCTGATGGTCGACGGCGGCTGTACGATCAAGCAGGCATGGTCCGCGCCCAAGGTTCGGAGGCACTGCGAAGGAGAAGATTGCACGGATTCTCCGCTGGGTCGGTATCGGCTGGATCGTCATCGGCGTGGTCGGGGCCGTCGTGATCGTGGCGGGCCGCGCCACGTCGGGTTCGCTGGGCGATGACGACCTGTTCGGCACCGTCGTCGGCCTGCTGGTCGACAACGCGCTGCCCGGCGCCGTTGTGCTGTTCATCGCCTCGCGCCTGAAGCAATCGGCCGCAAAGCCGGACAGCATGATTGGCCTGATCCGACAGATCGCGGCGCGCGGGGCCGCCGCCAGGGCCGGCTCGACCACGGCGGCGCCGGCGAAAGCGACCCCTCAACCGCCTCCGGACGCTCGGCCACCCGCCGAACCGGTACGTTCGGCCGCCACGCCCACGGTCGCCGCGCGGCCGGGCCGCAAGAGCGTCATCGAGCGCTGAGCTACGCGAAGGCGTCCCAGAGAGTGACGATGGCGAAGCCGATGAACAGCGCGCCGGTCGCGCGCACCAGCCACACCCCGTGGCTGAGATAGAGCCGGCGCAGCGGCGGCAGCCCGACGAACCAAACCAGGATCGCATCGGCCACCAGGAACCCGGCGAAGCATGCGGCCAGCAGCGCCGGCGCGCTGGTGGCGTCAAACGCCTCCAGCTTGTCCGCCAGCAGGGCTGTGAAGATCGCGAGCGTGACGGGGTAGCTCTTGGGATTGGTCAGGCCGAAGGCGAGCCCGCGCATCAGCGGCCGTTCGACCCGCGCGCCGGCCACGCCGTCCGGCCCGCGCCGGGCCAGCAGCGACCGCGTGCCCAGGTACAGCAGATAGCCGCCGCACGCGACGGCCAGCACCTGAAAGACCGCCGGCGCGATCAGGTGCGCGCCGACCAGGGCGACCAGCGCCAGGATCGACCACAGCAGGTCGCCGGCCAGGTGGCCGAGGATGAAGCCCGCGCCGGCGCGCCGCCCCTGGGCGGCGCCGATGCCGATCAGGGCGACCACGGCGGGGCCAGGGGTCAGCACGACGATGCCGCCCGCCAGCACCGCCGAGACGAGGATCGCCGCGTCCATGGTCAGGCCAGCATGAAGCCTCGCAGTGCGTCGAGCGTAACGTCGGAATCCTCGACCACCATCATGTGCCCGGCGCGCGGGACTTCGACCAGGCGGGCGTCGGCGATCCCCTTGGCCAAGGCGCGGCCCTCGCGCGGCGGCGTCATGCGGTCCTCGGCGCCGATCACGACGAGCGTCGGGCAACGCACCCGCGCCGCGGCCGCCGCGCCGTCGTAGCCATTGCACGCCGCCAAGTCGCCGGCGAGCACGCCCGTGCCGGCGCGCGCAAGCAGCGTGACCGTGCCGCCGCGCGCCCACAGCCCGGGGCCGGGATGGCCGCCGATCCGGCCGCGCCGGCCATGGCCCCAGCCCGCGATCATGGCGTGGGCGCGTGCCGGATCGTCGCGCGCCGCGCCCAGCAGGCTGGGATGCACCGGCATGCGCGGGGCGGCGCCGAACAGCGCCAGCCGCGCGATCCGCTCGGGCCGCCGCGACGCGGCCTCCAGCGCCAACAGGGCGCCCATGCTGTGGCCGACCAGGGCGGCGCGCGCGACCTCGAGCCCGTCGAGGCACGCGATCAGCCAGTCGGCCATGGCGCCGATGTCGCCGAGCGCGGCGCCGCCCGAGCGGCCGTGACCGGGCAGGTCCGGGGCCAGCACGGCGCGTCCCGCGTGGGCGAAGTGGCGCGCCGGCAGCGACCACACCGTGTGGTCCATGCCGGCGCCGTGGACGAAGACGATGGTCTCGGCGGCGCGCGACCAGGGGCGGCCGCCGGTCGCGGCGAAACCGGGGTGGCTCGGAACCCCGATCCTCATGCCGCCGCCTTGCGCGCCGCGCGCAGCGCCTGGTCCAGGTCGGCGATCAGGTCACCCGCATCCTCCAGGCCCACCGACAGGCGGACCAGATCCTCCCCGACTCCCGCCGCGGCCAGCGCCGCCGCGTCCATCTGCTGATGCGTGGTCGAGGCCGGATGGATCACCAGCGACTTGGCATCGCCCACGTTGGCCAGGTGCGACCAAAGGCGCAGCCGCTCGATGAACCGCGCGCCGGCGGCCCGGCCGCCCTTGATGCCGAACGACAGGATGGCACCGGCCCCCTTGGTCAGCAGGCGCTTGGCCAGGGCGTGATCGGTATGGCTGGGCAGGCCCGGGTAGGCGACCCAGGCGACCGCGTCGTGGCCGTCCAGGAACGCGGCTACCCGCTCGGCGTTGGCGACGTGGCGCGCCATGCGCAACGGCAGGGTCTCGACCCCTTGCAGGATGTGGAACGCGTTCGCGGGGCTCAGGCATCCGCCGAAATCGCGCAGGCCCTCGGCGCGGGCTCGCATGACGAAGGCCTGGGGCCCGAAGGTCTCGGCGAAGGCGAGACCGTGGTAGCCGGCGTAGGGCTCGGTCAGTGTCGGGAACTTGCCTGACGCCGCCCAGTCGAACCGGCCGCCGTCCACCAGCATGCCGGCGATGGCGACCCCGTGCCCGCCCAGGAACTTGGTCGCCGAATGGAACACCAGATCGGCGCCGTGGTCGAAGGGACGCAGCAGATAGGGCGTGGCGAACGTGCCGTCGACCAGCAGCGGCAGGCCCTCGCTGTGCGCGACGCGGGCGATCGCCGGGATGTCCAGCACCTCGAGCCGGGGGTTGCCGATGACCTCGCCGAACACCAGCCGCGTCTCGGGGCGGATCGCGGCGGCGAACGCCTCGGGCTTGCGCACGTCGACGAACGTCGTGGCGATGCCGAAGCGCGGCAGGGTGTAGTTGAGCAGGTTGTGCGACCCGCCGTAGAGCGAGGCCGAGGCGACGATGTGCCTTCCGGCGCCCATCAGGGTCACGATCGCCAGGTGCAGGGCGGCCTGGCCGCTGGACGTGGCCACGGCGCCGACACCGCCTTCGAGCGCGGCGATGCGTTCCTCCAGCACCGCGACGGTCGGGTTCGAGATGCGCGAATAGATATGGCCGACCCGCTCCATGTTGAACAGCGCCGCCGCGTGGTCCACGTCGCGGAACACGTAGGATGTGGTCTGGTAGATCGGCACGGCGCGCGCGCCGGTCGCGGGGTCGGGTTCCTGGCCCGCGTGCAGGCTGAGCGTGTCGAAGGATGGCTGATCGGGGTCGGAGGCCACGGGCGAAGCCGGTTGCGGAGAGGACGCCGGGCAGCGTACACGAGCCGCGAAGCGCGTCCAACCGGGGCGTGCGGCGGCGAGGGAGACGGCCATGAGCGGCGGGCTGACGATCGGCAAGGTCGCGGTGATCGGTGCGGGCACCATGGGGCTTAGCATCGCGGCGCTGTGCGCGGACCGCGACGTTCCGGTGGTGCTGCTCGACCGGGCGGGGCCGGCCGGCGACCGGGCGGGGCCGGCGCGCGCCGCGATCGAACGGCTGCCCGGCTTGCGCCCGGCGGCCATGAAGAGGCTCGAGAAGGCGGCGTTGATCACGCCAGGGAATGTCGAGGACGACCTCGGCCGGATCGCGGACTGCGACTGGGTGTGCGAGGCGGTGTTCGAGGACCTCGCCACCAAGCGCGACCTGCTCGCGCGCATCGAGGCCGCGCGGCGCGCGGGCTCCGTGGTCAGCACCAACACCTCGGGCATCCCGCTGCGCGACCTGGTGCGCGACATGCCCGCGCATCTGCGGCGCGACATCGTCGTCACCCACTTCTTCAACCCGGTCGCCGTCATGCGTCTTTGCGAGATCGTGCCGGGGCCCGAGACGGCGCCGGACGTGGTCCCCGCGTTCGAGGCGTTCATCGGCGTGCGCCTCGGCAAGGGCATCGTCCACGCCAAGGACACGGTCAACTTCATCGCCAACCGCATCGGCTGCTTCTTCATGCTCATGGGCCTGCACAAGGCCATGGACGCGCTGGAGGCGGGTGCCAGCGCCGAGGCGATCGACGCGGCGCTCGGCGAACCGGTCGGGCTGCCCTCGACCGGGTTGTTCGGCCTGATCGACCTGATCGGCCTGGACGTCATGGACTTCGTGGCCAAGAACCTGGCCGCCAACCTGCCCCAAGGCGACGCGGGCCGTGCCTATCTGCGCTTCCCGGCGCCGGTGCAGGCCATGGCCGAGCGCGGCCAGATCGGCCGCAAGGCGGGCGCCGGGTTCTACCGCATGGGCAAGGCGGCCGATGGTTCGCGCGTGCGCGAGACGTTCGATCTGCGGACCGGGGCGTGGCGGGCCGAAGCGAAGGCGGTGCTCGGCGATCGGGAGCGGACCGCCCGGGACCTTATCGTGTCCCAGGGGCCGCTGGGCCGGCTGGCCTGGGACGTGGTGGGCGGCACGCTGGCTTACGCGGCCGGGTTGGTACCCGGCATCGCCGACGACATCGTCAACGTCGACCGTGCCATGCGTTGGGGCTACGCCTGGGCCAAGGGGCCGTTCGAGCTCTTGGACGAGCTCGACCCGTTGGACGTCGCGCAGCGACTCGAGGCGGCCAGGCAGCCGGTGCCGGCCATGCTGGGCGTGCTGTGCGCGGCGGGGCGCACGCGCTTCTACGACGCCGAAGGACGCGCGTTCCTGGGCGTCGACGGTCGTATGCACCCGCAAACGTAAGCTACAAAGTCCTTGCCAGGGCAGGTGCGGGAGGTTCCAATGGCACCTCGATCCGCCGGCCTACGCGGCGGAACCACACGGAGGTAGGTTAGGAATGAACCGCAGGACGTCCGCTTGGCTCGGCAGTCTGGCCGTGGCCGCGTTGGTGGGCGCCGGCGGCGCGCAGGCCGGCTCGGTGCCGGAATCGTCCGAGCCGATCAAGCTCGCCATCAACGAATGGACCGGCCAGCATCTGACCACGAAGATCGCGGGCAAGATCCTCGAGCGCATGGGCTATGCGGTCGAGTACATCACCGCCGGCTACTATCCGCAGCTCCAGGGCCTCGCCGACAACGACGTCACCGCGTCGCTCGAGATCTGGATGAGCAACATCGGCGACGGCTACGGCGAGGCGGTCGGGTCCGGCAAGGTAGAGGAACTGGGCGACCTGGGCTTGGTCACGCGCGAAACGTGGTGGTACCCGGCCTATGTCGAGGAGATGTGCCCAGGCTTGCCGGATTGGACGGCGCTCAAGGAGTGCACCGAGATCTTCGCCACGCCCGATACCATGCCCTCGGGCCGCTTCGTCGACTACCCGGCCGACTGGGGCGACCTCAACGCTCCGCGCATGAAGGCGCTGGGCCTCGACTTCGTGACCATTCCGGCCGGCAGCGAGGGCAACATAGTCGCCGAGCTGAAGTCGGCGGTCGAGAAGAAGCAGCCGATCCTGACACAGTTGTGGTCGCCGCACTGGGTGCATGCCGAAATCGAGATGCACCAGGTCAAGCTGCCGCCCTACGAGGACGCGTGCGTCTCGGACCCGGCCTGGGGCATGAACCCTGACGAGACGTTTGACTGCGACTGGCCGGAAGGCCGGCCCGTCTTCAAGATCGCGTGGGCCGGCATGAAGGACACCTGGCCCGCCGCCTACAAGTTCCTCAAGGCCTTCCAGCTCACCACCGAGGAGCAGCTTCCCATGCTCTACGCGGTCGATTCGCAGGGTCACACTGTCGACGAGATCGCGGATGAGTGGGTCGAGAACAACAAGGACAAGTGGCAGGCGTGGGTTGACGCCGCCATGATGTAGTCGGCGCGCCGGCGCTTGTCGGCGATGGCATGCAGGTTTTCGGCCTTGCCACCGCTGCCACGAAGGCGACGGCGGGAAGGCCGAAACTCATTGTTGGGTTGACCCGCCGCGGCCGAGCCGAAACAATCCCTTCGCCGGCGCGAAGCACAACGAAAAATCAAGCGACGACGGGGCTTCGCGACGGGAGATCAGGGGCATGGTGGATACGGCGGCGGGCTCGGCGTCCCGCGAAGTCAAGCTTTCGTGCCGGCACGTCTGGAAAGTGTACGGCCCCGATCCCGCGCAGTTCTTCGTCTCCGGCAATGGCGCGGTCGTTGACCGGGCCAAGACCATCGGGCGCATCCGGGGCGCCCAGCACATCGCGGCCGCGTGCGATGTCAGCTTCGACGTCCACCAGAGCGAGATCTTCGTCATCATGGGGCTGTCCGGCTCGGGCAAGTCGACGGTCGTGCGCTGCCTGTCGCGCCTGGTCGAACCGACGGCCGGCGAGATCATGCTGGACGGCGAGGACCTGCTGCGCGTGTCGCACACCCAGCTCATCGACATCCGCCGCCACAAGATAGGCATGGTGTTTCAGAACTTCGGTCTGCTGCCGCATTTGACCGTGCTGGAGAACGTGGCCTTCCCGCTCAAGGTGCAGGGCCTGGCGCGCGGCGCGCGCACGAAGCGGGCGCTCGAGATGATCGAACTGGTCGGCCTGGCCGGGCGCGAACGGTCGTACCCGCGCGAGCTGTCGGGGGGTCAGCAGCAGCGTGTCGGCCTCGCGCGCAGCCTGGCCGTGGAGCCGGCGCTGTGGTTCCTCGACGAGCCGTTCAGTGCGCTCGATCCACTGATCCGCCGCCAGATGCAGGACGAGTTCCTGCGCTTGCAGAAGGTGTTGCGAAAGACCATCGTGTTCATCACCCACGACTTCCTCGAGGCGCTGCGACTTGCCGACCGCATCGCCATCATGAAGGACGGCGAGGTGGTGCAGATCGACTCGCCGGCCAACGTGGTCATGCGTCCGGCGACCGCGTACGTCACCGAGTTCACGCGCGATGTGCCGAGGGTCAAGGTCCTGACGGTGCGCGAAGCCATGGAGCCCGGCACCGCTGCGATCCACGGCGTCGAGGCGGTCGCGGCGGACCTTTCGCTCGAGCAGCTCCTGCCGCGCTTCGGCGACCGGACCGAGGCCATCCCCGTGCGCGGCGCCGATGGCTCCCAAATCGGCCGCGTCACGGCGCGCGGCGTGCTGCATGCCCTGGCAAGCACGACCGACGACTCGGCCGGGCGCCGAGCCTAGATACCGATCTCGTCAGCCTGGGGCCCCCAGCGCGACACGGGACCCTCAAACGAGAAGCGGTGGCCAGAGGCCGCCACTTCGCGAATTTCTGTAGGAGTCGCGACGACTGGTGCCGCCTGCGCCCGTGCCGCCGGCGCCCGTGGCGCCCCTGGCCTCGTCGCTGTCGCCATTGTCATCGAGAGCGATCGTCAGACCGATCACCGCGCCGAGCACGACACCACCCACAACGACCGGGCTCGCCGCGCCGAAAGGCGTGTTGATCATGCCTCTTCGCCAGCCGCGACCCCTTCTTCCTGAGCAAGGGCCAAGGTGGGCGCCAGCACGATAGCCGCAGCCAGGGCCAGGGCCTTGATCTTGTGTCCGACGATGTACGTTGTCTCCCCCATCTATCAGGCCGCGTGTCTCGGCGACGAAAACGCGGGCACCATGCCCTCTATCCCTTAACGCTTCGTTCCCAACCCTTGTTCCGCCGCGATGACAGAACCAAAAAAAGGATCCGGACGAAAATCGTTAAACGCGTACCAGAACCGGGGCATAACCTAGTTTCGGCGCGCGATCCGTCAAGCCCATGGTCGCGCCAGCGCGCCAAACGAAAGGTATGTGGCAATCATGTCACACCCTCGATCGGTGGAGCCGAGATCTTGAAGCGCGTGGCCTGGATCCACCATTCCTCGTGACGGTCGGACAGCCAGGCGGCCGCTGCCGACGCTTCGTGCTCGTCACCAAACAGGCCAAAGCACGTGGCGCCGCTGCCCGACATGCGCGCGAGCAAGGCCCCAGCCGTCGCCAGTTCGGCCAGCACGACGGGCACGGCGGGTTCGAGTCGCGACGAAGCTCCCGTAAGGTCGTTGCGTCGCCGGGCCAAGCGACGCGCTAGGTCGCGCACGTCGGCGATGGCGCCGAAGGGCCGTGCCGGCCGCCGGGGTCGCGGATCGTGCGCGCCGAAAACCCGCACCGTGGCCAAGGGTCGTCGTGGGTTGACCAGGACGACTGAGGCGGGCGGCAATGGCGCCGCTGGTCGCAGGCGCGCGCCGACGCCGCGCACCAGGGTCGCGCGGCCCGCCAGGCACACCGGCACGTCCGCACCGAGCTTGGCGCCGAGCCGCGCCAGATCCACGTCGCTCGCGCGCGTCGTCCACAGCCGGTCGAGCAGGCGGAGTGTGGCGGCGGCGTCCGCCGAACCGCCGCCGAGGCCGGCTGCCACGGGCAGCCGCTTGACCAGTCGGATATCGGCGCCAGTGTTGCGACCGGCGTGTTCGGCCAGCAGCCGGGCCGCGCGCAGCACCAAGTTGTCGGCGCCCGCGTCGACGCCGCGGCCCTCGGGGCCGGTGATGGTCAGGCGCAGCCGGTCCGACGGTCGAACGACCAGCGTGTCGGCCACGTCAACGAAAGCGACGAGGCTGTCCAGGTTGTGATAGCCGTCGGCCCGGCGCCCCAGAACGTGAAGATAGAGATTGACCTTGGCTGGCGCGTCGATCGACAGTGCCCGGCGTTCAGCCGTCACCGTTCGACGGCGACGCCACCACCAGGCCGCGTTCCAGTTTCGCCTTGATCGACGCGGCAAGCGCCTCGTCCGGATTCAGCGACAACGTGCGTCGCCACTGGAACTCGGCCTCCACGACCCGGCCGACCTGCCACAAGGCGTCGCCAAGGTGGTCGTTAATGGTCGGGTCGTCCGGCTCCAGTTCGAGCGCTCGTTCGAGGTGCCGCACGGCCTCGCGGTAGTCGCCGAGTCGGTAAAGGGCCCAGCCCAGGCTGTCGACGATGAACCCGTCGTTGGGCCGCTGGTCGACGGCGCTCTCGATCATGTCGAGCGCCTCGGCCAGGTTGATGCCCTGATCGACCCAGGAGTAGCCAAGGTAGTTCAGCACGTAGGGCTGCTCGGGCTCTAGTTCGAGCGCCTTCAGGAAATCGGCCTCGGCGCGCGGCCATTGCTGGGCGCGCTCGAAGGCGATGCCCCGCACGTAGTAGAGCCGCCAATGCCGCGGCTGGGCCTCGCCCGACAACGCGATGGCCTTGTCGTAGGCCGCCGCCGCCGCGGCCCACTCCCGGGCGCCGCGCCGAACGTCACCCAAGGTGACCCAGGGGTCCGGCCGGGCCGGCCGTTCGGATGCCATGATTTCGAGGTTGGCGACCGCCTCGGCGCTGCGATCAAGGGCGTCGAGGTTGGTCGCGACGCGCAGGCGCGCGGTCCAGGCCAGGGGCGACCCGGGCGCCACGCGGCCGTAGGCGGCGATGGCTTCGTGTGGCAGCCCCTGCAGCTCAAACACCTCGCCCAACAGCAACTGCGTCGCGTCGTGGTCGGGGCGCAGGTAGTCGGCCAGGCGCGCGTAGACCAGCGCCTCTCCGCTTTCGTCCTCGCCCTGCAGGGCGTCCGCCAGGCCGAACAGAACATCAGCCGCGCCCTCGACCGGAGTGGCGATCAGGGGCGCGGGCGTCGCGCGCGCGCCCAGCGACGCGATGGTGTCATCGAGCCAGGGCGCGTCGGGGTTGGCCTCGACGAAGGCGTCGTAGACCGCGCGCGCGTCGTCCAGTCGGTCGAGCCGTTCGTAGAGCCCGCCCAGGGCCAGGGCGACACGGAACGCGCCCGGCTGGGCGTTCGCCGCCACCTTGTAGGCGGCCTCGGCAGCGTCGCTCTCGTCGGCCAGCTCGTACATCAGACCCTGATGCAGGGCGCGGAACGCCGTGAATCCAGCGCTCTCCGGCATCGACCCGAGGATGCCCTGAGCCGCCGGCGCGTCGCCCTCGGCAAAGGTGAGCCAAGCCTCGACGAGGGGTACCAGCAAGGCGTTGTAGCCGCTGGGCGAAAGCTGGGAGAGGAAGCCCCGGGCGTCCTCGTACTGGCCGTCCTTGAAGGCCGCGAGGGCGAGCACTAGGCCTGGCGCCTCAGGGTCGACCGCCACGAGTTCCTCGGCGAGGGGCAGCGCCTCGTCGAGGCGCCCAGCCGCGACCAGCGCGCGGAACGCCTGGAACCGCAGGTCGTGATTGTCCGGGTCGATCGCCAGCGCCTGAACCAGGAAGTCGGCCGCGCCGTCCAGGTCCCGTTCGTTGCGCGCGAACCGTCCAGCCAGATAGCTGCCGAAGGGCGATGGTGCGCCGCTGATCGCCGAATCGATCACTAAGTCATTGGATTCGTCGGAGTTCGCCACGATCGGGGCGTTGCCGCCGGTCGTCTGGGCGCAGGCCGCGACGGCGATGATCAATCCGACAAGCGCCGGCAAGACGGATCGGCCTTCGCGGCGATTCGCCCGCAGCTGAGGAAACGCAAAGTTCATGCGAAATGGATCCTCGGGCCCGTCATGGGCACCGTATCGGATTCGAAGCGGTCAATTTGCCATGGCGCACACAAGTAGGATGTTTACTACATCATGAACAAAACGGCAATTTCCGCACCCCGTGCGGGCCGTCGCTTGCCGGCCGGGAGCTGGGATTGTAGAGATGACGTCCGTGCGGGCCCGACTCGCGCGACCTCCACGGCGAAGGATCGGCGCCTCGGGGCCATGGCGACCAGGGTAGCGAAGTTCCGCATCGGCCAGATCGTGCGCCACCGGCTGTTCCCGTTCCGCGGCGTGATCTACGACGTGGATCCCGAGTTCAACAACACCGAGGAATGGTACGCGGCAATCCCGGAGGAGATCCGGCCGCGCAAGGACCAGCCCTTCTATCACCTGTACGCCGAGAACGAGCAGACCTGCTACGAGGCGTACGTGAGCGAGCAGAACCTGCTGCCCGACGCCGAGAACGGGCCGGTGCGCCACCCGAAGGTGACCGAGGCGTTCGGCCCTGTCGTCGACGACGGCTGCTATCGCCTCACGTCCGGCCGGGGCGGCCTGACGCTGAACTGACCGGCGCGCCGGCGGCCGGCCGTGCGGGGAGGGCGCCGTGACCTTCACGATGCTGGGTTTCTGTCGGCGGAGCGGCGAGATCGGCCTGGCCTCCACCACCACCTCGATCGCCGTCGGCGGACGCCTCGGCCAGTGGGTGGTCGCGCGCGGGCGCGAGTGGATGATCGCCTCCCAAGCGGTCGCGCGCCCGGGCCTCGGCTTCGAGGCCGGCGACGCTTTGCGCAACGGCATGTCCTTCGAGGCGCTGGAGGACGCACTGCGGCGGTCGGACCCCCACCTGGAGTGGCGCCAGCTCGGGATCATCGAGAAGAACGGACCGTCGTTCGTCTTCACCGGTTCAGGCCATGGCCGAGGGCTACGCGGCGGACCCGGGAGCCACGCTCGCCGGGCGGCTTGTGGACGCCCTCGAGCGCGGTGCCGCGGCCGGCGGGCAGGCCGACACGGACGGGCACCACAAGCCCGAGCTCTCGGCCTTCGTGCGCGTCTTCAACAGCGCGGTCGACCCCTTCGTCTACGGGGATGGGCGTTCGGCGGTGCTCGACCTGCGCGTCGATTACGACGCCGATGCCATCGGCCCGCTGCGTCGGCTGTTCGAGGATTGCCGGTTGCTGCGCGCCGCCTACGAACAGCGCATGCGCGACCCCGAAGCCTACGCGCGCCGCGCCGCGAGCTGGGAGATGGACCTCCACGAAGGCCGCGCGCCCGCCCGCTGATCACGCCGGTTGAGCGCCGGGACTCCCACTCCCGGTGATCGCGCCGGCGGGGTATCCTGCGCGCGGGAGGCAGCCATGGCGCCTAGGCAGGAGTCACACGATCTCGACGCTTTCGGGCGATTGACCGGGATCGATCCGTTCCGCCCCGGCAAACGCCACGGTCGCATCGCGATTCCGCTGCGCGGCAAGGCACCCATCGCGTTGCCCGTGACGGTGGTGCGGCGCGGCCCCGGCCCGCTGGTCCTGTTCACCGGCGGCAACCACGGTGACGAGTTTGAAGGGCCGATCGCCCTGATGAAGATCGCCCGCGCGCTGGAACCGCGCGACCTGGTCCAGGGTGGCGCGATCTTCATGCCAGCGATCAACCCGCCGGCCATCGCGGCCGGCACGCGCACCTCGCCGCTCGACGGCCGGAACCTCAATCGATCGTTTCCCGGGTGCGCGAACGGCACGCCGACCGAGCGCATCGCCCACGCCATCACCACAGCCGTGCTGCCGCACGCGGTGGCGCTGTTCGACCTGCACGCGGGCGGCCGGACCTCGGTCATGATCCCCAGCGTCATGGCCCACGTCTTCCGCGACGCCCAGTGCACGCGCCGCACCGTCGACGCCATGAAGGCGTTCCGCGCGCCGGCCGGCATCCTGATCAAGGAGTACGAGACGCGCGGCATGATCGACACCACCGCCGAACGCATGGGCCTGATCTTCGGCTGCTGCGAACTGGGCGGCGCGGGCATGGTCACGCCCGAGACGGTCGGCATCGCCGAGACCGGCGTGCGCAACGTGCTCAAGCACTTCGGCATCATGGCCGGACGGCCCGTGACGGCGCCGTGGCTTGGGCGCCGACGCAGCCGCGTGCTCGAGGCCTTGAGCTACGACTGCTACGCCAAGGCCTCGGTCGGCGGCATCTTCGAGCCGTTCGTCGACCTGGAGGCCAGGGTGGCGAAGGGCCAGCCGATCGGCCAGATCCATCCGCTGGGCACGGCGCGGCCGGCGCCCGCGATCCAGCACGCGCCGGTGGCTGGACGGGTGTTCATGCGCCACGCCTTCGGGCTGATCGCGCGACGCGAATGGGTGGCGATCGTCGCCCGCGACAGCGACCGATGACAGGAGAGCGTGCCATGGCGGCGTTCGAGACGGCGGAGTACCGCGCGCCGGTGGCGGCGGTGTCGAAGGCCATGCAGGCCAGGGGCATCGACGTTCTGGTCGTCTTGGGCGAAGCCCACATGTGCTACCTGGCCGGCTACGAGGGGCGGTCGGACTACGTGCCCCAGGTGGTCATCGTGCGCGCCGGCGACACCGACCCGATCATGATCCTGCGCGAGATGGACATTCACTGCGCGTATCCGACCGTCTATCTCGATGACGCGCGCATCGAGTGCTACCCGGAACGCTACATCGGCACCGCGGAACGCTCGCCGTGGGATGTCATCGGCAAGCGCGTGCTCGAGATCGCACGCGGCGGCACCATCGCCATCGAGCCGGGGGCCAAGGGCTTCTCGCACCAGGATTACGTGCGCCTCGTCGCGGCACTGGGGCGCGCGCCGCTCTCATAAACCGCCAACTCACCGACGGTTCAAAGATACAAGGTTTCGACTGGCTCGGTGCGGGCTCGCCACGTGGCCTTCCGTGGATCGATACGGCCGCGTTCCGCGGCCTCTCACCGAGAACGGCCAAGACGGTCCGTTCGGCCCGAGTGACCCCCGAGCCCGCGAGGGGGCCGTATCGAAGGCCGAACGCCGCCCCCGAGGTCGTGACGTCGTTTCGAGTTCGCTCTACTTGATGAACTCGATCTCGACGCGCCGGTTCTCCGGATTGCGCACGCCGTCGTCGGTCGGCACCAGCGGCGCGCCTTCGCCGAACTCGCTGACCTGCATCAGGTCCGACGACACGCCGGCCGCCGCCAGGGCCTCGGCCACGTTGGCCGCGCGCCGGGCGGAGAGCGCCAGGTTGTAGTCGTCGCTGCCGGCGCGGTCCGCGTGACCTTGGACCGTGATCGAAGCCGGGCCCATCTCGGCCGCCGCGGCCGCGATCTCGCTGATCACGCCCACGGCGCTGTCCGCGGTCGTCGCGACGTCGAAGCCGAAGTAGATGATGTACTTCACCGGACCCATTTCCTCGGCCATCGGCGCGGGCTCGAGGGCCTTCAGCACGTTGGCGAGCGCCGGCTCGAAGGCGCCACGGCAGCGGTTGATGTCCTCGGGCTGGTGACCTTCCTCCTGCTGCTCGATCCAGCAGTCGTACATGGCTTGCGCGTGCGCCACGTCGGCTGGGGCGGCCGCGCGGCCACCGGCATCGAGCGCCGCGATCAGACGCGCGCTCGCGTCCTCGAAGTCAGGCAGCATGTCGGCGGGAAGGTCCCAGGCCGACGGCTCCCACGGCAACACTTCCTCGCCGCCCGCGGCAAGCTACGCCTTGGCGGCGTACTTGGAAGCATCCTCGAAATCGTACTCCGCGACCGACTTGTCGGCCAGCGTGACGTACTCCGCGAACAGCGCCTTGGCGAAATCGCTGCCCTGGGGATCGAGCGCGCGCACATCGTCGACGTCGACGAAGGCGCAGCTGCTGACCAGAACCGCGAGCGCGCCGGCGCCCAGCAGTCGAATGAAGCTCATGATATCAACTCCCGCATGACGTATCCGAAGCACTGATCCTACGCGGAACGGCAGCCTTGCCTCGGGTGCCCGCCGCCACAGTTGAAGTATTGCCGTGCGACGGACCACGCAACTCGCGAAACCGCGAAAATCATGCGCGTACGTAGTCGGAGCCTCGGCAAGCCGCGATCGGCTCACCGACGTGATCTTGGGCCCGACCGGCATGTCGGTCCAACCAATCAGCATACAGGACTACACCACGGCGCGAGGCACGCTGGTTGCGCATGCAACCAGGTTCAGCGGCCCCGACGCCGTCAGGATACGTTAACTATGAGGCCAAAGCCGCCCGCCAAGCGCCGGCCGCGTGGCGTCAATCGACGCCGACCGCGATCAGCGATCAAGCAGAATGACCGAATCCTCGCGCCAGCTCAACCACACCGGCTGATCCTGCCCGCCCAGCCAGCTGCGCGCCGCGTTGACGTTCTGGGCGGCCACGGCGATGGGCGCATTGCGCCCCTTGACCGCGACGTAGTAGTGGCTGCGATCGCCGAGATAGGCTGCGGCGCTCATGCGGCCCTCGATGACGTTATGGCTCGCCGAGGGACGGCTGGGGTTCAGATTGATCTTTTCCGGCCGGATCGCGACCGTGATCGACGCGCCCGACGCCGGCAACTTGGCGGCGAAAGGACGGGTCCGGACATCGCCCAGCGGGCCCGCGTCCACCACGGCGTTGGCCTCCTCCATGCTCTTCACTGTGCCGTCGAAGAAATTCATGGTGCCGATGAACCCGGCCACTTCCTTGCAGTTGGGCGATTCGTAGAGGCTGGTCGGCGTATCGATCTGCAGCACCTTGCCCTGGGAAATGACCGCGATGCGGTCGGACATGGTGAGCGCTTCCTCCTGGTCGTGGGTCACGAACACGAAGGTGATGCCGACGTTGCGCTGAAGCGCGCGCAGCTCAAGCTGCATCTCCTCGCGCAGCTTCTTGTCGAGCGCGCCGAGCGGTTCGTCGAGCAGCAACACCTTGGGCCGCTTGATCAGGGCGCGGGCGAGCGCGATGCGCTGGCGCTGGCCGCCCGAAAGCTGGTGCGCCGCGCGGCTGCCGAAACCCGGCAGCTTGATGAGCTCGAGCATCTGGTCGATCTTGCCGTCCAGCTCCTTCTTCGACAGGCCTGCGTCGCGCAAGCCGTAGCCGATGTTCCGGCGCACATCGAGGTGCGGGAAGATCGCGTAGCTCTGGAACACCATGTTGGTCGGCCGGTGGTTCGGTGCGACGCCCGCCATGCCCTGGCCGTCGATGAAAATGTTGCCCTTGGTCGGCTGCTCGAAGCCCGCGAGCAGGCGAAGAAGCGTGGTCTTGCCACAACCCGAGGCACCCAGCAGCGAAAAGAACTCGCCGCGCGCGATGTCGAAGGATACGTCGTCGATCGCGCGGACGGGTCCAAAGTGCTTGGAGCAACTGGTGATCTTGATAATCGCGTCGCTCGTGGCCATGACTGTCTATCCCTATCCTGCCGTGGGCTTGGTGGTGGCGGTGCCGCGACGCCGGATCCACTCGGCCACCGCGACGAGGACCATGGTCACCGTCAGGATCAAGGTCCCAAGGGCCAGCACGCTCGGCAGCTTCGCCGGGAAGCGCAACTGGCTCCAGATATAGATCGGCAAGGTGACCTCGTTGCCGGCCAGGAAGAAGGCCAGGATGAATTCGTCGAACGAGATCAGGAACGTCAGCATGATGCTGGCGATGATGCCCGGCAGCGCCAGCGGCACCGTGACCCGCCAGAAGGTCTTCCACGCGTTGACCCCCAGGTCGAGCGACGCTTCCTCCAGGCTCTTGTCGAAGCCTTCGAGCCGAGAGATCAGCACCAGCATGCCGAAAGGCACGCAGATCAGCACGTGGCTGACGCCGATGGTGAACAGCGAGAGTTCCAGCCCGACCTGATTGGTCAGCACCAGCAGCGCGATGCCCAGGATGATGCCCGGCACCACCAGCGGCAGCATGATGAAGCTGGCCATCGGCCCCTTGCCCGGCATCGTGTAACGCGTCATGGCCTTGGCGGCCAGCATGCCGAAGAGCGTGCTGGCCAGGCACACCACCGCGCCGACCTTGAGGCTGTTGTAGAGCGCGTCGAGCAGGCCCGTGCTCTTGGCCATCTGGCGGTACCACTCGAACGTGAAACCCTTGATCGGGAACGCCACGTAGATCGAGTCGTTGAACGAGAACAGCGGCAGAAAGAGCGGCGGCACGTAGAGAAACGCGATGTAGAGCACCGCGTACACGAAGAGCCACCCGTACCGGTTGCCCTCCACCACCTTGGAGGGGGAGTACTCGACCGGTTGCCCGGCGTCAGCGCGCGTGCTCATTTCGCCCTCACTCGGCCGAGGCTCATGACGTAGAGGAAGATCAGCACCACGATGGTGATGGCGATGGCCATCACGATCGACAGCGCCGAGCCGAGCGGCCAGTTGTTCGCCTTGCCGAACTGCGACTGGATGATGTTGCCGATCATGATGCCTTCGGTGCCGCCCACCAGCTTGGGCGTCACGTAGTCACCAACCGTGGGGATGAACACCAGGAGCCCCGAGGCGATGACACCCGGGACCGAGAGCGGCCACGTGATACGCCAGAAGCGGCGGAACGGGCCGTCGCCCAGGTCGGTCGCCGCCTCGAGCAGCGAACGGTCGATCTTCTCGAGCGAGACGTAGATCGGCAGGATCGCGAACGCGGCCCATGCGTGCGCCAGCACGATCAGCACCGCGGTCGGGTTGTAGAGCAGGAATTCCAGCGGCTCTGAGATGATGCCCAGCGACATCAGGCCCGAATTGATCACGCCGTTGAAGCCAAGGATGATCTTCCAGGTAAACACTCGCAGCAGATAGCTGGTCAGGAACGGCACGCTGATCAGGATGATCCACAGGTTCTTGTTGCGGCGAACCTTGAACGCCAGGAAGTAGGCGAACGGGTAGGCCAGGATCAGCGTCGTGACCGTGACGCCGAACGAGATCTGCATCGATTTCCAGAGCAGCCGGATGTAGATCGGCTTGGCGCCTTCGGCGCCCCACAGCCAACCGAGCGCCTGCTCGTAGTTGGCCAGGGTGAACGTCTCGTCGATGGTCAGGTAGTTCTGGGTCCAGAAGCTGTGCGCCGCCAGCATGAACACCGGCAGGCACATGGCCAGGACCATCACCGCGAGCGTCGGTGACAGCAGGGCATAGCCGCGCGCCCATTCATGGCGCAGGAAGAACCTTTGGATCCTGCTGTCCTGCCGCACGATCGGCGCGGGCGACGTCAACACCCCTGCTCGGTCTGCCATTACGTTATCCTTTATCCTTTCACGAAGGGCCATCCGCCGCCGGCTACCGGCGGCCACGCGTGATGTGTCGATGGTTCTGGGTCGTCACCGTGCCTCCTGTCCCCCGAGCCGCGGTCCCGCGGGCGGACGCAGCCGCCACGGGCCGTCATTTGCCGGCCTCGTCAGGACTCTTAGCCGCTGGAGTGCCATCGCGCAACCGGCCATCGCATCGATGGCTGGTTAGCGAGAGCGGCGGCAACTGGCCACGCTCAGATCGCCGCGTTGGCCTTGATGTCGTTGAAGAAGTTCACGTACTTGTCGTTCAGTTCGCCCACCAACGGCTGGAACAGGATGCCGTCGGCCAGCATTTCGCTGGGGTCGGTCGAGAAACCCAGAGCCGCGAGCGATTCGGGCGAGGCGATCTCGAAGGCCACCTTGTTGCTGTGACCGTAGCCGTATTCCTCGATGAGGAACTTGCCGGCCTCGGGCGAGATCCAGGCGTCGATGAAGTCGTGCACCATGGCACTGTCGCCTTCGCCGGTGTTCAGCGCGCTCAGGCCGCACAGCCACGTGAAGATGCCTTCCTTCGGGTTGGCGTACTTCACCGGGATGCCCTGTTCCGTGAGGCTCTTGACCGCCTCGTTCCAGGCGTAGGCCGCGACGACCTCGCCGGCCGCCATCGCCTGGCCGAACTCGGAGGGGTCGGACCAGTAGAAGCGCGCGATCTTGGCCTGCTTCTCGAGCAGCGGGCGCACCTGCTCGAGCTGCTCGTCGGTCATGCGGAAAATCTGATTGCGGTCCAACCCGATCAGCAGCCCGGCGATCTCGATGTTCGACTCGCCGTCCGACGGCGCGATCTTGCCCGCGTAGGTTTCGTCGAACAGGATGCCCCAGGACTCGTCGTGCTGGAACGCCGGGTCGACCATGTCGGTGCGGTAGATGACCGACGAGTTGCCCCAGTCGGTCGGCACCATGTGCACGGCGCCCTCGATCACCACGCCTTCAGCCGTTTGCAGCGCCGGGATGACGTTCGGCCAGTTGGACAGCTTGGACGTGTCCACGGGAACCGTCATGCCGCCGTCCTTGAACTGGTAGACGGAGTAGGTGCAGGGGTGCATGACGTCGCACTTGAAGCCCGTGCGGATCTTCTGGAACGCCTCCTCCTCGCTGGCGAAGATGGCAAAATCCGGCGGGCTGCCGTGCTTCTCGGCGTAGCCGGGCATCAGCTCGGGGATATCGTAGCCGCTCCACTCGAACACGGTGATCTGGTCCGAGGCGCGCACGTGCACGGGCATGGCGGTGACGCCGACACCGAAGGCGGCGGCGGCACGAATCATGTCGCGCCGTGCCACGCGCCCCTGGGCCATGCGGTCGACAAACTTGATGCAGTTCATTGGGTATGCCTCCCGGTCTTTGTTCATGGATCGGGCCCTAGGGCCTGCGATTGACGACGATACTGATCCCTTTCGCGACGCCCCCGCAAGCGCCATGATCGCGACCTCCGAAGGGCTGGCGCGATCGTGATCGGGGCGCCGTCCTAGCGTCCGAGCTGGCCGTTGCGCGCGACCGCGCCGATCATATTGAGCACGATGCGCGCGACCGTCATGGCCGACATGCCGTCCGGATCGCGGTGCGGCGCCAGCTCGACGATGTCGAAACCGACGATGCGGCCCTTGCGCGCCAGGCCGTGCAGGATATCGACGGTCTGGTGGAACGACAGCCCGCCAGGGTTGGGCGCGTTGACTGCCGGGATCACCGATGGGTCCAGGCCATCGCAATCGATGGTCACCAGGAAGCGATCGCCGGGCACCTGGTCGACGACCCAGGCGGCACCCTTTGCGTGCACATCGCGGGCCCCGACGAAGCGCACGCCGTGGGCCAAGGCGTCCTTGACCTCGGCCTCGCGGGCGCTGCCCACGCCGCGCTGGCCGATCTGCACCATGCGCATGAACCACGGCATCTCGGAGGCCCGCCGCATGGTCGAGGAATAGCCTTCGGTGATGCCGCCCACCTCGTGGCGCCAGTCGATGTGGCTGTCGACCTGCACCAGGGTGATCGGCCCCTTGTCCGCGAATGCCCGGAAGAACGGGATCGGCACGCTGTCGTCGCCACCGATCATGATGGGCAGGGCACCTGAATCCACGATCTTGCGCGCCGCAGCCGTGGCCAGGCGCGAGGACCCAGCGACGTCGGTGGGGTCGTGGGGTACGTCGCCGCAGTCCACCAGGCGCACGTCGCGGCCGCCGAACAGCGGACCGCCGAGGTCGAAGTCCCAGTGCTTCAGGTAGCCGGGGTTGTACGTGGTCTCGCGCCGCACCGCGCGCGCCATGCCGATGGAACTGGCGGCGTAGGTGTACGTGTTGTCGCGGTAAGGCACGCCATGGGGGATGCCGAGGACGGCGATGTCGGCCTCCAGCCGATCCAGGTCCGCGACGCGCGGCGCGTCCAGGAATCCTTGGAAGCCCTGTGGATAGTGGGTGAGCGCGGTCATGTCGTTCTCCCTCGGTTGGCGTGGGCGGATGAGGACTCTATCCCGATGTGGGCGGCTGGCTGCGTGCGAACCACGCGGCCAGCATGGAGGCCCCCGAGATTAGGCCGACGGCGACCCAGGCGTCGGGCGCGACCCTTTGCCCAAGCGCGACGAGCCCGACCAAGGTCGCGGCCACCGGCTCGATCGACAGCAGAACGCCGTAGCGCGTGGGCGACACGGTCTTGAGCGCGAGATACTCGAACAGAAGCGGCAATGCCGACGCGAACAGCGCGACGCCAACGACCGCGACCATGGTGTGCGGCGCGCCGGCGGCCGTGGCCAGGGCACGGGGCCCGACGAAGGGCAGCAGCACCAACGCCGCCACCGCCATCGCCAACGTGAGCCCGACACCGCCGTCCAACGTGCGCCCGAGCCGCCGCCCGATCAGGATAAACGCGGCCCAGCCGGCTGCGGCCCCGGCCGCGCACGCGACGCCTATGGGATCGAGCCTCTCACCCACGTCGGGTGCCAGCACCGCTACGCCCGCGCCCGCGAGCAGAACAGTGGCGATGTCGATCGTCCGGCGTGAAGTGGCGAGCGCGAGGACCAACGGACCCAGCAGTTCGATGGACGCGGCGATGCCGAGCGGGATGCGGTCGATCGCACCATAGAACGCGCCGCTCTGGGCGACCATGGTCAGGCCGAGCGCCACGATGCCCGCGGGCGACGACCGCGCGGCGCCGATGATCGCGCGCCGGTGCGCGAGGCACAGCACCGCGGCGCCAAACGCCATGCGCAGCGCGAGCAGCGCCAGCGGGTCGTAGATTGCGAACAGGGCGATCGCCAGGGCCGAGCCGCCCTGGATCGAGACGATCGCCAGCAGCACGAGCGCCGGCCCAGGAATCCGGTTCAGGGTATGGGGCGTCACGGCGCCAACCCCCGGGATGCCGGCACCGCGGCGCGCGCGGTGCCGGCCTGGCCCAGGATCGCTAGAACCCGTCGCGGCAGACGGCGCTCAGCTTGTTGCCGTCCGGGTCGCGCACATAGCAGGCGTACCAGTCCGGCGCGTAGGGGCGCAGGCCCGGCTTGCCGTCGTCGCTGCCGCCGTTGGCCAGCGCGGCGGCGTGGAACGCGTCCACCATGGGGCGGGTCTTGGCGGGGAACGCCAGCATGGTGCCGTTGCCGTGCCCGGCGGGGCGCGATTTGTCGAACGGGCGCGTGATGTAGAACACGGTCGTCTTGGAACCCGGCGCGCCGTAGCCGATTTCGGTGTCGTCGGCCATGTTGCGCTCGAACCCCAGGGCCTTCATGACCGGGTCGTAGAACCGGGTCCCGCGCGCCACGTCGTTGGTGCCGATGGTGATGTAGTAGAACATCGGCGGCCTACTTCGCCTTAGCGCAGTAGGCGCAGATCTTGTTGCCATCGGGATCGCGAGCGTAGGCGACGTAGTTGCTGCCGTCGGCCGGGCGCGGGCCGGGCTTGCCCTCGTCGGTGCCGCCGTTGGCCAGCGCGGCGGCGTGGAACGCGGCGACCGCCTTCTTCGACTTCGCGGCCAGCGAGATCATGGTGCCGTTGCCGAAGCTCGCGGCCTTCTTGTTGAACGGCTTGGTCACGAAGAACGCCGACTTCTTGGGCGCGGCCTTCGGCCCGTAGCCGATGTAGCGCTTATCGCTCTGCGTGCGCGCGAGACCAAGCGGCGCCAGCGCAGCGTCGTAGAACTTCTGGGACTTCTTGATGTTGTTGGAACCGACCATGACGTAGGCGAGCATGTGAACCTCCTTGCCGCGGGGCGCGGAGGATGACGCCCGCCGGGCCGCGCCGTCAACGGCGCATTGGGGTGGTGGAACGAAAGCGGGGCGCCTTGGCGCCCCGCTGGGTCGTTGTCGTCGTGCTGTGGTTCGCGTCAGGCCGCGGACCTGGAGCCCTCGATCACCTGCGGCTCCTTCGCCGCCTTGATGCCGATCTTGATCTGGCGGGGCTTCATGGCCTCGGGCACCTCGCGTACGAGGTCGACGTTCAGCAGTCCGTTGACCAAGGACGCGCCGGCGACCTTGATGTGGTCGGCCAGGCTGAACTTGCGCTCGAAGGCGCGCGTCGCGATGCCGCGATGCAGGAACCGGCGCTCGCCTTCGGCCGCGCCCTGAAGCCGGCCCGCGATGACCAGAAGATTCTCCTGCGCGGTCACGGTCAGATCGCTCTCGCCGAAGCCCGCCACCGCCATGGTGATGCGATAGGCGTCCTCGCCGGTCTTCTCGATGTTGTACGGCGGATAACCGTTGGTCGGCTCCTCGCCGCCGAACGCCGCGTCGAACAGGTCGCTCAGTCGGTCGAAGCCGACGGTCGAGCGGAACAGGGGGGAAAGATCGTAGGCACGCATGGTCACATCCTCCATCGAGCAACATGACATTTAAGGGTCCGCGCGAGCCACCGCTTGGGCCGGGACCGCGCCGTCGGGCCCGTTACGGCGCCCGACACCCTCCATGTAGGTCGCTCGATCGGACCGTCAAGGCCCGCGAGTCGTTCGCACGTGCTCGTGCGCCGGACCGGGATCAGTGGATGCGCAGCAGGGCCTCGGCGTGGCGCACGCGCGCCGGGCGGATCAGCGGCGCCTGGGCCACGCGGACGGAATGCAGCGGCCCATCCAGATTCCTCTGCCAGAACTCCAGGAACGGGTGCAGGACCGGATAGCGCGGCGCCAGGTCGAGCGCCTGCCAGACGAAGGTTTGCAGCAGGGGCGGGTGGTCGGGCATGCGATAGAGAATCTCGGCCGTGGTCAGGCGATAGCCTTCAAGCTGGCAGGCGAGGTCACTGGTGGTCATGGGCTCGGTACCTCCGGGTACGAAACCGTCGTTGTCGTCGCGCAGGCGACGTCCCCTGGCACCGCCCATGCAAAGAACATGCTTAACGCGGCACGACCACAGCAACGGCCGTCACGGTCGTGGTCGAACATTGGCAATCGACCGGCGCGGCTGCTGACGGCGGGGGTGTGAACCGGTCTGTTTGTCTTGGGCATTCCGCGATTGGACACGCGATCGTTTAGCGGACCCCTAACCGAACGCGAGGGCCTCCATCCGATGGGTCCGCATCGCGCCGATCCAGCCTCAGATGCGTCGCAGGGGGCTTGACAGACGCCCTCGGGACCACTAACTCCCCAGCACTCGCCGGGGGAGAGTGCTAACAAGAGCCTCCGGCTACGTCCGCACTCTGGACACGAACCAGCTGTTGGGAGGAAAAATCCATGGAATTCAGGCCTTTGCATGACCGCGTTGTGGTTCGCCGCATCGAAGAGGGCGAGCGCACCGTGGGCGGCATCATCATCCCCGACACCGCCAAGGAGAAGCCGATGCAGGGCGAAGTCATCGCCGTCGGCCCCGGCGGGCGCGACGACGCAGGCAAGCTCGTCCCGCTCGACGTCAAGGCGGGCGACCGCGTGCTGTTCGGCAAGTGGTCGGGCACCGAGGTCAAGCTCGATGGCGAGGAGCTCCTCATCATGAAGGAGTCCGACATCATGGGCATCATCACCGGTGCCGTGAAATCCAAGAAGAAGGCCGCCTAGTCGGCGCATTCAGGAGGAACCAAGATGGCAGCGAAGGAAGTCAAGTTTGCGGGTGACGCGCGCTCGCGCATGCTGCGCGGCATCGACACCCTGGCCGAAGCGGTCAAGGTGACGTTGGGCCCCAAGGGCCGCTGCGTCGTGCTCGACAAGTCGTTCGGCGCGCCCCGCATCACCAAGGACGGCGTCACCGTCGCCAAGGAGATCGAGCTCGCCGACAAGTTCGAGAACATGGGCGCCCAGATGGTGCGCGAGGTCGCCAGCAAGACCAACGACCTGGCGGGCGACGGCACCACCACGGCGACGCTGCTCGCGCAGGTCATCGTGCGCGAGGGTGTGAAGACCGTGGCCGCTGGCATGAACCCCATGGACGTGCGTCGCGGCATCGACCTGGCGGTCGACACGGTGGTTGCCGATCTCAAGAAGCGGTCGAAGAAGATCTCGACCGAGGAGGAGATCGCCCAGGTCGGCACCATCTCGGCCAACGGCGACCGCACGGTCGGCGACATGATCGCCAAGGCCATGCAGAAGGTTGGCAAGGAAGGCGTCATCACGGTGGAAGAGGCCAAGGGCATCGACACCGAGCTCGACGTCGTCGAGGGCATGCAGTTCGACCGCGGTTACATCTCTCCGTACTTCATCACCAACGCGGAGAAGATGATCACCGAGCTGGACAACCCCTACATCCTGATCCACGAGAAGAAGCTCTCGGGCCTGCAGGCCATGCTGCCGGTGCTCGAGTCGATCGTGCAGTCGGGCCGTCCGCTGCTGGTCATCGCCGAGGACGTCGAGGGCGAGGCGCTGGCCACCCTGGTTGTCAACAAGCTGCGCGGCGGCCTCAAGGTCGCGGCGGTCAAGGCGCCGGGCTTCGGCGATCGCCGCAAGGCGATGCTCGAGGACATCGCGATCCTGACCGGCGGCCAGGTCATCAGCGAGGATCTCGGCATCAAGCTCGAGAACGTCACGCTCGACATGCTCGGCCGCGCCAAGAAGGTCGAGGTCGCCAAGGAGACCTCGACGATCGTCGGCGGCTCGGGTGAAAAGAAGGGCATCGAGGGTCGCTGCAACCAGATCCGCGCGCAGATCGAGGAGACCACGTCCGACTACGACCGCGAGAAGCTGCAGGAGCGGCTGGCCAAGCTGGCCGGCGGCGTCGCGGTGATCAAGGTCGGCGGTTCGAGTGAGGTCGAGGTCAAGGAGCGCAAGGACCTGGTCGAGGACGCGCTGAACGCGACCCGCGCCGCGGTCGAGGAAGGCATCGTGGCGGGCGGTGGCTCGGCGCTGCTCTACTCGACGAAGGCGCTGGCCAAGGTGCAGCCGGGCAACGACGACCAGCGGGCCGGTGTCGACGTGATCCGGCGCGCCATCCAGTCGCCGGTGCGCCAGATCGCCGAGAACGCCGGCATCGACGGCGCCGTGGTCTCGGGCAAGCTGCTCGAGGGCAAGGACACCAACTACGGCTTCGACGCCCAGAACGAGGTCTACACCGACATGGTGAAGGCCGGCATCGTCGATCCGACCAAGGTGGTGCGCGTCGCGCTGCAGGACGCCGCTTCAGTGGCGGGCCTGCTGATCACGACCGAGGCCATGGTCGCCGAGAAGCCGAAGAAGGAAGCCGCGGCTCCGGCCGGCGGGCCTCCGGGCGGCATGGGCGACATGGACTTCTAGTCCAGTCGAACGAGCCTACGAATGGGGCCGCGCGGGCAACCGCGCGGCCCCACTTGTTTCTGATCGGCGCGGGCGCTGGTCTACACTCCCGCGATCGCTGGGAGGCCGCTCGTGGAACGTCAGGACCGTCGGCTCGCCGCCATCCTCGCGGCGGATGTGGAAGGCTACAGCCGGCTGATGGGCGCCGACGAGGCCGGCACGCTAAGGTGCATTGCGGCGTACCGCGCCGTCATCGACGGCCATGTGGCGGCGCCCATAAGGGCCGCATCGTCGGTAGCGCGGGAGACAGCCTGCTGATCGAGTTCGGCAGCGCGGTCAAAGCCGTGGCCTGCGCCATCTCCGTCCAGGACGATCTCCGCGCGCGCAACACGGCGTTACCCGCGGACCTCCGCATGGCGTACCGCATCGGCATCAACCTCGGCGACATCGTGGTCGATGGCGCAGATATCCATGGCGATGGCGTCAATGTCGCCGCCCGCATCGAAAAGCTGACCCCGGCCGGCGGCATCTGCGTCGCGCAGAACGTCCACGAGCAGGTCGAGGGCAAGGTACCTTGCCGGTTCAAGGGCCTAGGCGAGCACGCGGTCAAGAACATCGCCAAGCCGGTGCGTGTGTTTCAAGTCGAGGCCGTCGCCATCGAGACGCCGAACCAGCCACGGCTGTCCGATGAAGATAAGGCGTCGGTCGCAATCCTGCCCTCCGCCAACATGGGTGGCGATGCGGACCAGGAGTTCTTCTCCGACGGCATCACCGAGGACATCATCGCCCAGCTCAGCCGGTCCCACGAACTGCTGGTGACGGCACGCAACTCATCATTCGTGTTCAAGGGCCACAATGTCGACGTCAAGGACGCGGCCGCCAAGCTCGGCGTGCACTACGTGGTCGAGGGCAGCGTGCGCAAGGCGGGCAAACGCGTGCGCATTACGGCGCAGCTCATCGACGCCGAGACCACCAAGCACGTGTGGGCCGAGCGCTACGACCGCGACCTGGCCGACGTCTTCGAGGTCCAGGACGAGGTCGCGCGTACCATCGCAACGATCGTCGCCGGCCGAGCCAAGGCGGTGGGCGCCGAGCGCGCCCATCGGCGGCCGACCGACAGCCTGTCCGCCCACGAGAACTACCTCCGCGCCCGCGAGCACATGCGGGGCTACGAGAATGCCCCCAAGGCCGAGCCGTTCCTGTTGAGGGCGATCGAGCCCGACCCGCGGTTTGCCTTGGCCCACGCCTTGTTGAGCCCCGTCAATGTGGTCAGGTTCTTTGTCGAGGGCGATCCAAGATTCTTGGAGGTCGCGCTCGGTCATGCCAGGAACGCCATCGAGCTCGACCGCCAGGAGGCGTGGTGCCATATGGCCATGGGCCACCCGCTCGTCTTCTTGAACCGTCTGGACGAAACTGATCCCTATCTGGACCGGCCGTGGCGCTCAATCCGAACGACCCGTTCTTTCTCGTGCTGCATGCCATGTGGCTCAACTACATCGGCCGCAATGACGAATCCCTCACCGAAATGGAAGCCGTGCTGCGTCGCGACCCATTCCCTTTGGACTGGTACTGGGACGTCTACTCGGTACCCCTCGTCGTCGCGGAGCAGTACGAAAGCGCGATTGGCGCCATCGAGCGGGCCGTCGAGATCACCCCTTGGGCGCACGCTTATCTCGCCATCTGTCATGTCGGTCTCGGGCGGCTCGACGAAGCGCGCGATTGCGCGTCGACGTATCGAGAGACGTCGACGGATGGCACGGTCAGGGGGGTTCTGCGCAGCGAACCCCTGCACGATCCCGCCGTTGTCGCGCGCTTCAGGGCGGCCCTGCTCGCCGCCGGCGTGCCGGAGCGTTGAACGGCGACGGTAACCGCAAGACACATAGGGGATTGTGATTGGGGAGCGAGAAGCCTATCGTCTCCCTTGGCCGCTCCGGACCGCGCCCGGCACGGGCCGAGTCCCAGCCCGGGCGCCTCCAGAGAGGGTCTCCCATGCTCTCCATTCATCCTTCAGTTGACGGCGGCCTGAAGCCCGCTGCGAGTGGCTTCGCCGGCGGCACCCTGAGTTGCCAGTGCAAGCAGAACCCGGTGCAGGTGACCATCAAGGGCCAGTGCGCCCATAACCACGTGTGCGGCTGCACCAAGTGCTGGAAGCCCAAGGGTGCCCTGTTCTCCCAGGTCGCCGTGGTGCCGCGCGACAACGTCAAGGTCAGCGCCGGCGCCGACAAGCTCAAGGCCGTCGACGCCGCGGCCGCGATCCAGCGCCACGCTTGCAAGGACTGCGGCGTGCACATGTACGGCCGCATCGAGAACAAGGCGCGCCCGTTCTACGGCCTCGACTTCATCCATACCGAGCTGTCGAAGGACAGCGGTTGGGCGCCCGCCGAGTTCGCCGCGTTCGTCCCCTCGATCATCGAATCGGGTGCCAAGCCCGACCAGATTGGCGCGGTGCTCTCGCGTCTGCGCGAGCTCAAGCTCGAACCCTATGACTGCCTGTCGCCGCCGCTGATGGACGCCATCGCGACCCACGTGGCGAAGTCCAAGGGCGTGCACTAAACACGAGCCTGGGTCAGGGCCGCGTCGGTTGGCGCGGCCCCGTGCCGCGCGAGGATCGCCATGCGCAACGCCCTGTTCCCGGCCGAGGGCCGGCCGTGGCCGGAGGTGCGCGCCGAACTGCACGCGCGCCAGGCCGACGACGTGCGCTGGAACGAAGGGCGCATGCTCACGTCGTCCTACGTCATCGACGGCGACCACGTGCTGCTCCTGCGCGAGGCGAGCGCCGACTTCCTGGTCGAGAACGCGATCTACGCCGGAGAGTTCGCCAGCAAGCCAGGCACCGGGTTCGGCAGCCTGGTCGGCCTGCGCGACGAACTGCTCGCCATGGTGCTCGAGCTGTTCAACGCGCCGGCGGGGGCCGGCGGCACGCTGACCAGCGGCGGCACCGAAAGCATCCTGCTCGCTGTGCTGGGCGCGCGCGAATGGGCGAAGCGCCATCGCCCGAAGGCGCGCGCGCCGCGCATCGTCGTGCCGCGCACGGCGCACGCGGCCTTCGACAAGGCGGCGTTCTACTTCGGTCTGGCGGTTACGCGCGTGGCCCACGGCCGCGACGGCCGCGCCGACGTCCAGGCCACCGCCGACGCGCTCGACGACGACGTGATCATGATGGTGGGCTCGGCGCCGTGCTACCCGTTCGGCGTCTTCGATCCGCTGGCGGACCTCGCGCGGCTCGCCGAGGGGCGGGGCATCTGGTTCCACGTCGACGCCTGCGTCGGCGGCTACCTGGCGCCGTTCGTCAGGCGTCTCGGGCACCCCGTGCCCGACTTCGACCTCGGGCTGGCCGGCGTGTGGTCGCTCTCCGCCGATCTACACAAGTACGGCTTCGCGCCCAAGAACCTGTCGAGCGTGCTCTACCGCGACGGCGCCTTGCGCGAGCTTTCGACCTTCTCGTTCCGGGATTGGCCCGCCGGTGCCTACACCACGGCGGGCATGGGCGGCTCGCGCACCGGCGGGCCGATCGCGGCGACCTGGGCGCTGTTCCACGTGCTGGGCGAGGTGGGGTACCTGGAGGCCGCGCGCACCATCATGGCGACGCGCGATCGCCTCTACACCGGGCTCGATCGGCTCGGGCTTCGCGTCCACGGGCGGCCCGAACTCGGGCTGGTCAGCTACGGCTCCGACACACTCGACATGGCGGCGGTGGCGGACGTGATCGACGAACGCCGATGGTCTATCGGCCGCGGGCTGGAACCCGACCGCATCATCAACCTGATCAACCCGATCAACGCCGGCTCGATCGACGCCTACCTGGACGACTTGGAAGCGGCCGTCGTGGCGGCGCGCGCCGGGCGCCGGCGCTCGGCCACGGCGGCGGTCTACACGCGCGGCTGAGCGATCATGACCGACGAGGATCGGACGGTCGCCGACCTGCTGCGTTCGGCCGTCGATAGCGCGGTGGTGCCGAGCTACCGGCGGCTCGCCGATCACGAGCGCCACGAGAAGGGGCCGGGCGACGCGGTCACCGCCGCCGATCGCGAGGCGGAGGCGATCATCGAGGCGGGCCTGCGCCAAATGGCACCCGACTCGCTGGTGGTCGGCGAGGAGGCGGCGTCCGCCGAACCCGCGTTCCTCGAACGCGCGCGCGACCACGAGACCGTCTGGTTCGTCGATCCCCTGGACGGCACCAACAACTTCGCCGCCGGCATCCCGTTGTTCGATGCCATGATCGCCAAGGTGGTGGGCGGGCGGACGCGCGCCGCGTGGATCCTCGATGCGCTGGGCGGCCAGATGGCATGGGCCGGGCTTGGCACGGGTGCCTTGCTTGACGGCGAACGGCTGGCGGTCGCCGCGCCCGAGGCACCGGCGCGCATTGAAGGGGCGATTGCGCTCCGCTTCTTCAAGGGCGGTGCCGCCGGGGCCGTCGCCGAACGCTTCGACCGCGTCGGCTTCGTCATGCAGCCGCGTTGCGCCGCCCTGACCTATCTGTGGCTCGCCTCGGGACGCCTGCACTACGCGCTCTACCGCCGGCTTTACCCGTGGGACCACGTGGCCGGCGCGTTGCTGCACGCCGAGGCCGGCGGGTACGCCGCGCACGTCGACGGCACGGCGTACGATCCGTTCGCGCTGCCCCTGGGGCAGGGCTACCTGCTGGCGCCGGATCGCGCGTTGTGGGCGGCGCTGCGCGACGCTCTTGGCCTCGCGCCTACGCCTTGATGCGTTCGCCCTTGGGGTCGTAGAGCGGGCGCAGGGTCATGGTCGCCGGCACGCGGCGCGTGCGCACCTCCAGCTCGTAGCGGCCGGCCACCAGCCAGGCATCGTCGAGTCCCTCGGCGCGGCGCACGTAGCCGAGCCCGACCTCCTTGTCGATGGTGTGGCCGTGCCCAGCCGAGGCGATCCAGCCCACCACCTGGCCGTCGCGCAGGATCGTCTCGCGGCCCCACAGCACCACGTCCGGGTCCTCGACCGTGAAGGTGGCCAGGCGCTTGGTCAGCGGCTTGCCCTTCTGCGCGACCAGGGCGTCGCGGCCGATGAAGCCGGTGTTCTTGTCGAGCGCGACGGCGAAGCCGAGCCCCGCCTCGTAGGGCGTGTAGTCGGGGCCGATGTCGCCGGCCCACACACGATAGCCCTTCTCCAGCCGCAGGCTGTCGATCGCCCGGTAGCCGGCGTCGCGCAGGCCGTGTGGCGCGCCCGCCTGGCGCAGCGCGTCATAGGCCGTCGCCATGAACTCGGTCGGGATGTGCAGCTCCCAGCCGAGCTCGCCCACGAAGGTGATGCGTAGCGCGCGCGCCGGGGCGCCCGCCAGCGTGAGGGACCGGTGCGTGCCGAACGGGAATGCGGCGTTCGCGACGTCGTCCTCGGCGACGGCGGCCAGGATGTCGCGCGCGCGCGGACCCATCAGGGCGAGCGTGCCGTAGGCCGAAGTCACGTCGATCAGGTGCGCGTCGGCGTCCGCCGGGATGTGGCGGCGGATATGGGTGCCGTCGTGGTTGGCGAACGCTGTGCCGGTGACGATGAAGTACTCATGCTCGGCGATGCGTGTCACCGTCAGGTCGCACTCGATGCCGCCGCGCCGGTTCAGCATCTGGGTGTAGACGACACGGCCGGGCGCGCGGCCCACGTCGCCGGCGCAGATCGTCTGCAGCACCCGTTCCGCGTCGCGTCCGACCAGCGCGAACTTGGAGAAGAAGCTCTGGTCAAACAGGGCGGCGGCCTCGCGGCACGCGCGGTGCTCGGCGGCGACGGGGGCGAACCAGTTGGGCCGCTCGAAGCTGTAGCGATCGACCGGCTCGACACCCTTGGGCGCGAACCAGTTGGGCCGTTCCCAGCCGGCCTTGGCGCCGTAGACGGCGCCCGCCGCCTTCAGCCGGTCGTAGAGAGCGCTGCGGCGCAGCGGCCGGCCCGCCAGGGTTTCCTCGCCGGGCCACGCGATCAGGTAGTGGTGCGCCTGGCCCTCCAGCGCGCGTTCGCGCACCTGGATGTCCGAGCGCAGATGCGCGCCGAAGCGGCGGATGTCGGCGGGCCACAGGTCGTAGGTCGGCTCGCCCTCCAGGATCCATTCGGCCAACACCTGGCCGGCACCGCCGGCCGCCGCAATGCCGAACGAGTTGAAGCCGCAGCCGACGAACAGGCCCGGCACCTCGGGCGTTTTGCCCAGGATGAACATGCCGTCCTCAGTGAAGCTCTCGATGCCGTTGAACCAGCGCTTGATGCCAGTGGTCTCGAGCGCCGGGAACCGATGCACTGCGCCGCGCATCAGCACCTCGAACTGGTCGACATCCTCGGGCAGCAGCTTGAAGGCGTGGTCTTCGGGGATCGGCGAGGCCGTGAAGGCGCGCGGGGTCGTCTCGTAGCCTCCGAAGACCAGGCCGCCGACCTCCTCCTTGAAGTACGTCAGGTGGTCCGGGTCGCGCACGCCGGGGGCGCCGCGCTCCAACCCCTCGATGCGCTCGGTCACCACGTACTGGTGGTGTGACGGCTGCAGCGGCACGTTGACGCCCAGCCGGCGCGCCAGCTCGCGCGTCCAGATGCCGGCGCACAGCACCACCGTCTCGCAGCGGATCGCGCCGCGCGCCGTCTCGACCGCCGTAATCCGCCCGCGCGCGCGCCGGAAACCAGTCACGGCGGTGTCCTCGAGCAGGCGCGCGCCTTGGCGGCGCGCCGCCTTGGCGAAGGCCTGGGTCAGGTCCGAGGGGTTGGCGACGCCGTCGCTCGGCAGCCACGCGGCGGCGATCACGTCGTCCACGTTCATGGTCGGCATGCGCCGTTTCGCCTCGGCCGGTCCGATCAGCTCCAACACCAGGCCGAACGAACGCGCCGTGGTCGCCAGGCGCTCGTACTCGACGACACGGTCCCTGGTGCACGCCAGCCGGAGCGAGCCGGTGGTGCGCCAGCCGGCCGGCTGGTCGGTCTCGCGCGCGATCGCGTCGTAGACCGCGACCGATTGGCCCAGCAGGCGCGTGATGTTGGCGTTGTTGCGCAGCTGGCCCACCATGCCCGCCGCGTGCCACGTCGAGCCCGAGGTCAGCTTGTCCTTGTCCAGCAGGACGACGTCCTTGCCGCCGAGCTTGGCGAGGTGGTAGGCCGTCGAACAACCCATGATGCCGCCGCCGATCACGACGATGCGGGCTTGATCCGGAGGCGAAGCGGTCATCCAGGGTCTCGATGTGGGTTTTCTGTGGGAATTTGTGGAGCGACCATGGCGCACCGGGCATGACCAAGTCAAGGAATGACGGCGTGCCGGTCGATGCCGCGCTGCTGGCCTTCGCCCACCGCCTGGCGGACGTGGCGGCGGCGATCACGCTGCCGCTGTTCCGCACGCCTCTGGACGTGGCCGACAAGGGCGACCGCGTCCACGAGGTCTCGGCCGTGACCCGCGCTGACCGCGATGCCGAGGCCGCCATGCGCGCGCTGATCCTGGCGACCCACCCGGACCACGGCGTGTTGGGCGAGGAGGGTGGCCACAGCAACACCGACGCTCGCCTCACCTGGGTGCTCGACCCGATCGACGGCACCAAGGCGTTCATCACCGGCTTTCCCACCTGGGGGACCCTGATCGCGCTCAATGACCGGGGCCGGCCGATCCTCGGCATCGCCGACCAGCCGTTCACCCGCGAGCGTTTCGTCGGCCATGACGGCACGGCTGCGCTGAACGGGCGACCGCTCGGGGTGCGCGCCTGCGCCACGCTGGCCGAGGCGCGGCTCGGCATGACCACGGTGCGCATGTTCCGCCGCGCCGAGGAGAGGGCTGCGTTCGAGCGGATGCAGGCGCGCGTGGCGCTGGTCCGACCGGGCGGCGATTGCTACAGCTACTGCATGGTCGCCCACGGGCTGCTCGACCTGGCGGTCGAGGGCGATCTGGCACCGTGGGACATCCAGGCGTTGATCCCCATCGTCGAGGGCGCTGGCGGTGTGGTCACCGGCTGGGACGGCGGCCCGGCGGCGGGCGGCGGCTGCGTCATCGCCGCCGGCGATCGGCGCGTCCACGCCCAGGCATTGGCGATCCTTCAGGAGGCCCTATGAGCGGACTGCACACGGTCGAGGTCGCGCGCGAGGTTGCCATGACCATGCGCGACGGCGTGCGGCTGATGGCCGACGTCTACACCCCGACGGGTCCGGGCCCGTACCCTGTGCTGCTCATGCGCTCGCCCTACGACAAGACCACGTCGGAGTACTTCTCGATCCTGCACCCCGAATGGTACGCGCGGCAGGGCCTGATCGTGGTCAGCCAGGACGTGCGCGGCTGCTTCACCTCGGAGGGTACGTTCAACCCGTTCCACGGGGAGGCCGAGGACGGCGTGGACACCATCGCTGCGTGCCGCCGCCTGCCCAAGGCCAACGGCCGCGTCGGCATGTACGGCTTTTCCTATCCCGGCATCGTGCAGCTCATGGCCGCGATCCACCGGCCCGACGGGCTGGCCGCCATCGCGCCCTCGTTCACCTGCGACGGTACCTATGCCGATTGGACGTACCGCCACGGCGTTCTCCAACTCGCCTTCGCCCAATCCTGGGCCAGCGCGCTCGCGGTGCCCGAGGCGTTCCGCCGGGGCAGCGATTCCGACATCGCGACGGCGCTCAACGCCGCCGGCGCCATCGCTGGGTCCTACGGTCACCTGCCGCTCGACGATCACCCGCTGATCGACCGGCGCTTCGCGCCCTTCTATTACGACTGGCTGGCGCACCCGCTGCACGACGGCTTCTGGCGCCCGTTCGACATCGCGGGGCGCTATGGCGAGATCGACATCCCCGCGCTCCATCTGGGCGGTTGGTACGACATCTTCGTCGATGGCACGATCCGCAACTTCCAGGGCCTGCGCGCAGGCGCCCGCTCGGCGGCGGCGCGCGTCGCCCAGCGCCTGGTGATCGGCCCGTGGTACCACCAGCCCTGGTCACGCGCGACGGGCGATCTGGACTTTGGGCCCTCAGGGCGCAACCGCACCGACGAGCTCGTCGTGCGCTGGTACCGCAGGTGGCTCGCCGACGACGACGATGGCATCGGGTCCGAGCCCGCGTCGAACGTCTACGTCATGGGCGCCGACCGCTGGCGCACCGACGATGACTTCCCGCCCAAGGACATGTGGCCCACGCGGCTCTACCTGCGCGGCGGGGGCCGGGCCAACGCCATCGACGGCGACGGCCTGCTTGAGGCCGCCGCGCCGGGCGCCGACGAGCCGCACGACATCTACGTGGTCGATCCGTTCGCGCCGGTGCCCAGCGCCGGCGGGCGGAGCTGCTGCCCGGCCGAGCTGGCGCCCATGGGCCCGCGCGACCAGCGCGCCATTGAGGCGCGGCCCGACGTTCTGGTGTTCACCGGCGCGGTGCTCGAACGCGACCTCGAGATCGTCGGCCCGGTCGATGTGGTGCTGCACGCCTCGGCCACCACCGACGACACAGACTTCGCGGTCAAGCTGGTCGACGTCCACCCGTGCGGCCGCGCGATCAACCTGGTGGACGGCATCCTGCGAGCCAGCCATCGCGAGCCCGGCGCCGCACCCACGCCGATCGAGCCCGATCGGGTCTACCGCTACGCCTTCCGCGTCGGGAATACGGCGGCGCGGCTCCGCGCCGGCCACCGCGTGCGCGTCGAGATCGCGGGGACGAACTTCCCGCTCTACGAACGCACGCTCAACGCCTTCCGCGCCGACCGCCACGGCGGCTATCGCGATGCGCGCGCCGCCTCCGTCCGCCTGTTCCACGACGCCGGGCGCCCCTCCCACGTGACGCTGCCCGTCGTCGACGGTTAAGGCGCGTTCACCACGATCCAGCTGGTATTCGCGGCGCGGGTGACGGCGATCACTGGGCGCCGCGGCGCCATGCGCTATTTACCATGGGCGACGAGAGGAGCGCGCGGGGACAAGCGGCGCTCCAACCTCGAAAGGGCAAACCGCCGGCGACGGCGGAACGTAAAGCAACCGGCCTAGGACCACGACGTGTCGCCAGGCGGCGGGGCTACCGACAGGAGATCGACGTGTCACTGACTAACGTGCATTCCCTGTCCAGCGACATCATCGACCAG
The DNA here is from genome assembly GCA_016869675.1 of Alphaproteobacteria bacterium. GTDB lineage: Bacteria > Pseudomonadota > Alphaproteobacteria > SP197 > SP197 > VGDP01. The sequence goes on along the minus strand of VGDP01000003.1, from coordinate 63,499 downwards.
GATCGCGCCGTCGCTCTGGCGGACCGCCGGGCCCGCGCGCTCGGCGACGCGCTGCGCCGCGAGAAGACCAAGGGCCACTGGCTGTTCGGCGTGGTCTTTCCCTTCGCGGTGGCGGCGGTTGGCGCCTTGTTCGGCGTCGCCGCCGGCGACGAGCTCGCTGACACCGCCATTGGCCGCCTTGTTCTCGAGTTGGCGCAGCCGGTGATCGACTTCCTGGCCTCGGGCAGCGCTATCCACTACCTGAACGGCTGCGCGGTGATGGTCATGGTCGGCCTGATCGCGGCGGTGCGGTCGTGACCGGCGTCACTGAAGCGTCCGCGGCCTTCCGATAGGGTCGCGGACGAGGCGCCCGGCGAACCAGGGACCGACACCCAGGGCCGAAGCGGAAATCCTCGAACAGGCAAACCGTCGGCAACGGCGGGACGCAAAGCCACCGGCCTCAGGCCCCCGATGGGGCGAGGCAGCGGGGCTGCCGAAAGGAGAACACCATGTTGTCGTCGATGCGCGTCGTCGTGTTCACCTCCCAGAAGGGCGGATCGGGCAAGACCACGCTGTCCGGCCACGTCGCGGTCCAAGCGGAGCGAGCCGGCGAAGGGCCGGTCGCCCTGATCGACACCGACCCCCAGGGCAGCCCGGCCGCCTGGTGGAACGCGCGCCGGGCGGAGACGCCGGTGTTCGTGCAGACCACCGTGCAGCGCCTGTTCGCCGACCTGGAGGAGCTGCGTGCGCGGGGCACGCGCCAGGTCATCGTCGATACGCCACCCGCCGTCACCGCCACGATCCGCAACGTCGTCGCCTTCGCTGACCTGGTGGTGATCCCGATCCGGCCCAGCCCGCACGACCTGCGCGCGGTGGGCGCCGCGCTCGACATCGTCGAAGGGCGCAACAAGCCGCTGATGTTCGTTGTCAACGACGCGACGCCGCGCGCGCGCATCACCTCGGACGCGGCCATCGTGCTCAGCCAGCACGGCACCGTCGCGCCGGTCACGATCCACCACCGCACCGACTTTGCGTCCAGCATGATTGACGGCCGCACGGTCATGGAGTGCGACGCGGACTCGCGCTCGACCACCGAGATCGTCGCGCTGTGGGACTACCTGGCCGGCCGCCTGCGCCGCATCCAGCCGCGCCCGGTGGTCGTCCAGGGCGGGCTCGACCGTACGCCCATCGGCCGCGCCGAACCGCCGGATGACATCGATCTCGACCACGCGCACGCCGCCTTCGGCTGCCGTGCCGCCCACACCGCCTGAGGACGAGGGGATAGACGATGAGCGCCATGCGCAAAGTGAAGTTCGCCGTGCTCGAAAGCTTGCTGCTGGCACGCAAGGGTACCGCCCAGCCCGCCATGGCCGAATGGTCGGAGCACGAATCGGAGGCTCTGCGCACCGATGCCGAGCCCCATGTCGAGCTCGCCAGCGGCAGTTATCACGGCAACCTGGCCACGCTGATCACCCGCCTGCACCCGGTGGCGGAACGGGTGGCCGAGGCGCCGGTGGGCGCGACGTGCCCCGTGCCGCTCGCGGTCGTGGCGCAGGCCGAGCCGACGGCCGAGGATCCGGCGGCCGCGCCGGCACCAGCCGTCGAGGACCACCGACCGATGTCCGAGGTCGTCCGCGAATGGACCGAGCGCGTGGTGCGCGACCGCCGCATCGCGGTCAACCTCCACCCGCGCGGGCTCAACCATGACCAGGCGGCGCGCTACGTCGGTCTATCGGTCTCATGCTTCACGCGCCTGGTCCCCGAAGGGCTGCTGCCCGTGGCGCTGCACTTCAGCCGGCGCCGCGTGTAGGACCTTCGCGCCCTCGACGATGCCCTCGACCGCATGAGCGGACTAAACGCCGCGGCGCAGCCCATGGTGCACGACGCCTGAGCCCGAAGCCGCCCCCGCGGCGGGCCAGCGTCCGGCGTCCTTCCCCCCAAGGGGAAGGGCGCTGTGTCGTTTTTGGAGGCGTCGGCCTAAGCCAGGGACCGGGCGACCAACTTCTGGAAGCCGTGCACCACCGGCTCCCACGTGGCCGAGAACACGGTGTTCGCCGCGACCGGCGAGGCGCGGGTCGCCTGCATGTCCTCGAGAATGCCGATGTCCTCGCTGTTGACCTCGGAGAAGAAGTCGATGATTGCACGCCGCGTGGGTCCATAGCGGTCGTGCAGGGCCTCGTCCCCGACGAAGTAGAAATCCCAGCGCTGGTGCGTGTGGCTCGCGTCCACCGGAAACTCGATCATGCTGGCGCAATGGTCCGGCCCGACCACCAGCTTAAAGGTCGGAAACAGCGCCAGGTTGAACGCGGTGCGGTTGTCCGCCGCGACGCCGGGGAAGCGGGGCAGGGCCGGATCAGCCCACGATTCGGGCAGGCCCGTGCGGATGATCGTGCCCAGGCACGCGTCCTCCAGCACCAGTTCGTGCTCCTGGAAGGGCGCTACCGCGTTCAAGCCCCGGTGCACCGTCGGCAGGTGCAGCACCTCGAGGAAGTTCTCCTCGACCAGCTTCCAGTTGGCGCCGATGTTGAAGGTCGCCGCGCTTTCGTGGCGAAGCCGGCTCAGGTCGTGGGCTTCCAGGTGGCGCGCGAAGGGCGCCATGAAGGTCTCGAAGGACGGCGCGTCGCCCGATAGGTTGACGAACAGCCAGTCGTGCCAGTGCACCATGCGCACCGGCGTGAGCCCGTGGCAGGCGCGGTCGAAGCCCGCGTCGTTCGGCTTGCCGTAGCCGCCCCAGTGGGGCGTCAGCTTCAACGCGCCCTGATGGTCGAAACCCCAGCCGTGATAGCGGCAGACCAGCGTCGGCGCGCCCTTCAGCGGGCGCGTGACCACCTTGTTGCCGCGGTGGGGGCAGACATTGTGAAAGCAGCGGACCACGCCGTCGCGGCCGCGTACGAACACCACCGGTAGGCCGGCGACGGTCGAGGGCAGGGCATCGCCCGGGTTCGGCACTTCGTGCGCGTAGCCGGCGCACATCCACGTGCGCGCGAACAGGCGCTGGTTTTCGGCCTCGAACACGGCAGGATCGGTGTAGAGGCCGGGCGGCAGGCTCGCCGCGGTCTTCGTTGGGGCGGCGACCGCGGCCCGCGTCGCAGCGTCGAGATAGCGCGCGATGACGTCGTTCATGACCGATTCCCTCGGCTTTCGCGTGCGTCCGGACACGAACTGTATCCAACGGGCGGCGCTTGTCCAGGCGGGCAGGGGCCCGGGTCGGCCCGGCTACTCGAAGGACTGGAAGGCGTCCTCGGCCGCCGCCGTCGCGGGCGCGTCGTCGGCTAGGCCCAGCTCGGCCGCGCGATGCTGATAGTAGGCGCCGCGCACCGCCGCGTAGTAGTCGAGCGAGCCCAGCCGGAGCTGATCGAGTGGGTCCATGATCTCCTCGCGCTTCGAGATCGCCTTGCCGGCGGTCAGGCCGAGGTTCGCCTCGAAGGGCAGAATGTAGCCCAGCGGATCGAGGAAGCTGTCGACCACCTAGCCGGTCGCGTCGCGCATCGTGCTGGGGCCGAACAGCGGCAGCACCAGGAACGGGCCGGGGCCCAGGCCGTAGACATAGAGCGTCTGGCCGAAATCGGCGTCGTGGACCGGCAGGCCCAGGCCTGTCGCCACGTCCAGCAACCCGCCGATCCCGGCCGTGGAGTTGACCACGAAGCGCCCGCATAGCTCGCTCGGCTATCGACCGCCGGCGCACGGCATTCACCCAGCCATGGGCGGCGAGGATCGCGTCGAAGCACGTGGTCTTGGCCGGCGTATGGCTCACGACGTTCCAGGACTTCCTGGCCACCATCGCGGCGCGAGCCGACGAGAGTGTCGAGGAGGCCCGCGTCCGGGCCGCCCGGTTGAACGAACGCATCGAGGCGCTGACCACGGCGATCGTCGCGGTCGAGGAACGCCTGGTGGCGCTCGACGAGGTTCTGGCCCAGCCGCCGGACGTCGATCCGCCGGCGGCCGCTGGGGATGCCGATGATGGCGTCGACGATCTTCTGCGCGCGGCCCAGCGGCTGCGCGAGGGCCTTGACCCTCTGGTCGCCATGCTCGCGCTGGCGAACCGCTACGTGGCGGACGTGCGGTCGCGCGCAACCGAGGCGAGCCAGGCGATCGACACCGCGCTCGATCGCATTGCGACGATCCTGGCCGGGTTCGCCGGACGTGAGGATCGCCGGCGCTTTCACCGCGTGCACGCCGATCTGAGCGCCAAGATCCTGGTCGAAGGGTCGTGGACCGACTGCCGCATCATCAACATTTCGCTCGGCGGCGCGGCGATCGACGCGGCGCTCGATTGCGGGGCCGGTCAACTGGGCCAGCTCTCGCTGCACGGCTAGGACGGCCTGATGCCGGTGATCGTCACCGGCGTGTCGCAAGGGCGCACGCACCTCTGCTTCCAGGTCACCGAGGCGCTGGAACGCTCGATCAAGTCGTTCATCGACCAGTTCCCCGTCGCCGCCTGACCCGGTTTGCGCCGACGCGCAAACGGTCTATGTAGGCGCCCGTGCTGCGCATCACCCACCTCACCTTCCGCTACGGCGGACGGCTCGTCTTCGACCGGACCAGCGCCCATGTGCCGGCCGGCCACCGTGTTGGTCTGGTCGGACGCAACGGCGCCGGCAAGACGACCCTGCTGCGCCTGATCACCGGCGAACTGGAGGCCGACGGCGGCGAGCTGGCGTTGCGCCGGGGCGCGCGCCTGGGCGTGATCAACCAGGAACCGCCCGGCGGTTCGGCGAGCCCCCTCGAGGCGGTGCTCGCGGCCGATCGCGAGCGGGCCCGGCTGCTGGCCCGCGCGGACGCCGGTGACGGCCACGACCTGGACGACGTGCACGAGCGGCTCCGCGCCATCGACGCCCATGCCGCGCCGGCGCGCGCCGCGGCGATCCTGGCCGGCCTCGGCTTCGATGCCGTGGCCCAGGCGCGGCCGCTCGCGTCGTTCTCGGGCGGCTGGCGCATGCGCGTCGGCCTAGCGGCGGCGCTGTTCCTGGAGCCCGACCTCCTGCTGCTCGACGAACCGACCAATCACTTGGACCTCGAGGCGTCCATGTGGCTCGAGACGTTCCTGCGCCGCTACCCGCGCACCCTGATCATCGTCAGCCACGACCGCCACTTCCTGAACGCCGTGGTCGACCGGGTGCTGCACGTGGACCAAGGCCGACTCACGCTCTACGAAGGCGACTACGATGCCTTCGAGCGGCGGCGCGCCGCCGAACAGGAACGACTCGCCGCGCTGCACAACCAGCAGGAAACGTACCGCAAGCACCTGCAATCCTTTGTCGACCGCTTCCGCTACAAGGCATCGAAGGCGCGCCAGGCGCAGAGCCGGCTGAAGGCGATCGCACGGCTCGAACCCCTGGCCGAGTTGACCGAGGAGCACGAGCGGCACTTCGCCTTTCCCGAACCGGCCGAACTCGCCCCGCCCCTGATGGTGCTCGACAAGGTCTCGGTCGGTTACGGCGAACGCACGGTGCTCGCGCGCCTCGACCTCAGGCTCGACGCCGACGACCGTATCGCCCTGATCGGGGCCAACGGCAACGGCAAGACCACGTTCGCCCGCCTGCTGGCGGATCGGCTGGCGCCCAGGGCGGGCGAGGTGCGCCGGGCGCGCGGGCTCAAGATCGGCTACTTCGCCCAGGACCTGCTGGCCGAACTCGATGGCCAGGGCTCGCCCTTCGTCCATGTGCAGGGGCGTCGGCCGACCTGGCGCGCTGAGCAGGTGCGCGCGTGGCTGGGGCGCTTCGGTCTGGGCGGCGATTTCGCCGCGCGCGCGGTCATCGATCTGTCCGGCGGGGAACGCACAAGGCTCGCGCTCGCGCTCGTGTGCCTCGACGCGCCACAACTCCTGGTGCTCGACGAACCGACCAACCATCTGGACATGGCGGCGCGCCGGGGCCTGGTCGACGGGCTAAACGCCTACGGTGGCGCGGTCGTGCTGGTCAGCCACGATCGCGACCTGGTCGACCTGGTGGCCGACCGCCTTTGGCTGGTCGCCGACGGCACGGTCGCGCCGTTCGACGGAGACATCGATGGCTATCGTGACCTGGTGTTGAAGACGCGCCAGACGGCCGACGAACCGCCGAGATCCGAGCCGCACCCGCCGCGCAAACCCAGCCAGGCCGAGCGGGCGCGGATCATGGCGCTGCGCCGCGCGCTGCGCGACGCGGAAGCGGCGGTCGAGCGCCTGGGCAAGGAGCAGGCACGGCTCGACGCCCGCCTCGCCGATCCCACGACCTATGGTCGCGACGGCGTGACGTTCGCCGATCTGGCGCAGCAACGCTCGGTCGTGGCGGCACGGCTGGCCCAGGCCGAGGACCACTGGCTCGCCGCCCAGGCTGCGATCGAGGCGGCGGGGCCCGACGCGGGCTGACGGCGTTCAGCGCTCCAGCGCGTCGAGCACCATGCGCTGGAAGTGGTGCACCGCGTGCTCGCTGATCTCGGAGCGCGCGCGGTCGACCATGAAACGGCCCTGGTCGTAGCCGCGCGAACGCAGGCCTTCCTGCACGTTTTCGCACAGCCGAATGTCCTCGGGCTGCAGCACGTCCTTCATGTAGCGCATCGCTTTCTCGATCTGGGGCGAGGCACACGGCGGCAGGCAGTACCAGTCCATGTGCTCGATGGTGCGTTCCGGCCCGTCAGGAATGATCTGCAGGGTGGCGACGCACGGATCGCCCGGGAACGCCCAGATGGTCAGGTTCGGCCACAGGAACCAGCCGGCATAGCCGAAGTCGACCGCGCCGGGCCTGAAGGTGTAGGCGCTGCTCGTGGTGGTGCGGGGCCGATCCGCGACCTGGCTCGAATAGATGCCGTGCACGATGGTGCGGTAGGACCCCATGTCCACCAGGTCGACGAAGTCCTTGTGCGCCGGGGCGCAGTGGTAGCACTCGAGGAAGTTGTCGACGACCGTCTTCCAATTGGCCGCCAGGGTGTAGGTGTCGCGCCGGGCGAACACCATGGCGTCGAGGTCGGGCACGATGCGCCGGATCTCGCCCTCGAGCCCGCCGGCCTGCGCGACCAGCTGCACGGCCGTCGGGTCCAGGTTGACGAACACGAAGCCGGCGCACGTCTCGACCGCTACGGGCCGCAACCCGAAGGCCGCCAGGTCGAATCCCTCGACATTCTGGCTGTTGCGCGCCTGGCGCAGCGCGCCGTCGGTGCCGTAGACCCAGGCGTGGTAAGGGCAGCGGATCACCGGCGCGCGGCCCTCGCCATCCAGCAGCCGGTGACCGCGGTGTTGGCACACGTTGTAGAACGCGCGCAACGCGCCGTCGGTCCCGCGCATGACCAGCACGTGCTGGTCGTGGATGCGCGCGGTCACGTAGGCGCCCGGCTCGGCCAGGCGGCAGACGTGCGCCACCTGCCACCAGGACCGGAAGAAGATCGCCTCGCGCTCGGCCTCCAGGATAGCCGGGTCCCGGTAGAACCGTGCCGGCAGGGTGTAGGACCGCGCCGGGTCCGTGGTCAGCGGCATGTCGGCGGCGCCAAGGCGCGTGATCTGGTTCATGATCGTAAGTCCAATCCGTTCGCCCGAAGCATGGAAGGCACGTTACGGTTGGTACTTCTTGGCGACAAATGACATTCGATGCAGCCATAGCATAACATGACGTTATGGATAATCTCCGCCGCACGTTGCCGCCGTTGGACCCCCTCGTCGCGTTCGAGGCGGCGGCTCGGCTGGCCAGCTTCACGGCCGCGGCGCGCGAGCTCAACCTGACCCAGGCGGCGATCAGCCGGCAGATCCGCCTGCTCGAGGCAAACTTGGGTCAACGCCTGTTCGTGCGCGCCCATCGGCGCGTGGCGCTGACCGCCGAGGGCCGCGACCTGCAGCACACCGTCGCGCTGGCCCTCCGGCAACTGGCCCACGCCGCCCAGGACCTGCGCCGCGAACGGCCCGGCGCGCGGATCACGATCGGCGCCGATGCCGCGATCGCCGCGCTGTGGCTGCTGCCGCGCCTGGGCGACCTGCGCGCGGCGTTCCCCGATCGGGTCGTGCGCCTGATCGCTTCGGACGAGGATGCGGTCTGCCTCGGCGCGGGGATCGACATCGCCCTTCTGCACGGCGACGGCATGTGGCCCGGCCGGCGGGTCGATCGCCTGTTCGCCGAGGAGATCTTCCCGGTCTGCGCGCCCGCCTACCGTGACCGTGTGCTCGCCTCGGGCGATCTGCGCGGCCTGGCCGACGCGACGCTGATCGACCTGGAGGACGAGCACTGGGATTGGGTCAACTGGCGCGTCTGGCTGACCGAGCGGGGCATGGCCGACCTGCCGACGGCGCGGCGTTTGCGGTTCAACAGCTATCCTCTGGTGGTCGAGGCGGCGGCCGACGGGCTTGGCGTCGCGCTCGGCTGGCGCCACCTCGTGGACGCGGCGCTCGCCCAGGGCCGCCTGGTGCGGCCCATGGCCGCGAGCCTGACGACGCGCTTCGCCTACTGGCTGGTGACGGCACCCGCGCTCTCCGAGGACGCCGCCGCCGTCGCGGCTTGGCTGTTGACCCAGTGCGCTCCCTGACGCCAAGCGGTTCCGCCGCGGCGTCGACTGCCCTATGGTGCGCGCCCCGCCGACCCATGGCCCGGACCTGAGCGTGACGAAGCCAAGCACCACCGTCGACCGCGCGCGCCTGGATCAACTGCGTCGGGACGAGGACGCGGCGTTCCGCGCGGCACGGCCGCGTTCGGCCCGCGCGATCGCCGAAGGCGCGCGGCACATGCCGAACGGCGCACCCATGGCGTGGATGGCCGGCATCTACCGTCATCCGCCCATCGTCGCCGTCGCCGGCGCGGGCGCGCGGTTCACCGATCTGGACGGTCACACATACCTGGACATGAACTAGGTCGACCTGAGCATGACCTGCGGCTTCGCGCCGCCGCGCGCCGCTCGATCGACGTCGACCTGATCGACGCGCGCCGCGTGTTCATGGCCAACCGCGGCGTCTGGGAAGCGATCGCCACGGCGGGGCCGGCCGCGTCCTTCGCCCACGATATGGCCGACATCGACGCCTACCTCGCGGTGGCGGACGCGTTCCTCGACGCCATCACGGCGTAGCGGTGCGGATGTTCAGGCGTACGGGTGATGCCCGTGGCCGCCTTCGAAATAGGGGTTGGTCCCGCCGGCGTGGTCGGTCACGTCGAGCACTTCCTCGATCTCGGGCACCTTGTCGAGGATCGCGACCTCGACGCCCTGGCGCAGGGTCACGTTGGCCATGCCGCAGCCCTGGCAGCCGCCGCCGAGCCGCAGGTACGCGCGCTTGTCCTTGACCGCCACCAGGTCGATGTGGCCGCCGTGCGCCGCGACCGAGGGGTTGATCTCGTCGTCCAGGAGCGCCTGGATCTTGATCGCCGCCGGCGTATCCAGGCCGGCGTCCTTCGCCGCCTCGTCCACCGCCGCGTCGCGCGCGGGCGCGACGAAGCGCACCTCCTCGACCTCGGGGATGTAGTGGCGCAGCATGTTCTCGATGCCGTTGCGGAAGGTCGCGTTCGCGGCCGGCGCGCCGCCCAGTTCGATCGTGGCGACGCCGGTGACGAAGCCGCGCAAGCCCACCGTGCCGCGCGCGCCCTCGACCGCCGGGCGGATGCGCGTCTCGATCATCTCGCGCACCGAGGCGGCGAGCGCGTCGTCGACTGGCTCGCCGTCGGCGATCACTGGCCGGCCGGCCACGAAATGCTCCATGATGACGCCCAGCACGGCCGGCTTCAGCACCTGCCAGTCGGTACCGTCGTCCTTGGTCACGGTCACGAAATCACCGCCCAGGGCGACGCGCGTCACCGCCGGGATGGTGAACAGGCGCTGCGCCAGGGGCGAGCGGCGCGCCTGGTCGGCGTCGCCGAACTCGACGCTGCCGTCGCCCAGCACCGTACGCCCCGGCAGGAACTTCAGCGCCGCCGGGTTGGCGGTCGACTCGGTCTGGATGAACATGCGCGTCTCCGCGGCTGGGTGACCTCTTGACTCAAGATGGGTCACCCGCCGCGAAGGTTCAATCCCATTATCCCTGGGGGTATTGGCCCTGGGGATCCTGGTGGGCGCTACTGGCCGATGATGTCGCCCTGCATGGAGCCGAGCAGGGTCATGACCTCGTTGGTCTCGCGCTCGGGCACCTGGAACGTCTGCAGGGTCTTGAGCATGTCCTCGCCCATGGCGTTGAACTGCTCCTCGGTGATCTGCATGCCGGCGTGGGCGCTCTTCATGTCCTTGCCGGTGTAGACGCAGGGCCCGCCCGAAGCCTCGCACACTTGGTCGACCAGCATGGCCTTGAGGTGCGCGATGTCGGTGTTGGCGAAGAAGCCGTTGATCCGGTCATCGGCCGCGACGTTGGCGACGAAATCGTCGACCACGGCGACGATGGCCTCCTTGCCGCCCAGGCGGTCGTAAAGCAAGGCTTCTTCGCCCATCTCCTTGTTCATTTCGGCACAGGCGGCCAGTGCCAGGGCCAGAACGCCCGCCATACCGGCGCACGCAACGACGTTCATTTCGGCACAGGCGGCCAGCGCCAGGGCCAGAACGCCCGCCATAAGGGCACACGCAACGACAGCGATACCATGGTCCTATCGCTCGAAATCGTTCATCCCCGATCGGTGGGGTCGGCTGTCGATACGCCGCGCCGCGCGGTTTGGATCACGGCACGTTCGCCGACAGCACCGGCCTATCGCCCCGCGCCAGTATATCGCCGGAAATCTCGCGCACCAGCTTCAACAGCATGGAATCGGCGAAATCCGTGTAGTCGTCCGCCGTGGTCAGGAACGCGTTGGGCCCGCCGATCACGTACTTGGCGTAGTGCAGATCGACGCCCGGCTCCTCGTTCAGGATCGCCAGGCCGTTGATGGTGATGCCGCGCGCCAGCGCCTCGTCGCGCGCGGCGAAGCCCCAGCGCCCGTGATTGTTGCGCCCATCACCCGACACGTCGATGGCCTTGCGCCGGCCGTCGTAGTCGTTGGCCTCGAACAGGGCCGTGGCGAAGTCGATGACACCGCTGATCGAGGTACCGCCGCCCTCGACGAAGCGCGGCGTCGTCTCGATCAGGTCGGCGAAGGCCAGCGCGGTCTCGGGGCTGTTGATCTTGTACCAACCCTGGGCGACGTACTGGCGCGTGGCGTCGGACCATTGCACCAACGCCACGGCGATGCCGCCTTCGCCGACCGCCTCGAGCGCCTTGGCCAGGAGCGGATTGCGCAACGCCTCGGCTAGGCCGAACACCTGCAGCGAGTACTCGTCGTAGGCGACGCTCGACGAGCAATCGACCGCCAGCACGAGTTCGAGATCGACGTACTCGGCCCGCGCCGGTACGGCGATCGTTAGCACCGCCAGCGCGGCCAACAGCGTGCGCATGGTCCCGTGATGCATCGTCTCGTTCCCGCTCAATTTAACGACGCGATCGCGGCGTCGGAAGGGCGGTCATGGCGCGCGGGCCACCACGCGCAGGCGCACGTAGTCGGCCGACCAGCGCCCCACCGCGTCACGCAGGCGCGGCGCCGCCCGGCGCTCGACCTCGTTCGTCAGCGCGGCGCGTTCGGTCGCCGGCACCGCGTCCAGGAATCGCGTGGCGAACACCTCGAGCCAGTCGCCCAGCGTGCCGGGCAGGGGTGTCGGGCGCGGGATCAGGGCGATCGACAGGACCGCGAATCCGGCGTCCTCCAGCAGGGCCGCGAACGAAGCCGTGGTCGGAAACGTCCAGGGATCGAGTGGCGCCGCGTCGATCCGCCGCGCGGCGAGCGCCCCGTGCAGGGCCTCGCGGATCGCCGCCACGTTGCCGGCACCGCCGAACTCGGCGACGAACCGCCCCCCGGGCCGCAGCGCCCAGCGCACGCCGGCGACCACGTGGTCCTGACGCGGCATCCAGTGCAGCGCGGCGTTCGAGAACACCGCGTCGAAGGCGTCGTCGAACGCCAGGGCCTGGCCGTCCATGACGCGAGCGTCGATGCCCCGTTCGCGCGCCACCGCGACCATCGCCGGGCTGGCGTCGACGCCGATCACCGACGCGCCGCGCTCGGCCAGGGTCACCGTCAAGGCGCCATCGCCGCACCCGAGGTCGAGAATGCGCTCGCCGGCGCGTGGGTCCAGGACGTCGACCAGGGGCGCTCCCAGATCGCTGACGAAACGGGTGTCCCGGTCATAAAGCGCGGGCCGCCAGGCGTCGTCGCTCATGACTCCTGCCAGGTACGCACCACCTTGCCCGGGTTCATCAGGTTGCCGGGATCGAGCGCCTGCTTGATCGCGCGCATCACCGCGACCGCCTCGCCCGCCTCGTTCTCCAGCGCGGCGATCTTGCCGTAGCCGACGCCGTGCTCGCCGGTGCACGTGCCGCCCATGGCCAGCGCGCGCGCCAGCATGCGGTCATTGACCCGGTGCGCCTCGGCCATCTCCTCGGCCGAGAACGGATTGACCAGGAACGTCAGGTGGAAGTTGCCGTCGCCGACATGGCCGACCATGGGCGCCATGACCGTCGAGGCCTGGATGTCGCGCTTGGTCTCGACGATGCACTCGGCTAGGCGCGAGATCGGCACGCACACATCGGTCGCCCAGCCCTTGACGTCGGGGCGCAGCGCCAGCGCCGCGTAATAGGCATCGTGGCGCGCCTGCCACAGCTTGGCGCGATCCTCCACCTGGGTCGCCCAGCGGAAATCGGTGCCGCCATGGTCGCGCGCGATCGCCTGGGCCTGCTCCGCCTGCTCCACGACCCCGGCCGTGCTGCCGTGGAACTCGAAGAACAGCGTCGGGGCCACGGGGTTGTCGAGCTTGGCGTAGCGGTTGATGGCGTCGACCTGCACGTCGTCGAGGAACTCGATGCGCGCCACCGGTATGCCGCTCTGGATCGTCAGGATCACCGCGTTGATGGCGTCCGCCACCGTCGGAAACGAGCAGACCGCGGCGCTCATCGACTCGGGGATGCCGTAGAGCCGCACCGTGACCTCGACGATGACGCCGAGCGTGCCCTCCGAGCCGACGAACAGGCGTGTCAGGTCGTAGCCGGCCGCCGACTTGCGCGCCTGGCCACCGGCGCGCACGACGCGGCCGTCGGCCAGCACGACGGTCAGGCCCAGCACGTTCTCGCGCATGGTGCCGTAGCGCACGGCGTTGGTGCCCGAGGCGCGCGTGGCGCACATGCCGCCGAGCGAAGCATCGGCCCCCGGGTCGATCGGGAAGAACAGGCCTTGATCGCGGATCGCGGCGTTCAGCCGCTTGCGCGTGACGCCGGCCTGCACGGTGGCGTTCATGTCCTCGGGTCGGATCGCGACGATGCGGTCGAGACCCGAGACGTCGATCGAGACGCCGCCGTGCAGCGCGACCGTGCCGCCCTCAAGCCCCGTTCCTGTGCCGAACGGGATGATCGGGACGGCGTGCTCGGCGCAGACGCGCACGACACCGGCGACCTCCTCGACGGTCGAGGGGAACACCACCACGTCGGGCGCCTTGGTCGGGTGGTAGGACTCGCCATGACCGTGCTGATCGCGGACCGCCGCGGCGGTCGACAGGCGGGCACCCACCACGGCGCCGAGCGCCTGGATCAGCTCGGGCAACGCGCGCGCGGCGTCGTTTGGCATGGTCGTTGCTCGTCTTGGTTAATCGGTCCGCAAAGGTCCTGCAGCGGCGTCGTGGACGACGTTCCCATCCTAGGAGCGGGGGCGGCTCGGTGTCGACCGTCGCACCGTGACGGTCATCAATCGCTGGTTGGATTGGTTGATCGGCGGGGCGGGGTGGCAACGGTTCCTTAAGCCTATCCGCCCAGGATCGAGGGAACGAAGGCGCCGAAAGAAGCCTCGGACCCTGCGGGGAGGCCGACGTGTGGCGTCCTGAATGCCGCGTCGGACGGGCGTTCGCGCCGCGGTCCGGCCGGAGGGTCGAACGATGTCGTATGCCCTGAGCGATCTGCCGACCGCGCGTGCGCTGCTCGACGAGGCACCCATCGTGCGCGCCGAAGCCCTCGTCGTGTGCGGCGGCACGGCCGTCATCGATCCGGCCAACGCAGCCGAGGTCGGCGCCGGCATCGTCATCGCGACGCGGGAGGGTACGTTCGCCGAACCAACCGTTCCGGCCGTACTCGCCGAGCGTGGCGTGCTGGTCGTGCCCGACCTGCTGGCCCTGCGCACGCTGGCGCGCCGTCGCCGGCTGCTGCGCCTCGCCGCCATGACGCCCGCCTGGGCCCACGCGTAAGGCACCTCCTCCCTCGCGGGCCGGCATTGTCGGTTCGCGCCGCGCTGGCTAGGATCGGAGCCTTCCAGGCGCGGAGGTCGACGTGAAGGTCGCGTTCATCGGTCTGGGCGTCATGGGCTTCCCCATGGCCGGGCACTTGGCCGCCAACGGCCACGATGTCACCGTGTTCAACCGCAACCCGGCGCGCGCCGAGGCGTGGGTCGCGAAGCACAAGGGGCGGTCCGCGCCGACACCGGCCGCGGCGGCGCGCGGCGCCGAGATCGTGTTCTCGTGCGTCGGCGCCGACGACGACGTGCGCGCCGTGTCGCTGGGTCCGGACGGGGCCTTCGGCGCCATGGACAAGGGCGCGATCTTCGCCGACCACACCACGGCGTCAGCCGCCCTCGCGCGCGAGCTCGACGCGGTAGCGCGCGGGCGCGGCCTCGGCTTCCTCGACGCGCCCGTTTCGGGCGGCCAGGCGGGTGCCCAGAACGGCAAGCTGACCGTCATGGTGGGTGGCGAGGAGGCCGCGTTCGCGCGCGCCAAGCCGGTGATGGATTGCTACGGCCGCGCGGTCACCCTGATGGGGCGGGCCGGCAGCGGGCAGTTGACCAAGATGGTCAACCAGATCTGCATCGGGGGCCTGGTGCAGGGCCTGGCCGAGGGCCTGGCCTTCGCCCAGAAGGCCGGTCTCGACGGCGCTCTGGTGGTCGACGTGATCTCCAAGGGCGCCGCGCAGTCCTGGCAGATGGAGAACCGCGGCAAGACCATGCTGGACGACAAGTTCGAGTTCGGCTTCGCGGTCGATTGGATGCGCAAGGACCTGGGCATCTGCATCGCCGAGGCGCGGCGCAGCGGCGCGCTGCTGCCGGTCACCGCCCTGGTCGACCAGTTCTACGCCGAGGTGCAGGGCATGGGCGGCGGACGCTGGGACACCTCAAGCCTGATGCGCCGGCTGAATCGTCGCAAGCCCTGACCCGCCGCGCCGGGCGTCTTTACATTGCGGTAACGGCGGCGTCACGGCCCCGCCATCGCACCGGGGCGATGGTCGTCGGCGAAGGCGTGTTCCAACCGCGTTCGGCCCAACCCTTGCCCCGGCCGGGCGACGGGGTAGCCCCTTCGAGCGTCCACGTTTCCCCGCGTCTTGGAGGCCACGATCCATCCCCGCTCCTCGTCGTGGCCCCCGCTTCCTTCCTGCGCGCGGCGGCCACGGCTTAAGCGACCCTTAAGCACGATCGATCAGAGTGACGGCTGAGGTTCGGGCGCCGGCGCCCGACGCAGGCCACGCACTGGTCCCTTCATGCTCGCGATAGGCGGTATCGTTCTCCTGTTCGCCACGGTGTTTGGCGGCTTCATCGCCTCGGGCGGCTATCTCGAGCCGATCCTGCACGCGCTGCCGTTCGAAGGCATCATGATCGGCGGTGCGGCGTTCTCGGCCGCGCTCGTGGCCAACAGCATGGGCACGATCATCGCCACGCTCAAGGGCCTGACCGGCGTGATCAAGGGGCCCAAGTGGAAGAAGGCCGACTATCGCGACCTTCTGTGCCTGCTGTCCGTGCAAACCAAGACGATCAAGACCAAGGGCCTTATGTCGCTGGAGACGCACATCGAGAAGCCGCACAAAAGTGCCTTGTTCGGCCGTTTCCCCAAGATCCAGCACGACCACTTCGTCATCCCGTTCATCTGCGACACGCTGCGCATGATCAGCATGAACCTAGAGGATCCGCACCAGGTGCTCGACAACATGGAGAATCAGCTCGAGAAGCACCACCACGAGGCGCTGGGGTTCCGCCGCGTCATGCAGTTCGTCTCGGAAAGCCCGCCGGCGCTGGGAATCGTCGCGGCGGTGCTCGGCGTCATCAAGACCATGGGCTTGATCCTGGAGCCGCCCGAGGTGCTGGGCGCCCTGATCGGCGGCGCCTTGACCGGCACGTTCCTCGGCGTGTTCCTGGCCTACGGCATCGTCGGTCCGCTGGCCACGCGCATGAAGGGAATCGTCGACGAGGACGGCGCCTTCTACAAGATCATCCAGGACACGCTCGTCGCCCAACTGCACGGCAACGCGGCCCGAGTCTCGGTCGAGATCGGTCGCGGCTCCGTGCCCTCGGCCGCGCAGCCGAGCTTTCTCGAAATGGACGAGACCTTCCAGAACCTGCCGGCCGACATGGCGGCGTAGCGCGCCGCCCGGGGCCGGGTCGCGTCAGTCGGCGAGCGTCCGCCCCCAGTGGGCGACGCGCGCGATCAGGTGCGCCATGTCGTTCGCGTCGTTGTCGTGGTGCATGATGCACGCGCGGATCGCCAGACGCCCCTTCAGCCGCGTGGTCAGGATGAAGACCTCACCCTCGTCGTTGAGCGCCTGGACGATGCGCGCGTTCAGCGCCTCGATCGCCGCCTCGTCGGTGACACCGGGCGGGCGGTAGCGGAAGCCGACCGCCGAGATCGTCACCGGCGCCATGACCTCCATGTCGTTGCGCGCGCCGATGCGCTGCGCCAGGTCGCGGGCCAGCGCGTTGTGGCTGGCGATCATGGCGGCCACGCCGCGCCGGCCCATGTGGCGCAGCACGGCGAACACCTTGAGCGCGCGCATCTGGCTGGTCAGGGTGAAGGCGTACTCGATGGTCCAGCGCGGGTTGTCGGGATCGGGCGCCTTGGCCGCGTCCAGATAGGGTGGCACCAGGCTGTAGGTGGCGCGTTGCATCTCGGCGTCGCGCACCAGGACGGCGCCGCATTCGATCGGCACGTGCAGCCACTTGTGCGGGTCGAGCGCGACCGAATCGGCCCGCTCGAGCCCGGCGTAGAGCGCGGCCACCGAAGGATCGAGCCGGCCGAACGCGCCGTAGGCGCCATCGACGTGGAACCATAGCCCTTCAGCCGCCGCCAGGTCGGCCAGGGCGTCCAGCGGGTCGATGGCGCCGGTGTTGACCGTGCCGGCGTTGCCGATGACGCACGCGGGCAGCCGGCCCGCCGCGCGGTCCTCGGCGATGGCGCGGGCGATCGCCGGCACCGACGCGCGGTAGTCGTCGCCGGCCGGGACCAGCCGCAGGTTGTCGGTGCCGATGCCCAGCATCTCGATCGACTTGCGGATGCATGAATGGGCCTCGTCGGAGGCGTAGAAGACCAGCGGCGGCGCGCCACCCTGCAGGCCCTTGGCGCGCACGTCCCAGCCCGCGCGCTGCGCGGCGGCGTAGCGCGCCACGCCCAGCGCCGTCAGGTTCGCCATGGTGCCACCGCCCACCAGCAGACCCATGGCGCCCTCGGTCGGGTAGCCGATCAACTCGGCCAGCCAGCGCGTCACCGACTTGAGCAGAAAGCGGCCCGCGTGCTCGGCACCGTCGGACGATGGGTTGACGGTCATGGCCATGGCGTCCGCCAGGATCGCCAGCGGCGCCGGTGGCGAGTTGACCCAGGCGTAGAAGCGGGGATGGCCGTTGCCCATGGGCCAGGGCATCACCGTTGTGCCGAGGAAATCCAGGATCGCGGCCGGGTCCTCCCCGGCCTCGGGCAGCGCCTGCTCGAGCAGCTGCTGGCGCAGGTCGCGCGGCAGCGGCCGGTTCACCGGACGCGCGTCGATCTGGTCGAGGTGATCGGCGATAAAATCGAGCGCGCGCGCGCCCAGCGCCTCGAACGTCGCGCGGTCGAGACCCGGCGCCGCGGGCCTGGCCCGCCTCACGGCTTGTTTCCCGGTTCGTCGAGCCGGTGCCCCTCGAGGTTCGCATCGTCCAGGGCCCGCCGGGCGTCCTCGCGCGTCCGCGCCGCCTTGGTGCGGCCGTGGGCGGCGCGGCTGGCCTCCGCCGCGCGCTCCATCTCGGCGCGCGCGCGGCGCTTGCGCGCGCGACGCAGGTTGACGATCTCGTTCATAACGCTCCTCGGCTCGCTTCGTTCCGGGCTCCCACGACACCCGCGACGTGGCTGACGATCGCCAGGACCGTCGCGACCAGGATGACGATCATGACGGGCAGGGTGCCGCCGTCGGCGATGGTGCCGCCAAGGTACGACGCCGGCGCGCCCAGGGCCATGGTCAGGAAGCCGGCAAGCCCGGCGGCGGCACCGGCGCGCGTGAGCTCGATGCTGACCGCGCCGACCGTGCCGTTCGGGATGGTCAGCCCCTGGCCGATCGACATGATGCCGACCGGGCCGAACAGGGCCAGAGGATGGTCCACGCCGCCCAGCGCCAGCGCCAAGCCGATCGCGACGCCCACCACCTGGATCGCCAGGCCGACCGCGATCATGCGATCAACGCCCTTGCGCTGGGACAGACGGCCGGCCGCGAAGTTGCCTAGGGCGTAGCAGCCGCCGACCAGGATGAACCACGGGCCCATGGCCGCCGGCGTGTAGCCGTATGCCTCCAGCATGATGTAGGGCGCCGCCGCCAGGAACGTCATGTAGATGGCGAACCCCATGGAGATCTGCAACGCGTAGCCGCAGAACGCCCGGTGTCGGATCAACACCGCGCACGACGCCAGCATCGAGCGGAGTCCGAGCGACGTGCTGCGGGCGTGATGCGTCTCGACCAGGCGCGCGAAGCTCCAGCCGACCAGGGCGAGGCCCAACACCAGCAGCACCGCGAACGCCGTGCGCCAGCCGAACCAGCCGTCCAGGTAGCCGCCGATCGTCGGCGCCAGCATGGGCGCCAAGACCATGCCGACGGTGACGTAGGCCAGCATGCTTGCGGCGCGGTTGCGCTCGTAGACGTCGCGCAGGATCGTGCGCGCCGTGACCAGCCCAGCGCAGCCGCCCACCGACTGGATCACACGCCCGACGACCAGGAGCTCGATGGACGGCGCCACCAGGCACAGGGCGCTGCCGACGGTGTAGACACCGAGGCCTGCGATCATCACCGGGCGTCGGCCGTGGCGGTCCGACACCGGCCCCCACAACAACTGCCCCACGCCGATGCCGATCAGGTAGAGCGTCAGGGTCAGCTGTACCGTGGCGTAGTCCGTGGCGAAGTCGCGCGCCAGGCCCGGCATCGACGGGATGAAGATGTTGATGGTCAGCGGCCCGAGCGAGGTCGCGGCGACCAGCAGCAGAAGCGGCGCGCGGGCGGGCGAAGCGGTCACGGCACGTTCCTGGTCGGGACGGCCAACGCTCATACACCCGACGGCGGCTCCGGCCAACCGAGAACGATCTCCTCGACCACGACCCCTCCGTGTTCGAAGGCCGTGCGCCGGTCGATGTCGCGTGCGCCCAGCCGGCGATAGAGGGCGAGGGCTGGCGCGTTGAAGACGAACGCCTCGATGGCCACGGGGGTCAGGACGGCATCGCGCAGGCGGGCCCGCGCGCGGTCGATCAGCGCGCTGCCCAAGCCCTTCGCGCGGTAGTCGCGCAGCAGATAGATCGACTGAATGATGCCGCGGCACGCGCCGCGTGGCGCGTCGACCGGCCCCGATCGCACGAACCCGGCCGGTTCGTCCTCGATCTCGACGATTTCGGTGACGGTCGCGTCATCGTCCGACGCGAGCACGGCGCGCCACGCGGCAGCGCTATGCCAAGGCCCGGATTCGAGGCCCGCGAGAAGATCGTCCGGCAGGTGTCCCACGTAGGTGTCCCTCCAGCAGGCGATCGCGATGGCCGAGATCGCCCCGGCGTCTCGTGGCGTCGCGCGCCGGAGACTGACATCGCCGGGCAGCGTAGGCCGGGACATGGGGGCGGTGCTCAGAGCGCCACGTAGTCGACGACAGCGTAGAGGCCAAGAAGTCCCAACAGGATCAGGGCTATCTTGCGGATCAGCAGCCCGCGATCGCTGAACGTATGGGTATCGGCCTTGTCGGGGCGGTCGGGGCCGAACAGACCACCGACGTGCGATCCGAGCACGGCGTAGGCGCTGACCAGACCGACGAAGGCCAGCACGTACCAGATCCAATCGGGCATGAAGGGTTCCGTCCTTGGGACAGTCGCAGTCTAGCAGCGCGGCGGTACCCGCTCAAAGCGGGCGGCGCCACGTCAGCACGCTGCCCACATTGCGCGCCTCGATCGGCGCCTCGTTGGTGAAACCTTCGCGGTGCTCGGCCGAGAGGTGGCGGAACAGCGTGTTGCCGACCCGGATCTCGCCCGGACCCGCGCGATCCAGCTGGCGCGCCGCCATTTTCAGGCTGTCGCCGACGAAGCCGACGTGGGTCTGCGAAAAGGGGCGGTGGGGCACCAGCGTCAGGTCGCCGATGGTCAGGCCCACATGGGCGCCCCGGGTCTTCTGCACGCGGTTGATGCGCTCCTGCCAGCCCAGTGTCACGTTTCGCCCCATCTCGCCCAGGCGGCGCGCGCAGGGCAGGGCACGGTCGGCGTCCCCGGGGCGGCCGATCGGCAGGCCAAACAGCCCGACGACCGAGTCGCCGATGAACTGATAGACCATGCCGCCGACGGCGTGGATGGCGAAACGAGCGTTGGAGTAGAAGCTGGTCAGGGCGTCGCGCACGACGCGCTCGTCCACCGTGTCGCGCACGTAACCGGAGAAGCCGCTCAGGTCGCCCATCAGGACGCAGACATCGTGGTAGGTGCTGGGGCGCAGCACGTCCGCCGGACCGAGACCATGGTCGCGCTGGAGAGGATCCAGCGTCCACGGCCCGAAATGCCACAGAAGCGTGCTCATGAGCGGCGAGTCCGCGTCGTTGTCGCCGTAGACCTGAAGCCATTTGGCGCGGTCGATGGCGCGTCGGGCCTCCAGCAGCGCCTGCCCCTCCAGACTGGGCGTCGCCACCGCGAAATAGCGCTCGACCTTTGCGGCCAGACCGCCGATATCCCACGCGATCAGCTCGATGAGCGGGTCCATGGCGGCGCGGATGCGCGCGGCCGTCGCGTTCCACGACGGGAAGTCGTCGCGGCGGATCAGCACGACCACGCACGCGAGATCCGGCCTTGACGGGTTGGGTCCGTACTTGCGCGCGAGCTTGGCGACCAGATCGGCCTCGCCGTGCCCGACCTTGACCTCGATGGCGTAGGGCGCGCGCCCCTGGACGGTTACCACGATATCGGCGAAACGGTCCTGGCCCAACGTCACCTCGCGGTGAATCGCAATCGCGTCGGCGCTCGGCCCGTCTTCTTCCATGTGCCGCGCCCGCGCGATCTCGCAGCAGATCTCCTCTAGGAACAGGCGTATCTCGTTGTTCGTTGTCCAGCATCAGAGTGGGGTCCGGGCTTCGATGACTCGCGCAAAGATCCATTCCGAGTTCTGACGCCGCCGGCGGCGCGCGGCGACCCGGATCGGCAACCGTAGCGAACATCGGTTAACGGTCCCTGGCGGGACCTTGGCCTCGTCAGTCCCTGGGTCTAGCCTAACGCGTGTCGAAGACCCGATGAAATCAAGCGAAAGGGAGGCGTCATGAACCGCGTTCGCCTTATCGATCGGCTGCACCAAGGCAAGTTGACCCGTCGTGAAATCACCGAGGCCGCGGCCTTGTTCGGCGTGGCCTCCGTCGCGTTGCCCATGGCGCCACGGCCCGCGCGGGCGGGCGGCGAGCTGCTTTACTTCACCTGGGCGGGCTTCGAGGATCCGGGGCTCTTCCCCGCGTACGTGGAGAAGTACGGCAGCCCGCCGGAATCCACGTTCTACGGCGACGAGTACGAGGGCATCGAGAAGCTCAAGGCCGGCTTCGAGGCAGACGTGGTGTGCCCGTGCATCGACGTGATGCCGCGCTGGCAGACCAGCGGCCTACAGCCGATCGATGAATCGAAGCTGCTCTACCTCGACGATGTGTTCGAGCCGCTGAAGGGACCGGCCGACGCGTTCATCGACGGGCAACGCTACTTCGTGCCGACGTACTGGGGCTTCAGCGGCATCTGCTACAACCCGACGCTGTCGGGAATCACGCCCGAGGAGGAGTCCTGGCGGCTTCTCTACGACGAGCGATTCAAGGGCAAGATCGGCATCTGGGATTCGACCGACGCCGTGATCCCTGTCGCCTCGCTCGCGGCCGGCGACCTCGACGACCCCTACCGTCCCGATGGCGATCGCTTCGAGAAGGTCAAGGAGTTGATGCGCAAGCAGAAGAACTTGGTGCGCTTCTACTGGAACGACACCAGCGAGGTGAGCCAGGCCTTGGCGTCAGGGGAACTGCTCATTACCTTCTGCTGGGCCGGGACCTACGGCCAGATGAAGAAGGAAGGGCTCGATGTCGTGTGGGCCAAGCCCAAGGAAGGGCTGATCAGCTTCAACTGCGGCCTGGCGCGCTCGAATCGCACCAAGGACGCGGCGGCGGTGTACGACTTCCTCAACGCCTCCATGTCGCCCGAGGCCGGCAAGTACATGATCGAGACGTTCAACTACGGCGCTTCGAACAAGAAGTCCTTCAACCTGGTCGATCCGTCGCTGCTGACCGAGATCAACCTCAACAACCCCGAGGAAGGGCTCGCCAATTCGCACGGCTACCAGTTCGTGCCGCACGAGTTGAAGCAGCTCCACATCAACACCTTCGACGAGATCAAGGCAGGCGTCTGATCGCTTCGGATCGGGGTGCCCGGCCGCGCGCGGCTGCGCACCCTGACGGCCTCTTGTCAAGACCGTTCTTGCGGTATCGGTCTTAAATCGGGATGGAATAAAACTACACAAATACAAATATTTAACTTTGCTTTCGCGAGGTTCTTGCTTTGGGGTCGCATCCCTAGCATGCTTCGTTCAACACGGCGCGCGGCTCGCGGTGGGTGGCAGCGCCGGACCATCGGGGCTGGCGTATGGCGAACGAAGGCGAACTGGGAACAGTTAGTGAACTCGCGCGTGCGTGGCGCCTCGAGGGGCGGCTAAGACGGGCGATGATCTACGGCGATGCGCTCGATCGATGCCTGGACTGCAAGGTCGAGGCGAGCGATCGTGCGAAGACCGTCGCCGGATCGGCGTTCATGCGAGAACGTCGCATCGTGCTCAACGCGGCGCTGTTCAAACCGGGCCGCGAGAAGGACCGCAACGCCACATTCCTGCACGAATGTGCCCACATCATCGCCAACCTGCACAAGCGGCGCGATTGTGGCCATGGCATCGGTTGGCGTGGGGTCATGGAGACCTTGGGCGAACCGGCGGATCGCTGTCATTCGATCCGCTATCTGTCGCCCAAGGCGCACGCCATCGTCACTTGGCAGTGTCGCGGCTGCGGGCAGGAGTACCACTTCGTGCGCCGGCCGCGCCGGCGGCCCGAGAACTGCTGGTGCGCCAAGTGCGGCCCGCGTCAGGGCCAGCTCGCGCTGCACTGGGAGGCCGCGCCGCCGCCGCGCCCCGCGAAGCCCGGGCGCAAGCGATCGCGTCGCGCGCGCTCCTGACACAACGGCGTCCCTGGTCAGGCCGCCTTCTTGAGGATCTCCAGTTCGACCGGTCCCAACTCGGGCACTAGGTGCTGGACGCTCTTCCACACGAAGCCGTTGTCACGCGACGCCCAGTACGTGTTCTCGAACCGCCAGTCGAGCAGCGGCGCGGATCCGACCTCGCGCACGCGGACCACGTCGTAGGTCAACTCGAGAATCTCGATCATCTCCTCCGCCTGGGGCCCCAGCGTCAGATCGACCGGTACGCCGTAACGCGCGTCCGGGACGATATCGACCAGACGGGTCACGCGCGTGGGACCATCGAGTTCCCCGATCCCGGCAGGTCCGGGGATGCTTATGCTGACGACGTGGTTTCCGTGCTGCGCGTGGACTCGCCCGCGCCCAATGTGCCGCAGCGGCAGCCCGCGGCGGAACGCGCCGGCCGACGCGTCGCGCCGCCGTCCGAGGTCGCGGCCCACGCCGCCCGGCGCCTGTTCGACGGGCTCGACGCGCTCGTCGCCTCGGTCGAGGGCGTCGACATCGCGGAACGCACCGCGACACTCAGCCCGGTGGGTCCGGCGGACCTCGATCGCTCGGCCGCCGCGCGCATCGCGCTGGACACGCGGCCACCGCCGATCGACGGTGCGACCATCGCGGTGGTCATGCCCGACGGCATGACCGAACAGACCCACTACGAGAGCGAGACGTTCGCCCTCTCGCACTCGCTCGGCGTCGACGTGGACGATCTGGTGCCGGGTGTCGGGCCGATGAGCGAGGGCGAGCGGCTCGCCGCCGCGCGGACCATCATGGACAGCCTAGAGACCGCCGACTTCACGGTCGACGCGGTCGACCTGGACGAGACGTCGGCGACCGTCTTTGTCGCCCAGGGCAAGTACCGAGCGACGCCCCAGGCGGTCGGGCGCGCGGCGCGCGCGGTCGCCGCGGCGGCGCCGACCTCCGTCGAGGCGATCACCGTCGTACACATGAACGCGGGCCTCGAGGTCAGCCGCATGACGGTCATGCTTACCGACCTGGAGGGCGGGATCGCCTTGCGTGGCAGCCCCGAGGAGACCTTCGCCCACGCGGTGCTGACCGCCGACGACGGCGTCGTGCCGGCGACCGCCTACCGCAATCCGGATCGCTACCCGGCGTTCGATTGGGGCCTGGCGCCGCAGATCCGCCAGCACGTGGGCGGCGTCGACGCGCTCTACCTGTTCCAGCTCTGGGCGCGGCTCAGCGCCGAGGTGCAGTTCACGCGCAACTTCTCGATCCGAGGCGCGGTGGGCGCCGACCTCTACAACAACTTCAACCAGCTGGTCACTGACTCCGTCTCGGGCAGCCTGCGCCGCGTGCGCAGCCAGATCGACTGGTACCTGCGTGAAGGCGAGAACAACTTGGTCAACCTCTACGGCGTCTACGTCACCAACCTCGGCCCGGGCTGGTACGGCCGGGTTGCCGCCGGCATCTTCGAGGAGATGTACGGCGGCTTCGGTGGCGAGATCCTCTATCGGCCGTTCGATTCCCGCCTGGCCGTCGGGCTCGACGTCAATCACGTCTACCAGAGCGACTTCAAGCAGCTGTTCGGCTTCTTCGACTACCACACGACCACCAGGCACCTGAGCTTCTACTACGACACGCCGTTCTATGGCCTGCACGCGACCGTGCGCATGGGCCGCTATCTGGCGCGCGATATCGGCGCCACGTTCGAGCTGGCGCGCGAGTTCCTTGGTGGCGTCGTGCTGGGCGCGTTCGCCACGTTGACCAACGTCTCGGACCAGAAGTTCGGCCAAGGCAGCTTCGACAAAGGCTTCTTTGTGTAGGTGCCGCTCGATCTGTTCTGCCTGCGCCCGACCAAGCGGCGCGCCGGGCTCAACTTCCGGCCGCTGACGCGCGACGGCGGCCAGTTCGTAGTGCGGCCGATGGCGCTCTACCCGCTGACCGGCGACGATCGGCTGGGCCGCTTCGTCAACGATTGGTCGACGTTCTACCAGTAGCCTCGGCTTGTGACGCCGTGGCCGATCGGCCATGCTCCGCGCCCTCGCAACCCTCGAAGGTCCCGCGATGATGGTACCGATCCTTCTGGCCGGCGGGGTCGGCACGCGGTTGTGGCCGCTCAGCCGCGATTCCTACCCCAAGCAGCTCCTGGACCTGGCGGGGGACAGGACCCTGCTGCAGCAGGCGGCGGCGCGGGCCCTGCGCGCCGCCCCGGCCGACCGGGTGATCACGGTGACCACGACGACCCACCGATTCCAGGTGCTGGACCAGTTGGGCGACCTGGATCCCGGCCTCGCGCGCCACGTGCTGGCCGAACCGTCTGGGCGCAACACGGCCGCCGCCGCCGCGCTGGGCGCGCTTCACGCGGTGCGGGCGTTCGGCCGCGACGCCATCCTGTGGCTGGCCGCGGCGGACGCCTACATTGAGGACGTCGATGCCCTGATGGACGCGCTCGCCATCGCGCGCCGCGCGGCGGAGGCTGGCCGGCTCGTGACCTTCGGCATGACGCCCAGGGGTCCGGACCCGACGCTCGGCTACATCCGGCGCGGGGCGCCGCTCGCCGGTGTCCCAGGCGCCTTCGCCATCGCGCGCTTCGTCGAGAAGCCGCCGCGCGCCGACGCGGAGCACTTGATCGCCGCCGGTGGCGCCTACTGGAACAGCGGCATGTTCGTCTTCGCAGCGGGCGCGTTCCTCGACGAGTGCGCGCGCACCGCGCCCGACGTGCTCGATGCGGTCAAGCGCGCCATGGGCGGTGCGGCGGGCGACCGACCGCCCGCGATCGACGCCGCCGCCTACGCCGCCGTCCCATCCCAGCCGATCGACAAGGCGGTGATGGAACGCTCAAGCCTCGGCGCGGTCGTGCCGTGCGCCATCGGCTGGTCCGACGTGGGCGACTGGCACCGCCTGTGGGAGGTCAGCGCCAAGGACGCGGCGGGCAACGCGACCCACGGCGACGTGGTGGTCGAGAACAGCCGCGACACCATCGCGCGTGCTGACCACCGTCTGGTGGCACTCGCCGGCGTGCGCGACGTGGTGGTGGTCGAAACCGCCGATGCCGTGCTGGTTGCCGACCGGCGTGACAGCGCCGGGGTCAAGGCGATGGTCGACCGGCTCAAGGCGCTGGGCCGGCCCGAGGCCACGGCGCACCTGAACGAGCGCCGCCCGTGGGGCTCGTTCGCGGTGCTGCTCGAAGGGCCGCGCTTCAAGATCAAGGAGATCACGGTCAGGCCGGGCGCGCGGCTGTCGCTGCAGATGCACCACAAGCGCAGCGAACACTGGGTGGTGATCGAGGGCACCGCCAAGGTTACCAGTGGCGAGGAGGTCGTCACCCTGGTCGCGGACCAGTCGACCTACATCCCCCAGGGCACCAAGCACCGGCTCGAAAACCCCGGGCCGGGGATGCTGCGCATTGTCGAGGTGCAGACCGGCTCGTACGTGGGCGAGGACGACATCGTGCGCTTCGAGGATTCCTACGGCCGCGTGTCGTGACGGCGCGCGCCGCCGCCGCCTTGCCGGCCGCCCCGTGTTTGGTTACATGGAACCGCGCATGGGGCGTGGCCAAGCGGTAAGGCAACGGGCTTTGGTCCCGTGATCCCTGGTTCGAATCCAGGCGCCCCAGCAGCCCGGCCCGGAGGTCCCGCCATGAAGGTGCTTGTCGTCCTCGACCATCCGCGCCGCGATTCGCTTACCGGCGCCGCCGTGGACGCCTTCATTGCAGGCCTGCGCGCCGCGGGCCACACGCCCGAACTCGCTGACCTCTTCCGCGAAGGGTTCGACCCGCGCATGCCGCCGGCCGACGAGCCGGACTGGAACGAAGGCGATAAGCGCTACAGCGACGCGGTGCTGGCCGAACAGGCACGCGTCGCGCGCAACGACGCGGTCGCGCTGGTGTTCCCGGTGTGGTGGTGGTCGGTGCCGGCCATGACCAAGGGCTGGATCGACCGGGTATGGAACAACGGCTGGGCCTACGGCGACCGCAACCTGGCGGGCAAGCGCGGCATGATGATCGGCATCTCGGGCGCGGGGTCCGCTAGCTACGTCAAGCGCGGCTACGACCAGGCCATGCGCGTGCAGCTCGGCGTCGGCATCCTGGACTATTGCGGACTGGAGAACGGCGGCGTCCACCTGCTCTACGGCGCGATCGAGACCGACGGGGCGCGCGCCGCCATCCTGCGCGACATCGGCGCGCTGGGCCGCGACTTCGACCGCCACTTCGCGTCCCGCGCCGCGCGTTAGGCCTCGCCCGCCCGGACACGTCGCCTCAGTTCGGCCAGGCACGCGGCGCGGTCGGCGGCAAAATCGCCCTCGACCCACCAGTCCTCGATCGCGCTCACCAGGGCGTTGACACGGGGGCCGCGTTCCACGCCGGCGGCGATCGCGTCGCGGCCCTTGATGGGCAGGGTCGGGCGCGACCAGGCGCGAGCCACCGCCAGCAGCGCGCCGTGGGCACTGTCGGTTGGAGCGGCCGCGCCGGCGGCCCGCCGCGCGGCCCACGACAGCAGCGTGGCGTCGATCGTGGTCGCGCCGCCCGCCCGGTACAGCCGACGGCGCAGCGCCGGCATCGTCGTGTCGGGCGCGATGTCGAACGACGGCGCGGCGATCAGCCTATCACGCTCGGCGTTCGACAGGCGCAGGCGTTGCGCCAAGCCGCCATCGCGCGCCCCGACCAGCGCGGCCAGACGACGGAGCGGGTCGCCGTCGTCGATCGCGATCAGCGCGGCCAAGCGTTCGAACCCCTGCGCCTCGGGCAGCACGGCGGCGAGCACGCCGGTCTCGGCCATCAGCCTGAGCGCGGGCAGGGGATCGGGCGCCGCCAACAACTTCAGGAGCTCGTTGCGCACGCGCTCGCCCGACAGGCGGCCGAGCGAGCCCGCCGCCGCGGCGCACGCCGCCCGCGCGGCCGCGTCGGGCGCGCCGCGCGCGAAGTGGGCGACGAAGCGGAAGTAGCGCAGCACGCGCAGGTAGTCCTCGGCGATGCGGGTCGCCGGCTCACCGACGAAGCGCACGCGCCCGTCGGCCAGGTCGCGGCGGCCGTCGAAGTAATCGTGCAGCACGCCATCCGGCGCAGCACTCATGGCGTTGAATGTGAAGTCGCGGCGCGCGGCGTCGGCGCGCCAGTCGACGGTGAAGGCGACCTCGGCGTGGCGCCCGAAGGTGCGCACGTCGACGCGCAGCGTGGTCACCTCGAAGCCGTGGCCGCCGGCGACGGCGGTCACCGTGCCGTGCGCCAGGCCGGTGGGCACCGCCTTCAGCCCGGCGTCACGCAGCAGCGCCATGGACCGCTCGGGCGGGTCGGGGGTGGCCAGGTCGACGTCCTTGACCGGCCGGCCGGCCAGCGCGTCGCGCACGCAGCCGCCGACGAAGCGCACTTCGGTGCCAGCCGCGCCGAGCGCCGCGATCACCGCGCGCACGGCCGGCCCGGTCATGACCTCCGGCAGGGGAATGCGCACGGGCTCGGGCGCGGCGCTCACTCCACGTGCCCCGGCACGACCTGGCCGTTCTGGTACGATGGCGGCACGTAGCGGCCGCCAGGCGCGTCGCCGTCGACCAGGGCGAACGCCAGCACCGCGATCGCGCCGGCCAGCAATGCGACCGCTATCAGCCACGACCACGGTCCGTCGCGCCAGGCGACCGCGGGCGCGCCGCGCGCCGCCGCGCGGTTGCGCGCCACGTAGACCCAGATGGCGTAGACGACCACCGGCACGAACGGCAGCAGATACGACAGCAGGGCGCGACTCATGGCTGACCCACCAGGCGTGCGAAGCGCACCAGCATGCCGGCGGTGGCGCCCCAGATGTAGCGGTCGCCGAACGGCACCGCGTCGTAGAAATGCAGGGTGCCGCGCCACACCATGGAATCGCGGCGGTGGTTCGCGGGGTCGAGCACGAAGTCGAACGGCACCTCGAACACCTCGGCCACCTCGGCCGGGTCCGGTGCCAGCGTGAAGGGCGGGCGGATCAGGCCGACGACCGGCGTGATGTGGTAGCCCGTGCCGGTACGGTAGGGCGCCAGCGACCCCAGGATCTCGACGTGCTCGGGTGGGAGCCCGATCTCCTCGGCGGTCTCGCGCAGCGCCGCGGCCGCCTCGTCGGCGTCGTGCGGCTCGATGCGCCCGCCTGGGAAGCTGATCTGGCCGGCGTGGTCGGGCAGATCGTCGGACCGCCGGGTCAGGATCACGGTCATGCCCTCGGCGCGGTCGACCAGCGGCACCAGCACGGCGGCGGCACGCAGGTGCGGCTCGGCCACGTCGCGAAGGCCCCCATTCGCGCCCGCCAGCGCGCGCCGGACGGCCTCACGCATCGCCAGTCTCGCCAAGGGAGAAGAACTGGCCGCCGCTCCACACGCCGAGCATGACGCGGTCGCCCTGGCGGCGCTCGACGCCCATGGCGACCAGCCGGTAGTACGCCGCGCGACCGATCAGGGCTTCCAACCCAGCGCGCACCAGCACGTAAGGCGCAGGCTCGCCGCCCTCGCCGAAGGCGACGCGGATGGGGTGCTGGGCATCGGCCGCCACACGGTCGCCCACATTGGTGCGGAAAATCACGGTCTGCTGCTCGCCCTGGCCCTCGGTGTCCACGTCCACCGCCACGAACGGCGCGTCGTCCACGGCGACGCGGGCCCGTTCGGCCGGCGTCTCGAGCCAGATCGCGCCGTCGGCGCCGCGCACCAGCGCGTCGGCGAACAACTTGACCAGCGCCGCGCGGCGGATCGGCGCGCCGTCGTGATACCAGGTGCCGTCGCGCGCGATGCGCAGGTCGACCGCGACTGTCGGCCGCTGCTCGCGCGAACGTGTAGGCCCGGTCGAACGGCGCGGTTCCGTCATTCCCCGTCACGATCCTATACTCGTGAACTAGTTAGGAGATAGCACATGGTGGACACCATCGTCAGGGCCACGGACCCCACGGATCTGGTCGGCGAGATCGAATCCCTCGGGCGCAAGCTCGCGGCCGTCCGGGCCTCGATCGGCCGGGTCATCTTCGGCCAGCAGGCGGTGGTGGACGAGACCCTGATCACCCTGCTGGCCGGTGGCCACGCCCTGCTGATCGGCGTCCCCGGCCTCGGCAAGACGAGGCTGGTCGAGACGCTGGGCCGCGTGCTCGGCCTCGACGAGAAGCGCGTCCAGTTCACGCCCGACCTGATGCCCGCCGACATCCTGGGTTCCGAGGTGCTCGAGGAATCCGAGGCGGGCCGGCGCGGCTTCCGCTTCATCCGGGGCCCGGTCTTCTGCCAGCTCCTGATGGCCGACGAGATCAACCGCGCCAGCCCGCGCACCCAATCGGCGCTGCTGCAGGCCATGCAGGAACGCACGGTGTCGGTGGCCGGCCAGCGCCATCCGCTGCCCACCCCTTTCCACGTGCTGGCTACCCAGAACCCGCTGGAGCAGGAAGGCACCTACCCGCTGCCCGAGGCGCAGCTCGACCGCTTCCTGATGGAGGTGGACGTCGGCTATCCGCAGCGTGACGCCGAGCGGGACATGCTGATCGCCACCACCGGCGTGGCCGAGGCGCCGCTCGCCCCCGTGATGACCGCCGAGGAGCTGATGGCGGCCCAGAACCTGGTCCGCCGCCTGCCCGTGGGCGACAGCGTGGTCGAGGCGATCCTCGACCTGGTGCGCTCGGGCCGTCCCGAGAGCACCACCATAGAGGACGTGCTCCGGCACGTGGCCTGGGGCCCGGGGCCGCGCGCCAGCCAGGCGTTGATGCTGGCGGCGCGGGCGCGGGCGCTGATCGAAGGCCGCTACGCGCCCTCGATCGACGACGTCCTGGCGCTCAGCGGCCCGGTGCTGCGCCACCGCATGGCGCTCAGCTTCGCCGCGCGCGCCGAGGGCGTCACCATCGACCAGGTCATCGAACGTCTGACGGCACCCCTGGCCTGAGTCCGCCATGGCCGATCCGACGATTCGCCAGCGCGCCGAGCAGCTCGCGGCGCACCTGCCGCCGCTCCTCGTCGCGGCGGAACGCGTGGCCGCCGTGGTCGCCCAGGGGGTGCACGGCCGCCGCCGCGTCGGTTCGGGCGAGACCTTCTGGCAGTTCCGCCGCTATCAGCCGGGGGACGAGGTCGACCGTATCGACTGGCGCCAGAGCGCCAAGTCCATGCGCGTGTTCGTGCGCGAGAACGAGTGGGAAGCGGCCGAAAGCGTCTGGCTGTGGTGCGACACCTCGCCGTCCATGCGCTTCGCCTCCCATCTCGCGACAAGCACCAAGGCCGAGCGCGCGCGGCTGCTTCTGCTCGCGCTCGCGGTGCTCCTGGTACGCGGCGGCGAGCACGTGGCCCTGCTCGGCGTCGACCGCCGCCCGTCCACCGGGCGCGCGACACTGACCCGCATGGCGCACGCGCTGGCGCTGGGCGACGACGGCGACGACAGCCTGCCGCCGCGCATCGACCTGCCGCGCTACGCCCAGCTCGTGGTGATCGGCGATCTGCTGGTGCCCGAGGCCGAGATCGAAGCCACGGTCCGGCACTACACGAACCGGGGCGTGCGCGGCTATCTGTTCCAGACCCTCGATCCGGCCGAGGAAACCCTGCCGTTCAGCGGTCACACCCTGTTCGAGGGGCTGGAGAACGAGGGGTCGATGCTGGCCCAGCGGGCCGAGGCCCTGCGCGCCGATTACCAGAAGCGCCTGGCGGACCATCGCGCCCATCTCAAGCGCACGACCCGCGCGGCGCGCTGGCGGTTCGGCCTGCATCACACCGACCGTCCTGCGCCCGAGGCGTTGCTGGCCCTTTACATGGCGCTGGCCGGGCACGCCTAGGCCATGGTCGCGCTCGGCCCGCTCGCCTTCCTCGCCCCGTGGCTGCTGCTCGGCCTGGCGGCGCTGCCGCTGCTCTACTGGCTGCTGCGCGTCATCCCGCCCGCGCCGCTGCGCGTGCGCTTCCCCGCGATCCGGCTGCTGTTCGGCCTGCGCGCCGAGGACGAGGCCGCGGTCAAGACGCCGCCTTGGCTGATCGCGCTGCGGCTCGCCCTGGCCGCCGCGGTGATCGCCGGTCTGGCCCACCCGGTGTGGAAACCAGGCGCCCCGATCGCTGGCGGCGGACCGCTGGTGCTGGTCATCGACGACGGCTGGGCCGCCGCGCGCGACTGGGAGACGCGCCAGGACGCGGCCGACCGCTTGCTCGAGCTGGCCGAACGCGAAGGTCGGCCGGTCATCCTGGTCACGACCGCGCCGGGCGCCGAGGACGGCCGGATTCCCACGGTCACGATGACCGGGGCGGCCGAGGCGCGCGCGGCCGTGCGCGGCCTGGCGCCCAAGCCCTGGCCGGCGGACCGCGCGGCGGCGCTCGCCGCGCTCGAGGCGGTCGCGCCCGAGGCGACCTCCGCCGTTTGGATCGCCGATGGCTTGGCGGGAGGCGAAGCCGAGCTCGCCGCCGCAATGCTCGCTCACGGTCCGCTCGACGTGGTCGCGGCCCCGATCGCGGATGCACCGTTGGTGCTGCTGCCGCCAAGCAACCGGGCCCGCCGTCTCGATGTCGAAGCGCGCCGACTCGACACGGGCGGCGAACGCTGCGCCTGGGTGCGCGCCTCCGCCGCCGACGGCCGTCTCCTCGCGCGCGCCGCGCTGGTCTTCGAGCCCGGCGCCGCCGAGGCCACGGTGACGCTGGATCTGCCGGCCGAGGTGCGCAACCGCGTCGCCCGCCTCGACATCGAGGGCGAGCGTTCGGCCGCCTCGGTGGTTCTGGTCGACGACCGCTGGCAGCGCCGCCCGGCGGGCCTTGTCTCCGGTGGCCCGCTCGAGCGCGACCAGCCGCTGTTGTCCGACACCTACTACGTGGACCGGGCACTCGAGCCGTTCACTGAGTTGCGCGCCGGCGAAATTGACACCCTGATGGACAACCCGCCGGCGGTTCTCGTCCTGGCCGACGTGGCCAAGGTGCCCGGCGCCATGACCGAGGCGCTGACAGGGTGGATGGAGCAGGGCGGCGTCCTGGTGCGCTTCGCCGGGCCGCGCTTCGCCGAGGGCGCGGACGATCTGATTCCCGTGCGTCTGCGCGGCGGTCGCACCATCGGCGGCGCCATGTCGTGGGCCGAGCCGGCGCGGCTGGCGCCGTTCGACGCGGCCAGCCCGTTCGCCGGCCTGGCCATCCCGCGCGACGTGCTGGTGGCGCGCCAGGTCCTGGCGGAGCCGACGCTCGACCTGCCCGACAAGACCTGGGCGCGGCTGGCCGACGGCACGCCGCTGGTCACCGCCGAACCGCGCGGCGATGGCTGGCTGGTGCTGGTCCACACCACCGCCAACACGGCGTGGACCAACCTGCCGATCTCGGGCCTGTTCGTCGAAATGCTGCAGCGCCTGGTCGAGCTGTCGTCCGGCCCGCCGGGCCAGGGCGAGGACGAGCCCTTGCCGCCCCTGCAGAGCCTGGACGGCTTCGGCGCGCTGGGCACCCCGCCGCCGTCGGCCAAGGCGATCGCGCCCGGCACGCTCGAGACCGGCGCGCCAGGCCCGGCGCGTCCACCAGGCTACTACGGCCCGCCCGACGCCCGCCGGGCGTTCAACCTGGGCCCGGCGTTGGGCGGCGTCGTCACGCTGCCGCCCCTGCCGGACGGCGCGATCCTCCGGCCCTTCGGCCTGACCGACGAGGTCGACGTCCGCCCGTGTCTGTTCGTGCTGGCGATCGGCCTGGCGCTGGCCGAGCTGCTGGCCAGCCTGCTGGTCCGCGGGCAGCTCGTGCGGCCGCGCGCGGCGGTGGCGGCGGCCGTCGGTCTCGTTCTTCTCGCCCCGGGTGCGGGTGCGCTGGACGACACCTACGTCATCGACGCCACGTCGAACATCCGGCTCGGCTACATCGCCACCGGCGATCCCGAGATCGACGAGATCACGCGCGCCGGCCTGTGGGGGCTCGGCACGATCCTGCGCTCGCGCACCTCGGTCGAGCCGGACGATCCCATGGCCATCGACCTGGAGCGCGACGACCTGATCTTCTTCCCGCTGGTGTACTGGGCGATCACGCCGACCCAGGCGCCGCCGTCGGACTACGCCCGCGCCAAGCTCGACCACTATCTCAAGACGGGCGGCGTTCTGGTGCTCGACACACGTGACCCGGACGCCTCGCTCGGCGGTTCGGGCGGGCGCAGCAGCGCCGCGCTCCGCCGCCTGCTCGCCGGGCTCAGCGTGCCGCCGCTGGTGCCGGTGCCGCACGAGCATGTGCTGACGCGCGCGTTCTACCTGATCGACGACATGCCGGGCCGCTGGACCGGCGGCCAGGTCTGGATCGAGCAGACCGAGGGCGCGGTCAACGACGGTGTCTCCTCGCTGCTGGTCGGCAGCCACGATTGGGTCGCGGCCTGGGCCATGGATTCCTTCCTGCAGCCGCTGCTGCCCGTGGTGCCCGGCGGCGAACGCCAGCGCGAGACGGCGTATCGCTTCGGCATAAACCTCGTCATGTACGCCACCACCGGCAACTACAAGGCGGATGCGGTGCACGTGCCGACCATCCTGGAGCGGCTGGGCGAATGAACGCCTGGACCGGCATCGTCTTCGCGCCGCTGGTGCCGTCGGGGCTCCTGGCGGCGGTGGCGCTGGCGGCGCTGGTCGTGCTGGGCATCGGCGTGGCGCGACGGGTACGCGGCACCGGGTGGCGCGCGCTGGTCCTCGCGGTGCTGCTGCTGGCGCTCGGCAACCCGTCGGTCGAACGCGAGGAACGCCGCGCGCTGCCCGATATCGCCGTGCTGGTCGAGGACCGCAGCCCGAGCCAGACGGCGCCCGAGCGCACCGCCGCCACCGACACGGCGGTCGCCGCGCTGCAGGACGCCTTCGCCGCCATGCCCGACGTCGAGGTCCGCCGCGTCACGGTGGGCGGCACCGCGCCGGGCGATGCCACGGCGCTGCCGCGTTCCGGCACCTTCGCGTTCGAGACGCTCAACCGCGCGCTCGCCGACGTGCCGGCGGACCAGATCGCCGCCGTGATCATGGTGACGGACGGTCAGGTCCACGACGCGCCGCCGCCCGACCAGCTCGGCCTGACGGCGCCGGTGCAAGCGCTAATCACCGGTCGGCCCGGCGAGGTTGATCGTCGTTTGGTGGTCGAGCAGGCGCCGACCTACGGCCTGGTCGGCAGCGACATCGAGCTCGCCGTCGCCATCGAGGACGCCGGCACCACAGCCGCCGCTTCGCCGGTCGCCGTCACCATCAGCCTCGACGACGGCGAGCCGCGCACCGAGCTGGTGCAGCCGGGCGAACCGGCCGTGCTGAAACTCGCGCTCGACCACGCCGGCGCGACCATCGTGGCGCTTGAGGCCCAGGCGCTGGAGGGTGAACTGTCGCTCGCCAACAACCGCTCGGTGCTGGCCATCAACGGCGTGCGCGAACGGCTCCGCATCCTGCTGGTCAGCGGCGAGGCGCACACCGGCGAACGGGTCTGGCGCAGCCTGCTCAAGGCGGACCCGGGGGTCGATCTCGTTCACTTCACCATCCTGCGCCCGCCCGAGAAGCAGGACGGCACGCCGATTCGCGAACTCGCGCTGATCTCGTTCCCGGTGCGCGAACTCTTCGAAGTCAAGCTCGAGGAGTTCGACCTGATCATCTTCGATCGCTACCGGCGCCGCGGCATCATCCCGCAGGGCTACTTCCAGAACATCGCCGATTTCGTGCGCGACGGCGGGGCGCTGCTCGTCGCCTCGGGGCCGGAGTTCGCCACGCCGCTCAGCCTGTTCCGCACGCCGCTCGGCGTGCTTTTGCCGGCGCGGCCCGGTGGCGAAACCCTGGTCGGTGGCTTCAAGCCGATGCTGACCGACAAGGGCAGGCGACACCCCGTCACCGCCGATCTGGCCGGAGCCGCCCAGGACGACCCGCGCTGGGGCCGGTGGTTCCGCATCGTCGACACCGACATCGAGGACGCCGACGTGCTGATGACCGGCGCCGAGGATCGCCCACTGCTGGTGCTGGCGCACGAAGGCGAAGGGCGGGTGGCGCAGCTCATGAGCGACCAAGCCTGGCTGTGGGCACGGGGGTTCGAGGGCGGCGGGCCGCAAGCGGAGATGCTGCGCCGCGTCGCCCATTGGCTGATGCGCGAGCCCGAGTTGGAGGAGGACGCGCTCAGCGTCGAAGCGCGCGGCGACCGGCTGATCATTTCGCGCCAGACGCTCGAGCCCGGGCCGCGCAGCGCGACCGTGACGGACCCGGTGGGAACGACGGTCACCGTCCCGCTCGAGAACCGTGGCCGCGGCCGCTTGGTCGCCGAGCTCGTCGTGACCCAGCCGGGGCTCTACCGGATCAGCGAGGGCGCTCGCCGCGCGCTCGCGGCGGTGGGCGACTTGAACCCCCTGGAATGGCGCGATCTGCGCGCGGACGATTTGGCCCTGCGACCGGTGGCCGAGGCCACGGGGGGCGGCGTCGTCTGGCTCGCCGCCACCGAGACGCCACGGCTGCGCCGGGTCGAGGTGGGCCACGACGCCAGCGGCCCCGGCTGGATCGGCATCCCGCGCCTGCGTCGCTACCTCGTCACCGGCATCGACCGCTTCGCGGTGATGCCGGGCTGGTTAACCTTCGCGCTGGCGCTCGGTGGGCTCGCGCTCGCCTGGCGCGCCGAGGGGCGCTAGCTCCCTACGCCTGCACGCCGGTCTGCGTGATGTCACTGTCCACGATCAGGGTTGCGCCGCCGTTCGTGTAGGTGGTGTAGCCGGCGATGTCCGCGTCGGCCACGCCGACGCCCCAACCCGTGTCACCCGTGGCAATCGTGTCGTCGGCGTCGCCGTCCACGCGCAGGACGTTGGTGTCCTTCGCCATGGTCAGCAGGTCGGCGAATTCGAGCGTGAGGCTGTTGGCGCCGCTGCCTGTCAAATCGATGGCGTCGATGCCGTCGTAGAGCGTGAAGTGGACGGTCGCGTTGATCGCGGTCAGGTCGACCGTGACACCCGTGCCATCGACGAGCAAGGTATCGAACCCGCCACCGCCGTCGACGCGCCGCACGTCAGCGGAATCGAAGACCAGGATGTCGTTGCCGGCACCCCCGACCAGGACATCGCCCCCGGCGCCGCCGTCCAGCGTGTCGTCGCCCTGGCCGCCGACCAGGATGTTGGCGCCGCCGTCGCCGACCAGGGCATCGTCCGCAGCGCTTCCCTGGTGGGTGACCATGCCTTCGAGATCGCGACCGAACACCACATAGGCCGCGCCGCCGTAGAACCCGGTCCGATGGGCCAGTCGCGTGCCGACGATAACGTCATCGAAGCCGTCACTGTTGACGTCGCCCGCGCCATCGACCGAGAAGCCGATCTCGTCGCCCTCCTGGGCGCCCTTGATCTTGAAGCCGCCCGTGCTGCCCGCGATGGTATCGAGGTTGAGCAGGCCGGGCGGGGTGTCGGTGCCGAACACCACATAGGCGGCGCCCCGGATGAAGGCCCCCGCATTGGCGCCGCGCGCGCCGACGATCAGGTCGGCGAAGCCATCGCCGATGATGCCGACGTTGCCGTTGCCCTGGACCGTGCCGTTCTCGATGTTGGTCAGGTCGTTCAGGTCCAGGTCGGTATCGATGAAGATGACCGTGTCGTTGCCGCCGCCGGCGTCCTCGACCACTGTGTCGGCGACATCGTCGACCAGGTAGGTATCGTCGCCGGCGCCGCCGACCAGGCTGTCAGCGCCGCCGCCGCCGTCGACGACGTCGTCGCCGGCGCCGCCAGTGATGGTGTTGATCCCGCCGTTCCCGGCCATGGCGTTCGCGCCTTTGGTACCCGTCAGGTTGACGTTGGCGTTGCCGGTGATGACCAGCGCCTCGACGTTCGTGGGCAGCGCCATGGCCACCTTGGTAAAGACCGTGTCGAAACCGCCGCCGCCGGCCTCGATAACCCGGTCCGTCGTGCGATCGACGACGTAGACGTCGTTGCCCTTGCCGCCGATCAGACGGTCGTTGCCGTCACCGCCCGACAGCGTGTTGCCGCCGCCGTTGCCGGTGATGGTGTTGTTGAGCGTGTTGCCCGTGCCGTTGATCGACCGGGTCCCGGTCAGGGTCAGGTTCTCGACATTATTGGCAGGACAAACGTGACCGAGCCGGAGACCGTGTCGGTACCCTGGTTCGTCCCTTCGATGACGACATCATCGGACCGATCGACGACGTAGATGTCGATGCCCCGCCCACCGGACGCCCGATCGCGCCCGGTGCCGCCGTCAAGTCGGTTGTTGCCGTCCAGTCCCGACAGGGAGTCGTTGCCGCCCAGGCCCAGCAGCGTATCCGCCGCCGCGGTACCCAGGATGGTGTTCGCCCCCGATGTGCCTCGGCGCAAGGCCACCGCGCCAACTCCTGTCCCGTGAACGCGAACGCCCCCGCTCCCCCATTGAGGGGATACTTTAGCTTTGGTTAACGCAACGAGTTTTCGCAGTGGCCGCGGTCACTGCCATGTGGCCACTGGGGGCAGGGACATCAGCACCGCCTCGGGGTTGCCGCCGGTCATCAGGCCGAACTTGGTGCCGCGGTCGTAGACCAGGTTGAACTCGGCGTAGCGGCCGCGGTGTTCGAGCTGGCGGGCGCGCATCGCCTCGGTCCACGGCTCGGCCATGCGTCGACGCACCAGCCGGGGGAAGACGTCGAGGAAGGCGGTGCCGACACCCTGGGTGAACGCGAAATCGCGTTCCCAGTCGCCGCTGGCCAAATCGTCGAAGAAGATGCCGCCTTCGCCCCGGGCATGGCCGCGGTGGGGAATGAAGAAGTATTCGTCGGCCCAGCGCTTGTACTCGGCGTAGCAACCCGGCTGGTAGGCCTCGCACGCGGCCTCGAGCGCGGCGTGGAAGTCGCGCGTGTCGTCGGGCCGTGGGTGGCTGGGGTTCAGGTCGGCGCCGCCGCCGAACCAGCCGAGCGTGGTCACGATGTGGCGCGTGTTTATGTGCGCCGCCGGCACCAAGGGGGAACGCATGTGGGCGACTAGGCTGACACCGCTGGCCCAGAAGCGCGGGTCCTCGGCGGCGCCGGGCATCTGCTTGCGGAACTGTTCGGAGAACGTGCCGTGCACGGTGGAGACGTTGACGCCGACCTTCTCGAACACCCGCCCGCGCATGATCGCCATGACGCCACCGCCACCACCCTCGCGCGTCCAGGGCTTGCGCTCGAAACGGCCGGGTTCGCCCGGTCCGTCATGGGCGTCCTCGATCGCCTCGAAGGCGGCGCACAGGCGGTCGCGCAGCGCCGCGAACCACTCCGCCGCCAGCACCTTGCGGGCCTCGGTCAGGGCAGGATCGTCCATGGGGCTCCCCGGTTCAGCGCACCCTTGTCAGGGTGCCGACGACGGTATAATCAGGGCGCGGCCGGCGGGCGCCTGGAGCGGCCGCCCGACTGGACACGCGCAAAGGTTTGATGCCACAACGCGGCCCGATTCCGGAAGGGCGGCAGGGGGTAAGAGGGATGGCGCAGCACGGGGCCGCGACCGCCGACGGTGGGGAGACGCGGCGCGATTTCCTCTATGTGGCGAGCAACGCCGCGGCCGTGGTCGGGGCGGCGGCGGTCGCCTGGCCGCTGATCGACAGCATGAACCCCAGCGCCGACGTGCTCGCGCTGGCGACGACGGAAGTGGACCTGGCGCCCATCGCCGCCGGCCAGGCGATCACGGTGGTCTGGCAGGACAAGCCCGTGTTCATCCGTCACCGCACGGCCGAGGAGATCACCCAGGCGGCGGGCGTCGATATCGCCGAGTTGCGTGATCCCCAGGCCGACGCCGATCGCGCGCCCAAGCCGGAATGGCTGGTGGTCGTCGGCATCTGCACGCACCTGGGCTGCATCCCCATCGGCTTCAAGGGCGACTTCAACGGCTGGTTCTGCCCGTGCCACGGCTCGCACTACGACACGTCGGGGCGTATTCGCATCGGACCGGCGCCCGAGAACCTGCATGTGCCGCCTTACGCTTTCACCGACGACACGCACATCGTGATCGGCTAGGGGCGGGGGAATCGGGATGAGCAAGGCCTACCGCAGCAACCCCATGGTCCGTTGGTTCAACGACCGCCTGCCGGTCTTGTCCTGGGTCGATCACCACCTGCTCGACTATCCAGCGCCGCGCAACCTGAACTACTGGTGGAACTTCGGCTCGCTGGCCGGCATCGCCCTGGTGGTGCAGATCGTCACGGGCATCCTGCTGGCGATGCACTACACGGCCGATGCCAAGCTCGCCTTCGATTCGGTCGAGCACATCATGCGCAACGTGAACGCCGGCTGGCTGATGCGCTACGTGCACGCCAACGGCGGCTCGATGTTCTTCCTGGTGGTCTACATCCACATTTTCCGCGGCCTCTACTACGGCTCGTACAAGAGCCCGCGCGAAGTGCTGTGGTGGCTGGGCATCCTGATCTTGCTCGCCATGATGGCGACGGCGTTCATGGGTTATGTGCTGCCCTGGGGCCAGATGAGCTTCTGGGCCGCCACCGTGATCACCAACCTGTTCTCGGCCATCCCGGTGATCGGCGACGAAATCGTGGCGTGGCTGTGGGGCGGATTCGCGGTCGGCAACCCGACGCTCAAGCGCTTCTACTCGCTCCACTACCTGCTGCCGTTCGTGATCGTCGGCCTGGTGTTCCTGCACCTGTGGGCGTTGCACACCGCTAAGTCAAACAACCCGCTCGGCATCGACATGCGCGGGCCGCAGGACCAGTTGCCGTTCCACCCCTACTACACGAT
Organism: Alphaproteobacteria bacterium; assembly: GCA_016869675.1. Classification (GTDB taxonomy): domain Bacteria; phylum Pseudomonadota; class Alphaproteobacteria; order SP197; family SP197; genus VGDP01. The sequence goes on along the minus strand of VGDP01000003.1, from coordinate 22,612 downwards.
CAAGGACATGTTCGGCATGTTCGTGTTCTTCGTCGTGTTCGCGGCGTTCGTGTTCTACGCGCCGAACTATCTGGGGCACCCGGATAATTACATCCCGGCCAACCCGCTGGTGACGCCGGCGCACATCGTGCCTGAATGGTACTTCCTGCCGTTCTACGCGATCCTGCGCGCGATCCCCGACAAGCTGGGTGGCGTCATCGCCATGTTCGCCTCGATCCTAGTGTTGTTCATCCTGCCCTGGCTCGATACCTCGCGCGTGCGTTCGGCCACGTTCCGGCCCATCTACAAGCTGTTCTTCTGGGTCCTGGTCGCCGACGTCATTCTGCTCGGCATCGTCGGCGCCAAGCCGCCCGAGGGCGCGTGGATCCACATCGGCCGGCTGGCCACCGCGTACTACTTCGTGCACCTGATCATCCTGATGCCGCTGATCGGCCTGATCGAACGGCCTCGACCGCTGCCGCAAAGCATCGCCGCCGCCGTGCTGAAGGGTAAAACGTGATGAAGCGTCTGGCGCTCGCCGCCCTCGCGGCGCTCACCCTTGGTTCGAGCTCCGCCGCTGCGGCCGAGGGGACCGACCTGAGCGCCCAGCCGTGGAGCTTCGACGGCATCTTCGGCACGTTCGATCGCGCGGCGTTGCAGCGCGGCCTGCAGGTCTACCAGGAGGTCTGCGCGTCGTGTCATGCGCTGCAGTACATAGCGTTCCGCAACCTGACCGATCTCGGCTTCACCGAGGAGGAGGCCAAGGCGATCGCCGGGGCTTACCAGGTCGAGGACGGGCCCAACGACGACGGCGAGATGTTCACGCGCACAGCGCGCCTGTCCGACGGCTTCCCCGCGCCCTTCGCCAACGAGAAGGCGGCGCGCGCGGCCAACGGCGGCGCCTACCCGCCGAACCTGTCGCTGATCACCAAGGCGCGGCCCGGCGGCCCGGATTACCTCTACGGTCTCCTGACCGGCTATCACGAGCCGCCGGCCGACATGATGGTGGGCGAGGGCATGTACTACAACGCCGTGATGCCCGGCCATCAGATCGCCATGCCGCCGCCGCTCAGCGAGGGCCAGGTCACCTACGTCGACGGCACCACCGCCTCGGTCGAGCAGATGTCGCGCGACGTCACCCAGTTCCTGCACTGGGCGGCCGAACCCAACCTGGAGGCGCGCAAGAGCGCCGGGGCCAAGACCATGCTGTTCCTGGTGTTCCTGGTCGTGTTGACCTACGTGGCCAAGCGGCGCATCTGGGCCGGTGCCCACTGACGCCATGACGCCATGACCGCCGGCGGTCGGCCGGTTCTCGGCGTCATCGGCGGCAGCGGGCTTTACGACTTCGAGGGCCTCGAGGACGCCCGCCGCGTTGAGGTGGCGACGCCGTTTGGCACGCCGTCGGACGCCGTGCTCACCGGCCGGATCGGCGGGCTGGACGTGGCGTTCCTGCCGCGCCACGGCCGGGGTCACCGGCTCACACCGTCCAAGATCGACTATCGCGCCAACATCGACGCCCTCAAGCGGCTGGGCGTCACCGACCTCGTCTCGCTCAGCGCATGCGGCTCGTTCCACGAGGACCTGGCGCCCGGCACCTTCGTCGTCGTCGATCAGTTCATCGACCGCACGTTCGCGCGGCCCAAGACCTTCTTCGGCGATGGCATCGTGGCCCACGTCTCCATGGCGCATCCCGTGTGCCGGCGCCTAGTTGATGCGCTGGTCGTCGCCGCTGGCCAGGGCGGCGCGGCGGCCCGGCGCGGCGGCACCTACCTGGCGATGGAAGGGCCGCAGTTCTCGACGCTGGCCGAATCGAACCTCTATCGTGCCTGGGGCTGCGACGTGATCGGCATGACCAACATGCCCGAGGCGAAGCTCGCCCGCGAGGCCGAGATCTGCTACGCGACCGTCGCCATGGTGACCGACTACGACTGCTGGCATCCTCATCACGGCCACGTGCAGGTCGCCGACATCCTCGCCGTGCTGCGTGACAACGCGGCCAAGGGCCTGGCCATGGTGCGTCGCTTGGCCGAAGGCTTCGGCGCGCGCCCCAGCCCGTGCCCGCACGGCTGCGACCGTGTGCTCGACGCGGCCATCATCACGCCGCGCGCCGCGTGGGACCCGGCCGCGACCGCGCGGCTCTCGGCGGTGATGGCCCGCGTCGCCGGGACGGGCGGTGCATGACACCCGATCTCGCCGGCCTGATCCGGGCGATCCCCAACTACCCCAAGCCGGGGATCGTCTTCCGCGACATCACGACGCTGCTGGTCAACCCACGCGGTTTCCGCCGCGTCGTCGACGAGCTGGTGCAGCCCTTCGCCGGGCGGCGCATCGACAAGGTCGCCGGCATCGAGGCGCGCGGCTTCATCCTGGGCGGCGCGGTCGCGCACCAGCTCAGCTGCGGCTTCGTGCCGGTGCGCAAGAAGGGCAAGCTGCCCTGGGATACCATCGGCCAGGACTACGAGTTGGAGTACGGCATCGACCGCCTCGAGATCCACACGGATTCGGTGCGCGCGGGCGAGACCGTCCTGGTGGTCGACGACCTGATCGCCACGGGTGGCACGGCGCTGGCCGCGATCCGGCTGATCGAGCGTACCGGCGGGCGGATCGTCGGTTGCTCGTTCGTCATCGACCTGCCGGAGCTCAAGGGCGCCGAGCGGCTGCGCGAGCGCGGCCATTCGGTGCTCAGCCTCGTCGAGTTCGAGGGCCGCTGACCTTGCGTAAAGCCGCGGCGCGTCGGGCCGTGGTCGGGGCCGCGCTCGCGCTCGATGCCGCCGGGCTCAACCGCGGTACCTCGGGCAACGTGGGGCTGCGGGCTGGCAAGGGCATCCTGGTCACGCCCACGGGGGTCCCGTCGTCGGCGCTGACATCCGCGTCGATCGTGCTTCTCGCCATGGATGGCACGGTGCGCGAAGGTGCCCTCGCGCCCACCAGCGAATGGCGCATCCACCGGGACGTGCTGATCGCGCGGCCCGAAGCGAACGCCGTCGTCCACGCCCATCCGCTCTACGCTACGGCGCTCGCCTGCCAGGGCCTGGCGATCCCCGCGTTCCACTACATGGTCGCGGCCGCCGGCGGCGATTCGATCCGTTGCGCGCCGTACGCGACGTTCGGCACGGCGGCGCTCTCGGCCCACGTGGTCGAGGCGCTCGAGGATCGCCGGGCGTGCCTGATGGCCCACCACGGCATCGTCGCCCTGGGCGCCGATCTCGACGCCGCCGTGCGCCTCGCCGTCGAGGTTGAGTCCCTGGCGGCGCAGTTCTGGCACGTGCTCCAGCTCGGCCGGCCCCGGCTGCTGGGGCGCGCCGAAATGCGCCGTGTCGTCGCCAAGTTCGCCACCTACGGCCGGCCGCGCGCGAGGCGCTGATGCGTGATGGTTTCACCGGGCTCGACCATGTGCTGATCGGCGTGCGCGATCTGGAATCGGCGCGCGAGCGCTACGCCCGGCTCGGCTTCACGCTGACGCCGCGCGGCCGCCACGTCGGCTGGAGCACGGGCAACTACTGCATCATGTTCGGGCGCGAGTATCTGGAGCTGATCGGGGTGATCGACCCGACGCAGCCGCGCCGGTCGATCGAGGCGCGCATCGCGGCCGCCGGCGACGTGGGCGTCGGGTTCGCGCTGGCCAGCGACGACCCGGACGCGGCGTTCCGCGTCTGGTCCGACGCCGAGCTCGCGCCCGAGCGGCGCGCCCTAGCGCGGCCCCTCGATCTGCCCGAGGGCACGGTCGAGCCGCGCTTCGCCCTTATACACGTGCCAGCCGCCGCGACGCCCGAGGTGCCGATCTTCGTCTGCCACCACCTGACGCCCGACCTGGTGCGCCGGCCCGGCTGGACCGACCACGCCAACGGCGCGCTGGGCGTGCGCGCCATGCTCGCCGTGGTGGCGGACCCGGCGGCGTTGCGCGTGCCCTACGAGCGGTTATTCGGCCCCGCCGCCATGGCCGCGACCGACGGCATGCTCACGGTCCGTATGGGCCCGACGACCCTGGTGGTCGCAACGGCCGAGGACGCGGCCGAGCTCTACCCCGCCTTCGACGCGACGCCGCCGGCGGTGCCCTCGGTCGCCGCCCTGACGATCACTGTGGTGGACATTGCGCGCGCGGCGCGGGTGTTGGAGGCGGCGGGCGTCGGGTTCGAGCGCGACCGTGGCCGCGCCGTCATCGTGCCGGCCGCGGCCGCGTGCGGCGTGCTGCTGGAGTTCAGCGCCTGATCGTCGATCGGCCGACGTGCTCGGCCAGGAAGGCCAGGGTTCGTTGGCGCGCGAGCGCGGCGCACGACGCGTCGTAGTCCTTGCGTTGGTCGCAGTTGAAGCCGTGCCCAGCCGGGTAGACGTGCACCGGCACGTTCGGATACGCGGCGCGGATGCGCTCCACGTCGGTCAGCGGGATGCCGTGGTCGTGTTCGCCGAAGTGCAGCATGACCGGCGCCGCGGGCGGCTGGTCCAGCCACTGGGCGACCAGGCCGCCGTAGTAGCCGACCGCCGCGGCCACGGGCAGACGCTGGGCCGCCAGCTAGGCGAGCGATCCGCCCCAGCAGTAGCCGACGGCGGCCACCGGTCCGCGTGGCGCTAGGTCGGCGATCGCGGCCTCCATGTCGGCCACGACCTTCTCCAACGGCACGGCGGCGCGCAGGTCGCGGCCCTCGGCCACGTCGGCGGCCTCGTAGCCCATCTGCACGTCGCGTCGGGCGCGATCGAACAGCGCCGGCGCCAGCGCTTCCCAGCCCTCGACCGCGAAGCCGTCGGCGACCGCACGCATGTGGTCGTTGACGCCGAAGATCTCCTGCAGCACCAGCAGGCCGCCGCGCCGTGGCCCCCGCGGCACGGCGCGCCACGTCGCCAGGGCGTAGCCGTCCGCGGCCGTCAAGGTGGTCCAGGTAGCCATGCCGCCGGCGCTCAGTTCACCTGGCCGTGGCAGTGCTTGAACTTCTTGCCCGAGCCGCACGGGCACGGCTCGTTGCGGCCGACCTTGGCGAATCCGGCAGCCGGCTGCGCTAGGCGCTGGGTCGGCGCCACGGGGCGGTCGCTGCCGTTGCCCATGCCGGCCTCGGCCGGGTCGGCGCGGCCCTCCACCGTGCGCGCCGGCCCCTTGGGCTGGGGCACCTCGGCGCGGATCTCCAGGTGCGCCAGCACCGAGACCACCGTCTCGCGCAGGCCCACCAGCATGCCGTCGAACAGCTCGAACGCCTCGCGCTTGTACTCGTTTAAGGGATCGCGCTGGGCGAACGCCCGCAGGTTGATGCCCTGGCGCAGATGATCCAGGTGCAGCAGATGCTCGCGCCACTTGTGGTCGAGGATCTGCAGCAGCAGGCTCTTCTCGGCCAGGCGCACGATCTGCGGCGTGAACTTGGTCTCTTTCTCGGCCATGCGCTCGTCGACTGACTTGGTGAAGCGTTCGCGGATCTCCTCATCCGCGATGCCTTCCTCCTTGGCCCACGCCTCGAACGGCAGGTTGAGCCCGAAGACGCGCAGCCCCTCGGCGTGCAGGCCGGGCGAATCCCACTGCTCGGGGTACGCCTTCTCGGGGATGTGGCGGCCGACCATGTCGGTCAGCACCTCGGCGCGCATCGAGCCGATGGTCTCGCTCACATCGGTCTCGGCCATGATCTCGCGGCGCTGCTCGTAGATGATCTTGCGCTGGTCGTTCATGACGTTGTCGAACTTCAGGATCGTCTTGCGCGCCTCGAAGTGGCGCGCCTCGACCTTCGATTGCGCCTTCTCGATCGCCTTGTTGACCCAGGTGTGGACGATCGCCTCGCCCTCCTGCAGGCCCAGCCGGCGCAGCACGCCGTCCAGCCGGTCCGAGCCGAAGATGCGCATCAGGTCGTCCTCGAGCGACAGGTAGAACTTGGAGGCGCCGGGGTCGCCCTGCCGGCCCGACCGGCCGCGCAACTGGTTGTCGATACGCCGGCTCTCGTGCCGTTCCGTGCCGATGACGTAGAGCCCGCCGGCGTCCAGCGCGCGCTTCTTCGCCTCGGCGTTCTCGGCTCGGATGGCGGCGACGCGGGCGGCGCGCGCCTGCTCGTCGTTGATGCCGGCGGTCTCGGTGACGATGCGCATGTCCGGGTTGCCGCCCAGCTGGATATCGGTGCCGCGCCCGGCCATGTTTGTCGCGATGGTCACGGCGCCGGGCCGCCCGGCCTGGGCGATGATCTGGGCCTCCTGCTCGTGGTAGCGCGCGTTAAGCACGTTGTGCGGCACCTTGCGCTTCTTGAGGATGCCCGACAGGTGTTCGCTCTTCTCGATGCTGACGGTACCGACCAGCACGGGCTGCCCGCGCTTGTGGCAATCCTCGATCACCGCGACGACGGCGTCGTACTTCTCCTTGGCGGTGCGATAGACCTCATCGGAATGGTCGATACGCACGCATTCCACGTTGGTCGGGATCTCGATGACGTCCAGGTTGTAGATGGTGCCGAATTCGGCCGCTTCGGTCATGGCCGTGCCGGTCATGCCGGCCAGCTTCGGGTAGAGCCGGAAGTAATTCTGGTATGTGATCGAGGCGAGCGTCTGGTTCTCGGTCTGGACCTCGACGCCTTCCTTGGCCTCCAGCGCTTGGTGCAGGCCCTCGGAGTAGCGCCGGCCCTCCATCATACGTCCGGTGAACTCGTCGATGATGACGACCTTGCCGTCCTTGACGATGTAGTCGACATCCCGCGTGAAAAGCTTGTGGGCGCGCAAGCCTTGCTGGCAGTGGTGCACCAGGCTGACATTGGCGATGTCGTAGAGCCCGCCTTCCTTCAGCATCCCGGCGGCCCGCAAGGCCGCCTCCAGCGCCTCGGCGCCCGCCTCGGTCAGGGCCACGGTGCGGGTCTTTTCGTCCTTCTCGTAGTGCTCCTCGGTCAGCGCCGGGATCAACCGGTCGACCGACTTGTACATCGTCGAGGAATCCTCCGATGGACCCGAGATGATCAGCGGCGTGCGCGCCTCGTCGACCAGAATGCTGTCCACCTCGTCGACGATGGCGTAGTGGAACGGTCGCTGCACCATGGTGGCCAGCGAGAACTTCATGTTGTCGCGCAGGTAGTCGAAACCGAACTCGTTGTTCGTGCCGTAGGTCACGTCGCAGGCGTACTGCGCCTTGCGCTCCACGTCGTTCAGCCCGTGCACAATGCAGCCGACCGTCAGGCCCAGGAACTCGTAAATCTGGCCCATCCAGCGGGCGTCGCGCCGGGCCAGATAGTCGTTGACCGTGACGACGTGGCTGCCCTTTCCCTCGAGCGCGTTGAGGTAGATTGGCAAGGTCGCGACCAGGGTCTTGCCTTCGCCGGTCTTCATCTCGGCGATCCTGCCCTGGTGCAGCACCATGCCGCCCTGCATCTGGACGTCGAAATGGCGTTGGCCGAGCGTGCGCTTGGCCGCCTCGCGCACGGTGGCGAACGCCTCGACGAGCAGGTCGTCCACCGTCTCGCCGTCGCCCAGGCGCTTGCGGAAGACCTCGGTGCGCGCCTTCAGCCCGGCGTCGTCCAGTGCCTCGAACTCAGTTTCGAGCACATTGATGGCCTGCGTCTGCTTGGCCAGGTCGCGCAGGAATCGGTCGTTGGCGGACCCGAACAGCCGCTTGGCCAAAGTCGAGAGCATGTCCAGAAACCTTAACGGATGGGGGCCAGGGCACGCGCGGCCTTCCGGCACAGTTAGGGTGGCGGGCCGCCCCTGTCAACGCACGGCGACTCGTGTCGTCAAGCGTTCGCCTACGAAGCCAGCGCGAAACCTTCGTAACCGTGCTCCGCGACGCCCTCGCAGATCGTCCGGTAGGCCCCGACGCCGCCGACATAGGGCATGAAGACGCGCGGTTTGCCCGGGATGTTGGCGCCCATGTACCAGGAGTTCGCGCGCGGATAGAGCGTCTGGTCGCCGACCTCGCGTACGTGGTCGGTCCAGCGCTGTTCCGTCTCGGCGGACGGCTCGATCAGCCGGATATGGCGGTCGCGCAGATGCCCCAGGCACGCCGCGATCCACTCCACGTGCTGCTCGATCGAGGTCATCATGTTGCTCAGCACCGAGGGGCTGCCCGGCCCCGTGACCGTGAACAGGTTGGGGAAGCCCGCCACCATCAGCCCCAGGTAGGATCGCGGCCCCGCAGCCCACGCCGCGCGCAGCGACTGGCCGCCCCGGCCGCGGATGTCGACGGCCATCAACGCGCCGGTCATGGCGTCGAAGCCGGTGGCGAACACGATGTCGTCCAGCGCGACCTCGCGCGCGGCGGTGCGGACACCGGCCGGCGTCGCGCGCGCGATCGGCTCGGCGCGGATATCGACCAGCGTCACGTTGTCCCGGTTGTACGTCTCGAAATAGTCGGTATCGACGCACAACCGCTTGGTCGCGAAAGGATGGTCGGTCGGGCACAGCAGGGCGGCCACCGCCGGGTCCTTGACCCGGTCGCGGATTTTCCGCCGCGCGAACTCGGCCACGATGGCGTTGGCGTTGGCGTCTGTGGTCTCGTCGGCGAACACCAGCTCCATGTTGAACCCGCCCTGGGCCCAGCGCCGTTCGAGCTCGGCCTTGGCAACCTCGGGCGCCATGGCGTGGGTCGGTGTCGTGCTGGCCTCGAGCGTGGTGCCGCTGTCCGAACGTCGGGCGATCTCGCGGTTCGCGCCGTAGTCCGCCTTGAACGAGGCCTCGACATCCGGGTCGAGCGGTCCGTTCCACGCCGGCACGCTGAAGTTCGGCGTGCGCTGGAAGACGGTCAGGTGTCTGGCTTGGCGCGCGATGATTGGGATGGCCTGGATGCCGGACGATCCCGTGCCGATGATGCCGACGCGCCGACCCGTGAAGTCGACGCCGTCGTGGGGCCAGGCGCCCGTGTGGTACCAGCGGCCGCCGAAGTCTTCGAGCCCCTCCAGCTCCGGTACGCGCGGCACCGACAGGCAGCCCGTCGCCATGATCAGGTAGGTCGCGGTGAGGACCGAACCCGTGTCGGTCTCGATCGTCCAGCGCCGGGCCACCTCGTCAAACGTCGCGCGCGTGACCCGTGTCGCGAGCCGCACGTCGCGGCGCAGGTCGAAGCGGTCGGCCACGTGGTTGACGTAACGCAGGATGTCCGGTTGCAGCGAATAGCGGTCAGGCCAGTGCCACTCCTGCTGCAAGTCCTCCGAGAACGAGTAGGAGTACTCCAGGCTCTCGATGTCGCAACGCGCGCCCGGGTAGCGGTTCCAGTACCAGGTGCCGCCGATGCCGTCGCCGGCCTCGAGCACGACGGTGGCATGCCCGAGCCCGCGCAAGCGGTGCAGCATGTAAAGGCCGGACACGCCGGCTCCCACGATCATGCTGTCCAGGTCCATGATGACACTCCGCACGGTCGACTTCGGCGGCGAAGCCTTTGTTCCGCCATCATGTTAGCGCGCCATGGCCCCGATCACAGTACCGACGATCGCCGCCCTGGTCGGCGCTTGTCGGCGCGCCCGATCTGGTCTAAGCCCATGCCACGCAACGCTTCCCGAGTTTCCTCACAATCGAGGTCGTCGATGATCCGCTCTTTCCGAGCGTTCCTGTTCCTTGCCGCCGTCATGGGCGCGCTTCTGGTCGCGCCGCCGGCGCGGGCCGAGGACGACCCGGTCGTCGCCCGGGTCAACGGCGTCGAGTTGCGTAAGTCCGATCTCGAAACGGCCCGGGCGAACCTGCCGGAACAATACCGCCAGATGCCGCTCGACCTGCTCTACGAGCCGCTGCTCGACCAGATCATCAACAGCCGGCTACTGCTCGACCAGGCCGTCACGGCCAAGGTCGAGGACGCCGCCGAGTTCCAGCGCCAGCTCGCGATCTCGCGCGATCAGCTCGCCCGCGAGTTCGTGCTGCGCACCGAGGTCGACCGGGTGATCACCGAGGACGTCCTGCGCCAGCGCTACGACGAATACCTCGCCGCCAACTCGCCCGAGCAGCAGGTGCGCGCCAGTCACATCCTGGTCGCGACCGAGGACGAGGCCAAGGCGATCGTCGACGAACTGGGCAAGGGCGCGGACTTCGCCGAGTTGGCCAAGGCCCGCTCGACCGATCCGTCGGCGGCCCAGAACGCCGGCGACCTGGGCTTTTTCTCCAAGGGCGACATGGTGCCCGAGTTCTCGGAAGCGGCGTTCGCGCTGGAACCCGACCAGACCTCGGGGCCGGTGCAGACCGCGTTCGGCTGGCACGTCATCCGGGTCGCCGAGCGGCGCACCGCCGAACCGCCCGCCTTCGACCAGATCGCCGAGCAGTTGCGCGCCGAGATGGCCGGCGAGGTGATCGCGGCCTACGTCAAGACGCTCCAGGGCAACGCGGTGATCGAGCGGTTCAACCTCGATGGCACGTCGCGCGCCGAACCGGTGGCCCAGTAGCATGGCGCCCGCCCGCTCGCCGCTCGCCCCCGCCGCCGTGCCGGCGGTGCCGCCCATCGGCGGCGCGCGCTTCGCCACGGGCGAATCCGGCATCCGCTACAAGGGCCGCGATGACGTTCTGCTCGCCCTGTTCGACGCGGGCACCACGGTGGCCGGCGTGTTCACCAAGTCATCTACCGCGGCCGCGCCTGTTGCCTGGTGCCGCAAGGCGCTGGCCGGCGGTCAGGCGCGCGCCTTCATCGTCAACGCGGGCAACGCCAACGCGTTCACCGGCAAGGCGGGCATGGGCGCGGTCGACGCCACGGTCGGCGCGGCGGCGCGCGCGCTGGGCTGCCCGCGCAACCGGGTGTTCGTCGCCTCGACCGGCGTGATCGGCCAGCGGCTGAAGGCCGAGCGCATCGCCGCCATGATCCCCGGCCTGGCCGGGGCCGCGCGCACCGAGGCCTGGGACCGCGCCGCCGCAGCGATCATGACCACCGACACCTTTCCCAAGCTGGCGACCGCGTCGGCCACCATCGACGGCGTGCCGGTGACCATCAACGGCACAGCCAAGGGCTCGGGCATGATCGCACCCGACATGGCGACGATGATCGCCTTCGTCGCCACCGACGCGCGTCTGCCGGCGGACGTGCTGCAGGCATGCCTGGCGCGCGCGACCGAACGGTCGTTCAACCGCACCACTGTCGACAGCGACACCTCGACCAACGACACGCTGCTCGCCTTCGCCACCGGCGCCGCCGGCCACGCGTCGGTGACGCGCGCCGCCGATCGGCGGCTCGCCGGCTTCCGCGCCGCGCTTGAGGCGGTCTGCCTCGATCTGGCGCTGCAGGTCGTGCGCGACGGCGAAGGTGCTCAGAAGCTGATCGAGATCCGTGTCGCTGGCGCGCGCTCGGCCGCGGCGGCCAGGCGCGTCGCCTTCGGCGTCGCCAACTCGCCGCTGGTCAAGACGGCGATCGCCGGCGCCGACGCCAACTGGGGCCGCGTCGTGATGGCCGTGGGCAAGGCCGACATCACACTCGATCAGCGCCGCATCGGCGTGCGCATCGGCGGCCATGTTGTGGCGACGCGCGGCGGCCCACCCAAGGACTACGACGAGACGCCGGTGACGGCGCACATGAAGGGACGGTCGATCCTGATCGCGATCGAGCTCGGCCAGGGACGCGCCGCCACCACCGTGTGGACCTGCGACCTGACCCACGGCTACATCGACATCAACGCCGACTACCGGAGTTGAGCGCGCCGGTCACCCTGGTGACCGAGCGCCTGACGCTGCGCCCGCCATCGCTGGGCGACGTGGACGCGATCGTGCGCGAAGTCAGCGATGACCGCATCGCGCGCTGGACCACCAGCATTTCCCACCCGTATCCGCCGGGCGCCATCGACGACTTTCTCGCCATGGTCGAGGACGATCGCGCGGCGGGAGACGGCTGGACGTTCGCGATGATCGAACGGTCATCGGATGTCGTGGGCATGGTCCGACTCGATCGCACCGATTTGGACGACACGGGCGAGATCGGCTACTGGGTCGCGATCGACCGGTGGGGTCGGGGCTACGCCACCGAAGCATCCCGGCGCATCCTGACCTACGGCTTCGACGACCTCGGGTTCCGTCGCGTCAGGACTTACATCATGCCGGCGAACGAACCGTCGCGCCGCGTGCTTACAAAGCTCGGCTTCGTCCCGGACGGCCACGGCCCTGTCGAGGCGCCGGCGCGCGGTGGTCCGGTCGCTATGGACTTCCTTCTCCTCGAACGACGCGCGTGGATGGACCATGCGTGAGTTTCCGCCACTTCTTACCGAGCGCCTGACGCTGCGCCGTCTGGAACGGGCGGACGCGGCGGCCGTGCGGCGTTACGCGGGCGACGAACGGGTCGCGCACTGGACCGCGCGCATTCCGCATCCCTACCCGGACGGCGCGGCCGAGGCGTGGATCGCCGAGACCCTTGCCCAGATGGCCCGCAGCGAAGGCTGGCAGCTCGGCATCGACGCGCGCGGGGTCGGGCTGGTCGGTGCCATCGGCCTCGAACGCGACGAGGATCGCCTCTCGGCTGAACTCGGCTACTGGGTCGGCGTGCCGTACTGGGGACACGGCTACGCGACCGAGGCGGCGCGCCACATGATCCGCTTCGCGTTCCAGGCGACCGATCTCGCCCAGGTTCACGCCCGGGTGCTGCCCGACAACGCGGCGTCGCGCCGTGTTCTGGAAGCGGTTGGCTTCACGCCGACGGGTCCGGCGACCGTCACGCTCGACGCGCGGGGGTACAACGCCGAGGCGCTGTGCTTCGCTCTCGAACGGCGGGCCTGGCGTGGCTGAGCGCCCGCTGATTATGGTCGTGGCGCTGGCCCTGATCGATGGCGACGACCGCGTCTTCATCGCGCGCCGGCCCGAGGGCAAGGCGATGGCCGGGCTGTGGGAGTTCCCTGGCGGCAAGATCGAGACTGGCGAGACGCCCGAGGCCGCCGTGATCCGCGAGGCGCGCGAGGAACTGGGCATCGCCATCGAGGAACCGTGCCTGGCGCCTTTCGCCTTCGCGTCCCACGCCTACGAAACGTTCCACCTGCTCATGCCGCTCTACCTGTGCCGCAAGTGGCAGGGCGTGCCGCGCGCGCGCGAGCACAGCGAGGTCCGCTGGGTGCGCCCGGCGCGGCTGCGCGATTTCCCCATGCCGCCGGCCGATGCGCCCCTCGTGGCCATGCTGCAGGACCTGCTGGGCTGACGACCTACGACGTCTCCAGCGTCCACGGGTACAGCCTGGGGATCAGGTCGCACAACAATCCCGCGACCGCGAACGCCACGGCGACCGCGACGCCCAGTGTCGCCCAGTCGTCCGGGCGCCCGACGCGGCCAGCAGAAGCGCGCCCGGCACCACGACGCCGTCGTAGAACACCGCCATGGCGCGCACCACCTCGGCGAAGCGCACCACGTCGCGCACCTGGCGCGCCCGCACGTCGCCGACGAACACGCCGATCAGGCCGCCGGCGATCAGGCCCATGCCGGCCAGGTGGACGAAGCGCAGCAGCTCGTACGTCACCGCCCCCTACTCGAACGCGAGCGCCCGGATCTACGCGATCACGTCCTGGATGTCCTGCTCGGTCAGCGGGATGTTGCGCATGGCCGGGTGTGGCGCGCGCAGGAACGTGGTCAGGGTCGCGTCGTCCTTGGCCGGGTCGAGCGCGATCGAGCGCCACGCCGGCGCCATGTCGGTGCCTGTTCCGGTCACCTTGGTGGCGTGCACTCGGAACACCATTGGCACGCGATGTCGGCACCGCGGTTGCTGTCGCCCTGGGCCCAGGCCTCGGGTGCCGCCGTCAGGGCGACCAGAATCACCAAGGCTCGACGCATCGGCGGTCTTCCTCGCGTTCATCGTAGCAGGCCAGTGGCGCGGCGCGCGCGCCTTGACCCAGGTCATTCCTCGGTGCCAAGCGCCCGACCGAGGGGAACGGTCGCGCTGCCGCACGGCCTTGCCTTGGGTTGGCTCGCGGCCGGCGCCCAGGCCGTTAGGGTGACGATCTCGAAACGGGTGATGATGCGCCCCGACGGGTCGGCGCAGCGGCGCGCCAGGGCTTCGGCGATCGCCGCCAGGGTCGCCCGGCGCATGGGCGCGCGCCGGCGCATCGCCAGGGCGTTGCCTGCCCCCATGCCCTTCAGGTCGGCCAGCAGGCGCAGCGGTTCGGTGTAGGCGACGGTGATGACGTCGGTGTCGACGACGGGCAGGGCGAAGCCGGCCCGCTGCAGCAGGCCGCCCAGGGCCGCCGCGTCGGCGAACGGGGCGACGCGCGGGCTTGCGCCGCCGACGGTCGCCGCCTCGGCCTCGGCCACGGCGGCGCGCAACTCGGCGAGGGTCTCGCCGCCCAGCAGCGACACCAGCAGCAGCCCGTCGGGCTTCAGCGCGCGGCGCATCTGGGCCAGCGCACCGGGCAGGTCATTGACCTCGTGCAGCGCCAGGCTGCTCAGGATCGCGTCGAGGCTGGCCGGCGCGAAGGGCAAGGCCTCCTCGTCCAGCGCCACGCGCGGCCCCGCCAGCCCGACCAGTCCGGCGACCGACATATCGGTCTGGATCAGGGTCGCGACGCGGTCCGTGCCGACCAGCGCCCGCGCCAGAGCGCCCGCGCGGCTGCCGATCTCGGCCGCGACGGCGAAGGCACGCCGCATGTCGGACAGGCGATCCGCTAGGCGCTCCGCCGCCGCGTCGAACAGGAAGCCATGATCAGCGATGGTGCGCGCCGCGCGATCACGGCGCAGCCGGATCAGCCGACGATCGAACACCACGGGCGCCACCACGGCGCCAGTCTACGGCAAGAAGTGGCCCGGCCCGAAGGAGGGGGAAGGGGCCGGGCCTCCTAGTTGACCAACTCGTCCGCCTCGACCGCGCTGGCGTCGGCCCCGGCGGGCTCCTCGACCTTCGCGGTCTCGGCCGGTGCCGTCGAACCGGTTTCCTCCAGCAGAGCCAGATAGGCTTGGTGCTGCTGCATGCGCGGGCAGGCTTGGCCGGCCCATGCGGCCGACGTCCCAAGTGTAAGCGCCAACACGATCGCCAATCTGAGCATGATGGGCGTACCCCCGATTTTTAAGTTCCTATCCTACCAAACGCGTGCGGACTGTCCGTTCACGAATGCGTGTCCCGGAACGGGGCATCGGGTCTTGATCAACCGCCCGTGGAACCCAACATAGCCTCCAAGCGCGGAGCCGGCATGGGCCGCGCGCATGGCGACGGATCGCCAAGACGGCCGGCCCTGGCTTCGTGGAGAAGGGCAACGCGACGCGCGCCGCAAGGACGCGTCAGCCAGTAGGAGAACACCCATGGACCGCAGGTCCGAGACGCAACGACCGAACCTGACCCCCGCGGCGTTTCTGGCCCTCGGCACGCCGCAGATCTCCTATGTCCGACCCGTGACGGTCGAGGGCGCGGACCGCTGGGGCATCTTCGCCGCGAACGGCACCGGGCTCGGCCTCGCCGCGACGCGCGATCAGGCGTTCGCCGTGGCGCGCCAGCACGATCTGGAACCCGTCAGCGTGCACTGAGCGGGCGTCAGGGCACGACGGTTGTCCGTTCCGCCTCGGCGACGGTCAGCGCCACACCGCCCACGTCGCGCGTCAGCCGATAGCTCCCCACATAGGCCCCCGGCGGCCAGCCGCCCTCGGGCGCGCGCGTGCCGGCGAAGCGGAACCACTGGGCCCGATCGCGCTCGTGGATCGCATCCTGCTCGACCAGCACGGTACCGTCGGGCCCGACCAGGCGGATCGTCTCGCGGTCGCCCGTGCGCGTGCCGAACACGTCGACCCAGAAGACCAGCGCCGGCGCGTCGTGCTCGACGTGGTCCGCGCGGTGGGCCCCTGCGCGCGCGGCTCCCGGCTCCGGCTCCACGGTCGCGAAGCCGGCGCCCAGAAGTCCGCCGGCCCGGTAGGCGAGTGTCGCCGCCGCCTCGGCGTTCCACAGGCCCGCGCCGGCGGCGCCGCACCCGGATCCCGCCGGCAGGCCGCTGAACGGGTCGATCGGCTGGCCGTCGCGGCGCACCAGGAACTCCAGGTGGGGGAACTCGGTCAGGCCCGACAGGCCGACCAGCCCGATGGGCTCTCCCGCCGTGACGGCCTGGCCCGGCTCGACGCGCACGCTGCCCTTGCGCATGTGTCCGTACTGGGTTTCCCAGCCGCCACCGTGGTCGATGACCACGCCGTTGCCTGCCTCGCGCCCGGCCACGGCCTCGCGCCCCGTTTAGGCGACGCTGATGTCGGCCATGCCGTCGCGGGTGCGCAACACCACGCCGTCGGCCGCGGCCAGCACCGCCACACCCTTCTCCATGGCGGCCAGATCGGTCAGGCGGAAGTCGCCGCCGTCGTGGCCGTCGTAGCTCAGGCTGCCGCACGCGAAATCGGCGGCGCCGGGCCCAGGGTCGTGATCCACGTAGTTTTGCACGAAGCACGCGACGCCAACCTGGCAATCGATCGGCACGGCCAACGGCGGCGCATCGCCAGCGTTCGCGGGGCCGGCCAGGGCCGCCGCCAGGGCGAGCGCGCCGCGGTGCGCGCAGTTCACCGGCGTACCGGCAAGTGGACGACGAAGCGCGCGCCGGCGGGACGCTCAGGGTCGTCGCCGCGGTTCTCGCCGTGGATCGTGCCGCCGTGGCGCTCGACGACCTGCCGGGCGATACTCAGACCCAGGCCCGAATGGGTGCCGAACCGCTCGCTCTGCGGTCGCAGCGAATAGAAGCGGTCGAAGATGGCCTCCAGCTTGTCGAGCGGCAGGCCAGGCCCTTCGTCGTCCACCGTGACCTCGACGTGGTTGCCGGTCCGCCGCGCGGTCACGCGGATCGTTCCGCCCGGTGGGCTGAACGACACCGCGTTGTCCAGCAGGTTTCGGAACACCTGGCCCAGCCGGCCCTCGACGCCGTTGACCGTCGGATCGCCCCGAACGTCGAGCTTGATGGCCACCTTGGGGGCGCCGGGGCTCGATTCGTGGATCTCGACCAGGATCGCCAGCAGGGCGCCCAGGTCCACGGCGGCGGTCTCGGCCCGGCTCATCTCGGCGTCCAGGCGCGAGGCGTTGGCGATGTCGGTGATCAGCCGGTCGAGCCGGCGCACATCCTCGAGCGCGAGCTCCAGCAGGCGCCGGCGCTGGTCCGGATCCTCGACGCGGTTGGCCACATCGACCGCGCTGCGCAGGGACGACAGTGGGTTCTTGATCTCGTGGGCCACGTCGGCGGCGAACCGCTCGGTCGATTCCATGCGTCGCCACAGCGTCTCGGTCATGGCGATCAGCGCGCCGGACAGCTCGCCCAGTTCGTCGCCCTGGACCGTCAGGTCGGGAATCGCGTCGGCGCGCCCATGGCCCTGCCGCACCTGCTCGGCCGCCTCGGCCAGGCGCTGGACCGGCAGGGCGATGGTGCTGGCCAGATAGAGCGACAGCAGCACCGTCAGCGCGAAGGTCATGCCGAAGAGCGCCAGAATCGTCGAGCGCACGTTGCGCAGCTGGGTGTCGACGCGCCCCAACGTGGTCGATAGCATGACCGCGCCCTGCACCTTCTTGAACCGCTGCAGTGGCACGGCGACGGTCAGGATCTCGCCGTCTCGGCCCGCGTCGCGCAGTGCGTTCGCCTCGGCTCCGGTCAGCGCGATGACCACCTCGGGGTAATCGGTCGCCCTCTGGTCGCGCGGCTCGCGGTAGGCGGGCAGCGGCGTCAGGCGCGGCAGGGGCGCCATGGCCAGGCGGACCAGCTCGAGCCACCAGCGGTTGACGCGGTCGGGCGGCGGCAGCTCCTCGGCCTGGACCGCGCCGCCGGCGGCGCTGATCTCGCGACTGTCCAGCAGCATGCGGCCGTCGACGTCGAAGAGCCGCGCGCGCGATGCCGTGGCGTGGGCCAGGCGCAGCATCAGCTCGCGCGCCTCGCCCACGTCGATGCGGCCGGGCCCCTCGTTGTTGGATGTGACCGTCTCGGCGAGAGACGCGGCGATCAGCCGCCCTTCGCTGGTCAGCGCGCCGATCTCGCCGTCGATCAGGCCGCGCCGGTAGTTATCCAGGTAGAGGATGCCGGCGGCGAACAGGACGAGGGGCAGCAGGTTGATGATCAGGATACGCCGCATCAGCGGCGAGGCCGGCCGCCGCCCCCCGCGCCGCGCCGTGCGTTGCCCCTTCGCGCGGGTCAGCCCGGCTCGGTCCCCGCCGACCGCGCCGTCAGGTCTGTCGGTAGCGGTAGCCAACGCCGTACAGCGTCTCGATCGCGTTGAAGTCCTGGTCGACCACCTTGAACTTCTTGCGCATGCGCTTGATATGGCTGTCGATCGTGCGGTCGTCCACGTAGACCTCGTCGTCGTACGCGGTGTCCAGAAGCTGGTTGCGGCTCTTGACGTGCCCCGGATGGGTGGCGAGCGCCTTCAGGATCAGGAATTCGGTGACGGTCAAGGCGACCGACTCGCCGCGCCACGAGCACAGATGGCGCGAGGGATCCAGCACCAGGGGTCCGCGCTCGATGGACGGTTCGGCCGATGCGTCGGGCTGGGTCTGGCGGCGCGCCTCGGCGCGGCGCAGGACCGCGCGGATGCGCTCGACCAGAAGGCGCAGCGAGAACGGCTTGGTGATGTAGTCGTCGGCGCCCATGCGCAGGCCCAGCGCCTCGTCCAGCTCGTCGTCCTTCGACGTCAGGAAGATCACCGGCATCTCGGTCGCCTTGCGCAGGCGGCCCAGCAACTCGAAGCCGTCCATGCGCGGCATCTTGATGTCCAGCACGGCCAGGTCGACCGGCTCCTGGCCGATGGCGCGCAGCGCGGCGGCGCCGTCGTTGAAGGCGCGCACGCGGAACCCTTCGGATTCGAGCGCGACCGAGACCGACGTCAGGATGTTGCGATCGTCATCGACGAGCGCGATCGTCTGTGGCATGGCGTAGTCTACCGCGATGGAGGCCCCGAGGCACGCCAAGCCTGGGCCGCCATTGTGTCCACAATGGGACGATCCTCGGCCGTTTCAAGGGCATGGTGAACGAATCCAACGCCGACCGGGGCCGCGCAGCACGCGGTCTGATCCGCGCCGCCGCCACCGCGACGCTCGCCACCGCCCAGGCGGACGCCGGCGGCTGGCCCTATCCCTCGCTCGTCCAAGTGGCCAGCGACGCCGCCGGTCGGCCGCTCCTGCTGCTCTCCGACCTGGCCGAACACACCCACAACCTGAAGGCCGAGGCCCGCGTTGGGCTGTTGTTCGACGCGACCGCCGGCCTGGACGAGCCGCTGACCGGCGCGCGGCTCAGCCTGCTGGGCCGCATCGCGCGCACCGTGGACGCGGCCGATCGCGCCCGCTACCTGGCCCGGTTCCCCGGGGCAGCGATGTTCGTCAAGTTCAAGGACTTTGCCTTCTACCGCGTCGAGCCCGAGCGAGCCCACATGGTGGCCGGCTTCGGCCGCATCCACTGGATCGACGCGGCCGATCTGCCGCTGGCGCCCGACGTGGCTGGCGCGGCCGCCGCGCTCGAGGCGGGGGTGATCGAGCACATGAACCAGGATCACGACGACGCAGTCGCCCTGATGGCCGCGCGCCTGGCTGGCCTTACGGGGGCCGAGGCGCGGCTCTGCGGTTTCGACGCCGAGGGCTGCGATGTGCGGGTTGGCGCGCGGCTCGGCCGCATCGCGTTTCCCGGGACCGTGACGGGCGCCGAGGCCGCGCGCGCTACCCTGGCCCGCCTCGCGCGCGAGGCGCGCGGGGGCCCTTAGACTAACGCCTTCTCCGGCTCGACCGTGGGGTAGGCGTCGGTCTTGCTGGTCGAGGGCGAGCCGGTGACCGGCGCGACCGCGTAGAAGAACGTGCACAGCTCCGGCCCCGCCTCGTAGACCAGCGACGTGTCCTTGGGCAGCCAGATCAGGTCGCCCGGCTCCATGCGGTAGCGCTTGTCGCCGACCTTGATCGCGCACGTGCCGGACATGACGTAGAGCACTTCGTCGTACGTCACGGTCCAGGCAAGGTCGCAGTTCTGCAGGGTGCCGATGCCGGCACCGAAGGTCTTGGACAGTCCGGCGTTCACCACCGGGACCGTCTTGATGCCACGCTCGCCGGGTTTGAGGTCCAACTTCAGCCCGCGGAACAACTTGACCTTCGACATGGCGACCCTCCCATCCAGGTGTGGCGGAACCCTGCCAGTCAGGGCCGCCGCCCGCAAGCGATGAGCGTTCGGTCCGGCCGCGCACACGGGCCCTGGCCGACGCGGCGGGAATCGGCGAGGCTCCGGCGGACCCCACAGACCATCGAGGAGCCACCCATGACCGATCTGCCCAGCCGCATGGCGGCGGTGCTGCTGACCGGACACGGCGGCTTTGACAAGCTGGTCTGGCGCGAGGACGTGGCCGTGCCGGTGCCCGGCCCCGGCGAGGTGCTGGTCCGTGTCGGCGCCGCCGCGGTCAACAACACCGACATCAACACGCGCGTCGGCTGGTACTCAAAGGCCGTGACCGAGGGCACCAACGTCGGCGGCGGCGAGGGGTTCGCCGCGGCCGAGGCGGCGGACGCCACCTGGTCGGGCGGCGCGCTCGCGTTCCCGCGCATCCAGGGGATCGACGCCTGCGGCCGCATCGTCGCTGTCGGCCCGGACGTGGCGACGTCGCGCCTGGGCGAACGGGTCCTGGTCGAGCCGTGCCTGCGCGCGCCGCTCGGCTGGGCGCCGTGGCGCGCGTGGTACCTGGGCTCCGAGTGCGACGGCGCCTTCGCGCAGTTCGTCAAGGTGCCGGCCGAGCACGCCCATGCCATAGCGTCCTCGCTCGACGACGTGGCGCTGGCGTCGTTCCCGTGCGCCGCGTCGACCGCCGAGAACATGCTGACGCGCGCGGCCGTCGCGACGGGTGAGACGGTGCTCGTCACCGGCGCCTCGGGCGGCGTCGGCTCGGCCGCCGTGCAGCTCGCGCGGGCGCGCGGCGCCCGGCCCGTCGCCGTGGCGGGCGCGGCCAAGGAGGCGGAGCTGCGCGTGGCCGGCGCCGCTGGCTTCGTCGCGCGCGGGTCGTCCCTGGTCGCCGCCTTGGGCCGCGACAGCGTGGACGCGGTGATCGACGTGGCGGCCGGACCCGGCTGGCCCGAACTGCTCGACGTGCTGCGGCCGGGCGGTCGCTACGCCGTGGCCGGCGCCATCGCGGGGCCGATGGTCGCGCTCGACGTGCGCACGCTCTACCTGAAGGACCTCACGCTCCACGGCTGCACGTGCCTGGGCCCCGGCGTGTTCGCCAACCTGGTGCGCCTGATCGAGCAGGGCGCGATCCGCCCCATGGTGGCGGCGACGTTTCCGCTCAGCGAGATCGTGGCGGCCCAGACGCTGTTCCTGGCCAAGACCCACGTCGGCAAGATCGTCCTGATCCCGCCGGCTTGAGTCGCGTGCGCCCTCACATGTACAGCGGCTCGTTCTCCAGCCCGGCGTAGAGCGGCGCGACGAAGTCGCCGTAGCCGTTGAAGATCAGCGTCGGCACGCGCTCGCCGGTGGCAAGTTCGCGCTCGGTCGCCTGGCTCCAGCGCGGATGGTCGACCGCCGGGTTGACGTTGGCCCAGAAGCCGTACTCCTCGGGCACGAGCGTTTCCCAGAACGTCTTCGGGCGCTCCTCGACGAAGGAGACGCGCACGATCGACTTGATCGACTTGAAGCCGTACTTCCACGGCAGGTGCAGGCGGATCGGCGCGCCGAACTGTTTGGCCATGGGCTTGCCGTAGGCGCCGGTGACCAGGAAGGCGAGCTCGTTGGTCGCCTCGGCGATGGTGACCACCTCGGTGTAGGGCCACGGGTACCAGACCTGACGCTGGCCGGGCGCCACGTCCGCGTCCATGAACGTCTCGAACGCCACGTACTTGGCCGAGCCCAAGGGTTTCGCCACGGTGACAAGCTTGGCCAGCGGGAACCCGGTCCACGGGATCGCCATGGACCACGCCTCGACGCAGCGATGGCGGTAGAGCCGTTCCTCGAGCCCGGCCTCGCGGAACAACGTGTCCACGTCGATGGTCGTCGGCGCCTCGACCAGGCCGTCGATCGCGATGGTCCACGGCCGGATCACCAGGTCCTGGGCACGCTCGTGAATCTCCTTGTGGGAGCCGAACTCGTAGAAATTGTTGTAGCGCGACGTGATGGGCTCATCCGTCACGGGCCGGTCGAGCGCGTAGCGCTCGTTGCGCGCGGCCGGGTAGAGACCGGCCGAGGGGTCGGCATCCTCGGTGCGTCCCGGACGGGGCAGGGCGAGCCCGGCGGCGAGCAAGGGCCCGGCCGCCAGCGTGCGCACGAGCGTTCGACGGTCCAGATAGGCGGATTCCGGCGTGGCCGCCGACGCCGGCAGCTCCCAGCCGCGCTTGAGATGAACGAACACGATGGAACCTCGTGGTTGCACACCTGAGGTGAACGCATTTGCCTCGCACGGCAAATCAACCCGCCGTGAGGGAGCGGGACGCGGCACTTATCGGCGGCGCGCGTGAAGTTTAGCTCCTCGCACACGGCGAGGAAGTAGCGGATCTGATGCAGTTCCATCGCCGACGCCGACCTCGCTTGCGCGGCTCCCGCTGGAGCGCGCTGGGCGGCGCCAAACTACTCCAGAAGGCTGCGCAGCATCCACGCGGTCTTCTCGTGGACGTTCAGCCGCTGGGTCAGCAGATCGCACGTCGCCTCGTCGCCGGCCTTCTCGGCCAACGGGAAGACCTTGCGCGCGGTCCGTACCACCGCCTCCTGGCCCTGGACCAGATTGCGGATCATGGCCTTGGCCGCGGGGCAAGGGGAAACAAGCATCGGCGAAACGATGCCTTGGCGAGTTGTTGACTTGTTGACTGATCCCGGGGGATCTTGGGCCGCTGCAACCCACAGCGAGGGCGCCCGTGTCCAATCTGGTC
>VGDP01000002.1:20000-158709 GCA_016869675.1 Alphaproteobacteria bacterium | reverse complement strand
CGCCGACAGGGCGATGGCGCCCATGACCGGGGTGTAGAGCAGCGTCGTCAGCGGCGGCTCGTCGGGCCCGAGCTTGCGTGTCAGCACCACGAACAAGGCCCAGAACGAGGCCGAGACCATGGGCAGCGCGTAGGCCCAATGGCGTGTCTCGAGCCCCGGTCGCACGATCACCAGCACGCCGACGAAGCCGATGGCGATGGCCGTCCAGCGCCGCACGCCCACCTTCTCGCCGAGGATCGAAATGGCCAGCAGCGTCGTCATGAACGGCGAGACGAAGCCGAGCGCGATGGCGTCGGCCAACGGAATGTGCTGCAGGCCCATGTAGAAGATCGCGTTGGCGCCGATCACGACGGTCGAGCGCAGCAGCTGCAGGCGCCACTGGGTCGTGCGCGCCAGTTGCCCGATGCGGTGGGGCATCAGCACGGGCAGCGCGGCCAGGGCGAAGACGAAGCGGCCCCAGCTCGCCATCAGGCCGCCGCTCGCCTCGGCGATCAGCTTGCCCACCGCGTCGCCGATCGAGAAGACGAACACGGTGATCAGCAGCAGGAGGATGCCCTTGGCCTGGTCGCTCATCCCTGGCGCCTGCCCGCGGCCTGGCGGTGGAAGACGTAAAGGCCACTGGCCACGATCACGGCGATGCCGATCCAGGTCAAGGTGTCCGGGAAGTCGCCGAACACGACAAGGCCCAGCACCGAGCCCCACACGATGTCCAGGTAGTGCAGCGGCGCGATGACGCTGGCCGGCGCCAGGCGGTACGCCTGGATCAGGATCAGGTGCGTGCCGGCGGCCCAAAGCCCGATGCCGCCCAGGATCAGCCAGCCCTGCGCATCAGGCGTCTGCCAGAAGAACGGCACCACCAGGCTGGAGGCACCGGCGCCGACCAGGGCCATGTAGAACAGCGATGTCGTCGGCCGCTCGGCGCTGCCCAGACGGCGGGTCAGGATGCCGTAGAGGCTGCCCGACAGTGCCGCGCCCAGCGGCAACAGGTACGCCCAGTGGCGGTCGGCGAAGCCGGGCCGGATGATGATCAGGGCGCTGACGAAGCCGACCGCGCAGGCGATCCAGATGTCGGCGGTGGCCCGTTCGCCCAGGATCGGGCGCTCCAGCGCGACGACGATGAAGGGGCCGACGAAGCCAATGGCGATGGCGTCCGCCAGGGGGATCAGGGCGAGCGAGGAGAAGAAGAACGCGGTCGCGCCCAGCATGCAGACCGAGCGCAGGATCTGCAGGCGCAGTTGCCGCGTGCTTGACCAGCACGTCCATGCCGATGATCAGCAGACTGAAGGTGGCGGCCAGCACCATGCCGCGACGGGTGTCGTCGAGCACGCCGAGTCCTAGGCCGTCGCCAGCGCGGGCGTGGGTGTGCGCCGCTCGCGGATCGTCAGACAGATGAAGCCGGCGCCGATGGCGAGCAGCATCGCGGCGAGCCACACCCACAGGTACTGGGCGAACGCGTCGTAGAGCACGCCGGCCAGGAACGCGCCCGCCGCCGCGCCCAGCGCGTGGCCGGCCGACAGGATGCCCATGACCAGACCCATCACCCTGAGACCCAGGTGGCTCGAGACCAAGCTCGCGGTCACCGGCACGGTGGCGTAGTCGAACAGGCCGAACACCACGGCGAAGATCAGCAGCGTGGGCAGATCGCCCACGATGCGGATCAGGATCAGGAACGACAGGCCGCGCACGATGTAGATGATGCCCAGCAGCAGCGGCCGGTGCATGCGGTCCGCCAGCCAACCGGCCGTGACCGTGCCGACCAAGTTGAAAGCCATCAGCACGCCATAGGCCAGCGTCGATTGCTGTGGCGGAAAGCCGCACGCGGTGGCGTAGGGCAGCAGGTGCACCTCGATCACGCCCGAGGTGGTGAAGCCGCAGATCACGTAGCTCCAGAGCAACGCGTGGAACACCGGGCTGCGCAACAGGCGCAGCGGCGCGGCCGGTGCGATCGGGCCACGCGGCGCGGCGCGGGTCGGATCCGTCCGGCGCGCGCGCAGCAACACCCAGGCGAGCGGCGCGAGCGCGAGCGCGAGCAGGGCGACGCCCGTGAAGCCGGTGCGCCAGCCGACCTCGGCGAATACCAAGCCGATCAGGGGCATCAGGGCGAGTTGCCCGGCGGTCGCACCCGCCGTGGCGACGCCGATCGCGAGCCCCCGGTTGGCGACGAAGTGCACCGCGACGCCGGTCGCCACGACGTGCATGGCCACGGTGCCGAAGCCCAGCCCGGCGAGGCCGCTGAACGCCCCGAGCAGGTGCCAGCGTTCGGTCATGGTCGTGGTCGCGAGCGCGCCGAACCCGACCATGACAAGGCCGATCGCCAGGGGCGCCTGCGGCCCGTGGCGATCGACCAGACGACCGGTGAACGGCGCCGCGAGGGCCATGGCGACGAGGGCGAGCGCGCCGACGGTCGAGACGAACGTGCGCGACCAGCCGAACTCCTGCTCCCAGGAGGGCATGGCGAGGCCGAGCGAGGAGCGGGCGGAGAACGACGCGGCCAGCGCCACGAAGCACACGCCGACCACCAGCCAGCCGCGAAAATTGGCGCCCAGCGCCGTGTCAGCCCGCACGGGCCACCGCCTCGGCGATCGCCGCGCCGAGATCCGTGGTGCGCGCCGTGCCACCGATGTCGGGCGTCAGCAACGCGGGCTCGAGCAACGTCGTGTCGATCGCCACGACGATCGCCTGCGCCGCCTCGCTCTCGCCGAGGTGCTCGAGCATCATGGCCCCGGCCCAGATCTGGCCCACCGGGTTGGCGATGCCGCGCCCGGCGATGTCGGGCGCCGAGCCGTGCACCGGCTCGAACATCGACGGGAAATCGCGCTCGGGGTTCAGGTTGGCCGACGGCGCGATGGCGATGGAGCCCGCCACCGCCGGGCCCAGGTCCGACAGGATGTCGCCGAACAGGTTGCTGCCCACCACCACGTCGAACCAGTCGGGGTGGCGCACGAAGTGCGCCGCCAGGATATCGATGTGGAACTTGTCGACGCGCACGTCCGGGAAATCAGCGGCTACGGCGGCGACACGCTCGTCCCAGAACGGCATGGTGTGGACGATACCGTTGGATTTCGTCGCCGAGGTCAGGTGCCGCTTCGGCCGGCGCCGCGCCAGGTCGAAGGCGTAGCGCACGATGCGGTCGGTGCCGTGCCGGGTGAACACGGCGGTCTGCATCGCCGTCTCGTCGTCGGTGCCGGCGTACAGGCGGCCGCCGATCTCGGAATACTCGCCCTCGTTGTTCTCGCGCACCACGACGAAGTCGATGTCGTCCTTGCCGCGACCGACGAGCGGCGAGGCGATGGCGCCCAGGAGCCGTACCGGGCGCAGATTGACGTACTGGCGGAACTGCCGGCGGATCGGGATCAGCAAACCCCACAGCGAGACGTGGTCGGGTACCGCCGGGTCGCCCACCGCGCCGAGGAAGATCGCGTCGTGGCCGGCGAGCGTGGCCAGCCCGTCCGCCGGCATCATGCGCCCGGTCTCGCGGTAGTACGCGCAGCCCCAGGGCACGGGTCGCCACTCCATGGTGAAGCCGAAACGCCGGCCGGCCTCCTCGATCACGCGGATGCCCTCGGGCACGACCTCGTGGCCGATGCCGTCCCCGGCGATCACGGCGATGCGGTAGCGGCGGTTGCTCAAGGTCGTGGGCTCCTGGGAGCGGAAGGCGCGTGAGTGTCGCGGATCGCTCCGGCCGCGTCCATGACCGTCCGGGCATGGCAACCATGTGACGGCCGGGAGCGATTCAACGCCGCGCCAACTGGCCAGATTGGATCATCGCGCCGATGGCGGTCAGCACCAGGCGCGCGCAGGTCGTTGCGCCGATGCCGTTGGGCAGATCGTAGGCGGACCCAAACTCGACGATGTCGAGGCCGGCGATGCGCCCCTTGGCGGCGACGCCCCGGATCAGGTCCACCACGTCGTAGAAGGTGATGCCGCCCGGCGCCGGCGCGCTCAGACTGTGAAAGTCGGCCGGGTGGATGCCGTCGCAGTCGATGGTGACCAGGAACGCGCCGCCGTCCGGAACCAGGTCAAGCGCACGGCCGATACCGTGGTCGTGCACCTCGCGCGCGGTGACCAGGCGCGAACCCCAGGCGCGCGCGTCGTCGACCTCGGCCTGGCGCGCGCTGCCGGTGCCGCGCAGGCCCACCTGGATCATGCCTGTGATCCAGGGCAGCTCGGACGCCCGGCGCATGGGGCTGGAGTAGCCGTTGCGCTCGCCGTGCAGCTCGTCGCGCCAGTCGAGGTGGGCGTCGACCTGCACCACCGTCAGCGGCCCGCGACCCTCGAAGGCGCGGAAGAAGGGAATGGGCACGCTGTCGTCGCCGCCCAGCACGATGGGCACCGCGCCACGTTCCAGGATGGCGCGCACCGCAGCCTCGGCGCGCGCGCGGTTCGCCGTCCCTCGGCGGGCGGCTGGGTCAGCATCATGCCGGCATCGTCCTTGTGCTTGTGTGGTCCCGTGGGCCCGCGCACGTTGACCGACGCGGACTCCGTATGCATGATCGCGCGGGTTTACGAGGGGAGCGCAGCCCATGGGGGGCGCGGTACGGTGGCGGGGCCTGCTGGCGCACGGGGTCGCCGCGCTCTTTTGCGCCGCGATCCTGCTGCCACTCCTGTGGCTTGTCCGTGTCGCGCTGACGGACAAGCTGACCGCGTACAAGCTGCCGCCCGAATGGGTGACGCCCCGGCTCCACAACTTCGTGGAGATCTTCACCGACTACCCGTTCCTGACCTACTTCATCAACAGCGTGGTGGTCGCCGCCGGCTCGACCGCGGTGGCGCTGCCGCTGGCGGCGATGATGGCTTACGCCTTCGCCCGCTACGATACGGGCGGCCTGCCGCTCCGGCTGTTCGTGCTGTCCAGCCAGATGCTGCCGCCGGTGATCCTGGTGTTGCCGCTGTTCGCCCTGTTCCTGTGGGCGCAGCTGTTGAACACGTGGTTCGCCTTGATCATCGCGCACCTGACCATCAGCCTGCCGTTCCTGTCGTGGCTGCTGGTCGCCTTCTTCCAGGGCGATGTGCGGCTGCTGGAGCAGGCGGCACGCATCGACGGCGCGACGCGGTTCCAGGCGTTCCTGAAGGTGACCTTGCCGGTGACGGCGCCGGGCCTGCTGTCGGCCGGGCTGCTCGCCTTCATCCTGAGTTGGAACGAGTTTCTGTTCGTGCTGATCCTTTCCGGGCCCCAGACAAACACCCTGCCGGTGGGTCTATCGGCGTTCCAGACCCAACGCGGTGTCGAGCTCGCGCTGCTGTCCGCCGCGACGCTCGTGGCGATCGCGCCGGTGTTCGTGCTGCTGCCGTTCATGCGGCGCTATCTGATCAAGGGTCTGTCGCTCGGTGCGCTGAAGTAGGATGCTCGGCGGCGCGCGGCGTCGTGTCGCCAGCGAGGGACGTCAACTGGGGAGGAACGATATGAAGCGGTTATTGATCGGCGTGCTGGCGCTCGTCGCCATGATGGGGGTGGCGCGGGCCGAAACCCTGCGCATCCTCATGGAAACCGTGCCCGACACGGAACAGGTCAAGTCGCTGCTGTCCGAGTTCAAGGCGGCGACGGGCTACGACGTCGAGATCGAGGCGATCAGCTACATCGACATGCACACCAAGCTGGTGCCGCAGCTGATCGCGCCGACCGGCGCCTACGACATCATCATCGTCGATTTCTACTGGGTCGCCGAGTTCACCAAGGCGGGCTGGCTGCTGCCGCTGGACGAGTTCGCGCAGCGCGACGGCGTCGACCTCGGCCGCTACGTGCCCAAGGTCATGGCCACCACCGGCCAGGTCGACGGCGTCACCTACATGCTGCCCTTCTACAACTACGTGATGGGCCTGGTGTACCGGAAGGACCTGCTGGAGGACCCGGCTGAGCAGGCGGCATTCAAGGAGAAGTACGGCATCGAACTCGGCGTGCCCAAGACGTGGGACGAGTTCAAGAAGCAGATGGAGTTCTTCACCCGTGACACCGACGGTGACGGGCAGAACGACTTCTTCGGCACCGTGACCCAGGCGCAGCGCGGTGATTGCATCATGATGCAGTCGTCGAACTTCCTGTACGGCAACGGCGGGCGCTACTACGACGAGAACTGGAACCCGCTGCTCAACACGCCCGAAGCGGTGCAGGGCCTGGCCGACTTCGCCGACGCGACGCTGAAGTACAGCGCGCCCGGCTCCGAGGGCTTCTGCTTCGACGAGGCGACGGCCGTGATGACCCAGGGCAAGGCCTACAGCATCATCACGTTCAACAACCTCTACGCCACCATCAACAACCCCGAGACCTCGGCGGCCGGCGGCAAGGTCGGCATCACCGGCGTGCCGGGCGGTGGCCTGATGGGCTCGTGGGGCTGGGGCATCCCGAAGTCCAGCCCGAACAAGGACGGTGCCTGGGCTTTCATCAACTGGGTCGAGTCCTTCGACATCGCCAAGAGGCGCGCGATCATGGGCAACGCCATGACGCAGACGGCGCTGTTCACCGATGTGGACGTGGTCGCGGCGCGGCCCGAGGCGCCTTCGCTCGAGCCGCTGGTGGCCGAGGCGAATGCGTTCCCCGTGTTCACCTACACCGTCGAGTTCGTCGAGGCGGTAGGGCGCGAGTTCAACCTGGCGGCGAGCGGACAGAAGGATCCGAAGGAGGCCGCCGAGGCCGCCCAGGAAGCCTTCGCCGACCTGCTGCGCAAGGACGGCCTGATCGAGTAGGGGATCGAGAGCATCCGGGGGGACCGCTTTGGCGGCGGGTGCGCTCGCGCGGCGTGACCAGCGTTTTGGGCTCTTGCTCACGGCGCCTGGTCTCGCCGCGCTTCTCCTGGTCGTGCTTTTCCCGCTCGGTTTCGCGGTGTTCACCAGCCTGTTCGACTACACGCTGGTGCACCCTAACCACGACACCTTCGTCGGCTTCGACAAGTACGTCGAGGCGTGGAACGCCGACTACCTGCCCGACGCGCTGTGGACGACAGTGAAGTTCGTCGTGGCCTCGGTGGTCATCGAGTTCGTCATCGGCTTCAGCGTGGCGCTGGCGCTCAACCGCGTCACGCGGTTCAAGAACGTCTACTACATCATCCTGCTGGCGCCGCTGCTGATGAACCCGGTGGTGGTGGCGCAGCTCTGGCGCATGATCCTGCACTCCGAACTCGGGATCATGAACTACGTGCTCGGCATGATCGGGATCGGCAAGATCAACTTCCTGGGCGACCCGGTGGCGGCCTTCTGGACCGTGGTGCTGGTGGACATCTGGCACCAGGTCTCGTTCATGGCGATCCTGCTGCTGGCCGGCCTGGCGGCGCTGCCGCGCGAGCCCTACGAGGCCGCGCGCATGGACGGCGCCTCGGCGGTGCAGACCTTCGTGCACATCACGCTGCCGCTCATGCGCCCGGTCATCGCGGTGGCGCTGCTGCTGCGCCTGATCTTCGCGATCAAGACCTTCGACATCGTGTTCATCATGACCAAGGGCGGTCCGGGCACGGCGACCGACCTGATCAGCTACTTCATCTACCGTTCGGCCTTCTTCGGCCTGGACGTGGGGCGCGCCTCGGCCATGTCGGTGGCACTGCTGCTGATCGTGCTGGCGCTCACCATCTATCTCTACCGCTACATGAAGTCGCTGGCCTGAGGGGACCATGGCGCAGATCACGCTGAAGAACCTGGGCAAGATGTTTCCGCCCGACGTGGTCGCGGTGGCCGACGTGAACCTGACCATCGGCGACGGTGAGTTCTTCGTGCTGCTTGGCCCGTCGGGCTGCGGCAAGTCGACGACGCTGCGCATGATCGCGGGGCTGGAGGAAGCGACGTCGGGCGACATCCTGGTCGACGGCCGGCGGGTCAACGACGACGACCCGGCGGACCGCGACCTGGCCATCGTGTTCCAGAACTACGCGCTCTACCCGCACATGACGGTGGCTGAGAACTTGGCCTTCGGCCTGAAACTGCGCAAGGTCGCGCCAACCGAGATCACCAGCCGCACCGCCGCCACCTCGCGCATGCTGGGGATCGAGCCGCTGCTGAAGCGCAAGCCGCGCGAACTGTCGGGCGGCCAGCAACAGCGCGTGGCGCTGGGCCGCGCCCTGGTGCGCCAGCCAAAGGCGTTCCTGTTCGACGAACCGCTCAGCAACCTGGATGCCAAGCTGCGCGCGACCATGCGCACCGAGCTGATCAAGCTGCACCAGTCCCTGGGCGCCACCATCGTCCACGTCACCCACGACCAGGTCGAGGCCATGACGATGGGCCAGCGCATCTGCATCATGAAGGATGGCCACGTGGTCCAGGTCGGGCCGCCCATGGAGGTCTATCGCAATCCCGCCGACACCTTCGTCGCGGGGTTCCTGGCCAGCCCGCCCATGAACCTGCTGGACGCTCGCGTGGTCGATCACGCGGGCGGGCTCGCGGTGGCGTTGGGCGAGGCGCGGCTCGCGGTTCCCGGTGCGTTCAACGGCGCCTATGGCGCCTGGCGCGACCGCGACGTGGTGTTCGGCATCCGGCCCGAGGACATGCACGACGGCGCGGGCCCCGGTGGCCGGACGCCGCTCGACGTGCGCGTGGTCGCGGTCGAGGCCCTGGGGCCCGAGGTGGTGCTGGTCGCGGCGCTGGCGGACGGGCGCGAAATCCACGCCCGGCTGGGACCGGGCTTTGTCGCGCCGATCGGCAGCCAGCAGCGGCTCCATCTTGATCTCGGCGCCATGCACCTGTTCGACCGCGAAACGCGCAAGGCGATCGCGCAGCGGGGGACGGGCTGACGGGAGATCGCCCCTAACGCCCTGGTCCGGCGGCCCCGAGCGTACTCGCAGGGCTGGCCGTTCTCGGTGCGCCGTGGGATGTCGCGGCCGACGAGCCCGGCTTTCACGCGCTCGTCGACATTGACCTTCTCGCGCTCCTCTGCCCGTGCGAATTCGGCCGCGTGAAACCGGAGGAGGACGACGGCAGCTACGGATCGGGGCCGCGCCTCCTGGTGCTCGATCAGAACGCCGCGCCGCCGACCGCCATTGTCGATCTCGGTGCCGGACCGGTCTCGCTTCCCCTGGCGGACAAGGCCGGCCGCATGACCTACGCGTGCGAGCTGGGCGAACGGTTCGTCACGCGATGGGCCGCGGACGGCACGGGCATCGTCGTGGACCTGACCGTGCTGGCGCCCGGCGAGGAGGCGTGCTGGTTCGAGGGACGTCTTGCGCTCGACGGCGGCGCTCCGGTCCCCATCAAGGGCGCGTGCGGCTGCTGACCGCCCGGGCGGTCGGTCGCCGGGTCGGGGCATGGTCCTCGCGGCGACCATCGGCCAGCCAATGATCGGCGGCGCGACTAGGCGGATCATAAACAGTCAGTATGTCCATTGCTCATCGAGGGAGGGTGTCCATGATTCGCGCTATGAGGGCCGCGCTCGACCTGCTCGCCACCGACCGCCGGGGGTTCCACCGCATGCTCGGGTCCCTTGGGTTGGCCATGACGGCGATCCCCGTCGCCGCGCCGCCGGCGCGCGCCGCCGCCACGGTCAGCTACATGACCTGGGCCGGCTACGAGGTGCCCGAACTGCATCAGTCCTTCATCGCCAAGTACGGCCAGTCGCCCGAGACCACCTTCTTCGCCGAGGAGGAGGAAGGGCTGACCAAGCTGCGCTCCGGCTTCACGCCCGACGTGGCCCATCCGTGCATGAGCAACATCGCGAAGTGGCGTGACGCCGGGGTCATCAAGCCCATCGACACGACACGCCTGCACAACTGGCCCAATCTGATCCCGGCACTGACCTCGATCCCCGGCGCCCAGGCCGAGGGCCAGCAGTGGATCGTGCCGTGCGACTGGGGCCCGAACGGCGTCGCCATGCGCACCGACCTGGTCGACCCGGCGTACCTGGAGGACCCGAGCTGGATGGTGCTGTGGGATGAACGCTACGCCGGCCGGCTTTCCATGTGGGATTCGATCGACGGCGCCGCGGCCATCGCCGCCGTGGTGCTCGGCATCAAGGACACCAACGCCGTGACCGACGAGGAGTTCGCCGCGATCGAGGACCTGATCCGCCGCCAGTACAAGCTGGCCCGCTTCTTCTGGGGTTCCGAGACCGATGCCGAGACCGCCATGGCCTCGGGGGAGGTGGTAGCGTCGTACCTGTGGGGCGGCGTGACCAACCGGCTGATCGCCGCCGGCGTGCCGATCCTATACGCGCCGGGGCCGAAGGAAGGCGTCGTCTCGTTCGCCTGCGGGCTGACCCTGGTCAAGGACGGACCGGGCGACGAGCAGGCCAAGTACGACTTCATCGACGCCTGGACCGATCCGGAATCGGGCAAGTTCCTGATCGAGGCCTACGGCTACGGTCACTCGAACGCGCGCGCCTACGAACTGGTCAGCGAGGAGGCACTCGCATCCCAAGGCCTGACCCGCGACATCAACGGCTTCCTGGCGAAGTCGAGCTTCATGCAGTCCTGGTCGCCCGCGATGCGCGAGCGCTACGTCACCATGTTCGAGGACATCAAGGCCGGCAATTGATCGGCCCCACACGAGGAGGAAAGTCATGTCCGAACCCGCACGCACGATTGCGCCTTCGCCAGCGTTCACGAACCTGAGCGACGCCGAAGCCTTGGCCGCCCGGCTCGATCCGTGGCCGGCCTTTGCACCTGACTGCGTTCTAGGCGGCAACTTAAACGGCCATCGGGGCCAGGTGCTGTTTCGCTCGCCGGACGGGCACTACAGCATCGGCATCTGGGAATGCGACGCGGCCAAGCTGGTCAACGTCTACCCCGGCACCGAATCGGGCCACGTGCTGAAGGGCCGCGCACGGTTGCGCGACGTGGCGACCGGCGAAGTGCAACACCTTCGGGCGGGCGACAACTTCTTCCTCGCCTTCGGTCGCACCGTCGAGTGGGAGATCCTCGAGACTTTCCGCAAGGTCTACACGATGTACGAAGCCGAATGGGATGGCGAGCGGTTCTATTAGGGGCCACGCCGCCCATGGGCGCCTCCGTCGCGCACACCATCCACGCCGGCCACCGCCACTTCGGCTGGAGCCGGGACCACGCGCCGGTCGCCACCGTGGCGCCCGGCGAGGCGGTCGAGTTCGACGTCATCGACGGCGGCGGCGGGCAGATCACGCGCGCGTCCGACGCGGCGACCATCGGCGCGCTCGACTTCGCGACCCTGCTGCCCCTGAACGGGCCGATCGCCGTGGACGGCGCCCGGCCCAGCGACACCCTGAAGATCACGGTGCTTGATGTGACACCGTCGGGCTGGGGCTGGAGCGGCGTCATCCCCGGCTTCGGGCTTCTGGCCGAGGAGTTCACCGAGCCCGCGCTGCGTCACTGGACGTACGACCCTTCGGGGCGCGAGCCCGCCATGTTCGGCACGATCGCGCGCGTCCCCGTGCGGCCGTTCCCCGGCACCCTCGGCCTGGCCCTGGCCGAACCGGGCGTGCACAGCGCGCTGCCGCCCCGCCGGGTCGGCGGCAACCTCGACACGCGGGACATCACGGTCGGCACCGAGCTTTACCTGCCCGTCGAGGTCGCGGGTGCCTTGTTCTCGGTCGGCGACACCCACGCGGCCCAGGGCGACGGCGAACTGGCCGGTTCCGCGATCGAAAGCCCCATGCGCATCGCCTTCCGCTTCGACGTGGTGCGCGGCCTAGCGCTCGACGGACCCTGGTTCACCACGCCGGGACCGGTGACGCGCCATCTGGACGGCAAGGGTTACTACGTCACCTCAGGGGTCGGGCCCGACATCCTGCCCGCCGCCCGTGACGCCGTGCGCCGCATGATCGACGTGCTGGCGCGCGGCCATGGCGTCGGCGCGCTGGATGCCTACATGCTGTGCAGCGTCTGCGCCGACCTGCGGCTGAGCGAAGTCGTGAACACCCCCGTGTCCGTCGTTTCGCTGTATTTTCCGCGCGTCGTGTTCGACTAGGCCGAACAGGGAGCCCGCCATGAACGCCAGCCTTCTCGACGAGGTCCTGACCCGCGATGTGCGTCAGCGGCTGGCGTCGCCGACCGCCGAGGGCACGGCGCTGCCCAACGCCTGCTACACCAGCGCGGCGTGGCTCGAACTTGAGCGCGAGCGCCTGTTCGCGCGTACCTGGATGCTGGCCGGGTTCTGCCACGACATCCCGAACCCCGGCGATGCCCACCCGGTCGAGGTCGGCGGCATGCCGATCCTGCTGCTGCGCGACGACGACGGCACGGTGCGCGCGTTCCACAACGTCTGCCGGCACCGTGGCGCGGTCATGGTCGACAAGCCTTGCTCGGGCCGCAAGGTGCTGACCTGCCCCTACCATGGCTGGGCCTACGGGCTTGACGGCCGCCTGCGCACCCGGCCGCACTTCCACGGCGCCGGCCGCCACGAGGTGGTCGGCGGTAACGAGGCCTCGCGCGCCGGTCTCGCGCCCGTTCGCCATGCCGTCTGGCATGACCTGATCTTCGTCGATATCGGCGGCAAGGCGCCGGACTTCGCCGATCACTGGGCGCCGTTCGCCCGGCGCACCAAGGACTACGACTTCGGCGCGCTGCGCTTCGCCAAGACGCTCACCTTCGACGTCAAGGGCAACTGGAAGCTGATCCACGAGAACTTCTTCGATCCCTACCATCCGCCCGTGGTGCACCCCCGGCTCGAGGTCTTCGCGCCGATCGCCCTGCGCCACGAGACGCGCGACGAGGGCGCCTGGCTCTACAACACCAACGGCATCGCCGAGCCCCAGGACGGCCGCGGCGTCGGCATGCCCTACTATCCCGGGCTCGACGAAACGGGCCGACGCACCGAGTGGTACTTCCACCTGTTCCCCACGCTGGATTTCGAGATCTGGCCCGATCAGTTGGCCGTGTTCCAGCTTCACCCCGTGGCGCCGAACCGCACCATCGAGCACATCCACCTCTACTTCATCGGCGACGGCGCGACCGCCCCGGCGTACGAGGCGAATCGCCAGGCCGTCTACGACATGTGGGCCGAGCTCAACACCGAGGATTTCCTGATCGTCGAGAACATGCAGCTTGCGCGCATCTCGCCAGGCTTCGACGGCGGCGTGCTGTCGCCCTACTGGGACCCGGCGATCCAGCGCTTCGCGCAGTGGATGACGGAGGCGCTGTCGCGCCCATGACCGAGGAGCGCACGCCGAACCGCTGGCGGCGCTACAACGTCTGGGACGACCGCTCCCTGGCCAACGACCGCTTCGCCGCGCTCGACCCGGCGTATGGCTTCGCCGCGCTGGCGAGCCCGCACGATCCGTGCGCGTCCCTGACCATCGAGGGCGGGCGGGTCACGGTCATGGACGGGGTCGCCGAGGCCGACTTCGACATGATCGACACGTTCATCGCGCGCCATCACATCGACCCGGCCGTGGCGCCCGAGGCGATGGTCATCGCGCCCGAGGCGTTCGCGCGCATGATGGTCGACGTGGCGGTGCCGCGCGCGGCGCTGGTACGCCTCGCGCGCGGGCTGACGCCGGCGCGCCTGGCCGAGATCGGGCGGCTCCTGAACGTGGCCGAACTGACCTTCGCCCAGGTGAAGCTGCGGGCCCGGCGCACGCCCGGCAACCAGGCCCACGTCACCAACGCCAAGGACGATCCGCTGCAGATGGCGGCCGACGCCGCCACGGCCGCGCTCTATGGCTTCGACGAGCTCGAGACCACGGTCCGTGTCGCGCGCAACGCCCGCACCAGCGCGCTGGCGCTCACCGTCGGCGCGGCGGTGGCGTGCGACGGCGTGCTGGTGCAGTGCTCGATCGAGAAGGCGGAGGAGCTGCGCCCCGGCCTGGCCGGGTTGACCTCGTACACCGAGACCATGTCGGTCTACGGCAGCGAGCCGACGTTCATCGACGGCGACGACACGCCATGGTCCAAGGCGTTCCTGACCGCCGCCTACGCGACCGCCACGGCGCCGAGGCCGTGGCGCGCCTGATCGAGGAGGCCGCCGAGGTCTACGAGAGGCGCGGCCTGTTCCGCCGGCGGTTCTGAGCGTCGGCCATGCGCACCCGACTGCGTGGCGCCTTCGTCGTCGGCAACGAGGCGGGCCGCCACGTGCTGTGGCGCGACGGCGAGGTGGTGATCGAGGACGACCGCGTCGTCTTCGTCGGGCGCGGCTTCGAAGGTACGCTTGACCGCGACATCGACTACGGCTTCGCGCTGATCGGCCCCGGCTTCATCGATCTGGACGCCTTGGGCGATCTCGACACCGCCGCGCTGACCTTCGACAACGGTCCGGAATGGCGGCTCGGCCGGGTGTGGTCCGAGGACTTCCTGCGCGCCGGACCGACGGAGACCTACAACGCCGAGGAGGAGGCGTTCAAGGCCCACTACGCGTTCGTCCAGCTTCTGCGCAACGGCATCACCACGGCGATGCCGATCACCTCGATGCTCTACCGCGCCTGGGCCGAGAGCTACGACGAGTTCGTCGCGGTGGCCCTCGTCGCCGAGGCGGTCGGGATCCGCGCGTATCTGGGGCCGTGCTACATGAGCGGGCTGACCTTCGTTCGGCCCGACGGCAGCCTTCATCAACACTGGGACGAGGCGCGGGGGCTGGCCGGTCTCGCCGACGCCGAACGCTACGCCCGCGACGTCGACGGTCGGGCGAACGGCCGAATCCGCGCCTTCCTTGCGCCCGACCGCATCGAGACCCAGACGCCGGCGGTGCTGGAGCGCACCGCGGCGCTGGTGCGCGCGCTCGACGTGCCGGTGCGCCTGCACTGCTGTCAGTCGGCCTACGAGTTCGCGACCGTACTGCGCCTGCGCGGGACGACGCCGCTCGGCTGGCTCGAGGCCCTCGGCCTGCTTGGGCCGCGCGCGATCCTGCCGCACGGTGTGTACCGCAGCGGCCATCCGGCGGTCGGGCGCGCGGGCGACGAGGACCTGCGCCGCTTGGCCGCCAGCGGCGCCACGGTCGTCCATTGCCCGATCGTGTGGAACCGCGATGGCGAGGCGCTCGACTCGTTCAGCAAGCTGCGCGCGGCCGGGGGTCGGCCTTGCCATGGGCACCGACACGTTTCCCCCCGACATGATCGAGAACATCCGCATGGGCCTCGCGTTCGGCCACCTGATGGACGGCGCGCGCGTCGCCACGGCGGCGGACTTCTATGACGCCGCCACAATCGGCGGTGCCCAGGCGCTTCGGCGTGACGATCTCGGTCGACTTGCTCCAGGCGCCAAGGCCGACATCGCCGTGTTCGACCTCGCCGGGTTCCATCTCGGCCAGGTGACGGACCCCATCAAGGCCCTGGTGATCGCCGGCGGCGGCCGTGACGTGACGGCGGTGTTCGTCGACGGCCGCCCCGTGGTCGAGGCCGGCACGCTGCCGGGCATCAATCTCGACGGCATGCGCGTGCGCGCCGATCGTCAATTCCGCAAGGCCATCGAGGCGCACCGTCAGCGCGCCGTCGGCCGCCCGCCGCTCGAGGCCATGTTCCGGCCGGCGTACCCGCTTCGCTGAAGCGGCGCCCGACGGCCCTGGCGGCGCGCGCCCCATTCCTGATATCGATCGAGGCGAGGGAGGAACGACCATGCCGACCATGACGCCGTGGCACGCGATTGCGAAGGCACTCGTCGCCGAAGGGATCGACCGGGTGTTCGGCCTGCCGGGCAACCCGCTGCACTTGGTCGCCGACCTGGCGCGCCACGCTCCGGGCATTCGCAACGTGTTGATGCGCCACGAGCACTCGGGCGTCGCTATGGCTTATGCCCACGCGCGCGTCACCGGCCAACCGGCGGTGTGCTACGGCAACCCGGGGCCGGGCACCACGAACATGGCCACCGCGCTCTTGGAGGCGACGTGCGGTTCGCTGCCGGTGATCTGCCTGACCAACGGCACGCCGCTCGGCTCCGACGGCAAGGGCGCCTTCCAGGAATTGGACGCCGTGGCGCACATGAAGCCGGTGACCAAGTGGGCGACTCGCCTGGTCGACCCGGCGACCACGCCGTGGTTGATCGAGCGTGCCTTCTCGGTCGCCAAGCAGGGACGGCCCGGCGCGGTGTTCATCGACGTACCGTCGGACATCGGGCTCAAGCCCACGGCGATGGCCGCGTACCGGCGCTCCCAGCCGCGCCTGCGCTCGCGGCCCGACGCGGCGGCGGTGCGCGAGGCCGCGCGGCGCATCGCGCGCGCCCGCGCGCCGATCATCGTGTGCGGGTCGGGTGCCGTCGCCGCAGGCGCGGCCGGGCCCGTGCGCGCCCTGGCCGAGGCCGTGGGCGCGCCGGTGTTCACCACCCCGGGCGGGCGCGGCATCCTGGGCGAGG
Organism: Alphaproteobacteria bacterium; assembly: GCA_016869675.1. Lineage (GTDB taxonomy): Bacteria > Pseudomonadota > Alphaproteobacteria > SP197 > SP197 > VGDP01. The sequence goes on along the minus strand of VGDP01000002.1, from coordinate 142,546 downwards.
ACCACGCGCTGAGCTGCGGCCAGGTCGGGCTCTACTTCACCAAGCTCGGCAAAGAGACCTACGACGCGGCCGACCTGATGATCGCCGTGGGCTCGCGGCTCGAGGACTTCTCCACGGGAAGCTGGCACTACTTCCCCAAGGGCGCCTCGCTCATCCAGATCGACGTCGATCCGTGCGCCATCGCCATGAACTGGCGACCCGACGTGGCGTTGGTCGGCGACGCGGCGCTGGCGCTGGACGATGTGCTCGCCGCGCTGCCGGCCGCCGATTCAAGCGTGCGCGCCCGGCGCCTGGCGGCGCTCGGCTGGGCCAAGGCGCGCTTCCTCGCGCGCGTCGAGGCCGAGGGACGCGCGAGCGGCCGGCAGGTGCGCACGCCCCACGTTCTGGCGGCGCTGAACCGCGTGTTCGGCCGCGACACGATCCTGGTCAACGAGAACGGCGGCGCCGATCTGTGGTCGTACTACTGGCCGTACTACCGGGTGCGTGACGAGGGCGATTGCGTGCCGATGGCCGAGCAGACGGCGATGGGCATGGGTGTGATCGGCGCGATCGCCGCCAAGCTCGCCAAGCCGCACAAGAACGTCGTGTGCGTGACCGGCGATTCCGCGTTGCAGATGGCCATGATGGAACTGGCCACGGCCGCTGAGGCGAAGGCCGGCGTGACCTGGGTCGTGCTCAACAACCAGGCGCTCGGCTGGCCCCAGTACATCCAGGTGCTCGAGCGCCTGCCGCGCGTGGCGACCGACTTCAAGGTCTCGCCCGATTTCGTCGCATTGGCCGAGGCCCAGGGCTGCACCGGCATCCTGGTCGACGCGCCGGGCAAGATCGAGCCCGCGCTGCGCAAGGCGCTGGCGGCCAACCGCAAGGGTCGGCCGGTGCTGCTCGACGTGCGCATCCCGAAGCACGACTACCCGCCGCATTTCACCCAGTACCACAAGGAGATCTGGGGTCTGGGCCAGCACGGCAAGCGCGCGAAGGCGAAGCGCGCGCGCGGCGGCGGGGGCTGACGTGGCCTCGCCCGCGTTCGGCCGGGTCCTTGCGCACATCGCCGCGAAGTTCGGCGGTGGCACGGAACGTGAGCTGACCGACGACGAGTACGTCGCCGCGTCGCGCGCCGCGAACGACGGCTACGCGGCGGTCGACGGCGTGGAACCCGTGCCGGCGCCCGACACGCGCATCGTGCCGGTCGACGCCGGCGGCGTGCCGGCCGAGTGGGTGCTGACGCCACGATCCGACCCGGATCGCCGGCTGCTGTGGATCCACGGCGGCGGCTGGGTCGCGTGCCATCCCGTGGACTACCGCAACATCAACGAGGTGCTGGCGCGCGAGGCCGGGGCCGCCGTGCTCGCCATCGACTATCGCCTGGCGCCCGAACACCCGTTTCCGGCCGGGCTCGACGACTGTGCCACGGCGTACCGCTGGCTGCGCGACAACGGACCCGAGGGGCGCGCACGCGCTCGCGCAGTGTGGCTGACCGGGGATTCGGCCGGCGGCAACCTGGCGCTCGCCCTGATGCTGCGCCTGAAGCGCGAGGGCGCCGTCCTGCCGGCGGCGGCGGCGACGCTCGGCGCCGCCACCGACCTGACCGGCGTCAGCCCATCGATGGTCACGCGCGCCGACGCCGACATCATGGTGTCCAAGGCGGGGCTCGACCGCGTGGCGCGGCTCTACGTGCGGGACGGGACGCCCCTGAACGACCCGCTGGTCTCGCCGCTCTACGGCGATCTGGCGGGGATGCCGCCCTTGCGCATGCACGTGGGCGATCGCGAGGTGCTGCTCGACGACACGCTGCGCTTCGTCGAACGGGCGCGCGCCGCCGGCGTGCACGTGGAGACCCAGGTGTGGCCCGAGATGATCCACGTGTTCGAGGGCTTCTGCCACATGCTGCCTGAGGGCCGCGCGTCGCTCGAAGCCATCGCCGCGTTCCTCCGGGCGCGCGCCTAGGGATCGGTTCAGCCCCGGTCCGAGTGGCCGAGCGGCTTGTCGGGGGCGATGCGGTCGCGTACCCGCTGTTTCAGCTCCTTCAGGCCGGGAAACCGGCCCTCGGCCTTGCGCGACCATACGACATGGCCGTCCACAGCGACCTCGAACACGCCGCCGGTGCCCGGCACCAGGGCGACCTCGCCCAGGTCGCCGTCGAACGTGGTCAGCAGTTCCTGGGCCGTCCAGCCGGCGCGCAGCAGCCAGCGGCACTGGGTGCAGTACGTGATGGTGACACGTGGCTTCATGCGTTGGCCCCCAGGGCCGCGAAGCGCGGGTAGAGCGGCTTGAGCCGTTCGTACGTCGCGCGGTAGAGCGCGCAGCCCTCGTCGTAGGCGGTGCGCGTCGCCCGGTCGGGCGTCATCACCGCGCCGGGCGCCACGAAGCGGTCGATCGCCGCCCAGTCGTCGAAGGCGCCGACGCCCATGCCGGCCACGAACGCGGCGCCGAGCGACGAGCCCGGGTGCCCGGCGACCAGGTGCACGGGGCGCTGCAGGATGTCGGCGGCGATCTGCATCCACACCCGGCTGGCCGCGCCGCCGTCCGAGGCAACGACGCGCGTCACCGCCAGCCCTGCTTCGGCGAACACGTCGACATGGTGGCGGAAGCCGTAGACCACCGCCTCGAGCGCGGCGCGCCATACGTGCCCGAGTCCGTGGTGCAGACCCAGCCCCACGATGGTGCCGCGCGCGTTCGGGTCGTGGATCGGTGTCTTCTCGCCCAGGAAATAGGGCAGCAGCACGATGCCGCCGGCACCCGGCGGTACCGCGGCGGCCAGCTCGTCCAGCTCGGCGTAGGACCGGCCGCCCGCGAAGCCGCGCGCCAGCCACTTGAGCACGCTGCCGCTGGCCGCCATGCAGCCGTTGGTCAGCCACAGGCCGGGCACGATGTGGTGGTCCAGGAACAGGCGCGGGTCCGGCCGCGCCGTGCCAGTTGCCAGCAGCACGTCGCCGGCACCGCCGAACTTGATCAGCAGGTCGCCATCGTCGACGACGCCGGCGACGAAGGCGGAGGCCACATGATCGGCGCAACCGGCCACCACGGGCGTGCCTGGGGCCAGTCCGGTCGCGGCGGCGGCCGTGGCCGAGACCCGGCCGACCACGTCGTGGCTGGTCCGGCGCGGCGGCACCACGCCGCGCGCCACACCGCCCAGCGCCACCAGGTCGTCCGCCACGTCGCCCGCCGCCAGGTCGACGAAGCCCGCCTCGAGCGCCCAGTTCTGCTCGACGCAGCGCTGCCCGGTCAGGCGGAACGTCACGTAGTCGTAGCTGCCCATGATCGTCGCGGTACGCGCCAGCACCGTGGGCTCGTGGCGCGCCAGCCAGCGCAGGCGCGGCGCCACGAGCTGCTGGTTGATGCCGTTGCCCGTGCGCGCGAAGAACGCGGCCTCGGGCACCTCGGCGGCCAGCTCGGCGATCTCGCGCGCGGTGCGCGCGTCGTTCTGCTGGATGCTCCGGCGCAGCGCCCGGCCTTCGGCGTCCAGGCAGACCAGCGCCGGCACCATGCCCGTGACGCCGACGGCGGCGACGTCGGCCGCGTCGCGCCCCGCCAGCAGCTCGCGCGTGATCGCGCACGTGTTGTCCCACCACTGCGCGGGGTCCTCCTCGGCCCAGGCCGGGTGGTCGGAGATCAGGTCGCAGTCGCGCGCTGCGGTGGCCAGCACGTGCCCCGCGGCTTCGACCAGGATGCCGATCGTCGAGGTCGTGCCGATGTCGATGCCGAGCAGCAGCGCCATCAGCGCAGCCGGCGCACCACGTCCATGAAGCGTGAGGCGCGGTGACGGTCGACGGCGTTCCACGTCACGCCGTCCTTCTTGAAGTGCGTGCCGACCACCGCGCCGTCGGCGATGCCCAGCACCGCCGCCACGTTGTCGATGTTGACCCCCGTGTTGGCGAAGATCGGCGTGCGGGACAGGCGGCGTCGCACCTTCTCCAGGTCCGACGTCTCGACCGCCTGGCCGGTCATCGGGCCCGAGACGCAGATGGCATCCGCCAGCGCCGAGAAGACCGCGCTCTCGGCCTTGCGCTCGATCGCCCGCTCGCCCAGCGGCGCGGCGAACTCGGCGTTGACGTTGAACAGCAGCTTCAGGTCGTCGCGCCCCAGGTCGTGGCGCAGGCGCAGCGCGCCGGCGCAATCCGGCTGCCACAGCCCCATGTCGGAATCGTAGACGCCGGTGAACACCTCGCGCGCGAAGCCGGCACCGGTCGCTGTGGCCAGGGCGACGGTGGCGACCGGGTCCCACAGATAGTCGACGCCGAAAGGCACCTTGAGCGCGCCCTTGCACGCGGCGACCACCGCGGTCATGGCGGCCAGGCCGGCGGGCGAGGCGCGCAACACGTAGGGGCGGTCGCCCTCGTTGCCGAACATGACCGCATCCACGCCCGCCGCCTGCAGCGCTTCGACGTCCTTGGCGACCGCGTCGATCAGGCCAGCGATGCCGCGCCGCGCGTCGTAGAGCGGCGAGCCGGGCAGGGGCGGCAGATGCGCCATGGCGATGATCGCCTTGGTCGTGCCGAACAGGTCCTTGATCATGGGCTCAGTCCATCCTCGCGCCGCCGGTGACGTTGATCGCCTGGCCGGTCATGAAGCGCGCCCCGTCGGACGCCAGGAACACCACCAGGTCGGCCACGTCCTCGGGCTCCTCGATGCGGCCCAAGGGCGTCAGGCTGATCATCTCGGCTCGCACCGCCTCGGGGGTCATGCCGCGCAGCGTGCCTTCCCACACCAGCTCGCGTTCCTGCATCAAGGTACGCACGAAGCCCGGGCACACCGCGTTCACCCGGATGCCGTGGCCGCCCACCTCCTTGGCCAGCGACTGGGTGAAGCCGACGACCGCGAACTTGCTGGCGCAGTAGTGGGCCAGAAAGGGCGCGCCCATGTGGCCGGCCATGGACGCCGTGTTGACGATGACGCCCTTGGTCCCGTTGGCCAGGAAGTGGCGCACCGCCGCCTGGTTGGTCAGGAACACGCCCTTGGCGTTGACGTCCATGTTGAAGTCCCATTCCGCCTCGGTCAGGTCGACCACCCGGTTCATGGTCGAAACGCCGGCGTTGGCGCAGACCGTGTCCAGCCCGCCCAGCGCCTTTGCCGCCTTGGCCAGCGCGCGGCGGGTGGCCGCCGCGTCGGTCACGTCCAAGGTCAGCGCGACCGTGCGCTTGCCGATCGCGGCCGCGATGGCGCGCGCCCGCTTGCCGTCCATGTCCGTCACCGCCACGCGCGCGCCCGCCTTCGCCAAGGCCCGCGCGATCGCGGCACCGATGCCGGTGCCCGCGCCGGTCACCAGCGCGCGTCGGCCGTCCAATCCATGAACCATGTCGATGCCTCCCTCGCGGCAGACCATGCCGCCAAATAGCCGGCTTGCCAAGCGGCACGCGGCGGTCAATACTTCCGTATACAGCACATCGCCGCCAGGTGGTCCGGGGCGCGCGGCGCTGCTGTGCCATGAGAGCAAAGGACAACAGGGAGACGACCATGGTTTTGAACAACGTCACACGCCGGTTCCTGATGCAGATGGCCATGGCCGCGGGCGGCACCGCCGTGCTCCCGTCCATGGCGCTGTCGCAGGACGGCAAGGTTCTGCGCGTGCGGACGAACCGCGACCTCCAGGTGCTCGATCCGGGCTGGATGGTGGGCGGCGTCGAGATCTGGACCCAGGTCGCGTGCCTGACCCAACTCGCCAACTACATTCCGGGCGACAAGTGGGGCTGGGAGCCCGGCCCGATGGTCGAGAAGATCACCCAGCGCGACGACCTGAACATCCATTTCAAGCTGAAGCCCGGGTTCCAGTGGACCGGCGGCTACGGCGAGGTGACCGCCGAGGACGTCAAGTACTCGATCGAGCGGATGCGTCATTCCGAGTGGAAGGACAAGTTCGTCGTCGTCGACCATGTCGAGGTGCTGGGCACCCACGAAGGCCTGCTCGTGCTCAACAAGGCGTTCGCGCCGATCTGGCTGACCGGCTTGGCCGACGGGACCGGCTCGATCGTGTGCAAGAAGGCGGTCGAGGAGAAAGGTACCGAGGTCGACAGCTCCCAGGCCGACGGCTCCAGGGTCAAACGCTTCGACGCCGAGCTGCCGGCTCAGTGCGGCCCCTACATCGTGGCCAACTGGATCCCGAAGCAGCGCATTGAGCTGCGCGCCAACCCCGAGTGGATCGGCGAGAAGCCGTCGATCGAGGCGATCGACATCATCGTGGTCGAGGACGAGAAATCCGCCGAGCTCGGCTACGAGGCGGGTGATCTGGACTTCACGGTCATCAGCGTCGATTCGATCCCGCGCTACCGCGACACGCCGCCCGAGAACACCACGTACTACGAGGTCGCCGGCCTGCGCTGGACCTGGATGGGCATGAACACCGAGCATCCCAAGCTCGCCGACCTCCGCGTCCGCGAAGCGATCTGCTGGGCGGTCGACGTCGACTCCATCCTGCTCGCTGCCTACGGCGGCAACGCGCCGCGTTCCTACGGCGTCGTGCCGCCCGGCCTGACCGGCAGTCGCACGTCCTGCAAGTATCAGACCCGTGACGTCGAGAAGGCCAAGGCACTGGTCGCCGAAGCCGGCGCGGAGGGGCTGGAGATCGACATCAAGATCATCAACAACCAGGCGCAGAACGCGGCGGCCTCGGTGATCCAGGCCAACCTGGTCGAGATCGGCATCAACCTCGAGATCATCCCGCTCGAATCGGGCGTGTGGTGGGACCTGGGCCTGGAAAGCCGGGGCGAGGCCTGGAAGGATCTGCAGCTCTACATCGCGCGCTACGGCGATTCGCCGGATCCGTCGCAGATGTACCAGTGGTACGTCTCGGGCCAGGTCGGCATCTGGAACTGGGAGCGCTGGAAGAACCCCGAGTTCGACGAGCTGTTCGACAAGGGTCTCGGCGAGACGGACGCGGCGAAGCGCGAGGAGATCTACCAGCGCATGGCGCAAATTCTCGACGACACCGCAGCCTACGTCTACATCACCCACGAACCCATCGCGCATGTCTATCGGACGAACCACAACCCGGTCGTTCACCTGGACGGCACGTATGGGCTGCCCAAGTGGACCTGGGCGTAGTCGCGCCACGGTTCTGAACCGGGTAATGTGGGGGCGGGTCGGTGACCCGCCCCTACGCTTTTCGGGGTCAGACATGCCGGCCATCCGCGACGAATTCGGGCTCAGACGCTTCATCAATCTGTGCGGCGCGCCGACGGTGTACGGTGAATTCGGCACGTGTGACGCGGCGATCGAAGCCGCCCGGCATATCCTGCCGCTTGCCGTCGATGTCACCGATCTTCAGCGCGTGGCGAGCGAGACGATCGCCGTGGCGAGCGGAGCCGAAGCTGGATGCGTCACGGGTTGCGCCGCCGCCGGCGTCGGTGCGTCGTCATGCAGGCAGCGCACGATTTCAGTTGTGGCGCCACCGCGCGCCAGCTCGTGGCACTGCCGGGGGCGGAGCTCATCATGGTCGGCGATGCGCGGGCGTGCACCGAAGCGGACCTGCGGGACGCGCTCGACGGATCGGTCGCTGCCGGGCTCTTCGTCGTCGGTGACCTGGATCCGCCGCACGCGATCCTCGACTTGCCGACGTTCGCGCGGCGTTGCCACGAGGCGGGCGTGCCGGTGATCGTCGATGCGGCCGCGCAGCACGCGCTGCGCGGGTACATCGCGGCCGGCGCCGACCTCCTGATCAAGAGCGCGCAGAAGGTCCACGCCGGCCTCACCGCCGGGATCATCGCCGGGCGCCTCGATCTCGTGCGTGCGTGCCTCTTGCAGGAGCGTGGCATCGGGCGCCCCATGAAGGCCGGCAAGGAGGGCATCGTTGGCGCCATCGCGGCGCTGCGGCGCTGGAACGAACACGATGATCGCGCGCGGCGGCGGGCGTGGGACGCGCGTGCGGACTTGGCGCGCGACGCGCTGCGCGGCGTGCGTGGGCTGACGGCGACACTGATCGACGACCCGCTCGGCAACCCGTTCCGCCGCGTGCGCATCGGTGTCGATCCGGCGCGGTCCGGGATCAACGCCTGGGAGCTGGCCGCGGCCTTGATGGACGGCGACCCGGGCATCGTCGTCTGGGACTACGACGTGGACCGTGGCTTCATCATGCTCGATCCTCGCCCGTGCGCCGACGAGGACATGGCGTTCGCCTGCGGTCGCGTGCGTGCTATCGTCGAGCGCCGGCCGGCGTCGGTCGCGGCGACGGCGCGACCGACGGTGGGTCACGCCGCCTACCATCGCGATCCCCTGGCCTGGCCGCGCCGACCGCGCGTGGCCGCCAAGTAGACATCCCCGACGCACGGAGTTTCCCGCCATGGCCGGACGCAGCAAACTGTGGACCACGCTCGACCTAGACGCCGACGGCAAGCAGGTCGGCACGGTCAACCTGCCGCACTCGGTGACACGATCGGCCTACGGCGTGATCCCGATCCCGCTCGCGGTCGTCAAGAACGGCGACGGGCCGACGCTGTTCGTCATGGCCGGCAACCATGGCGACGAGTACGAAGGCCAGATCGTGCTTGCCGACCTGATCCGCACGCTCGATCCGGGCGCGATCCGCGGCCGGGTCATCGTCATGCCCATGGCCAACGGGCCGGCGGCGCGCGCCGGCGCCCGCGTCTCGCCGCTCGACGGCGGCAACCTCAACCGCGCCTTTCCCGGCGATGCCGACGGCTCGCCCACGTGGCAGATCGCCCGCTACATCACCGACGCGCTGGTCGCGCGCTGCGATCTGTTCGTCGATCTGCACGCCGGCGGTTCGTCGCTCAGTTACCTGCCGTTCGTCTCGCTGGTGCTGACCGGCGAGGACGCGGTGGATCGCCGCGCCATGGCCGCGGCGCGCGCCTTTGGTGCGCCGCGCATCATCGTCTGGGGCAAGGCGGAACCGGACGGCACCTCGACCACGCCGGCGCGCCTGCACCGCGTGCCCAAGCTGGGCGGCGAGTACGGCGGGTCTGGCGTGGTCTCGCGCTCGGGCGTGGCGCTGGTCGCGCGCGGGGTGCGCAACACGATGGCGCACCTGGGGATCCTCGACGAAGCGCCCCGGCGCGACGGCGAGCCCCGCCTGATGGAAATCAAGGACCGGCGCTACTATGCGTATGCGCCGTGCGAAGGCATCTTCGCGCCGGCGGTGGATCTGGGCGACCAGGTGACGGCGGGCACGGTGATCGGCCACCTGCACGCGCCCGAATACCCGGCCCGTCCGCCCGTGCCGGTGGCGATCGGCCACGACGGGCTGGTGCTGTGTATGCGCGCCATCGGCCGCTGCGAGGCGGGCGACTGTCTGGTGCACTTGGCGACGGACCGGGACGATCCGATCGTGCGCTGATCAGCGCTTGCGCGCCGCCGTGGTGACGGCGGCGATGCGGTCGGTCAGGAGGTCCATGGCCGCCTCGTCCAGGTTGCGCGGGTCGATCAGCACGTAGCCGAGATCGGCCAGGTGGTCGCGCACCACGAAGGCCGTAGGCCCCTCGCGCAAGGCGGCGCCGAGGGCCGCCGCGTCCAGCCCGGCGGCGGTCGGGTCCACATGGACGCGCAGCCGGTCGGTCGGGTTGCCGGTCGTGTCCGGCTCCAGCTCGGTCACGAGTCCCGGCAGGTTGCCGAGCCGTTCGGCGGCGCGCGCGAGCTTGGCCCGGTCGCGTTGGCGCTGCCCGTCCAGATCGAGCGCGCGCCAGCGTTCCAGCGCCGCAATCAACCCGACGATGCCTTCCTTGCCGACCTTCATGGGCCGGCCGATGCCACGATCCTGAGCCCGCACCGCCTCGATCAGCGCGGCGCGGCCCGCGACCAGGCCGGCGGTCGGCCCGACCAGGAACTTGTGCGCGCTGTGCACGACCAGATCGACGCCGGCACGATGGAAGCCCTCGAGGTCGTACTCGGCGGCGGCGTCCACGACCACGGGGACGCCGCGCGCGTGCGCCGCGTCCACCACGTCGGCGAGCGACGGTTGGCCGCGTTGCACACAAAGATGGGAAACTACGTAGAGCACGGCGGCTGTTTGGGGCGTGAACGCGGCCTCGAGCTCGTTCCGGCCACAATGGGTCGCCGGGCCGGCCTCGACGACATGCGCACCGGCCAGCCGCGCCATCTGGCGCACGTCGGCGCCAAAATCGATCACGTGGCTCTTGAGCATGACGACGTCGGCACTCAGGCCCGACGTATCGGGCAGGCGGCGGACCAGCGCCGGATCTGCGCCCGTGATGCATGCGGCGATAGCCAGCGCGACGCCGGACGCCGAGCACGCGGTGACGCAGCCCGCCTCGGCCCCCGTGGCGCGCGCGATGACGGTGCTGGCGGCGGCCTGCAGCTCGGCCATGACGAACGATCGCCCAAGCGACCAGGTCGTCGCCTCGGCCGCCTCGGCGCTGGCCGGCGCCGCGCCGTACATCGTCCAGGTACCGACGGCGTTGACCACCGGGCGGACCCCGCGCCCGGCCAAGAGCTGCTCGATTGCGGGCCCGTCCGCCATCGGCTCAGGCGCGCCCCGGTGCGGGCGCCTCCAGCCGCTCCAGCACGTCGTCGCTGGCCGTGGCGGCGGCACGTGCTGCGCGCGCCGCCTCGCGTCGGCGCAGCACTTCGTAGATCATCGCGCCGATCAAAGTGACCGCGATGATCAGCACGGCCAGCGCGCTGATCGCCGGCGTGGTGCCCTGGCGCACGCGTCCCGCCAGGACCGTCACCATCGTCTTGTCCGACAGGATCGCGAACGTGGTGGTGTTGTAGTTCTCGAAGGACGACAGGAACGCCAGCACCGAGGCCGACAGCACGGCCGGGCGCAGGAACGGCAGCAGGATGTCGCGGAACACCTGGAACTGGGTTGCGCCCAGGTCGCGCGCCGCGTCATCCTGCGCCGTGTCGAAGCGCTGCAGACGCGCCAGGAACACCAGCATGCAATAGGCCGAGATGAACGTGGACTGGCCCAGGATCGTCAGAAAGAACCCGTCGTAGAAGAACTTCGCGTCGGTGACGCGCGTCACGTCCTTCCAGAAGATCACGGTCGAGATGCCCAGGATCACGCCAGGCATCAGCACGGGCGAGACGACGAGCAGGTAGTAGAGCCCGCGTGCCCGCCAGTAGACCTGGGTCATGACGATCGCGCCGGCCAGGCCGACCGGCACTGCCAGCAAAACCACGCCAGCGCCGATGATCAGGCTGTTGACCAGGCCGTCCATCAGGTCCCTGTCGCTGATCAGGTCGGCGAACCATTGGGTCGTGAAGGATTCGAACGGGTAGGCCTGGGGGTAGGTCGGCGTGTTGAACGCGGTCACCCCCATCAGGATCAGCGGACCGAACAGGAACCCGAAGAACACCAGGGAGTAGAATCCGAACATCAGCCTGAAGATGGCGCGCGACGTCATCGGGTGATCTCGCCCAGGCTGACCTTGAAGACGCGCAGCACCGCCATGACGAAGGCGATGCACGTCAGCAGCAGGATCAACGCGTAGGCCGAGCCCTGCGGCCAGTTGAACGCCTGATAGAACCGGTCGTAGACGATCGGCGTGAACCACAGGCTGTTGGGGCCGCCCAGGATCTGCGGCGCCGCCAGCGCGCCGGCCGACAGCATGAACACCATGGTGCAGCCGGACGCGACGCCCGGCTTGGCGAACGGCAGGACGACGAAGGCGTGGATGTGCCACCATGGCGCGCCCAGGTCGCGCGCCGCCTCGATCTGGTTCTTGTCCAGGCTCTCGATCGCGTTGTAGAGCGGGAACATCATCAGCAGCAGGTAGGCGTACGCCAGGCCGGTGTACATGCCGATGTCGAGCCCGAGGAAATCGATCGGCTCGCCGACCAGACCCAATGCCACCAAGACGTTGTTGATCAGCCCCGAGGTGCCGAACAGGATGCGCAGCGCGAAGGCGCGCAGGATCTCGTTGACCCAGAAGGGCACGATCAGCATCAGCATGATCAGGCGCAGGCGCGCCGGCGGCGCCACCTGCGCCATGTAGTACGCGATCGGGTAGCAGAAGAAGAACGTGAAGATCGTCACACCCACGCTGGCCAGGATGGTCAGACCGAACGCGCGCAGGTGGATGATGTTCAGGGACTCGCGTTCGGTCGTCGAGCCGAAGATGAAGTAGTGGTAGTTCTCCAGCGTGTAGTGGTCCTTCGGTCCGCCGTAGTCCTTGGGCGGCAGCTTCGGGTGGAACGAAAAGTCCACCATGGTCAGCTGGGGCAGCACGACCATGACCACGGCCCACAGCCCGACCGCGATCAGCAGGTAGCTCGCCACCACCCAACCGTTGCGCTCGAAGAAGCCGCGCGCCGTGGGGTCGCCCGCCGCGCGGCGCTCGCGCACCGCCATCACCCAGAACGTGGCGATGACGACGAACGGCGCCACGTACAGGAGGGTCTTGACAACGCTCTCAATCACTGGCGAGCCTGCCCGCCGGCAGCACCAGCCCAGCCGCGCGCGCGAAGCCGATGCGCGTCGCCTGCCCCTGGCCGGGCACGCCGGCGCCATCGCCACGCCCGACGGTCATCACGATGTCGCGCTTGGTTGGGCCCTTCAGGTAGACGTGGCTGACGCTGCCTTCGAAGGCGACGCTCTGCACTGCGGCCTCGATCGAATTCTCGGCCCCGTGCCCATCGAACGCGAGCGCATCGGGGCGCACGAACAGGATCGCCTCGTCGCCCGCCTTGGCGCCCCGGGGGTTGCGCCCAACCAGGCGCCCGGCCGGCGTGTCGAGCGCGGCATGCTCGCCCTCGGCCGCCACCACCGTGCCCCGGAAGGGGTTGTTCTCGCCCACGAACGAGGCGACGAAGACCGTCGCTGGGTCGTCGTAGATCGCCGCGCTGTCACCCACCTGCTCGATGACGCCGGCGTTCATCACGGCGATGCGGTCGGACATGGTCAGGGCTTCGCCCTGGTCGTGGGTGATGTAGATGAAGGTCAGGCCGACGCGCCGCTGGATGGCGCGCAGCTCGCTCCGCATGTGCTGGCGCAGCTTGAGGTCCAGCGCCGAGAGGGGCTCGTCCAGCAGCAGCACCTGCGGCTCGACGGCGAGGGCGCGCGCGATCGCCACGCGCTGTTTCTGGCCGCCCGACAGCTCGTCGATCCGCTTCTCCCCCAGGCCCGGCAGGGCGATGAGGTCGAGGAACTGGTCGACCCGTCGGCGACGCTCGTCCGCGCCCATGCCGCGAATGCGCAGGCCGTAGGCGATGTTCTCCGCCACCGTCATCAGCGGGAACAGCGCCAGGTTCTGGAAGATCAGGGCCGTCGGGCGCTTGTTCGGCCCGATGCCGCGCATGTCCTTGCCGCCGATCCGCACCGCACCGGTCGAAGGCTCGAGGAAGCCCGAGATGGTGCGCAGGATCGTCGTCTTGCCGCAGCCCGACGGCCCCAGGAACGAGAAGAACTCGCCGTTGCGGATGGTCAGGCTGGCGTCGCGCACGGCGACGAAGGCGCCGAACTTGACGGACACGTGATTGAGCTCGACGTCCGCGCTCATGGCGCCAGTTCCATCCCCCGTTCCCGCGCGAGCGTGTCGCGCGGTCCCCCAAACGTCAAGCACCCCGGACCATCGCTGGTCCGGGGTGCCTGTCGTACACGACCGATGTGGTTAAGCCGCCTTGAACTTCTCCGCGTACTGCGTGCGAATCTCGGCGAACCACGACGGCTCGGGCGGCCGGTGCCACAGGCGATCCAGCGCATCGCCCGGATAGGCCTCCTGGAAGTTTGCCTTGGCCACGTCGGAGAGCAGCGCGTCGGCGCCGGTGACCACCGGGTTGTAGCCCGAACCCTCGGCGACCTGGGCCGAGACTTCCGGCGTCATCAGATAGTTCAGCCACTCATACGCCTGGTCGACGTTGGCGGCGGCCGATGTCATGGCCCAGCCGTCCAGCCAAGTGATGGCGCCTTCCTGCGGCGCCATGTAACTGACCGGGTGACCTTCCTTCTTCAGGCTGAGCGCTGGCCCGTCCCACGTCTGGCCGATCACCACGCCGTTCTCCAGAAGACCGGACTTGGTGTTATCCGCGCTGTCCCAGAACTGCTTGATCCACGGCTTCTTCGCGACCGCGACCTCGAGGATCTTGTCGTAGAGCGCCTGCATGGACTCCGGGTCCTTGAAGGCGTCGAGCATGCGGTTGGACGGCAGCGAGCCGTTGGCGTCCATCCACAGGCCGATGCCGAGCAGCAGCGAGTGCGGCCGGCCCTGCACCTTGCCCTGGTACTCGTCGTTCCACAGTGTGCCGTAGCTGAGCGAGCCGTACTCCAGCGTCGTCATGTCGGTGCGCCACGAGATCGCCTCGGTGCCCCAGCAGTGCGGCACGTGGTAGAGCCCGCCGTCCCACGTCCACACGCTCTGCGAGCCTTCCAGCATCGAGCCGATCAGGTTCGCGGCGTTGGCGAGCTTGCTCATGTCGAAGGCCTGGAGCACGCCCAGGTCCTGGAACTGCGGCGCGCGGTCGCGCGTCGGCTGGCACAGGTCGAAGCCCGTGCCCTCGGTCGCCTGCAGCTTGTTGATCTGCTCCTCGTTCTGGGAGAACGGGGTCGAGTTGACCTTGATGCCGGTCTTCGCCTCGAAGTTCGGGATGATCGGGTCGGGCAGCTCGTCCGACCAGTTCAGGATGCTGAGCTCGCCCGAGGACGACAGTGCGTCCTTGACCAGCCACGGCCCGGTCGCGGCGATCGATGCGCCCGCCACCGTGCCCTTCAGGATGAAGCGCCGCGTGAAATCCCGCGCCGCCTTAAGTGTCGCGGCCGTGCCGCTCGATGCCTTCGCCTTCTTCGTCATGAATAGCCTCCCTGAGTGTCGGCCGCTGCGTCAACGCCACGCGCTCACATGTGCGCGCACGCACGCCGTTCTGACCGAAAAATCGTGCACAACATAGTGACGGTCAAGCCTCAATTTTCGCGGCGTCGGCTTTCCTCGCGGACGAGGAAAGCTGTTCCCATGGCCGGGCGGTTGTTCTAAGAACGGCCCGAAACGACCCGGGGGACATCACCATGACACGTCTGACGCCGAGCGAAGCCTTCGTCGAGACCCTGGTCGCGCAGGGCGTTCGCCATGTGTTCGGGATTGTCGGCTCGGCCTACATGGACGCGCTCGATCTGTTTCCGGCCGCCGGCATCCGGTTCATCTCGGTCGCCCACGAACAGGGCGCCGGGCACATGGCCGATGGCTACTCGCGCGTCAGCGGGCGCCACGGCGTGTGCATCGCCCAGAACGGCCCCGGCATCACCAACTTCGTCACGGCCGTGGCGGCCGCTTACTGGGCGCATTCCCCGGTCGTCGTCATCACGCCGGAAACCGGCTCGGCGACCCAGGGCCTGGGCGGCTTCCAGGAGACCGAGCAGCTTCCCTTCTTCGAGAAGATCACCAAGTTCCAGACCCACGTCAGCCGGCCCGACCGCTTAGCCGAGCTGACCGGGCGGTGCTTCGACCGCGCGCTCAGCGACCGGGGTCCCGCGCAGCTCAACGTGCCGCGCGACTTCTTCTACGGCGAATACGATGGCACCGTCCCGACGCCGATCCGCGTCGAGCGGTCGGCCGGGGGCGAGGCGAGCCTGGACGCCGCCGCCGAGGCGTTGGCCGACGCCAAGTTCCCCGTCATCGTCGCCGGCGGCGGCGTCATCATGTCCGACGGCCAGGCGGAGGCGAAGGCGCTGGCCGAACACCTGGCCGCCCCCGTGGTCACCAGCTACCTGCACAACGACGCCTTCCCGGCCAGCCACCCTTTGGCGCTTGGCCCACTCGGCTACCAGGGCTCGAAGGCGGCCATGAAGGTCATCGCCCAGGCCGACGCGGTGCTGGCGCTGGGCACGCGGCTCGGGCCGTTCGGCACGCTGCCCCAGCACGGGCTCGACTATTGGCCCAAGGGCGCCAAGATCATCCAGGTCGACGCGGACCACCACATGCTGGGCCTGGTCAAGCCGATCGGCGTCGGCGTGTGGGGCGATGCCCGACTGGCCGCCGCCGCGCTGCTCGATCGGCTCAAGACTTCGAACCGGACCGTCGTCGCGCACGGCAACAAGGACGCGCGCCTGGCCGAGATCGCCAAGCAGAAGGCGGCGTGGGAATCGGAGCTCGACGCCTGGTCGCTGAAGGACGGCTCGCCCATCCCACCGCGCCGCGCGCTGCGCGAACTGGAACGCGCCATGCCGAAGAACGCCATGGTCACGACCGACATCGGCAACATCTGCTCGGTCTCGAACAGCTATCTCCGCTTCGAGACGCCGCGCAGCTTCTTCGCGGCCATGAGCTTCGGCAACTGCGGCTACGCCTACCCCACCGCCATCGGTGCCAAGGTCGCGGCGCCCGATCGTCTGGCGGTCGCCTATGTCGGCGACGGCGCCTGGGGCATGAGCCTGCAGGAGACGCTCACCGCCGTGCGCGAGAACATCCCGGTGACCGCCGTGGTGTTCAACAACGGCCAATGGGGCGCTGAGAAGAAGAACCAGATCGACTTTTACGCCGACCGCTTCGTCGGCACGAACCTGAAGAACCCGTCCTTCGCCGCCATCGCGCGCGCCATGGGCGCCGAGGGCATCACGGTGGACAAGCCCGACCAGGTGGGCGACGCGCTGCGCCAAGCCACCGGGTCCAACCGGCCGACCGTGCTCGAGATCATGGTCACCGAGGAGTTGGGCGATCCGTTCCGCCGCGACGCGCTGAAGAAGCCGGTGCGCCTGCTCGATAAGTACAAGGCGTTCACGGTGTCGTGACGGCGCGGAAGCGCTCGGCCGCGGCGACACCGTCCTCGCGGCACCACGGCCGGTAGCCGCCGAGACCGCGGTCGCCGATCTCGTACTCCAGCGCCAGGGCGCCGTTGTAGCGCTGGGACTTGACCTCGTCGTCGCTCAGGCCCTCGGCGGCCACGATCGCGCGCACCTCGCGCGCGAAGCCGTCGTACACGGCCTGGTCGACCAGACCGCAGTACTCGGCGATGCCGTAGGCGTAGACGGCGGCCTCGAGCGCGGTGGCGTCCGGCGCCAGATCGGCCCGCGCGCTACCCATGGTGACGATCAAGGCCGCCATCACCAACGCAGGGGCGGGTCTGAGACCCGTCCCTACCGGTCGCTTCGGCATTCTCAACTTCCCGCCTCCAGCGAAATTTCGGCGACGAACGTTGCGCGGTCGGCGCCAGCCTCGAGGGCGTTCGTTACGCGCCCGAGTTCGAGCGCGACGCGCATCCCCGGCGCATCTTCGACCAAGGACCGCCCCAGCGAGGCGGCGACCGTGATGGCCTGGGCGATGTCCTCGGGCGTCTGGGGGTCGCCGTCGCCCGCTTCGGGCGCCGGCACCAGGACATTTCCTTGCCGACGATCAGACCGGCGCTCCCGGGCGCGACGGCCGCCGCCGGCACGGTCAGCGTCACCGCCTTGTAGGTGCGTGCAGCCGCGCGATCCACGCCCATGAGGCGAGGGCAGCCAATGGTCAAGCGTAACACCGCAATCTTGGTCGTCCAAGTGCCTCGTGCGTCCGGCGACCCGATCCGTTGACACGGATTCTTCGCGCCGACAGAGTGCGCGCCGACTCATGGACTCCTCCGCTTCCCGCACCGCGCCCGCGGCCGTGTGCCCGCCCGATCGGTGACGCCGCCGGCCGCACGTCTGCGCGAGGCGTGCGCGTGGCTCGCCGCCGCGTGCGCGCGCCATGCCCGTTGGGTCGTGGCCGGCGTCCTGGTCGCGACGGTCCTCTTGGGTTGGCTGGCCGTGACGCGGCTCGACGTCGACACCGGCACCGAGACCATGATCGACGCCGACGTGCCGTTCCGCCGCAACGAGATCGCGTACGCAACCGCGTTTCCCCAGGCGGCCGATCAGATCGTCGTGGTCATCGACGCCGGCCGTCCGGCCGATGCCGAGACCGCGGCAGAGCGCATCGCCGCGGCCCTGGCGGCGCGCACGGATCGGTTCGCGGCCGTGCGCCGGCCCGATGCGCTGTTGTTGCACGAGGCGGCGGGTGTGCTCTACCTGCCGCGCGCGTCCGTCGCCGGGCTCGCTGATCGGCTGGTAGCGGCACAGCCGCTGCTGGCGCCGCTCGCCGCCGATCCCAGCTTGGTCGGCCTGGCCGCCGCGATCGACCTGCTGGCCGAGGGGGGCGCGCGGGGCGCGGTCACCGCCGACGCGCTCGACGCGCCGCTCGACGCCATCGCCGCCACGGTCGAATCGGTCCTGGCCGGCCGGCCCGAGCCGCTGGCGTGGGATGCGTTCCTGGCGGGCGGCCTGGTGCCCGAGGACCCGCGCGGATCGCGCCGGCTGATCCTGCTGAATCCGATCCTCGAACCCGGCGAGCTGGCGCGCGGCGGCACCACGCTGGCCACGGCGCGCGAGGTCATCGGCGGGCTCGCGTTGGGCGCGGGCGTGCGCACGCGGCTCACCGGGCCGCTCGCGCTCGACGCCGAGGAACTGGAAAGCGTCGCGGCGGGCGCCGAACTCGGCCTGTTCGCCTCGTTCGTCATGGTCGGCGTGCTGCTGGCGTTCGCCGTGCGCTCGGCCCGCCTGGTCGCCGCGGGCCTGATCACCCTGATCGTGGGTCTGGTGTGGACCACGGCCTTCGCGGCGCTGGCGGTCGTTACCCTCAACCTGATCTCGGTCGCCTTCGGCATCATGGTCATCGGCATCGTGGTGGATTTCGGCCTGCAGTTCGCGGTGCGCTACAGCGCCCAGGCGGCGGTAACGAGCGTCCAGGGCGGCGTGGCGGGGGCCGGACGCGAAGCCGGTGGCGCCATGACGCTCGCGGCGGCGGCCACCGCATCGGGCTTCCTCGCGTTCCTGCTCACGGATTTCCGGGGCGTCGCCGAGCTGGGTCTGATCGCCGGCGTGGGCATGGTCATCGCTCTCGCGTTCAACCTGACCCTGCTGCCGGCGCTGATCGCGCTGCTCCGCGCGCCCCGTCGCGCCAGCGCGCGCGCCTCGCCACGCCTCGCCGATCTCGATGCGGCGCTCGACGTCCACCACCGGCCGATCCTGGCGGTCATGGCGGTTCTCGCGCTGGCCGGTGCGGCGGCGCTCCCCTTCGTGCGCTTCGACGTGGATCCGCTCAACCTCAAGGACCCGGCGTCCGAATCCGTGCGCGCGCTGCGCGATCTCCTGGCGGATCCCCTGGTCGCCCCCTATGGCCTGGACGTGCCGGTGCCCGTGGCCGAAGCCGCCGATCTGGCCGGGCGGCTCGCCGCCCTGCCCGAAGTTAGTTCGGTCCGCTCGCTCGGCGATCTGCTGCCGGCCGACCAGGACGCCAAGATCATGATCCTGAGCGAAGCCGCGTTCATCCTGGGACCGACGCTGACACCACCGGCGAGCGCCGAGGCGCCGACGCCCGAGGCTGTGGTCGCGGCACTGCGCCAGACCGCTTCGCGCCTGGTCGCGGTGCCCGCCGCCGCAGGCGCGGTGGCGCGCCTCGCCAACGCCTTCGACGCCGCGGCGGACCGCGGGCCCGCCCTGGTTCCGGCGCTCGCCAACGCGCTGGTCGGCGGAGTGCCCGACCTGCTGGCCGGCGTGCGCGAGTTCCTGGCCGTCGGGCCGGTCGATGCCACCATGCTGCCCGAGGCGGCCGCGCGCGACTGGCGCTCGGGCGACACGGCGCGTCTGGTCGTGCAACCGGCCGCCCCCGCCCCCGACAACGCGGCGCTGGCGCGCTTCGTCCACGCCGTGTGGGCGGTCGCGCCGCAGGCCACGGGCATGGCCGCCGCAGTCGTCGCCTCCGGCCGGGTGGTGGTCGATGCGTTCCTGACGGCGACAGCCACGGCGCTTCTGGCCATCGTCGTCATGCTCGCCCTGGTGCTGCGCCGCGTCGGCGACGTCCTGCTGGTGCTGGCGCCCCTGGCGTTGGCCGCGCTGATGACGTTCGGCGAGGCGGTGGCGCTTGGCATGCCGATCAACTTCGCCAACATCATCGCGCTGCCGCTGCTGCTGGGCATCGGCGTGTCGTTTCCGATCTACCTGGTGCTCAGTTGGAGGACCGGGGTCGAAGGCTTCGTCCAGACGCCGACCGCGCGTGCGGTGTTGTTCAGCGCGCTGACCACGGCGGCGGCGTTTGGAACGCTCGCCGCCTCGACCCATCCCGGCACGGCCGCCATGGGCACGCTGCTGCTGCTCGCCGCGGCGAACCTGCTGATCGCCAACCTGATCGCGCTGCCGGCCCTGCTGGCCGCGCTGCGCTGATACCCGCTCAGTCCCGCTCGCTGCGGAACGACTGGGCACAGCCGATCCCCAGCAGGAATGCCACGGTGGGGGTCTGCGGACCGAAATCGACCAGGGAGTGGACGGCGACCAGGTCCGTGACGGCCGCGCCGATCACCGGATAGAGCATATCGCGCCGCCACCGGAGGGCACCAAGGGTGCACAAGGCTCCCATGCCGGCGAACAGCATCGTGATCAGGGCCAGCGCGGGTTGCCCGCCCTCGAAGGCCCACTCAAGATAGCCGTTATGCGCCTTCAGGTACGTGCCCGCCAGGATCAGGTCGATGCCGCGCACCATGGGAAACGTGGTGGCGAACGCGCCCAGCCCGACCCCAATCCACGGTTCCGCGACGATCGCCTGGGCGAGCGCCGTGTAGACGGCCAGGCGCTGTTCCTCGTCGAGCACCGTGCGCGCGAGCCCGTCCAGCGCCACGTCGCCGGCCAGGCTGACGATCCCGAGCCCGATGGCGGCGACCGCGGCGGCCTGGGCGATGGCGGCGGCCGGGCCGCGGTGCCGGCTGAAGCCGATCAGCAGCGCCAGATCGGCCAGCGCGAACACGGTCGAGACCAGGCCTCTGCGCGATCCGGTCAGCAGCAGCGCGAACCCGGCGGTCGTCGCCATGACGACCAGCAGCCCGCCGCGCCCGGCCAGGGATTCCAGCAGCGCGCGCAGCCATGGCCGGCTGAACGGGTTCAGGCCGGCCAGACGGCCGGCCTCGCCGGTCAGGCGGCCCAGCGTCGCCAGCAGCATGATGCCGGCGTAGATGGCGAACGCGTTGCGGTTGACGAACGTGCTGGTCACCGAGTCGTGGTACGCCCAGCGTTCGAACCACAGGATCGAATCGACGCCGCTAAAGTCGACGAACAGGCCGTAGGCGCTGTAGGCGAACCCGGCCCACGATCATCAGCCACAGGGCGCCGCGCGCCCGCTCACGATCGCGCCCCCCTGCAACGCGATCCAGAAGATGGCGCCGTAGGTGGCGAAGCGCATCGCCGCCGTGATCGTGGCGCCGGGGTCGAGGCTGATCGTCCCGGCCAACGGGCGACCCAGCACCGCCGACGCCTCGGCCCACAGCGGGTGGTGCCACGCGGCTGGGGTCATCGGCGCGACCTGCACCGCGAACAATGCCAGCAGGACCGCGCACGCCGCCGCCATCGGCCATACCCGGCCCAGCGGCATGGCCAAGGCGGCGCGATCGCGCAACACGTCCACGGCCCAGAGCGCCAGCAGCAGCGCCACCAGCACGGCCAGCAGGCTCCACGCCCACGGCCGGTTGCTGGCGAACGGCAAGGGTGCCAGCGCGACCACGACGGCGAGCGACCAGAACGCGAAGCGCATCGCCGATCCTCAGCCGCGCGCGCCCCAGCGCGCTCGAATCCGGTCGCGGCTCAGCGCTAGCCACTGCAACGCGATGATCGTGTGGGACACGCGCACGCGGCCGTCGCCCACCATCGCCAGCGCCTCGGCGAACGGCACCACGTGGACCCGGATGTCCTCGCCTTCGACACCCAGGCCGTGCACATCGCCGTCGCCGTCGCCGTCGACCCGGCCGACAAAGATGGCGTAGCCCTCGGTCATGCAGCCAGGGCTGGCCAGAACGTCGGCAACTAGCACCAGGTCCTCCAGCGCGCGCCCGGTTTCCTCGACCGCTTCGCGCCGTGCCGCGGTCTCGGCCGCCTCGCCCGCGTCGATGATGCCGGCCACCGCCTCGAGCGTCCACGCCCCGGCCGGATCGTCCAGCGCGCCGACGCGCACCTGCTCGATCAAGATCACCGTGTCGCGCGCGGGGTCATAGGGTAGCACCACCGCCGCGTGGCCGCGTTCCAGCACCTCGCGGCTCAGGGGCGGACTCCAGCCGCCGCCGTGCAGGGTGTGGCGGAACGTCACACGCTCCATGCGCATGTGGCCCTGGAAGCACGTCTCGCGGCGCAGCACGTCAACCGCGCGCGCCCCGGTGCCCTTCGGCATCGTCGGCTTGGTCAGGATGTCGTCTCCCCTCTCCGAAGAAATAGTCTACAGTGCCAGGACGCTTGACGGGGATGATGATGCGCGACTTCCAGATTCCGGGTCGCTCGACCGTGCACGCGGTCAACGGCATGGCGGCCACGTCCCATCCGCTGGCCACGCTGGCGGCGCTCGACGCGCTCCGCTGGGGTGGCAACGCTGTAGACGCGGCGGTGTGCGCCGCGGCGGTGCTTGCCGTGGTCGAACCGCAGTCCACCGGTATCGGCGGGGACTGCTTCGTGCTGTTCGCGCCGCGCGGCAGCGGTCAGATCGTCGCCTACAACGGCTCCGGGCGCGCGCCGGCCGCCGCGCACGCTGAATGGTACCGCGACCAGGGCATCACGGCCTTCGAGCCCGGCAGCGCCCATGCCGTGACCGTTCCCGGCGCCATCGAGGCCTGGTCGCGCTTGGTCGCTGATCACGGCCGCAAGGGTCTGGACGACCTCCTGGTGCCGGCCATCACCTTCGCCGAGGAGGGTTTTCCGGTCTCGGCGCGCGTCGCCTCGGACTGGAAGCGCGAATCGCCCCGGCTCGAGTTCGATGCCGCGGCACGGCGCATCTTCCTGCCCGGCGGGTCCGCGCCCGTCGCCGGCGACCTGCACGTGCAGCCCGAGCTGGCGGCGACGCTCAAGCGCATCGCCTCCGAGGGCCCCGACGCCTTCTACAAGGGCGACGTCGCCCAGGACCTGGTCGATCGGCTACGCGCCGGCGGTGGCCTGCACACGCTCGACGACTTCGCCGGGCACCACGGCGAGTACGTGACGCCGATCCGCATCAACTATCGCGGCTACGACGTGTTCGAGTGCCCGCCCAACGGCCAGGGCCTGACCGTGCTCCTGATGCTCGATATCCTCGAAGGCCTCGATCTGGCGCGCCACGGTCCGCTCAGCGCCGAGCGCCTGCACCTGGAGATCGAGGCCGGCCGGCTCGCCTACCGCGACCGCAACGCGCTCCTGGCCGATCCGGCGCACGCGCGCATCCCGGTCGAGCACCTGCTCTCGGCCGCCTACACCGACGGCCTGCGCGCCCTGATCCGTCCCGACCGCGCCATGACGCGACTGCCGGCAGGCGGCTCGACCGATGCGGAGGGCCGCGACACGGTCTATCTGTGCGTGGTCGACAGCCAGCTCAACGCGGTCAGCTTCATCAATTCGACCTACTGGTCGTTTGGCAGCGGGATCGTCGGGCCGCGCAGCGGCGTTGTGCTGCAGAACCGCGGCCTCGGCTTCCGGCTCGACCCCGGCCATCCCAACGTCATCGCGCCAGGCAAGCGGCCGTTGCACACCATCATCCCCGGCATGCTGGCGCGCGACGGCCGCGCGATCATGCCCTTCGGCGTCATGGGCGGCGATTACCAGCCGTTCGGCCACGTCCACCTGCTGACCAACATCCTCGACTTCGGCATGGACCCGCAGGAGGCCTTGGACCTCGCACGCGTGTTCCACGACGGCGAGGTGGTCGAGGTCGAACGCGGCGTGCCCGAGGCGGCGGTCAAGGGCCTGGCCCAGCGCGGCCACGCCATCGCCAAGGCCAACGAGCCGCACGGCGGCGGCCAGGCGATCATGATCGACTGGAAGCGCGGCGTGATGACCGGCGGCTCGGACCCGCGCAAGGACGGCTGCGCGCTGGGGTACTAGAGCACTTTCAGGAGTCCAGGGTTCACTCTTTGTGTCATCCCCGGGCCGGCCGAAGGCTGGAACCGGGGATCCAGGGACCACGAACTTAGCGCACGCCCTGGATTCCCGGTTCGCCGCGCGCGCGGCGTCCGAGAATGACACGGAACTTGGTGGCTGCGATTCTCTTGAATCGGCACCAGCTACACGCCCTAAGCGCACCCGGCCGAGACCGCCAGCCGGCGCACCAGCGCCAGCACCGCGTCGATCATGGGCGTGGCCACGCCGGTCAGATCGCCCAGTTCGGCCACGGCGGCGACCAGCGCGTCGATCTCCATGGACCGGCCGCGCTCCAGATCCTGCAGCATCGAGGTCTTGTGCGCGCCGACCGTGCGCGCGCCGTCGATGCGCGCGTCCAAGGTGATTGGCAGGACGACGCCGAGCGCGCGCGCCACCGCCTCGGCCTCGGTCATGACCACGCGGATCAGGGCGAGCGTGCCCGTGTCGGCGATCAGGTCCGCCATGGTCGAGCGGGTCAGCGCGCTGATCGGGTTGAACGCCACGTTGCCCCACAGCTTGACCCAGATCTCGGTGCGCACGTTGGGGCGCACCGGCACCTTCAGGCCGCCGGCGATAAGGGCCTTGGCGAGCGCGCGGGTGCGCTCCTTGGCCATGCCGTCGGGCTCACCCAGCACGAAGCGGTCGCCCGCCAGCACGCGGATCACGCCGGGCTCGGCGATCTCGGCGGCCGGGAAGACGACGCAGCCGATGGCGCGCCCGGGCCCGATCAGGCGCCACTGCCGAGCGCCGGGATCGACGGTCTCGAGCGGCCGTTCGGCCAGCGGCCCCGGCACGCCGTGGAAGTACCACCAGGGCACGCCGTTGACCGCGGTGACCACCACCGTCTCCGGCCCGAGCATCGGCCGGATCGCGTCCACGGCCTGGGCCGCCGACTGCGCTTTGGTCGCGACGATCACGTAGTCCTGCGGGCCGGCGGCGGCGGTGTCGTCGGTCGCGCGCGGTCGCGCCGTGCGCTCGCCCCACGCGCCGGTGACGCGCAGGCCATTCGCCTTGAGCGCCGCCAGGTGGGCCCCGCGCGCGATCAGGGTCGTCTCGACGCCGGCGCCCGCCAGCGCGGCCCCGACCATGCCGCCGATGGCGCCGGCGCCGAACACCGCCGCCTTCATGCCGGCTTGTCCAGCCCCAGCTTGGCGGCCAGGCCGATGCGCTGCAGCTTGCCCGTGGCGCCCTTGGGGATCTCGTCCAGCACCACAATGGTGCGCGGCACCTTGAACGCCGCCAGTCGCTCGGCCGCGAAAGCGCGCAGCTCGGCCGCGTCGCACGTGGCACCCGGCTTGGGCTGCACCGCCGCCGCCACGTCCTCGCCCAGCTTGGCGTGGGGCACGGCGAAGGCCACGGCCTGGGACACGGCCGGGTGGGTCAGCAGCACCTCGTCGATCTCGCGCGGCGCGATCTTCTCGCCGCCGCGGTTAATGATCTCCTTGAGCCGCCCGGTGATGGTCAGGTAGCCGTCGGCGTCGAACGCGCCTTCGTCGCCGGTGCGGAACCAGCCGTCGGTGAACGCCTTGGCGTTCGCCTCGGGGTTGGCGGCGTAGCCGCGCGTGACGTTGGCGCCACGGATCACCACCTCGCCGCGCGCGCCCTGGGGCATCAGGCGCCCCTCGGCGTCCATGATCGCGACCTCGGGCCCCGCGGCGACGCCGACTGAGCCCGGCTTGCGCGCGGCCGGCGGCAGCAGGTTGCTGGTCATCTGGTGGGTCGCCTCGGTCATGCCGTAGCTCTCGATGACCGGCGCCTCGAACGCGGCCTCCAACTCGGCCATGACCTGAGGCGGCAGCGACGACGAGGACGAACGGATGAAGCGCAGGCGCCGGCGCGCCAGCACGTCGCGGTTCTTCTCGGCGCGCGCCAGGATCGCCTGGTGCATGGTCGGCACCGCCGTGTACCAAGTGGGCGCGAACGCATCGAGCTGGGCGAAGAAGCGCAGCGCGTTGAAGCCCTCGGTTGCCACCACGCTGCCGCCGGCCGCCAGCGGCGCCAGCAGCGATGCGATCAGCCCGTGGATGTGGAACATCGGCATGATGGCGAGGCAGCGATCGGCGGGGCCGAGTAGCAGCGTCCGGACGACGTTGCCGGCCGAGGCGGCCAGGTTGCGCTGGGTCAGGGGTACCATCTTCGGGCGCGACGTGGTGCCCGAGGTGTGCAGGATCAGGGCGGTCGCATCGGCGCCGGCCGCGCCCAGCGGCGCGCCGCCTACCGCCGAGCCCTCCAGGCGGAACAGACCGGCTCCGTCGCCAGCGCGCTCGACCAGCTCGATCACCGCGACGCCGCGCGCCTCGGCCACGGCGCGGGCCGGGCCGCCATCGCCCTGGGCCAGGATCAGCGCGCGCGCCTTCAGATCGTTCAGGTAGAAGGCCAGCTCGTCCGCCTTGTAGGCTTGGTTCAACGGCGCCGCGCCGACCGCGCCGGCCACCGCCAGGAAGGCGCTGGCCATGGCCGGGCCGTTGCCCAGAACCATGGCGACCGCGTCACCGGGACGCACGCCGAGTTCGCCCAGCCGCGCACGCGTCGCCGCCAGGTGCGCCCGCAGGCCGCTGAAGTTGAGCGTCCGGCGATCCGGCGCCAGCAAAGCCGGCGCCCGGTCAGTGCCGGCCGCGAGCAGGTGGTCAAGCATAGTGGCGGACATGATCGTTCCTCGCGACGCGCGCGGCTACGTGTAGACCATCGCGGCGGGCGAGGAAACCGGGTCGCTGTCGCGCTTTCGGTCGTCGCGAATGGCGGCTACCATCGCGCCACCGAAGGCCATGGGACGGGAACCAGGGATCATGACCGACGCGACCAAGGACCACGGGCTGTTTCCGCTGGGCCCCGACACGACGCCCTACCGCAAGCTGACCGCCGATCACGTGACGCTCGCCCGGTTCGAAGGCGAGGACATCCTGAAGGTCGAACCCGAGGGGCTGCGGCTCTTGGCCGAGCAGGCGTTCATCGACATCAACCACCTGCTGCGCCCGGGCCATCTGGCCCAGCTCCGCGCGATTCTCGACGACCCCGAGGCGACCGGCAACGACCGCTTCGTCGCCTACGAACTGCTCAAGAACGCCAACATCGCGGCGGGCGGCGTGCTGCCCATGTGCCAGGACACCGGCACCGCCATCATCATGGGCAAGAAGGGCCGCCGGGTGTGGACGAAGGGCGGCGACGAAGGCGCGCTCGCGGCGGGCGCGTCCGACGCCTACCTGAAGCGCAACCTGCGCTACAGCCAGGTGGCGCCGCTCTCAATGTACCAGGAGAAGAACACGCGCACCAACCTGCCGGCCCAGATCGACATCTACGAGGACGGCGAGGACGCCTACAAATTCCTGTTCATGGCCAAGGGTGGCGGCTCGGCCAACAAGTCGTTCCTGCACCAGGCGACGCCGTCGGTGCTGGCGCCCGACCGGCTGATGGGCTTCCTCGAGGAACGCATCCGCTACATCGGCACGGCGGCGTGCCCGCCCTACCACCTGGCCGTGGTCATCGGCGGGCTCAGTGCCGAGCTGAACTTGAAGACGGTCAAGCTGGCCAGCGCGCGCTACCTGGACGGCCTGCCGACCCAGGGTTCGGGGTCCGGGCACGCCTACCGCGACCTGGCCATGGAGCAGGCGATCTTCGAGCTCACGCGCACGATGGGTATCGGTGCCCAGTTCGGCGGCAAGTACTTCTGCCACGACGTACGTGTGATCCGCATGCCGCGCCACGGCGCCAGCCTGCCGATCGGCATCGGCGTGAGCTGCTCGGCCGACCGCCAGGCGATCGGCAAGATCACGCGCGACGGCATATATCTGGAACAGCTCGAGGCGAACCCGGCGCGCTTCCTGCCCGAGATCGAACCGGCCGCGCTCGCCGGCGACGTGGTGCGCATCGACCTGAACGGACCCATGGCCGAGATCCTGGCGACGCTGACGCGCCATCCCATCCGCACGCGGCTGTCGCTGTCCGGCCCGTTGATTGTGGCACGCGACGCGGCGCACGCGCGGCTGCGCGCCGGCCTCGACAAGGGCGAGCCGCTGCCTGACTACTTCAAGAACCACCCGATCTACTATGCCGGCCCGGCTAAGACGCCCGAAGGCTACGCCTCGGGCTCGTTCGGGCCGACCACGGGTGGGCGCATGGACGGCTTCGTCGGCCAGTTCCAGGCGGCCGGCGGCTCCATGGTCATGCTGGCCAAGGGCAACCGCGGCGCCGTGGTGCGCGACTCATGCAAGAAGCACGGCGGCTTCTACCTGGGCTCGATCGGTGGCGCCGCCGCGATCCTGGCGCGAAACTCGATCCGCAAGGTCGAATGCATCGCCTTCGAGGACCTCGGCATGGAGGCGATCTGGCGCATTGAGGTCGAGGATTTCCCCGCCTTCATCGTCATGGACGACAAGGGCAACGACTTCTTCCAGGAACTGAAGCTGGGCTGAACCGCCGGCTCAGGCGCTGAGGTCGAGCGGTTCCAGCAGGCCCATGAAGCCGAAGCGCGCGGCGGCGTTCGCCTGGTACGCCTGGGCGGCGAAGGCCGGCGGCACCAGCGAACCCGGCGCGGATTCCTGGAAGTAGGCCTGGGCCGCGAAAGCAAGCGACAGGCCCGGCCGGTCGAGCGCCGCGAAGGTCACGTGGTCGTAGCCTAGTCCGAGCGAGACGGTCGGCCGGGTCGCGCGGTCGAACCGCGCGTGGTCGGCCCGCTCGCGTTCGGCGCGCGGGCTGTCGGGGCGCACATCGTCCGGGCAGGTCCGGTAGGCGTCGAGCCGCACCACGGGCGCGGCCGGCACCCGACGCGCGCCCTGGCCAGGGGCGTGGGGCGCCTGCGGTCCCGCACCGGTCAACGGGACGGCGGGCAAGAAGGAAAGCCCAAGGGCGTTCACGGTCGGGGTCGGGCCTTCCTGCTGGCCGGCGAGCGGGCGGACAGTACACCGCAACACCGTGGTTGCGAAGTTTACAAGCCGTGATGACCAGGGTTAACGGGCCCTTGCCATACCCCATACTAAGCAAGGACCGTGCCGGCCCAACCCGGTTCAACACGGCACACGAACGTGCTAAGAGACAGCCGGACACGGGTCCTTCCTTCCACCGTCGCGACCGCAGGAGAACCGCATGGCGACCGCCGCGCAGCCCATGGTGCCGAACAACCTCGAATCGTTCTGGATGCCGTTCACGGCGAACCGGCAGTTCAAGGCCAAGCCGCGCCTCCTGGTCGACGCCAAGGACATGCACTACACGACCCACGACGGGCGCAAGGTCATGGACGGCATGGCCGGGCTGTGGTGCGTCAACGCCGGGCACGGCCGCAAGGAGATCATCGAGGCGGTGCAGCGCCAGGTCGCGAAGCTCGACTTCGCGCCCAGCTTCCAGATGGGCCACCCGGCGCCGTTTGAGCTGGCAGCGCGCCTTACAGCGCTGCTGCCCGGCGATCTGGACCACGCGTTTTTTACCAACTCCGGCTCCGAATCCGTCGATACCGCGCTCAAGATCGCGCTGGCCTATCATCGCGTACGCGGCGAAGGCGGCCGGTTCCGTTTAATCGGGCGCGAGCGCGGCTACCACGGCGTCGGCTTCGGCGGCATCTCGGTCGGCGGCATGGTCGCCAACCGCAAGCAGTTCGGCACGCTGCTGACCGGCGTCGATCACATCCGCCACACCCACGACCTGGAGCACAACGCCTTCAGCCGCGGCGAACCCGCGTGGGGCGCTCACCTGGCCGACGACCTGCAGCGCCTGGTCGAGCTGCACGACCCGGCGACTATCGCGGCGTGCATCGTCGAGCCGGTCGCCGGCTCGACCGGCGTGTTGCCGCCGCCCAAGGGCTACCTGAAGCGGCTGCGCGAGATCTGCGACCGCCACGGCATCCTGCTGATCTTCGACGAGGTGATCACAGGGTTCGGGCGGCTCGGCGCGCCGTTCGCCGCCGAGTATTTCGGCGTGGTGCCCGACATCATGACGTGCGCCAAGGGCCTGACCAACGCGACCGTGCCCATGGGTGCCGTGTTCGTGCGCAAGGGCATCTACGACGCCTTCATGTCCGGCCCCGACAACATGGTCGAGCTGTTCCACGGCTACACCTATTCGGCGCACCCGCTGGCGGCGGCGGCCGGCCTCACGGCGCTCGACATCTACCAGCGCGAAGGCCTGTTCACCCGCGGCAAGGAGCTGGCCGGCCATTTCGAGGACGCGGCGCACGGCCTCAAGGGCCTGCCCAACGTGATCGACGTGCGCAACCTGGGGCTGATGGCCGCGGTCGAGCTGGCGCCCCGGCCGGGCAAGCCCACGGCGCGGGCCTACGAAATCTTCCTGCGCTGCTACGAGGAAGGCCTGCTGACCCGCTACGTCGGCGAGACCCTGACCTTCTCGCCACCGCTGATCGTCGAGAAGAAGCACATCGACGAGATGTTCGGCACCATGGCCAGGGTGATCAAAGCCGTCGCCTGACGCGGACGCGTTCGAAACATCTGGGGGCGGGCCGCGGGTCCGCCCCCTAGATGTTGCCGGTCGGTTGCAACTGCATGTCCCCCACCTTGACCCTTTCTTAAGGCGCGGCTTCGTACCCTCGCCGCCACGGGATCCCGGCCCACGGGACCCGGGTGTCGAGCCAGGAAGGCCGCATGAACGTCTCAGGCAGGGGGCTCGCGCGGGGCATCCCGCGTCGACAGGAACCGACGACGTCGCCGGCGCGCGGGCTCGAAGCGGCCGGCGACGTCGCTTACACCTGCCACCTGGCCACCGGCGCGCTGCAATGGTCCGACGCGGCCGATGGCGCATTCCGCTTAGCTGCGACCGACGAGCTCGCGCGGCGCGACGTACTGCGCCGCCGCATCCACCCGGATGACCTGGCGGCGTTCGACGGTTGCCTCGCCCATCACGCCGGCACCGGTGAACGCTTCGAAGTGGAATACCGCGTGCGCGCCGGCGATGGCAGTTACATCTGGGTGCAGGACCGTGGCTCCGTCTCCTACGACGATTCCGGCCAGGCAGCCGACGTGCACGGCATCCTGCGCATCGTCACGCCGCACAAGCAGCGCGAGGCGCGGCTCGAACGCCTGGCCAATTTCGACGAACCGACCGGCCACTACAACCTGCGCCGCCTGCGCGACCAACTCGAATTGGCGCTGGCCTCAGCGCGGCGTCACGGCGCGCCTGGGGCGTATCTGTCCGTGGTGATCGAGGACCTGGCGCTGCTCGCCGATGTCTACGGCGGTGACGTCGCGAACGCCGCGCTGATCGGCGTCGGCCAGCAGCTCGATCGCTGCCTGCGCGAAAGCGATGTCACCAGCCGGACCGGCACGGATTCCTTCGGCGTCATCCTGGACGGCTGCCCGGCCGACCGGGTGGATGCCGCCGTGGGCAAGATCAGCGCCATGATCGACGGTCTGGCGGCGGAGATGCCGGTCGGCCGTATGCGCTTCAAGGTCGCGATCGGTGCGGTCGCCCTTCCCTGCGCCGAACACGCGGCGCACGACGTCATCCAGAAGGCCGAACACATCGCGCGGGGCGACACCAAGGCCGCCGAGCCACGCCACGATCGCGGCAGCGCCAAGGCCCTGGCCCACAAGGACCTGGCGATCATCGACCGGCTGCGCTGGTGCCTGGAGAACGCCGTCCTCGACCTGGCGTTCCAGCCCATCGTGGAACGCCGCACGGGCCGCGTCGCGTTCTAGGAATGCCAGTTGCGCCCGGCGCAGGCCTCCGGCCTGGCGGGCCAGGCCGGTCCGCTGGTGCGCGCGGCCGAACGCGTCGGGCTTATCCGGCAGGTCGACCGGCGCATGCTGGAACTGGTGCTGAGCGAACTGGAACAAGATCCCGCGCTGGTCGCCGCGGTCAATGTCTCCGGCCTGACCACGTCGGACTCGCAATGGCTGCGTCGCCTGGTGGTCGCCGGGCGGTCACGGTCCGACCTGACGACGCGCCTGCTGGCTGAGATCACCGAGACCGCGGCGCTGTAGAACCTGGCGAAATCGGCGCGCTTCGTCGCGTCGCTGCGCGACATGGGCTGCCGCGTCGCGCCCGACGACTTCGGCGCCGGGCACACCTCGTTCCGCACGCTCAAGGCGCTGGCCGTCGACATGATCAAGATCGACGGCTCGTTCGTCACCGGACTAGCGCGCCAGCCCTCGGACCTCGTTTTCGTGCGCGCGCTCGCCTCATTGGCCGAGTCCTCGGGCAAGGCGACGGTCGCCGAGTGCATCGAGGACGCCAAGACCACCGCGATGCTCGAGCAGTGCGGAGTCGATTATCTGCGGGGCTATCTCTACGGCCGGCCCACGGTGCGGGCGCGCGACCGCCGTGTCGAGACGCTCGGCCTCGTCTGACGGAGCCGGTTTCAGCCCGCCTTAGGCGGCGACCAACCCAACCCGGTCTCGCGGTCCGGGTGCTGAAGCGAGGCCAGCCGCGCCATCGCTTCGGCCGGCACCATCTGCTCGGTCGTCGTGCCCGGCAGCATGCCCACGTGGGGCAGCCAGGGCACGCGCGATTCCATGCCGAACTGAAGCGCGGGCGCCGCGGCGTTAGCGTCGTCCAGACTGCCCATGGTCACGTTCATCCAGTCGCGCTCGACGTAGCGGAACGTGAGCGGCGTGCCGCACGCCGCGCAGAAGTGGCGGATCGCCAGGGTCGAACTGGCGTAGACGGCGGGCGTGCCGCGCGTCCATTCAAAATCGCCCGGCTTGATCCCGGCGAACGCCGCGAACGGGCCGCCCACCGCCTTCTGGCACATGCGGCAGTGGCACACATGGTTGCGCGTCGGCTCGGCCATGAGCGCGTAGCGGACGGCGCCACACTGGCAGCCGCCAGTATGCAGCACCTTGCGGGATGTCGCCATGGCCGTCGCCTCAGTCCAGCCAGACCGGGTTCGACCAGGCGCGCCGACCCGCCTCGTCGATCACGGTCACGCGGAACCAGGAACCCTTGAACTTGCGCAAGGGCAGGCTCGCCGTGGTCATGCCCTTGCCTATCTTGGTCTCGGACTTCGAGGCCACGCCCATGATCGAGATCGCGCTGGCCGGCGACGAGCACACGGTCACCGTGTCGTCGCCGAGCGCGATGTCCTCGATGGTCGGGCCCGTGCTCGAGTAGTAGCGCCCCGCCTTGAGCGATGCGAGCAGCGCGTCGGGGTCCAGCGCCTCGGCGTGGACCATGATCCAGCCGCCCTGCCAGTCGTGGGTCAGGTAATGCGCGTCATCGCTGGCGTAGCCGGACATGCGCTTGCCCTCGTTCAGCAGCGTATCCAGGAACGGCCAGTCGTGGCCGCGGTCCACCTCGACGACGCTGCCGTGGTTGTAGATCTCGACGGCGTGGGCGAAGGGCAGGGTGCGCGCGTCGTCGTGGGTCAGGCCGTACCACGAGGGATGCACGATTCCGATGAAGGCGCCAGCCTCATAGGCGCGCCGCGCCAGCTCGGGCCCGCTCTCGTCCTTGGCGCCGGGCGCGAAGTCGAGCGGCAGGCCGACCGCCTTGATGTGCCACAGCTCGCCCAGCTCGGTGCGCGGCGCGTGCAACTCGGCCCCGATGATCGTGGTGAAGTCCTTGGTGCGGTAGGGCCGCGTGTCGGTGACCGGGTACTTGTAATAGTCCATGAAGTGATCGCTGAGCGTCAGGAAGTCGTAGCCCGCGTCGCGATAGGCGTTACACACCCGATCGACCGGGTGATCGCCGTCGGAAAAGGTCGAATGGGTGTGCAGATTGCCCCGGTAGAACCGGCCGGGGCGACCGAAGGGCAGCGTGTCCATGGTCATGGCGTGTCTCGGTGCATGGTCGGTGTCGCCGTCCATATGACATCACCGTCGGCGCGAAGTCCAATCGCGCCGGACGCGGCCGTGTCGAAGGGTGAGTGGGTTCCTGGGCCCGACAGCTTCTTGCGTGCTTCGTGGCGCGCCTTCGGCGCGCGCCTCAGCACGGACGGATTTTCTATGAGCGCGCACGACCCCGTTGGCCCTGAGGCGGCCGCGCAGCGGCCCACGAAGGGCGGGCGGCCGCGGGTCCGCCGACTACAGCGCGTCGGGGCCGAGCCGTTCGGGGAAGCCGAGTGCCCGCAGGTCGGTGCTGAGCGCGTCCTCGAGCAGCTTGACCACCTGGGTCGACCAGGCGCTGCCACCGTACTGGGCGCGCGCCCGGATGAACGTCTGCTCGGTCAGCCCCGCCAGATCGAGCGGCACGCCGAAGGCGCGGCCGTACTTCGTGGCGAATCCCAGGTCCTTGCACGCCAGGTCCATGGTGAAGCCGATGTCGTAGGAACCGTTGAGCACGAGCTGGCTCTCGGTCTCGTGGACGAAGCTGTTGCCCGACGACGCCTTGATCGCGGCGAACGCCTGGGCCAGGTCCAGCCCGCCCTTCTTGGCCAGCATCAGGGCCTCGCCCGCCGCTACCAGGTGGATGAAGGCCAGCATGTTAGTGATGACCTTGATCACCGCGGCGCTGCCCAGCGGGCCCATGTGCAGGATTTCGCGACCCATGGCCTGCAGCGCGGGCCGGTGTGCGTCGAACACCGCCTTGTCGCCGCCCACCAGCACGGTGATGCGGCCCGCCGCGGCGCGGTGCACGCCGCCGGTGACCGGCGCCTCGAGCGTCGCGATGCCCTTGGCCGCCGCGAGGCCGGCGATGCGGCGGATCTCGTCGTCGTCCGTGGTGCTCATCTCGATCCAGGTGCCACCGGATGCCAGACCCTCGAGCACGCCGTCGGGCCCCGTGACCACGGCCGCCGAGGCCGCCGGCGAGGGCAGGCACGTGATCACCGCGTCGCTGACCGCGGCGGCTGCCTTCGGCGTGGCGGCGAAGCGCGCGCCCGCCGCGATCAGCGGCTCGGCTCGGGCCCGATCCAAGTCGCACACCGTGACCTCGAAGCCGGCGCGGACCAGACAGCCCGCCAGTGCCGCGCCCAGGTTGCCGAGTCCGATACAGCCATAGCGCATAGTCGCTTCCTCTGGCTGCGTCTCAGTAGACCTTGGCGTGGAGATCCGGGTCCGCCTGCTCCGACGGCTCCAGGTGCAGTTCGTCGCCGTCGTAGGGGTGGGCCAACGCCACCGCCTCGTTCAGCTCGACGCCGAGCCCCGGCGCGTCCGGCGGGATGACGAAGCCGTCCTCCCAGCGCATGGGCGTCTTCAGGATCTCGGCGTGGAAGCCGCCCCAGGTCTGGATGCTCTCCAGAATCAGGAAGTTGGGCGTGCACGCGGCCAACTGCACGTTCGCGGCGCCCTCGATCGGTCCGCAATAGAGGTGCGGCGCGATCTGGGCGTAGTGGGCCTCGGCCATGGCCGCGATCTTCTTGGCCTCCAGCAGACCGCCGACCCGCCCCAGTGCCATCTGCAGGATCGACGCGGCGCGCGCCTCCAGCACGCGCGCGAACTCGTACTTGGTGGTCAGCCGCTCGCCGGTGGCGATGGGGATCGACGTCGCGCGCGCGACCAGGGCCATCTCCTCGGGCATCTCGGGCGGCGTCGGCTCCTCGAACCACAGCGGGTCGTAGGCCTCCAGCCGCTTGGCCAGTCGGATCGCGCCCGAAGCCGTGAACTGGCCATGGGTGCCGAACAGCAGGTCGGCCTTGGTGCCCACGGCTTCGCGGATGCGGCGGCAGAACGCGGCCGACAGCTCGATTCGCTCGAGCGAGGGCTGGCGCGGGTCGAAGTTGGCGTAGGGGCCGGCCGGGTCGAACTTGACCGCGGTGAAGCCCATGGCGACATACTCGGCCGCGCGCTGGGCGGCGACGTCGGGGTCGCGGTAGACTGCGGGCTCGCTGTAGACGTGTCCCTCGTTCTCGCCAGG
Source organism: Alphaproteobacteria bacterium (assembly GCA_016869675.1). GTDB lineage: Bacteria > Pseudomonadota > Alphaproteobacteria > SP197 > SP197 > VGDP01. The sequence goes on along the minus strand of VGDP01000002.1, from coordinate 107,052 downwards.
GTAGAGGTACGTGTAGGACCGGATGCGGTTGCGCACGCGGCCGCCGAGCAGGGCGTGCACCGGCTTGTCGACCGCCTTGCCGATGATGTCCCAGCACGCCATCTCGATGCCGCTCAGCACACCGACCAGCGAGATGTCCGGGCGCAGCGAATAGCCGCGGCCGTAGACGTTGCGCCACAGGGTCTCGATGCGGAACGGGTCCTGGCCGACGACGTGGCGGGCGCACACGTCCTCGATCATGCACGCGACCGTGCGCGGTCCGAAGGTGGCGCAGTAGACCTCGCCGACGCCTTCGATGCCGTCGTCGGTGACCAGTTTGACGAAGATGAAGTAGCGGCCGCCGTAGTGCGGCGGTGGGTTGCCGACCACGAAGGTCTTGACGTCCTTGACGATCATCGCCCGCCCCCTGTTCCGACCGTTGCATAGGGCCGGGCGGGGCGCGCGTCAAACGCTCAGGTGGCGGTGCCGGTCAGGTTGCCAGCCGCGCGTTTGGCGCCGGCGGGTGTCGGCGCGTCGAGGCTGGCCAACACGAGCACGACGAGCGGGTCCAGTGGCTGGGCGTAGCGATGGCCGGGCAGCCAGGTCGCGGCGGGGCGCGCCGGCGACGATGACGCGGACGGCGCGACCACCGGGTCGCGGCGCGGGTGCCTGGGCGACGATGACCGGTTCGGGCGTCGTGATGTCCATGGCGGTGTCGAGCCGCCGCGCGAACGCGTCGTAGATGGCGCGCACGCTGCGCGGGCGCCCCTCGGCGTCCAGGAAGACGCCCGGGTTGGCCTTGGCCTTGACCGGGAACAGGCGGGAGGCATCGGTATCGGGTCGCGACTTGAACGCGATCATGAACCGGGTCGCCTGGCCGGCGCCCAGGAAATGGGCTAGGTAGAGTTCGGTCGCGCCGACGTGGCCGGACCCCAGGCTTTCCTCTATGACGGATCGGTTGTCCTGGGCCAGACGCGCGGCCAGCTCCGCCGACAGCCGCGGGTCGTCGCGCAGCGCCAGGATCTCGGCGCGCGCGGCCTTGTCCTTGACCACGGCACGGCCGTCGCCGTCGGTCTGGATGCGTTGGGCATGACCGCCCAGGCCGATCTCGGCGCCATGGTCGCGCACCATGGCGAGCCGCGTCGCATCGGTGAATTGGTAAAGACCGCGCCCCGAGCTGGTCGGCGCCTGGGCCTTCAGGTCGAAGCCGCTTTCGATGGCCGCCTGGGCCAGCATGAAGGCGAAATCGACACCGCTGCGCGAGGCGGCCTGACGGATGGCGTGGATCGTGGGATCCGCGCCGGCGGCGACGGCGGACAAGGCTGTGGTCATCGCCCCATCCTTGCGCCCCCGTTCGTTGACATCCGGTAAACGAGGCGGCCTTGCCGCCGGGTACCCCGAGGCGCCACAATCCACTTGCATACAAGCCGGTGGGGGCGACGATGGCCAGGGATCCGCGTTACGACGTGCTGTTCGAACCGGTCAAGATCGGCCCGGTCACCGCGCGTAACCGGTTCTACCAGGTGCCCCATTGCAGCGGCATGGGCTACACCCGGCCGCAGACCCTGCACCGCATGCGCGAGATCAACGCCGAAGGCGGCTGGGCCGTGGTGTGCACCGAGTACTGCTCGATCCACCCCTCGGCCAGCGACGACCCCTACCCCCAGTGCACACTGTGGGACGAGGACGACGTGCGCACCCTCGGCGACATGGTCGAGAAGGTCCACCGTCACGGTGCCCTTGCCGGCGTCGAGCTGTGGTACGGCGGGTACTCGACCGGCAACACCATGACGCGCGAGGTCGGCCTCGCCCCCAACAGCATGCCGGTCTGGCACGGCCCCGTGCAGACCCAGGCGATGGACAAGTCGGACATCCGTACGCTCAGGCGTTGGCACCGCGACGCCGCGCTGCGCGCCAAGCGTGCCGGGTTCGACATCGTCTACGTCTACGCGGCCCACGGCTACCTGCCGGCGCAATTCCTGTCGCCGGTGCACAACACGCGGACCGACGAATATGGCGGTTCGTTCGAGAACCGCGCACGGCTGATCCGCGAACTGCTGGCGGACACCAAGGACGCGGTGGGTGGCGATTGCGCGGTCGCCTTCCGCTTCGCCGTGGACAACCTTGACGAACAGGTCGGCATCACGTGCGACGGCGACGGCCGCGCGCTGGTCCAGCACCTGGCCGAAGTGCCGGACTTGTGGGACGTCAACATCGCGAACTTCTCCGCGGATGCGCGCACCTCGCGCTTCGCCAAGGAAGCCGCGCAGGAGCAGTACGTCGCCTTCGTGAAGACGATCACGACCAAGCCGGTCGTCGGCGTCGGGCGGTTCACCAGCCCGGACACCATGGTCGGCCAGATCCGGCGCGGCATCCTGGACATGATCGGCGCGGCGCGCCCCTCGATCGCCGATCCGTTCCTGCCCAAGAAGATCGAGGAGGGGCGGCTCGACGACATCCGCGAGTGCATCGGCTGCAACATGTGCATCTGGTCCAACGGCCACGTGGTGCCGCTGGCGTGCACCCAGAATCCGACGCGCGGCGAGGAGTGGCGGCGCGACTGGCACCCGGAGCGCGTGGCCACGCGCCACGCCGACGAGCGCGTCCTCGTGGTCGGCGCCGGGCCCGCGGGGCTCGAGGCGGCGCGCACGCTCGGCCTGCGGGGCTACCGTGTGGCGCTGGCCGAGGCTGGGCTCGAGCTGGGCGGCCGGGTCATCCGCGAAGCACGCCTGCCGGGCCTGGCCGAATGGGCGCGCGTGCGCGACTACCGGCTGCAGCAGATCGGCAAGATGCCGAACGTCGAGGTGTTCCGCGACAGCCGACTCGGGCCCGAGCACATCCTCGAGTTCGGCTTCGAGCACGTGTGCATCGCCACGGGCGCTTCGTGGCGGCGCGACGGGCGCGGCCGGTCCAGCTTCGCGCCCATCACGGGCTGGCAGCGCCAGGGTGTGGTCACCGTCGACGAGGTGATGGACGATGCCGCGGCCATCGAGGGCCCGGTCGTGGTCTACGACGACGACCATTTCTACATGGGTGGCGTGATCGCCGAGAAGCTGCGCGGCCTCGGCCACGACGTGCTGTTTGTGACCACGGCAGGCCAGGTCTCGCCCGAGGCCCAGCGCACGCTCGATCAGGGACGCATCCAGGCGCAGCTTCAGCGTCTGGGCATCGAGGTCCTGGTCTCGCACAACGTCGTGGCGTTCGACGAGAACGGCGTGACGCTGGCCTATGTCTATGGCGGTCCCAGCGTCACGCGCGCCTGCGCGACGCTGGTGCCGGTGACGTCGCGCGAACCCGACGAGGCGCTCTACCAAACCCTGATGGTCAACGAGGACCGGCTGCGCAAGGCCGGCATCCGCTCGGTCCGCCGCATCGGCGATTGCGCCGCGCCGGGCCTCATCATCGCGGCCATCTTCGCCGGCCACCGCTACGGCCGTGAGTTGGGTTCCAACGACAGCGAAGCGGCGCGCGACCGTGTCGTGCTCGGCGCCCGCCGCAAGGAGGCATCATGACCGCAGCCACCGCCCCGTCGATCGAGGCCTTCGCCGGGCGCCAGCGCCCCGGCTACTCGCTCGAGCAGCCGTTCTACACCGACCCGGCGATCTTCGAGCGGGACATGCAGCGCATCGTCAGCCACCAGTGGCTGTTCGTCGATCATGTCGCGCGCCTGCCGACGCCCGGCAGCTATCTGGTCTACCGCATCGCCGGCGAATCGATTGTGCTGGTCAAGGGCCGCGATGGCCAGGTGCGCGCGTTCTTCAACGTCTGCCGTCATCGCGGCAGCCTGATCTGCCTGGAGGACGCGGGCAGCACCCGCACGCTGACCTGCCCCTACCACGGCTGGGTGTACGACCTGGAAGGCCGGCTGATCCACGCCAAAAACATGCCGGCGGACTTTGACGCCGCGGCGTGGCCGCTGCACCCGTGCCAGGTGCGCGTGTTCGAGGGCCTGGTGTTCATCAACCTGGGCCGCGAGGACGACCCGGCGACCATGCCCTTCGATCCGCTGGCCGATGCGTTGGGGCGCTATCTCCGGCCCAACCGGCTCGACAAGGCCAAGATCGTCGCGCGCAAGACGTACCCGACCCACGGCAACTGGAAGCTGGCGGTTGAGAACTTCCGCGAGTGCTACCACTGCGCCCCGGCGCACCCCGAGTACACCATGGTCAACGCCTACGTGAAGGCGGGCGACGACAACCCGGGCTCCTACCAGGCCGTGACGCGTGCCTGGGCCGACGCGTGGGCGGCCAAGGGCCATGTGGTCGGCAACCTCGATTCGACAACCACCGACCGGCGCCAGCCCTACGGCGTGTTCCGCCAGCCCATCCGCGAAGGCTGGCAGACGCTCAGCCAGGACGGCCGCGCGGTGGCGCCGCTCATGGGCGATCTCAAGGCGTTCGATTGCGGCGAGACGCTGGTGATCTGGGGGCCGCTGTTCTACGTCTACCTGGCCAACGACCATGCCACGTTGTTTCGCTTCACGCCGGTGTCGCCGACGATCACCGACGTGGTGCTGATCTGGCTGGTGCGCGAGGACGCGGTCGAGGGTCGCGACTACAACGTCGACCGAATAACCTGGATGTGGGACGTGACGACCATCCAGGACACCACGATCATCGGCGACAACCAGACGGGCGTGAACTCGCGGCGCTACGTCCCGGGCCCCTACGCCACACTCGAAATGGGCACGCGCGGCTTTGTCGATTGGTACGTTTCGCGCATCGCTTGAACGGAGGACGGCACGGCATGGAACCCCTGTGGCGCATGGGCGCGGTCGACACGGCGGCGGCGGTGCGCGCGCGCGACCTGAGCTGCGTCGAGGTCGTCGAGGCGGCGATCGCGCGCATGCACGCGACCAACGGGCGCGTCAACGCGGTGACGCTCGATCTGGCCGATCAGGCGCGTGTCGCTGCGCGCCAAGCCGACACGGTGGCCGCCAGCGGCGTGGCGCTGGGGCCATTGCACGGCGTGCCCGTGACCATCAAGGAGAACGTCGATCAGAAGGGGATCAGCAATCCCAATGGCGTCAAGGCGTACGAAGGCGTCATCGCGCCCGACGATTCGCCCGTGGTGGCCAACCTGCGCAAGGCCGGCGCCATCGTGATCGGGCGCACCAACACGCCCGAGTTCAGCCTGCGCTTCTTCACCGACAACCCGTTACGCGGGCTCACGCGGAATCCCTGGCGCGACGACGTGACCCCCGGCGGCTCGTCGGGCGGCGCGGCGGCGGCGGTGGCGCTGGGCATGGGCGCGATCGCCCACGGCAACGACCTCGGCGGATCCTTGCGCTACCCAGCCTATTGCTGCGGCGTGGCGACGATCCGCCCCAGCCTGGGCCGCGTGCCGGCGTTCAACCCGAGCGCATCGGGCGAACGGCCGCCCACCTTCCAGCTCATGAGCGTGCAAGGCCCCATCGCGCGCGAGGTGCGCGACGTCCGCCTGGCTCTCCACGTCATGGCGCAGCCGGACGCGCGCGACCCCTGGCACACGCCGGCGCCGCTCGACGGACCGCGGCTCGCCCCGCCGATCCGCGTCGCGCTGACCACGGCACCCGTCGGGCTCGCGCCACACCCGGCGGTGAAGGCGGCGCTGGAGGTGGCGGCGCGCCACCTGACGGACGCCGGCTACGCGGTCGAGGCGGTCGATCCGCCGCACGTGGCCGAGATCGCGCAGCTCTGGCGCTCGGTCCTGTTCACCGACGCTCAGGCCCTGATGGAGGAGGCGATCCGCACCAAGGGCTCGCCCGCGATCAACGCGGTCTACGACAGCTACCGCGCGTGCACCAAGCCACTCGACCTCAAGGGCTACGTGGCCGCGCTGGCGCGCCGCGCCGGCCTGTTGCGCGCGTGGAGCGAATTCATGACACGCTTTCCCCTAATACTCGCACCGGTCTCTCAGGTGCCGCCCTTCCCGCAGGGCGAGGACCTGAAGGGCCCCGAGCGTATGGCGAGCCTGCTGGACGAGCAGACCATGCTCTACGGTGTCAACCTGCTCGGCCTGCCTTCGGCGGCGGTGCCGACCGGGCTGCACGACGGACTCCCGGTCGGCGTCCAGATCATCGGGCCTCGCTTCCGCGAGGACCTATGCCTGGACGCCGCCGAGGCGATCGAGCGTGCGGCTGGCGTGTTGACCCGCCAGCTCGCGTGAACGCGGCGCTCTACCTGCGGGCCTCGAGGATCAGGTTGAACGGCGTTTCCGCCGCGCGGCGGAAATGGCCGAAGCCGGCCTTGGAGAAAATGTCACCAAGCCGGGCTTGGCCGGCCTGGGCGCCGAGGACGTGGGTACCGTTCTCCGAGATCGCGTGCGCGCTGCACAACATGGTGGAACCCGCGTAGTAGAGCCGGCCGACCGTCGTGATGTTGTCCTCCAGCCGGTCGTTGGCGAAGGGCTCGACCAGCATCACGGTGCCTCCCTCGGCCAAGTGCCGGCCGGCATGGCGCGCGGCGTCGACTGGGCGGTCCATGTCGTGCAGGCAATCGAAGAAGCAGATCAGGTCGAACGGACCGCCGCCGTAGCCGTCGGCCTTGGCGACCTCGAACGTCACGCGGTCGGCGACACCAGCCGCCTCGGCGTTGGCACGGACCTGCGCGATCGAGCCCAGGTGGCTGTCGAAGCCGACGAACCGCGATTTCGGAAAGGCCTCGGCCATGATGATCGACGAGTGCCCGTGGCAGCAGCCGACGTCGGCCACGCGCGCGCCCGATTCCAGGCGCGGCACGACGCCATCCAGCGACGGCAGCCACGTCGAGACCAGGCTTCCCCGATAGGCGTTACGGTAGAACGCCGAGACACCGCAGTAGAGCCGTTCGTCGTGGTCGCCCCAAGCGATGCCCTTGCCGGTGCGGAACGCCTCGATGGTCTTGGCCTCGTCGGCCCAATAGCTCGCGATGATGTTCCACGCCGGTGGCATGTAGACCGGGCTGGCATCGTCCGCGAGGACGCTTCGCTAATCGGGCGACAGCTCGAACGTCTGGCTCGCCGCGTGGTACTGGACGTAGCCGCCGGCGACTTGGTCGTGCAGCCATTCGCGCACGTAGCGCTCGGTGCAGCCGGCACGCCGGGCGACCTCGGCCGACGACTGGGGTCCGGCGCCGGCCATGGCCCGATAGAGGCCGAGCTTCCCGCCCAGGTTGATCATGAAGCCGCTCGCCCCGGCGACGAGGTCCCCGACCGCGCGGCCGAGAAGTTCCTCGAAAGCTGTCTGATTGATCGTCATTGTCGTCGTCCTTTCCAGGTGTTACGGCGTGTTGCCGCGTGCGCCGACAATGGCGATTGAACCGGTCGACCACGAGAGTCAGTCCGGCCACGTTCGGTCCGATCGTGCCATCGCAAGGGGTCGATCCATGGGCGAAGCCCGTGTCCGTGTCAGCATCGTCGCGATTCCCGACGCGGCCGTTTCCACGTTGACCGGGCTCTACGACGTCCTGAACGGGTTCGGGTTGCTGGCGGGTATGGACCCCGGCCATCCCGGAGCGCCAACCCTTCGCGACCGGGATCGTCGGCGAACGGGCCGGACCGCTCATGCTCGCCAGCGGCCTGCCGATCCAGGTGGGCGCCGGAATTGCCGGCGTCGCGGAGACCGATATCATCATCGTGCCGTTGGTCATCGTCGGGTCGGACGGCTGGGCCAAGGGCCGCTACAAGCCGCTGGTCGATTGGGCCGCGGCGCGCCACGCCGAAGGCGCGCTGCTTTGCTCGGCGTGCTCGGACGTGTTCCTGCTGGCCGAGACGGGGCTGTTCGACGGCCATGACGCCACGGTCCACTGGGGCTACGGCGATCACTTCCACCGCGCGTTCCCCGCCGTGCGCTTTCACCCCGAACGGACCCTGGTGGTGTCGTGCGCCCGCGACGACTTGGTCTCGTCCGGTGCGTCCAACACCTGGCACGACCTCGCGCTCTATCTGATCGCACGGCACGTGGGTGCCATCGCGGCCCAGGTCATGGCGCGCACCTTCGCCCTGCAATGGCACGTTGAAGGTCTGGCGCCGTTCATGATTTTCCGACCCTCGACCGACCATGGCGATGCCGTCATCGCCGAGGCGCAACGATGGCTCGACGGCCACTTCGCCATCGCGCGGCCCGTTGACGAAATGGTGACGCGCGCTGGCATCCCCGAACGGACGTTCAAGCGGTGGTTCAAGATCGCGATGGGCCTGGCACCCCTCGACTACGTGCACCGCTAGCGCGTGGAGGACGCCAAACGCCGGTTGGAACGAACGGAGGCGCCGATCGACGAGATCGGCTGGCGTGTCGGCTACGAGGACTCGGCCTTCTTTCGCCGTCTGTTCCGGCGCCTCACGGGGCTCGCGCCGGGCGCGTACCGACGCAAGTTCCAGGTGCCCGCGTTCGCGCGGACCGGCGCGCCACGCCTGATCGGGTTCGTTACGGCGCGGATTGGAACGTCGCGCAGGCCCGTGGGCGGGACACGTCGCAGGTCAGGACGGCGCGTGGCGCATCACCGGACCGTGCCGCCTCGACGTCGGCATAGGTGAGCGTCGCCGACCAGACCTCGTCCAGGCCGCATGCGACCTGCTCGATCATCAGGCGCCGGCCGTCCTCGCGCAGGGTGAACAGCGACCGCTCAGCCGGATCGCGCAGCACGGCGATGTCCGTGCTGGCGCCCGGCCCGATCACCGGTACGTCGGCAGTCACCCAGTGGCCATGAATAACCAGGCAGCGCAGGGGCGCCGGCCCGGCGTTGACGATCGAGAGGATGACCGGCTCGTCACCGGCGGCGGTGCAGCCGGCCAGCAGGGCCAACGCGACCAGACGGTTGCGCGCGGTCATGGCGCGGGCGGCGACCACGGGGTGGCGGGCGCGCGCCGGGCGAACAGGTCGCTCGCCCGTTCGGCCACGGCGATGATGGCAGCGTTGATCGGGCCGGTGGTGATCGACGGAAAGACCGATGCGTCGCAGACGAACAAGCCCTCGACGCCGCGCACCGCCAGGTCCGGACCGACCACGGCGCCCCTGTCCGTGCCCATGCGGCACATGCCGACGGGATGGTGATGGGTGTAGGCCGCGTGTTCCATGAAGCGCAGACGGCCCACGCGGCCCGTGCACGCGGGGCCGGGCAGGATTTCCTCGGCGCGCCAATCGTCCATCGGCGCGGCGTGCCCGAGTGCCTGCGCGAGATCGAGCGCGTCGAGGAATGCCGCGCGGTCGGCAGGGTCGGTCAGATACGCCGGGTCGATCAGGGGCGCAGCGGTGGGGTCGGCGCTGGCCAGGCGCACCGCGCCCCGGCTGCGCGGGTGGGAGAAGCCGGCCATCAGCGTGTAGGCCTCGCCCACGGCCGGCGCCGCGAACGCCTCGGTCACCACGGGGACGACGACGCAGGCGACGACAAGGTCCGGTGCCGCTCCGCCCCGTGGGGCGTACAGCAGCGATTCGGAATGCTGCCAGCGCGACGGCGCTACCCGGCGCCGCGCGCGGTACACGTTGCCGCCCGACAGCAGATGGTCGTGCAGGTCGCGCCCGACCGCCGAAACATCGGCGCGCACCGCGATGCGCAGCGCGCGAAGTGTGTCCGCCTCGCCGATGCCGGCGTGCATTAACAGGCACGGCGTCGCGATGGCCCCCGCCGCCAGGATGACCGAACGCTCGGCGCGCAGCGTCGTGCCGTTCGCCAGGCGCACGCCCACGCAGCGACGGTCCTCGAAGGCGAGCCCCACGACGAGCGCATCCTCGAACAGCCCGATGCGCGCCATGACCGCGGTCGTCAGATAGGCGTCGGCGGTCGACTGCCGGCGCCCGTCCTTGATGGTCAGAGTGTTGGCGGTCGGGCCTGCCAGGGCGGGACCGTTGTGATCGACGATCGGTGCCAGCCCAAGCGACGGCGCGGCGGTGTGGTAGGCCGCGACCAGCGGATGGCACGGCCCCACCTGAACCAAGTGGACCGGCCCGCCGGTGCCGTGCCACGGCGAGGACGCGCCGGTCCAATGCTCCGAACGCAGGAAATACGGAAACAGGTCGTCGAAGCTCCAGCCGGGCACGCCCCAGCGGTCGAAATCCGAACGATGGCCGCGCACGTGGGCCACGGCGTTAAGCACGCTTGACCCGCCGCGCACCTTGCCGCGCGGCCAGGCGTGCAACCGCCAGGCGGTGGCCGACTGCGGCACCGTGGCGTAGCGCCAGTCGAAGGCACGGCCCTGCAACATGGGCCAACGCAAGGGATCGGCGATGTCGGTGTCGCTGGGCGCCGCGCCGGCCTCGACCAGCGCCACGCGGCGGTCGGTGCTCAGCCGGGCGGCGAGCACGCTGCCGGCGGTGCCGGCACCGACGATGACATGATCGAAGACGGTCATGGATGGACGCCCAGGGGAACCATTGGTTCGGGATGGCGGGACCGTGCGGGACCGCGCGATACTTGGTCCCGGTCGTTGCGACGATGAGGAGGCTCGACCATGACGTCGATCGCCGTCAAGGAACCCGTCATCACCCTCTCGGCCGGACCGGTGGCGTGCTACCCGCGCGTGCTGCGGGCCATGGCGCGCCCGGTCCACTACGACTTCGATCCCTACTTCCAGCACGTCTACGAGGCGACGGCGCGCAAGGTGACCAGGTCGCTGCGCGCCAAAGATCCGGCGCTGATCCTCCACTGCGAACCAGCGCCGGGGCTCGAGGCCTCGGCCGCCTCGCTGATCGGGCCCGACGACGTGGTGCTCAACCTCGCCTCGGGTGTCTACGGCAAGGGGTTCGGCTACTGGGCCGCGCGCTACGCCAAGGAGGTCGTCGAGATCGAGGTGCCCTACGACCGCGCCATCGACCCGGCCGACGTGGCCAAGGCGTTCAGGAAGCGCAAGGACATCAAGATCGTGTCCGTCGTCCACCACGACACGCCGTCGGGGACCATCAACCCGGTGGCCGAGATCGGCCGCATCGTGCGCGACCATGACGCCCTGATGCTGGTGGACGCGGTTTCCTCGTTCGCCGGCATGGACATCCACCCGGACGCGGCCAACGCCGACCTGTTCGTGACCGGGCCCGGCAAGTGCCTGGGCGGCCCGCCGGGCCTGACCATCGTCGGCGTGAACAAGCGCGCCTGGCGCCACATAGCTTGCAACCCCAAGGCGCCGCGCGCCTCAATCCTCAGCCTGCTCGACTGGAAGGATGCCTGGCGCTACGACCGGCCGTTCCCGTTCACGCCGTCGGTCTCGGACATCAACGGTCTGGACGGCGCCATGGACCAGTACCTGGAGGAGGGCCCCGAGGTGGTGTGGCGCCGCCATGCCCTGACCGCCAAGGCGTGCCGCGCGGCGGTCCAGGCCATGGGCCTGAAGCTGTGGCCGGCCAGCGAGGCAATCGCCGCGCCGACGTGCACGGCGGTGCGCCTGCCCGAGGGTGTGTCCGACGAGGCGCTGCTGGCCGCCAGCCGCGCCGAGTTCAGTGTCGTGTTCTCGTCAGGGCGGGGCGAGACCAAGGGTAAGCTGATCCGCATCGGCCACATGGGTCCGGTGGCCGAGCCGGTCTACGCCACGATCGCCGCCACGGCGCTGGGCGGCGCGCTGCGCCGGATCGGACACAGGATCGACGTGGCCAAGGGGGTCGAGGCCGCGCTCGCGGTCATCGCCAAGAGCCGCGCCTGAGGCGCGACATCGCACAACGAAGGGGGAACCATGAAGCGTTTCGAGGGGCGGGTCGCCATCGTCACCGGCGCGGCGCAGGGCATCGGCCGCGCGATCGCCGAACGGCTGGCGTCGGAAGGCGCCACGGTCGCCGTGGTCGACGTCAACGCGATGGGCGCGACCAAGGCCGCCAAGGTGATCGGCGGCAAGGCGTTCGCCGTCGGTTGCGACATCGGCGATCCGGACGCGGTGGCCAAGCTGCACCGCAAGGTCGCCAAGACCGCGGGCAAGCTCGACGTGCAGGTCAACGCCGCCGCCATTGTGCCGTTCGTGCCGTGGGACGCGTTGACCTTCGACGAGTGGCGCCGGGTCATGCGCGTCAATCTGGACGGTCTCTACCTGATGTGCCGGGCGGGCAGCGACCTGATGCGCAAGAACGGCTACGGCCGCATCGTCAACATCTGCTCGAACTCGATCTTCGCGGGCACGCCCAACATGGCGCACTACGTGGCGTCGAAGGGCGGCGTGCTGACCTTCAGCCGCGCGCTCGCCACCGAACTCGGCGCGCACCGCATCACGGTCAACTGCGTCGCCCCGGGCCTGACGGACACGGAAGGCGTGCAGAAGACCAAGCACAAGGACGCCTTCGGCTTCGTCGAGATGCTCCAGGCGATCAAGGGAAAGGGCACGCCGGCGGATATCGTGCCCGCGGTGGCGTTCCTCGCCTCCGAGGAAGCGCGCTGGGTCACCGGCCAGACCCTGGTGGCCGACGCCGGCATGGTGCGCTGGTAAGGCAGTCGACGGCCAAAGCAAGACGGGGCGCGATCGCTCGCGCCCCGTCGAAGGTGTGGATTTTCGCGTTTGGGATCAGGCCGCGATCTGGCGCCGGCGCAGGAACCCGGCGGTCAGGGCACCCAGGGCGATCAGGCCCAGGGTCGCCGGCTCGGGCACGGCAGTGATGTCGGTGGTGGTGCCACCCGTCCCGCCGCCGTTCTGGGTGTCGTTGTTCTCCTTGATCTCCTCGAGCGGATCCAGGATCGGCCCGCCGACGATGTCGCCGTTGCCGGTCAGCGCCAGATTCACCCGGAAGCCACTGCGCCCGTAGAAGTTCTTGTACAGGAAGTCGCAGTTGGTGTTCTTGCGCTTGATGCACTTGCCCGACAGGCGCTTGGTCTTGCCCTGCAGGAACATCGCGATGCCGTCGTCGGTCTTGCCGACGATGTTCAGGCCCTTGTTCTGGTTGATTTTGAACGTGTCGTTGATCTGCTCGACGACCTGTCGGTAGCACATTGAGTTGACCGTTTTTTTAGCACAATGGTTGTCCGCTTCTGTTGTTGATGGCCCTGTGGGGATGTGGGCGGCGCGGAGCGTCGTCCACATATCCACGGGGCGCTGGGGTTGCGCGGCGTCGAAGCGTTTCACGCCGCGGCCCCCAGCGCCGGTCGTTGTGGGTCGATCAGGGTTCCCTCCTTGTCGTAGCGGGCGATGACACGGGGTCCACCTCAACAGACGAGGAACCGGGCGACGTCCACGTCAACGACATCGACAACAATTTCACCTCGCTCAACCCCGGCGGTCAGTCGTTTCAGACCCTGATGCACGAGGTCGGCCACGCGCTGGGCCTAGGCATCCCGACGAAGGCACGGTCACGCTGCCCGACGACGAGCTGAACGACCGCTTCTCGATCATGGTGCCCTGCGTCAACGACGCCGTGTTCTTCGAGCAAGGTGTCTTCGCGACCACGCCCATGGTCTACGACGTGCTGGCGATCCAGCACCTCTACGGTGCCAACACAACCCACAACGCGGGCAACACGACCTACGCGTTCAACGACCACGACCTGTTCTACGAATGCGTGTGGGACGCCGGCGGCATCGACACCTTCGATGCCAGCGACACCGAACGCCGTGTCATCCTGGATCTGAACGAGGGCCAGTTCTCGTCCATCGGCACGTCGCCCAGCGGGCTCGGCGAGGACGCCGAGGACGCCGAGGACAACGTGGCGATCGCCTTCGGTGTCACCATCGAGAACGGCAAGGACGGCCTGGCCGGCGACACGCTGTGGGGCAACGGCGGCGGCGACAGTCTGGTCGGTCGCGGCGGCAACGACGTGCTGAGCGGCGGCTCAGGCCTCAATCACATGGACGGTGGCAAAGGCGACGACGAATTGCGCGTGGACGAGACCGGCGACCGGGTCATCGAGCGCTCCAATGGCGGCAGGGACACGGTCCGCACCTCGGCCGACTTCACACTGCCGAACCACGTCGAGGTCCTGCGCCTGATTGTCGCCGATGCGATCAACGGCTCAGGCAACGACGGCACCAACACCATCGTCGGCAACCTTCGCGCCAATCTCATCGACGGCGGCGACAGCGACGACCACATGATCGGTCTGGGTAGCGACGACACGTACGTCGTGCGTCAGGCGGGCGACGACGTGGTCGAGGCCACCGACGGGGGCTTCGACACGATCCTGAGCCACATCACCACGACGATCGCCGACAACGTGGAAATGGTGGTCCTCGCGGGGAACCGCCGTATCGACGCCACCGGCGCGGCCGGCGACGACATCCTTCAAGGCAACCGGTCGGCCAACGACCTGAGCGGCGGCGGCGGCCGTGACGTGCTGATCGGCGGCGGCGGTGGCGACACGTTCCGCTACCTGAAGCCGACCGACGGCAGTTTTGTCGCCGACAACGTAACGCGCGGGTCGATCGCCGGCGACCGGATCGTCGATTTCGCGACGGGGGTGGACCGCTTCCGCTTCGACGCCGCCGCGTTCGATCCAGACGGCGCGCTCGGGCCCGGCCTCCTGACCCAGGGCGTCGACTTCTCGATCATCGCGGCCCAGTACAATGGCACCAACGCCGGCGCCAACGCCAACCACGCGGCGTGCGCGGCCTTGTTCGTGTTCTCGACGGCGGCCCGCACGCTCTACTTCGATGCCGATGGCGCGGCGGCCGGTCACACCGTGGTGGCCACGCTCGACGCCGGCGCGGTTGCCGCGACCGACATCAAGATCGGCTGATACGCGCGCACTTCATGCCGCGATGGCCGCACGCACGGCTGCGGCGATCCGCTCGATCGTCGCCTCGTCGAGATAGGGGTGCATGGGCAGGGTGAGCACGCGCACCGCCAGCGCCTCGCTCGCGGGCAGCGACCCCGGACCATCGCCCGGCGCCGCGTATGCCGGTTGCCGATGCATGGGCAGCGGATAGTAGACCATGGTGGGTATGTCGGCGCGGGCCAGCCGGTCGCGCACGCGATCGCGGTTCGGAACCTGGATCGTGTACTGCGCCCACGCGCTGGCGACTCCTTCGGGCCGGGCCGGACGCGTCACCGCGTCGCCAAGCCGCGCGTCGTAGCGGCGCGCCGCGCGTCCGCGCGCGCCAAGCTCGTCCTCGAACACCGTCAGCTTGGCCAGCAACACCGCCGCCATGCGCGCATCCAGCACCGGGTGCAACCGGCGCGTCTGCGCGGCGAGATCGACGAAGGGCTGGGGCGGCGGGGCAGCCACGGCGGCACTCCAGGGCGAAGGGCGCCTGCACCATGCCGCGCATCAGTGCCGGGAAACAACGCCGCCTTGGCGGCCGGGCGCGAGCGCCTGCTACCATGGTGTGCCGCGTCGTCGGTTGGGGAGAGGGTGTTCATGGCCAGGTTCCGGGTCGCGTTCAGCGCCGATTTCTGGCGCCCCGACGGGCAGTCCGCCTACCCCGACGTCGATCTTTCGCCGCTGACAGGCGATCCGCGCATCGAGATCGGCATAGCGCATCCGGTGGACCGGGCGCTCGGCGCCGAGGCGCTCGCCGGCTTCGACGCGCTCGTCCTGTTCGCTCCGCGCGTGACGCGCGCGAGCCTGCCGGCCGACGGTCGGCTCGGGCTGGTCGCGCGCTTCGGCGTCGGCTTCGACAACGTGGACGTGGCAGGACTGGCGGACGAAGGCGTGGCCACATGCATCGCGCCCCAAGGGGTGCGGCGGCCCGTGGCGGTCGCGATCCTGACCCTCGCGCTCGCGCTGACAGCCAAGCTGATGATCAAGCATCAGCTCACGCGCGAGGGCCCGGCGGGCTTCGCCACGCGCGCCGACCACATGGGCGTCGGTCTGGAGGGCCGCACGCTCGGCTCGATCGGCATCGGCAACATCGGCGCCGAGATGTTCCGGGTGTTCCAGCCGCTGGGCATGACCTTCATGGCCCACGACCCGTGGGCCGACCCCGCGATCGCGCGCGAACTCGGCGTGCGCCTGGTCGGGCTCGACGACGTGTTCCGCCAGGCCGACATCGTCGCGGTCAACTGCCCGCTGAACGACGGCACGCGCGGCCTGGTCAACGCCGCCCGCCTCGACTTGATGAAGCCCACGGCGTATCTGATCAACACGGCGCGCGGCCCCATCGTCGATCAGAAGGCGTTGACCGAGGTCGTGCGGGCGGGTCGCATCGCCGGCGCCGGGCTCGACGTGTTCGACCCCGAACCGACCGATCCGGCCGATCCCCTGCTCGCGCTGCCCAACGTGATCCTGGCGCCGCACGCGCTGGCCTGGACGGACCAGTGTTTCGCCATGACCGGCGCCGCCGACATCGCGGCGGTGCTGGCCGTCATGCAGGGCCGCCAGCCCGAGGCGATCGTCGATCGCCGTGTGCTCGACCACCCGCGCTGGCGCGAAAGGCTGGCGCGGAACCGCGCCACCTTCGGTGGGTAGGTCGCGGGTTCAGGCCTTGAGCGCTGTGTTGTCCGGGTCGTAGGCCGACTGGTCCAGGACGGTGCAGCGGCGCCGTTCGCCCAGCACCGCGATGTCGAAGGTCGATCCCGGCCGGGCGAGCCGGGGCGGCACATAGGCGAAGACCAAGCTCTTGCCCGTGTGGTGCCCGTAGCCGCCCGAGGTCGTGACGCCGACGCACGCCTGGCCGTCGAACACGGGCTCGCCGCCGCGGGCATCCGCGTCACGGGCGTCGAGTTCGGCGTAGACGAGCTGGGTGACGTGGCCCGCCTGGCACACCGACTCGACCGCGCCCTTGCCGGCGAAGTCCTTGTCGAGCCGGACGAAGCGCTGGATGTCCGCCTCGACGGGCGTGATCTCGTTGGTCATCTCGACCGCCAAGCCCTTGTAGGCCTTCTCGAGCCGCAGGCTGTTCAGCGCGTAGACACCGAAGTCGGCGATGCCGTAGGCCTGGCCGGCGCGCCACAGGGCTTGGTAGAGCTCGACCAGGCGCGCCATGGGGCAATGCAGCTCCCAGCCGAGCGCACCGGCGTAGTTGACGCGCAGCGCGATCAGCTCGATCCCCGCGACCTTGATCGTGCGCCCCGACAACCAGGGGAATCCCTGGTTGGTGAGGTCGGCGTCGGTGACCGCGCCCAGCACCGCGCGCGCCTTGGGCCCGACCAGCACCAGGATGCCGAGGTTGTCGGACACGTCCTTGATCGCCACCGGCTCGCCGGGCCGCACCGCCTGGGCGAAGCCGTCCTGGTCGCGCACCTGCCAGGACGCGCCGGACAGCACGTAGAATCGGTCGGGCGCCAGGCAGGTGATCGTCGATTCGCCCTCGAAGCGGCCGTTCCGACTCAGCCGGTGGGCCAGCGCGATGCGCCCGACCTTGGGCATGCGGTTGGCGAAGACGCGGTCGAGGAACGCCGCCGCGCCCGCCCCGATGATCTCGAGCTTGGCGAAGCTCGACAAATCCAGGATACCCACGCGTTCGCGCACCGCGCGACACTCGGCGCCCACCACGTCGTGGGTGTTGTTGCGCCGGAAACCCGGCTTCTCGGTGCGCCCGTCCGGCGCGAACCACTTGGGCCGCTCCCAGCCGAACGCCTCGGTGTGCACCGCGCCCTTGGCGGTCAGGGTGTCGTAGAGCGTCGAGCGGCGCGCCGGCCGGCCGGCGGGGCGTTCCTCGCCGGGCAGATGCACCGCGTACATGTGAGCGTAGTCCTGGTTCGACTTGGCCGCGGTGTAGGCCGCGTTGGCGTAAGGCCCGAACCGCCGCGGGTCGACACCGGCCATGTTGATCTCAGCGTCGCCGTGCACCATCCACTGGGCCAGGTACTTGCCGCAGCCGCCGCCCTGGGCGATGCCGATCGAGGACCCGCAGCACATCCAGGTGTTGACCAGCCCGGCGGCCGGACCCAGCAGCGGGTTGCCGTCGGGCGTGTGCGGGATGGCGCCGTTGACGATGCGCTTGATGCCCGCGTTGGCGTAGACGGGCATGCGCTTGAACACCTTCTCGACGTAAGGCAGCACCCGGTCGAGCGCGTCGTTGAACAGCTCGCTTTCCGACTCCCACGCCGGCGCGTTGTTCGAGCGCGGCCACGCCTCGGTCGATTCCCGCTCGTAGACACCAATCAGGCCGGCCTTCTGCTCCTGGCGGTAGTAGCAGGACGCCCACGGGTCACGCATCACGGGCACCTCGACGTCGCGCTCGACGAACGCCGGGATGCGCTCGGTCACCACGTAGTGGTGCTCCATGTTGGTGATCGGCGCTGTGGTGCCCATCATCGCCGCCACTTCGCGCGCGTAGCAGCCGGCGGCGTTGACCACCTGCTCGACCACCACGTCACCCTGCTCGGTCACCAGCTTCCACTCGCCCGAGCGCAGGCGCACTACGTCGGTCACCCGGTTGCGCTTGACGATGGTGACGCCCAGGTCGTGCGCGCCCTTGGCCATGGCGTTGCACACGCCGGCGGGATCGACGTGCCCGTCCATGGTGGTCCAGGCCGCGGCCAGCACGCCCTCGGTGTTGAGGAAGGGGTTGATCTCCTTGGCGCGCGCCGGGCTGACGACTTCCAGGTGGAAGCCGATGATCGGCGCGAAGCCGGCGACGTAGCGGAACCAGTCCACTTCCTCGGGCGTCGCGGCCAGACGCAGGCCACCCGAACCGTGCCAGCTCACGTACTGGCCGGTCAGCCCCTCGAGCTTCGGGTAGAGCGTGTTCGAGTAGTGGTGGATCTTGGCCATGTTGTAGTCGCCGATGAAGCTCGGGCACTGGCCGGCAGCGTGCCACGTCGACCCCGACGTCAGCTCGCCCTTCTCGATCAGGACGACGTCGGTCCACCCCTCGAGGCCCAAGTGATAGGCGAGCCCGGCGCCCATGACGCCGCCGCCGATGATGCCGACCCGCGCGTGCCTTCTCATGACCGACCCCGCTCAACCGACATGCTCTTCGGTTGGACATGGCACGATGCGCCGACCCTTCGCAACCCCCGGGTCGGCGCGATCAGGAAGCGACGCCTGCGTCGGGCCGGATGGCAACCCGCCACGAAACCGGGGCGTATCGAGGTTTTTACAGGCGGCTCGCCAAGCTATACTCAGCCATGCCCGTGGCCTTAGCCGGGGGCGAAAAGCAAAGGATCCCATCAGAGATGGCTGCCATGAATATCCTGCGAAAGATTGCTGCGGCGGCGGTCGCGTCGGTCGTCGGTTTGGGTGGATATGCCTATGCCGAGACGCCGGCGGACACGCTCGTCATTGCCAAGACGATCGACGACATGATCACGGTGGATCCGGCCGAGGTGTATGAGTTCTCGGGCGGCGAGGTGATCACCAACGTCTACGACCGCGTCATGCGGTTCGAGGCGGAAGACATCAACACCCTGGTCGGCGGCGTCGTCGAGAGCTGGGTGATCGGCGACGACGGCAAGACCTACACGTTCAAGATGCGTTCCGGGCAGACGTTCCATTCCGGTAACCCGGTGACGGCTGAGGACGTGGCCTGGTCGCTGCAGCGGGTGGTCAAGCTCAACAAGATCCCGGCGTTCCTCATCACCCAGTTCGGCTGGACGCCAGAGAACGTCGACGGCCTGGTCAAGGCGCTCGACGACGAGACCCTGGAGATGACGATACCGGCCGGGTTCGCCCCGAGTCTGGTGTTCAACCTCCTGACCTCCGGCGTCGCCTCGGTGATCGACAAGAAAGTCGCGCTCGAGCACGAGGTGAACGGCGACATGGGCTACGAGTGGCTGAAGACCAACACCGCCGGCTCGGGCCCCTATTCCTTGAAAACCTGGAAAGCCAACGAGACCCTGGTGTTCGAGGCCAATCCGGACTTCCGCCTCGGCGCGCCGAAGCTCGCCCGCGTGATCGTCAAGCACGTGCCCGAGCCGGCGACCCAGCGCCTGCTGCTGGAAAACGGCGATGTCGACATCGCCCGCAACCTGACCGCCGACCAGGTCAAGGGCCTGGAAGGCGCCGAGGGCGTCACCAGCAACACCTATCCCTCGGCGGACACGTACTACATGGCCATGAGCCAGAAGGACGAGCGGCTGGCCAACCCCAAGGTGCGCGAGGCGATGCGCTGGCTGATCGACTATCAGGGCATGGCGGACACCTTCCTCAAGGGCAATTTCATTGTCCATCAGTCGTTCTGGCCGTCGGGCTTCTTCGCGTCCTACGACGAGAACCCGTTCTATCTGGACGTCGAGAAGGCCAAGGCCCTGCTGGCCGAGGCCGGCTATCCGGACGGCTTCGAGATCCAGATCGACACCATGAACACCTCGCCCTTCCCGGAAATCGCCCAGAGCATCCAGCAGACCCTGGCCCAGGCCGGGATCAAGGCGAACATCGTGCAGCAGGACGGCAACCAGCTGTTCCCGCTGTACCGCGGTCGCCAGCACCAGATCGTCCTGATCTATTGGTCGCCCGACTACATGGACCCGCATTCGAACGCCGACAGCTTCACCCGCAACCCGGACAATTCGGACGAACCCGCGTCCAAGCCCCTGGCCTGGCGCAATTCCTGGGTGATCCCCGAATTGACGGCGCTGTCGGACGCGGCGGTGCTCGAGCAGGACACGGAGAAGCGCAAGGCGATGTACCATGACCTGCAGAAGCAGGCGCAGGCCGACGGACCGTTCGTCTTCCTGTTCCAGCCGACCACCCAGGTTGCCCTGCGCTCGAACCTCCAGGGCTACGTGCACGGCCCGACGTTCGACGTGATCTATTATCGTCTGGTCACGAAGTAGGTCGCCCGACGCAGGATTTGCTCTCGCCTCCGTAAGGGGGCGAGAGCAATCACCTGATCGTGACCACCCTTTCGGCCAAGGATCAGGCTGAAGGCCGTAGCCGCCTTGCGGGCGGCATGCTGTTCGGCCTGCGGCTGACCGGCACCCTCGCACTGACCTTTCTAGGCCTCACGGTCGTCACTTTCTTCATCGGCCGGGTGATCCCGATCGATCCGGTGATCGCGATCATCGGCGATCGCGCGACCACCGAGGTCTACAACCGCGTCCGCTCCGAGCTCGGCCTCGACCTGCCGCTGTACCAGCAGTACTGGAACTACCTGGTCCGGGTGGTCGAAGGCGACTTCGGCATCTCGCGCTTCACCAACAATCTGGTGGTCGACGACCTGCTGCACGTGTTCCCGGCGACCCTCGAGTTGTCGACTTTCGCCATCATCGTCGGCATCGTCTTCGGCGTGCCGCTGGGCGTGATCGGCGCCGCCAACGAGGGGCGCTGGATCGACCACGTGATCCGCGTCCTCGGTCTGGTCGGCTACTCGATGCCGGTGTTCTGGCTCGGGCTCGTGGGGCTCTTGCTGCTTTATTCCGAGCTCGGCTGGGTGGCGGGGCCGGGTCGGGTCGACGTATTCTACGAAGACATGGTCGCGCCGATCACCGGCTTCCTGCTGATCGACAGCCTGATCGTCGGCGAGAACGACATCGTCTGGAACGCGCTCGATCACCTCGTCCTGCCCGGCAGCATCCTCGGCTATCTCTCCCTCGCCTACATCGCCCGCATGACCCGGAGCTTCATGCTGGGCCAACTGCACCAGGAGTACATCCTGACCGCCCAGGTGAAGGGCCTGTCCCGCGCCCGGGTGGTATGGCACCACGCGCTCGGCAACATCATGGTGCCGCTGATCACCGTGATCGCCCTGTCCTACGGCAGCCTGCTCGAGGGCGCCGTTCTCACCGAGACCGTGTTCGCTTGGCCGGGCCTCGGGCTCTACATCAAGAACTCGCTGTTCAACGCCGACATGAACGCGGTGCTCGGCTCCACCATCCTGGTTGGGATCGTCTACATCGGGCTCAACCTGCTGTCCGACGTGGCGTACTTCCTGGTCGATCCGAGGTCGCGATGACGGCGCGATCCGGTTCCCGCGCCTGGCTTCTGGCCGAGGCCCCGGCGAGCCGGACCCAGGCGCGACTGGGGCGGTGGTTCGTCGGCTGGCTGGCGCTATGCGACAACCTTCTCGCCATGATCGGACTGGCGATCGTCGTGGCCCTGGTCGTCATGGCTGTCGCCGCCCCCTGGATCGCGCCCTATTCGCCCTACGACCAGGTGCTGATCGATCGCCTGCAATACCCCTCGCTTGCGCACTGGCTCGGCACCGACGACCTCGGCCGCGACATCCTTTCGCGGGTCCTCTACGGCGCGCAAATCACGCTGGTGATCGTCGCCCTGGTCTCCGCCATCGTCCTGCCGATCGGCCTCGGGATCGGCGCGGTCGCGGGCTACGTCGGCGGCTGGGTCGATTCGGCGCTGATGCGGCTCACCGACATCTTCCTCGCCTTTCCCCGGCTGATCATGGCGCTGGCCTTCGCCGCGGCCCTCGGCCCCGGGATCGAGAACGCGGTGATCGCCATCGCCCTGACCGCCTGGCCGCCCTATGCCCGGCTCGCCCGGGCCGAGGCCCTGACCATCCGCAAGAGCGACTACATCCACGCGGCCAAGATGCAGGGCGCCTCGGGCCTGCGCATCGTCTGGAGCCACGTCGTGCCGCTGTGCATTTCCTCGGTGATCGTCCGGCTCACCCTCGACATGGCGGGAATCATCCTGACCGCCGCCGGGCTCGGCTTCCTCGGCATGGGGGCGCAGCCGCCGACACCGGAGTGGGGCCTTCTGGTGGCCGACGGTCGCGAGTTCATCCTCGACCAATGGTGGGTCGCGACCATTCCGGGCCTGGCGATCTTCGTCGTCAGCCTGGGGTTCAACCTGCTGGGCGACGGCCTGCGCGACGTTTTCGATCCGCGCGGCGTATGACCGCGACACCCGTCCTTACCGTCGACGATCTGTCGGTGGCGTATCGGCAGCGGGCCAGCACCATCCACGCGGTCAAGGGCGTCTCCTTCACCCTAGGCCGCGAGCGGCTGGGGCTGGTCGGCGAATCCGGCTCGGGCAAATCCACCTTCGGGCGCGCGATCCTGCGGCTGCTGCCCGAATCCGCCGCCATCACCGCCCGCCGGCTGTCGCTCGGCGACATCGACCTGCTACGCGCCGACGAGCGGGCGATGCGCGAGGTGCGCGGCAAGCGCATCGCCATGGTACTGCAGGACCCGAAGTACTCGCTCAACCCGGTGATGACCGTGGGCCGGCAGATCGCCGAGAGCTATCGCGTGCACGCGCACGTGACGGGGAGCGAGGCCCGCGAGCGCGCTCTCGACATGCTGGAGTCCGTGCGTATCCACGACCCCAATCGGGTCTACGACCTTTATCCCCACGAGGTGTCCGGGGGCATGGGTCAGCGGGTGATGATCGCCATGATGCTGGTCCCCGAGCCCGACGTACTGATCGCCGACGAGCCGACCTCGGCGCTCGACGTGACCATCCAGGCACAGCTTCTGCGCCTGCTTGACGACCTGATCGTGCGGCGCGGGATGGCGCTCGTGCTCATCAGCCACAACCTCAACCTGATCGCCGCGTTCTGCGACCGGGTGGTGGTGATGTACGGCGGTCGCGTCATGGAGGTGTGCAAGGCGTCCGAACTGATCCGCGCGAAACACCCCTACACCCAGGGTCTGCTCGCCTGCCGGCCCCTGATCCAGGAACCGCGGCGCGATCTGCCCACGCTCAGGCGCGATCCGGCCTGGATGGACGGGGCATGATCGAACTCGAGTCGTTGTCCATCTCGTTCGGACGGGGCGCCAACCGGATCGACGCGGTACGGGGGGTGTCCTTCGCGGTCGCGGCCGGCGAGAGCTTCGGCTTGGTCGGCGAATCCGGCTGTGGCAAGTCGACGATCCTTCGCGCCATCGCCGGCCTGTACCGGCCGTCCGGCGGGTCGATCCGGCTCGACGGCAAACCGGCCGGCGCAGCCCGCACCAAGGCGCAACGGCGCCTGGCACAGATGGTCTTTCAGGACCCCTACGGCTCGTTGAACCCGACCCATACCGTCGACCGCATCTTAGCGGAGCCTCTCGCGATCCAGGGCCTGGGCGAGGTCGAATCCCGGATTCCCCGGGCCCTCGCCGAGGTTGGGCTCGGCGGCGAGCACCGCTTCCGGTTTCCGCACCAGCTTTCCGGCGGCCAGCGCCAGCGCGTCGCCATCGCCCGGGCCCTGATCGTCGAGCCGCGGATTCTTCTGCTGGACGAGCCCACCTCGGCCCTCGACCTTTCGGTCCAGGCCGAGATCCTCAACCTCCTGAGCCGGATTCGCGACTCCCATGGACTGACGGTGCTGATGGTCAGCCACGACCTGGCGGTGATCGCCCACATGTGTTCGCGGATCGCCGTGATGTTCCGTGGCGAGATCGTCGAGACCCTGGCCGTCGAGCAGCTTCGCCGCCGTGCCGCCGGGCACGCCTACACCCGCTCCCTGCTCGCCTCGAGCTTCGAGACGGCGATCCCGGCCGGGTAGGGAGACCCTGGCTTCAGGCGAACTCGAAGCCGCGGGCGAGGTCCCAATCGGTGACTGCGAGGCGCGCGGCTACGCGCTCGCGCGCCGCCAGGGCGGCGAGGTGAGCCTGCACGCCGGCCCCGAATGCCGCCCGCGCGACCCCGGACGCGGCGAAGGCGCCGATCGCCTCGGTGAGATCGAGCGGTAGGAGATCCGGCGGCAGACGGGTTGCGTCCCCCGTGACTGGCTCGGGCGGCGCGAGGCGCCGCACCGCGCCGTCCAGACCCGCGGCGATGATCGCCGCGAACACGTGGTAGGGGTTCGTGTCGGCGCCCGGCAGGCGGAATTCCAGCCGAATCCCGACGGGGTCCCGCAGCACCCGGGCCATCACCGTGCGGTTGTCCCAGCCCCAGGTCGCATTCATCGGCACGTACGAGCCGGGCCTGAACCGGCGATAGGAATTGGCGTACGGCGCGTACAGCAGCATGAAGGGGCCGGCCTGCCCGAGCAGTCCGGCGAGAAACCCGCGACCCCAAGTGCTCAATCGCCCCCGCTCCCATGACCTTGCTGGTGCTGCGGCTCAACGTCACGTCCGCGACGCACGGCAGCCTATCGGTGCGGCCGTCGCCGTACGTCACGTCGATCACGGGGGCCTGGTCGGGCCCGGCCTCGCGCATCGCCACCGATCGCCCGCGCGAGGCGCGCACGATGATTTCGAGCAGCCGACCGGGCTCGCCCGCCACGTCGCGCACCAGCGCGGTCACGTCGAACTCCCAGATCTGGGCGGCATCGCCGGACCCGGGGGAATCGACGGTAGCGCAGGCGCGCTTGCCCTGGTTCACGCCGGCCGCGTCGATCCAGGCGCCACCCTCCGCCGCCCACGCGGTCTGCGACCCGGCGTGGACGTAGCGGTAGGTGGTGCCGATCGGCGATTCCGAGATGAACCACGGCGCGTCGCTCTCCGCGTCCGCGCTCGCACCCTCGGCTCGACCGTGGCGAGCGCCAACGGCCGACGCCACGGCGACGCCGAGGACGGTGCGGCGGTCGAAGCCGGCCATGGCGTCCGCTCAGGCCGTCCGGGTGGACGCGACAGCCCGGTCGACGGAGGCGCCCAGCCGCGCGACGATGGCGGCCAGGTCGTCCTCGGTCGCCACGTACGCCGGCGCCAGTACCACGTGATCGCCCGCCCGGCCGTCGATGGTCCCCGCCATCGGGTAGCACAGCAGGCCGCCCTCCTTGGCCAGGCGCTTGATGCGGGCGTGCAGGCCGAGCGCCGGGTCGAACGGCGCCTTGGTCGTGCGATCCGCGACCAGTTCGATCGCCTGCAGCAGGCCACGGCCGCGCACGTCGCCCACGTGGGGGTGGTTGCCGAACCGCTCGGTCAGCATCGCGTTGAGCCGCTCGCCCAGGGCGGCGGCGCGCGCGACCAGGCCGCGGCCGCGGATGGCGCGTTGCACCGCCAGCGCGGCGGCGCACGCCACCGGGTGCCCCATGTAGGTCTGGCCGTGCTGCACAGCGCCCGATCCGGCCGCGATCGCCGCGACGATCCGCTGGTGGACCAGGACCGCGCCGACCGGCTGGTAGCCCGCGCCCAGGCCCTTGGCCATGGTCAGCAGGTCCGGCACGACGCCCTCCTGCTCGCAGGCATAGAGCGTACCGCACCGGCCCATGCCGCACATGACCTCGTCCAGGATCAAGAGGATGCCGTGGCGGTCGCAGATCTGGCGGACGCGGCGGAAATAGCCCGGCACGGCGGCCTGGGCGCCGAGCGTCGCGCCGACCACCGGCTCGGCGACGAAGGCCAGCACGGTCTCGGGCCCCAGCGCGCGCGCCTTCGCGTCCAGCTCGTCCGCGACGCGGCGGCCATAGGCCTCCTCGGATTCGTCGTCGCGCCGGTCGCGGTACGGGTAGCACGGCGCGATGTGGCGGGCCGGCGGCAGCAGCGGCTCGTAGGCGGCGCGGCGCAGCATGTTGCCGCCGACCGCCAGCGCGCCCAGGGTTGAGCCGTGGTAGCTCTGGCGCCGGGCGATCACGTGGCGGCGCTGGGCTTGGCCGGTCTCCAGCGCGTACTGGCGCGCCAGCTTGAGCGCCGCCTCGATCGCCTCCGAGCCGCCCGACAGGATCATGGCGTGGCTCAGGCCCTCGGGCGCGTGGGCGGCCAGTTCGGCGCCCAGCTCCTCCTCGGCGTCCGTGGTGAAGAACGAC
Organism: Alphaproteobacteria bacterium; assembly: GCA_016869675.1. GTDB lineage: Bacteria > Pseudomonadota > Alphaproteobacteria > SP197 > SP197 > VGDP01. The sequence goes on along the minus strand of VGDP01000002.1, from coordinate 80,758 downwards.
GTGTGCACGTAGGCCAGCCGCTCGGCCTGCGCGCGCATGGCTTCCAGGACCTCGGCGTCGCCGTAGCCCAGGCACGTCACCGCGGCGCCGCCGCACGCATCGATGTACTCGCGGCCCGCGTCATCGACGATGCGGATGCCGTGGCCGCGCGCCGCGCGCGGCGGCGGGTTGCGCAAGGCTCGGTGCAGGATCGCGCTCATGGGACGTCCGTCGAGGCCATCGCGTGTTATCCTCGGCCTCCCGGCCCGCCACGACAACACCTAAGGTCCCCGTGTCGCAGTTTCTTCGCATCGCCGAGCACGCGCGCCCGTCGATCCGCTTGATCGTGGACGGCCAGGCCGTCACCGCGCTGGCCGGCGACACGGTGTTGACCGCGCTGCTGCTGGCCGGCCGCCGCGTGCGCGCGGGCGAGTTCGGCGACGGACCGCGCGCCGGCCTGTGCCTGATGGGCGCGTGCCAGGATTGCTGGGTCGCGCTGGCCGACGGCCGCCGCGTGCGCGCCTGCACGACGCCGGCCGAGGACGGCATGGAGCTGGTCACCCGATGACCCAGCCGCGCGTCGTGATCGTCGGGGCGGGCCCGGCCGGCATCCGTGCCGCCGAGGTGCTGGTCCACGCCGGCCTCGGACCCGTCGTGATCGACGAACAACCGCGCGCCGGCGGCCAGATCTACCGCCGTCCGCCGCCGGGCTTCGTGCGAATACCGCGCGCTCTCTACGGCTTCGATGCTTCGCGCGCGCAGGCGCTGCACGCGCTGTTCGACGGCTTGCTGCCCCGGATCGATCACCGGCCCGACACGCTCGCCTGGAACGTGTGGGCCGGCGCCGTGCACACCCTGCATGACGGCACGCTCCGCCGGCAGCCGTTCGACGCCCTGATCCTGGCGCCGGGCGCCATGGACCTGGTGGTGCCCTTCGCCGGCTGGACCCTGCCGGGGGTCTACACGCTGGGCGGCGCCCAGGTGGCACTCAAGGCCCAGGGCTGCGCGGTCGGTCGGCGCGTGGCGTTCCTCGGCACCGGCCCGCTGCTCACGCTCGTCGCCCACCAGTACCGGAAGGCGGGCGTCGAGGTGGTCGGCCTGTTCGAGACGAGCGACGCCCGGCGCCTGCGCCGAGGCGCGTGGAGCCTGGCCGCCGATCCCGTACGGCTCGGCCGGGGCATCGCCTACCGCGCCCGTTTGGCCGGCCGGGTACCGGTGCGCCACGGCATCACACCGCTCGCTGCCCTGGGCCGAGACGCGGTCGAGGGACTGCGCTGGCGCGACAGCGCCGGCGCCGAGCACGAGGTGGCGTGCGATGCCATCGCGTTCGGCTACGGCCTGAAGCCCGAGACCCAGCTGGCCGAGCTGGCTGGCGCGCGCTTCGCCTTCGAACCCGCCGACGGCCTGTGGCTGCCGGTCGCGGATGCGGCGGGGCGCGTCGCGCCGCGCGTCTACCTGGCGGGCGACGGCGCCGGCATCCTGGGTGCGCGCGCGGCCGAGCACGCGGGCCGCCGTGCCGCGCTGGCCACGCTCGCGGACCTGGGCCTGGATGATGGCGCGGCCGTGCCACCGTCGCCTGCGGCCGCGCGCCGCTTCCGCGACGGGCTGCGCACGGCGTTCCCCTTCCCCGGGCATCTGGCCGCCGGCCTCGCCGACGACGTCATCCTGTGCCGCTGCGAGGCTGTGACCGTCGGCGCCCTGCGTGCGGCCGCGCGCGAGACCGGCGCGCGCGAGATCAACCGAGTGAAGGCGCTCTGCCGCGTGGGCATGGGTCGTTGCCAGGGCCGTGTGTGCGGCGTCGCCGCGGCCTACGTGTTGGCCGCGGCGTGCGCCATGCCGGTCGGCGCGGTGGGGCGCTTGCGCGCCCAGGCGCCGGTCAAGCCCATACCCATCGGCGCGTGCCGGGCGCCATGAGCGCGCTCGCCACCGAGGTCTGCGTCATCGGCGGCGGCCTCGCCGGCGCGTCGACCGCGCTTCACCTGGCCAGGCGCAGCGTGCCCGTGGTCCTGCTGGAAAAGGGCTTGGCCGGCGCCCAGGCCAGCGGCGTCAACTTCGGCGGCGTGCGCCAGAACGGCCGGCATCTGGCCGAGGTGCCGCTGGCCATGCGCAGCCGGCGCGAGATCTGGGACAACCTGCCGGCGCTGATCGGCGTCGACGGCGAATTCACGGTGACCGGCCACCTGCGGCTGGCACGTACCGAGGCCGACGCACGCGTGCTCGAGACGTTCTCGGCCGAGGCCGCCAAACTTGGCCTCGCCACCGATATGGTGCGCGGCCAGGCCTTGCGCGAACGCTGGCCGTGGCTGTCGGGCGTGCCGGTCGCCGGCTGCTTCTGCCCGAACGACGGCCACGCCAACCCGCGCCTGGTGGCGCCGGCCTTCGCCCGCGCCGCGCGCGCCGCCTGCGCGGAGGTGCGCGAAGGCGAGGAGGCGAGCGCCATAGAGCGCGACGGCGCGGGCTTCCGCGTCGCCACGCGCTCGGGACTCGAACTCAAGGCGCGCGTGCTGGTCAACGCCGCAGGCGCGTGGGGCGCCGGTCTGGCGGCACGCTTCGGCGAACCCGTCACCATGCACACCATCGCGCCGCAGATGATCGTGACCGAGCCGGCGCCGCACCGCGTGGCGCCGGTGCTCGGCATCGTCGGCGGCGCAATCTATCTGCGCCAGATCGCGCGCGGCAATGTGATCTTCGGCGGCGGCGACGGTATCGCGGATACGGCGACGACACGGCATCACGTGGTGCCCGACGCCACGATCGACGCGGCGGCCGTGGCGCACGAATTGATCCCGCACCTGCGCCACCTGATGATCATCCGGGTGTGGACCGGCATCGAGGGCGAGACCGACGACCTGATCCCGGTGATCGGCGCGAGCCGCACCACGCCCGGCCTGTTCCACGCCTTCGGCTTCTCGGGCCACGGGTTTCAGCTCGGGCCCATGGCGGGGAAGATCCTGGCCGAACTCATCCTCGACGGCGCGACACCCTCGCCCATCGCGCCCTTCGCCATCGGCCGGTTCGCCCCCCGATCATGAACGATCGTTCATGATCTGAAACGGCAGGCTTCACGCACGGCCCGCTACAAGGTTACCGTCCTCAGCGCGAGACGCCTCCGTCCGGAGGCAGGCGCCTCCCCGCCTCCCTCCGGTTCGCGCTGCGCGGCCCCGTCGCGCCCCCGACGGGGCCGCATTCGTTTCCACCCGGCACCCGGCGCGTTGACCGCGCACCACCTCCTCCCTAAGGTCCGCCGTCCCCGCCGGAGGAAGCCATGGCCCCCACGCTAGATCTGGAATTCGTGCGCGCGCACTTCCCCGCGCTGGCCGACGGCTGGACGATCATGGAGAACGCGGGCGGCACGCTGGTACCGACCCAGGTGATCGATTGGCTCGACGGCTACCTGCGGCGCAACCAGGTGCAGCCGGGCGCGGCGTTCCCGGCGTCCGCCGAGGCCGAGACCAAGATCCACGAAGGCCAGCGCGCCATCGCCGCGCTGATTGGCGCCGATCGGTCCGAAGTCATGATCGGCCCCTCGACCACCATGAACGTGTTCCTGCTCAGCCACGCCATCCGGCCGTGGCTGAAGCCGGGCGACGAGGTGATCGTCACCAACCTGGATCACGAGGCGAACAATGGCGCCTGGCGCCGCCTGGCCGAGATCGGCGCGACGATCAAGGAATGGCGCTTCGACCCCGACACCTGCGAACTGGCCGCCGAAGGCCTGCGCGCGCTGCTGACCGAGCGCACGCGGCTGGTGTGCTTCACCCAGTGCTCGAACGTGGTCGGCGTGATCCACGACGTGGCGGCCCTGACGCGCGTCGCCCACGACGCCGGCGCGCTGGTCTGCGTAGACGCGGTGGCGTACGCGCCGCACCGTGCGCTCGACGTCAAGGCGCTCGACGTCGATTTCTACCTGTTCAGCCTGTACAAGCTCTATGGGCCCCACCTCGCGGCGCTCTATGGCAAGCGCGAGCTGTTCCAGAAGGCGCGCGCGCTCAACCACTTCTTCATCGGCGAGAACGACATCCCGCTCAAGCTCAACCCGGGCGGGGTCAACCACGAGCTCACCGCGTCGCTGGCCGGCATCGGCGGCTACATCGACGCCCTGCACGAACGCCACTTCCCGCGCAGCAACGCCGACCGCCGGGACCGCGCGCGCCAGGTGTTCGGCCTAGTTGCCGATCACGAACAGGCGCTGAACGCGGTGGTGCTCGATTTCCTGGCCAATCACCCCAAGGTTCGGCTCAACGGCAGCCGCGATCCGTCCAAGGCGACGCGGGTGCCAACCTTCACCTTCACGGTGCCCGGGCGCGACGCGACCGAGATCCCCCAAGCCCTGCTGAACGATCGCATTGGCATCCGCGCCGGTGACTTCTACGCGCGCCGCGCGATCGACGCGTGGGGTGTCGGCGGCCGGGGCGGCGTCGTGCGCGCGAGCCTGGTCCATTACAACACGGTCGAGGAGGCGCATCGGCTCGTCGCCGCCCTCGACCGCGTGCTGTAGCGGCCGCCCACCCCCTCACCCTCCCAACGCTTCGCGTTGGGCCCCTCCCTCTCCCTCGAGGGGCGAGGGGAGAGACACCACGCGCCCTGTCCCCTTGCGGGAGAGGGACGGGGTGAGGGGATGGTGAGAGGACTACGCGTAGTACGCCGGGCCCTTCTGGTACGTCGCGAAGCTCTCGGCGTCGTGCGAGTAAAACAACTCGGCGTCGTGCTTGGCCGCCAGCTCCTTCAGGCAGTGCAGCGACTTGACGCTCGCCACCGGGTCCAGGTGGAACGACGAGATGCACATCAGGTCCATGTTCTTCTTGCTGTAGCAGGCGTCCGCCGTGAACAGCATGGGCCGCCGGCCCTTCAGCTCAACCATCAGGCTGTAGTGCCCGGCGGTGTGGCCCGGGGTCTCGAACAGCCACAGGCCCTTGGCGATCTCCTGGTCGCCCTTCAGGGTCTCGAAGCGCGGCGTGTAGATGTCCATGGCCGGGTCGGGCGGCAACGGGTTCTTCTGCTTGCGCGCGAGCTCGGGGTGGAACGTCAGGTCCGAATAGCCCAGGTGCTCGAAGGGCTGGCAGTTGCCGCTCGCCTCCAGCTCCTTGGCGTGGCAGAGCGTGCACGCCTTCGTCAAATGCTTGTTCCCGCCGCAATGATCGAAGTGGTAGTGCGAGTTGATGACATAGTCGATGTCCTGGGGCTTCAGCCCCAGCGTGGCCAGCGCGCCGGGGATGGTCTGCTCGCGCGTCTGGATCGGTTTCTCGAAGGGCAGCACGCGCTGAACGTGGGCGTGGTCGTAGCCGGTGTCGAAGATGTAGCGGCCATCCTTGTGCTCGATCAGCACCGCGTAGCACGGGAAGCGCACCTCGCCGCCGGGGCCCCGGTTCCAAAACACGTGATAGCCGTCGATCACCAGGGTGCCGCCGTCCAGCAGGTAGACCTTCGTGTCGGCCATGGCCGCTCCTCCTCGTTCCCGAAATCCTAACGATCGCTCCGCACGTAGGGTAGCCCCAGCGCCGGGGGCAGCACGCTGTGCCGGGCGAACAGCACCAGCACCACGATCACCATGGCGAAAGGCAGCATGTGGACCACGTCGGTCGGGATGTTGAATCCGGCGACCTGGAACGCGGTGGTCAGCGCCAGGCTGATGCCGAACAGCAGCGCGCCCAGCATCACCCACAGCGGGCGGCCGCGCGCCAGCATGGCCAGCACGATGCCGATGAAACCGGCGCCGCCGGTCATGAACGGCACGAACAGCCCGGCGCCGACGGTCGCCATGAAGGCGCCGCCGATGCCGGCCAGCGCGCCGGTCGTCAGCACCGCCCAGGTGCGCGTCGCGATCACACCGACACCGGCCGCGTCCAGCGCGCCAGGCTTCTGGCCCGCCGCCTCCAGGTTGAGGCCCATGTTGGTGCGCCGGAACAGCCAGCCCAGCAGGACGACCAGGCCGACCGCCAGGTAGACCAGCGGGTGGTGGGCGAACAGCACCGGGCCGATCACGGGGATCGCGGCGAGGCCAGGGATCTCGAGCACTGGCACGTCCGGCAGGCGGGGGTACGACCGGCTGAACTGGAAATGATGCAGCAGCGCGGTCAGTCCCTCGGCGCCCAGGGTCAACGCGATGCCGATGACGATCTGGTTCATGCCCAGACGCACGCACAGGATCGACATCAGCACGGCGACCGCGACGCCGCCCGCTGCGCCGCCGGCGAAACCCATCCAGAACGATCCGGTGGTGAACGCCGCGACGAAGCCGACATAGGCGCCCATCAGCATCATACCCTCGATGCCGATGTTCAGCACGCCGGCCTTCTCGGCGATCTGTTCGCCCAGGCCGGCCAGCAGCAGCGGCGTGCCCGCCGTCACGGCGCCCAGCAGCAGCGCGGTGACGAAGGCGGGGCTGAGGATGGCGTCCATGGTTCAGGCCACGCGCCGGCGCCGGCGCATTTGGTCCAGGTACTCGACCACCGCCAGGAACAGCAGCAGCAGACCGACCAGCACGAGGACGAAGAAGTTGGGTACGCCCAACCGCCGCGCCGCGCTCTCGCCACCGATCATCAGCACCGCGAAGAACAGCGTGAAGCCGATCACTGCAATGCCGTGAAAGCGCGCCAGGAACACCAGCGGCACCACCAGCAGGCCGTAGCCCGGATCCCAATCGGCGCGGATGGTGCCCAGCACGCCCAGTGCGTCCGCCGCGCCGCCCATGCCAGCCAGCCCGGCCGACAGCGCGAAGGTCGCCACGGTCAGGCGGCCGACGTCGAGCCCGGCGTGTTGCGCCGCGCGCGGGTTGGCGCCGACCATCTGCAGACGCAGGCCGAAGGCCGTGCGCGTCATCATCAGGTGCACCAGCACGACCGCCGCCACGGCGATCACGATGCCGGCGTGGACGGTGGTGTCGAACAGGCGCGGCAGGCGGTCCTCGACCGCCAGCGTGCGGGTCTGCGGCACCGTGGTCGCGGGGTCGTTGAACGGGATCTTGATCAGCACGTTGGCCAGCGAAATGCCGAGGAACGACATCATCAGGGACGTCACGATCTCGTTGACGCCGATGCGCGCCTTCAGCAGCGCCGGCACCAGCGACCACGCGGCGCCGACCAGCGCCGCCACGACGAAGCCGATCAGCAGGGTCAGCAAGCCGGGCAGGAACGCGATCAGTTCAGGCGCCAGCGCCGCGGCGATCACGGCGGCCAGCAGGAACTGGCCGTCCACGCCCAGATTCCAGATGCCGGCGCGGAACGCGACGATCAGTCCCGCCGCGATCAGCAGCAGCGGCGCCGAGCGGGTGAGCGATTCCTGGAATCCGGCCCAGCTCAGCAGCCCACGCTCGACGACGAAGACGTAGTAGTCGATCGGGTCCTTGCCCAGCGCCAGCAGCACGGCGCCGCCGACCGTCAGCGCCAGCGCGATGGGCAGCGCGACGCGCAGCGCGCCGGCGATCGCCTCGCGCGCGCTCATGCCGCCCCCGTCATCAGACGCCCGATGGCCAGCTCGGCGTCCGCGCCGTTGTCGACAACGCCGACCACGCGGCCACCCAGCATCACGGCCACGCGATCCGCCAGCGCCAGCAGCTCGTCGAGTTCGGTCGAGATCAGGACGGTCGCCAGGCCGCGCGCCGCGCCGTCGGCGATGCGCGCGCGCGCCAGGGCGTTGTTGTGCAGATCCAGGCCGTAGGTCGGCTTGTTGTAGACGACAATGCCGGCGTCCTCGTCCAGCTCGCGCGCCAGCAGCACCTTCTGGATGTTGCCGCCCGACAGCCGGCCGATCGGCGTGCGCTCGGACGGCGTGCGCACGTCGTGGCGGCGCACGCTCTCTCTCGCGTGCGCGTGGACGCGGTCCCACAGGGTGATGCCGTGGCGCCAGCGTGGCGGCCGCCCGATCTCCTTGGCCACCAGGTTGGTCGCGACCGAGAAGGCCGCGATGGTGCCTTCGCCGAGCCGCTCGTCGGTGACGTAGCGCACGCCGCGCGCGCGCCGCGCCGCGACGCCTTCGGCCGTGGCGTCCCGGCCGTCGATCATGACGCGGCCGGCGGCCGCGCGCCGCTGGCCGGCCAGCACTTCGGCCAGGTGCTTCTGGCCGTTGCCGTCGACACCGGCGACGCCCAGGATCTCGCCCGGGCGCACGGCCAGGTCGACAGCGTGCAGCGCGCATTCGCCGGGCGCCGCCTCGGTCGCGACACCATGAAGCGCGATGCGCGGCGGCGCGTCCGCGCGCAGGGCGCTGGAATGGTGGCGCCGGCCACGCCCCAGCAGGGCGTCGGCGTCGTCCGTGTGCCCTTCGCTCGCGCCGAACATCAGGCGGATCACCGCGTCGGTGACCTCGGCCTCGGTGAGGCGGGCGAGTTCGTCGGGGCCGAGCTGGCCGACCAGCAGACCCAGGCGCAGCACCGAGACGCGGTTGCCGAAGGCGTATGCCTCGCGCAGCTTGTGGGTGATGAACACGATGGCCACACCCTGGTCGCGCAGGCGCTGCATGACGCGGCCGAGGTCCGCGACGCCCTGGGGCGTCAGCATCGAGGTCGGCTCGTCCAGGATCAGCACCCGTTCGCCGCGCCACAGGGCGCGCATGATCTCGACCTGCTGCTGCTCGCCCAGCGCCAGCCGGCCAACCGGAATGTCCGGCTCGATGGCGACGCCCAGCGTCGCCGACAGCTCGTGGAAGCGTGCCAGCGCGGCGCCACGATCCTGGCGGCGCCACCAGGCACCGCCCAGCATCAGGTTTTCGATCACCGTCAGGGTGGGGACCAGCAGCACGTGCTGGTAAACCGTGCCGATGCCCAGCGCCAGGCTCTCGCGCGGCGAGCCGATGCGCACGTCCCGGCCGTGCACGGCGATGGTGCCCGCGTCGGGCTGCTGCATGCCGGCCAGCATGGCGATCAGCGTCGACTTGCCGGCGCCGTTCTCGCCCAGCAGCACGTGGATCTCGCCGGGTAGGATGTCGAGCGTGATGGCGTCGTTGGCCAGCACGCCCGGAAAGCGCTTGGTGACGGCGCTCAGCGCGATGGCCGTGCCAGTGGTCGTCGCCGGTCGGGAAACCGCGGCCTCGGTCATGGCGCGCCGGGGTTGGGGCGGGGGCGCGTGGCCCCCGCCCGCGCTACCCGTCTTACTCCTCGCCGATCTCGACCGAGTTCATCAGCGCCCGGACCGCCTCGGCGTCCCACACAGGCTCGAGCTTGAGCGAGCCGCCGACGATCTGGTCGCGCACGCCCATGACGGTCGCCCACACGTCGTCGGGGATGTGGCTGGTCTTCAGCAGTTGCACGGAATCATCGGCCAGGCCGATGGAATAGCCGCGCGTGCCGAAGGCGTCGTTCTGCAGGTCCTCGACCATGGCCGAGTAGACCGGCACCATATTCCACAGCACCGACGACAGCAGGAAGCCCTTGTCGATTGAGCTCTTGTCGCCGATCACGTCGATGAACCACGCCTGGCCGCCGTCGGATGCCTTGGTGGTCTCGACCGCCTCGATCATGCCGAAGGACGAACCGTCGCCCTGGCCGAACACGATGTCGGCGCCCGCCGCGATCACCGTTTCGGTGACGCGCCGGCCACCGGCCGCGTCGGCGTAGGCCGCAGGGCCGATCACAGCGTACAGGAGCTTGATGTCCGCCTTGGTTGCCTTCGCCCCTTGGGCGAACGCGGCCGACTGCGAGTTCCAGCTCGGCGGCTCGCCCGAGGTGACGATGCCGAGCGTGCCGGTGCGCGTCATGGTCGCGGCCAGCACGCCGGCCAGATAGGCGCCTTCGTGGCCGCTCAGCGTGTAGTCGGCGACCAGCCCGGCCTTCAGCGCGTCGGGCGCGTCGACGATGGCCACCGGCACGCCGGTCTCCGCCGCGATCTCGGGCGCCGCGGTGTTGTAGCCGCTGGCGTGGGCGATCATCAGGCTGGCACCCTCGCCAGCCAACTCGCGCAGCGTCGGGCGCACGTCGCCGTAGCCCAGACCCTCGGCCGGCAGGAACTCCAGGCCGTACTTCTCGGCCACGGCCCGGGCGGCGTCGACGCCCTGCTGGTTCCAGCCGAAATCGGTGCCCTGCTCGGGCACCAGCACGGCCAGCTTCTTCACCTCCACGGCGCTGGCCGACGCGGCCATGGCGCCGACGAGTGCCGACGCCGCGGCGAAGCCGAGCAGCGTCCTCTTCGTCGAACCGTACATCTCGTGTCTCCCCTGTGGTCGTTGAACCCTGCTTCCCAACTACCGCCCTGCGGCGGGTCTCACGAACCGTCCGCTAGCTTTCCAGGGCCTTGCGGACGGCGACGAGCTTCTTGGCGCGGCTGGCGCGCAGCTGGGGGATCTGCTCGGGCGTGTAGCTGTAGATGCCGCCGCCCGTCTTCATGCCCAGCTTGTTCTGGCCGGTGCGCCCCGTGACGTAGGACGCCACGTCGGCCCGGTTGCACAGGTCCTTGTTCAGATAGCTGCCGACGGCTTGGTAGATGTCGAGCCCCGCCATGTCCAGCAGCGCCATTGGGCCGATCACCGACAGCTTGTAGCCGATGCCCCACGACACGCAGGCGTCCATGCCCTCGGCGCTGATCACGCCCTTCTCCACCAGATCGACGCATTCGCGCATGATGGCGTAGAGCACGCGGTTCTCGACGAAGCCGGGCACGTCCTTCTCGACCACCACGGGCAACAGCCCCAGCCCCTTGATGGTGTCGACCATCCAGGTGACCGTCGCCTTGTCGGTTTGGTTGCCGGCGATCACCTCGATCATCGGGATGACGTGGGCCGGGTTCGACCAGTGCATGCCGACCACGCGGCCCGGGGCCAAATTTCCGTCCTGCAGCTTGGTGATCGGGATGCCCGAGGTGTTCGACGCGATGATGCACGTCGTGGCGACGGCGGCGTCGATTTCCTTGAACACCGCCTGCTTGATGTCCAGCTTCTCCGGCACGGTCTCGATCACCAGGCCGGCGCCGGCGCACGCCGCCGCCAGGCTGTCGGCGACGGTGATGGGCGCCTTGGTGCGCTCGGCGACCCCCAACGCCGCCAGCACGCCGTCGGCCTGCTTGGCCAGCTCGGGCATCTTGGCGCGCTGGTCGGCGCTGACGTCGTATGCGGTCACGGTCATGCCGGCGCGGGCCAGCGTGGCGCAGATGCCCGGGCCCATGGTGCCCAGGCCGATCACGGCAGCCTTGGTCATCGTTCCTCCCTCGGATGTGCGTGTTCGGTCATGCGGCGGTCGCCGTCTTGAAGGCCGGGTGCGCGGCTACGCGGCCGTGCCAGGCGCGCACGTTGGCCAGCGCCGGCAGCTCGATGGGGAAACCGAGGCAGCGGTGCACGATGGGCGCCAGCGCGACGTCGGCCAGGCTAAACGCCGCGCCGGCGATCCACGGGCCGCCCATGGCGCCGTCCAGGATGCCGAGCTGCGTCGCCATGTCCTTGGCGTCCGCAGCCCAGGTGGCGGCGCGCTCGGCCGCCGGCTTCTTCGCCTCGCGGAACAGGCCCATGTAGGGGTTGTTGAGCGAGGCGAGCAGCCAGTCCATCCAGCGCTCGACCGTGCTGCGCGCCGCCGGGTCGGCGGGGTAGAGCACGGCGCCTTCGGCACCCGCCGTGTTCGCCAGATAGCGCAGGATCGTGTTGGATTCCCACACCACCGTCGCACCGTCCACCAGGGTCGGCACCTTGCCGTTGGGGTTCAGCGCCAGGTACGCGGCGTCGGCCGTGTTGTTGAACTGGCGGCCGTAATCCTCGCGCGCGTAAGGTGTGCCCAACTCCTCGAGCAGGAACACCACCTTCTGCACGTTGCCCGAGGTCGCCCGGCCCAGCAGTCGCATCATGATCGCGCGTCCTCTTCGTAGCCGCGGGGCAGTGGCTTGTACGCCACCGCGTCCATCTCGATCTTGCAGTTGATCACGGCGCGCGCTTCCACAGTGGTGCGGGCCAGTCGCCCGTCCGGGAAGTACTCGGCGAACACCTTGTTGTAACGACCGAAGTCGCGCGTGTCCTCCAGGTAAACGCAGACCCGCACCACGTCGGCCAGGTCGGCGCCCTCGAGCCGGAGGATGCGGCGGATGGACTCGATGGTCCAGCGCGTCTCCTCCTCGATGTTGCCGACGCACATGGCGCCGTTCTCGTCCTTGGCCACCTGGCCCGAGACGAAGATGAAATCGCCCGCGCGCACGGCCGGGTGGAACGGCAGGTTCGGGTTGCTCTTGCCGATCGGCTTGATCTCGGTCGTGCTCATGGTCGCGTCCTCACATCACGGAGCTTTCGATGATATCGACGCCGCGCTGGCGGTCGATCAGATAGATCAGGCCGCGGCGATCGATGGTCACGTCGTTGGACGAGGCGAGCGGGTGGCCGGGCGGCGGGTCGGGCTCGTAGAACGCCACCTCGCGCGGCGCGAACGGGTCGGCGATGTCCAGCACGCGCAGGCCCTTGGCGAACCAGGCGAACGGGATGATCGTGCCCTGGAACCGCTCGGACGGCTGGTGGCAGCCCATCATGGGCGGCTGCGGCGCGCCGTCGGGGTCCAGGCCCGCGACCTGCCAGGTGGCGATCGGCGTCGGCAGCGACTCGTTCGTGATGTCGTAGATCCAGGTGAACGCCGGCGCGGCGGGCCACAGCTTGGCCACGTCCTCGTCGGCCACCACCATGATGCGCCGGCCCTTCAGCGGCGCCGGCATCGGCAGGCACGTGTGGGTCGGGTGCGGGTAGACCGGCGAGGTGTTGACCGCCGCCACCGCCTTGGGCCGCGCCAGGTCGGCGATATCCAGGATGACCAGGCCGTGGTGCCAGTAGCTGACGTAAAGCCGGTCGCCCTGGCGCAAAGGGTGGTGGCAGCGCGGCGGCGTCCAGTCGTGCCACGGATAATCCTCGCCGCCGGCCTGCCACTGGCCTGGGATCCACCAGCGCCCAACCTCCTCGGGCCGCGCCGGGTCCTTCAGGTCCAGGATCATCACGATGTTGCCGACATAGCCTTCGGCGGTGGGCGAGACGTAGGCGTAGCGGCCGTCGAAGTCGTACCGGTGCACGCCCTTGCCCTGCGTGCGCCACTTGGCGATCTCGCGCGGGCGGTGCGGGTCGGCGACGTCGTAGATGCCCAGGCCGCCGCCGAACGCCGGGTTGGCGTCGGCGCCCTGGCGCTCGTGGTTGACGATCATGATGTCGCCGGCGACCCGCACCTTGTGCGAATGCCAGCCGGCCGGCAGCTCGATCCGCGCCAGCAGGGTCGGTTTCGTCGGGTCCGCCACGTCGTAGATCGAGGTGCCCGTCGGCGCGCGCATGTGGCCGACGAACAGCGTCGTGCCCTCGACCCACACCTGGCCGCCGCCCGGGCAGTCGATCCAGGCGAGACGCTTGGCGTTCCGGCTCGACGCCATGGGTTCAGGCCAGCCGGACCGTGTCGCCCGCCGCGTCGCGGCCGTGCTTCTGGTAGAGCGCCAGCGCCTTGAGCGTCGGCTCGTCGCTGGCCACGAACAGGATCGCCGGGTCGCGGTCCGAGCCGTTGACATGCTCGCACCACGCGCTGCCCGGCACCGCCAGCGTGTCGAACGGCGCCCAGTCCAGGCGTTCGCCGTCGATGATCGAATGCCCACGACCCTCGAACGGCGCGACCAGCAGACTGGCGTTCTGCTTCAGCGGCCGCGTGCGTTCGCCCGCGCGCAGCATCTGGGCAAAGAAGGTGATGGTGCGGAACACCGGCCCGCCGGTGGTCGGGTCGACGTACTCGACCATCAGACCCTCGTAGGGGTCGCCGTCCCAGTCGCGGAAGCGGTCCAGCAGTTCGCGCATCATGGCCCAGCGGTAGACGTACATGGGCGAGGCCGCGCCAGTGCCGCGACGGTGCGACAGGAACCGGGGCCTCAAGCCGCCCTGGCCGTAAACGCGCTGGGAATAGTCGGGCGGGAAGCGTTCCGACTGCGCCTGGCGCTTGATCCGTTCGCCCTTCGCGACCTCGTGGTAGTCGTGTTCGAAATACGTCGCGTTGAGCGTCTCGATCAACGGCAGGTCCAGCACCGACAGATTGACGGCGGGCTCGTCGCCCTTGTTGCCGTGGTTATGCCAGGTGTCGTGGGGCGTCAGCACCATGTCGCCCGGCCCGAAGATGATGTTCTCGCCCTCGACGCCGGTGAAGTTCTGCGTGCCCGTCAGGCCGAAGCGGATGGCGTTCGGCGAATGGCGGTGCGGCGGCATGATCTCGTTCGGATCGTTCAGCCGGTAGGCGGTGTACATGGTGCTGACCGTGGCGCGCCGGGGCGCGAGCCCCGGGTTGACCAGGATAAGCGACCGCCGTTCGGACGATTCCATGGTGATGAGTTCGGCCGAACGGTGGAGCAGCGGCTCGATGTCGCGCGCGTAGGTCCAGACGAACGGCCTTGCCTTCTTCGTGTCCTGGACCTGGCGGTCCTCGTCGTGGTTGCGCTGCGCGTCCACGGCCCAGAACGGCGCCATGTTGTGGGCGAACACGTCGGCGTGGAGTTGGTCGAGCGCGGCCTGTCGGTTGGCGCCATCGGCGCTGGCCGGCGTCGTCATGGTCCGCATCCTCCCCTGGCGTCAGGCTATCGCGCGGCGCCGCGCCGGTTCTCGTTTCTGGTTTTCGATCCTATCGGCACCACGAACCAATGGTCAAGGCCACCCGCGGCGGTGCGGCACCATTTGGGCTCGTGGTTCCCGGCCGCTCGCCACCCATCCGCGGTAACGGGCGGGACGGTCGGGCATTGGTCGCGTCTCGTGCCGAACGCGATTGAAACCATTAGCGCCCAATGGTACCTAAGGGTGCATTCGGCTGACGGGCGAGGGTTCCGCCATGGCGACACAGGGTCTCACGGAATCGGTGGCGCGCCTGCGCGCACTGGTCGAGGACGGGGCCTACCTGGATTCGGGTCGTCTGCCTCCCGAACGCACGCTGGCCGACGACCTCGGCGTCGGCCGCCGGTCGCTGCGCCGCGCGCTCGACGTGCTCGAACGCGAAGGGCGCATCAGCCGCGAACAGGGGCGCGGCACCTTCGTGCGCAACGTCACCGCGACGCCGCCCACCACGCTGGCGAGCATCGACGAACACACCAGCCCGTCCGAGGTCATCGAGCTGCGCCTGACCTTCGAGCCGATGATCGCGCGCCTCGCCGCCATGCGCGCCACCGCGTGCGACATCCGCAAGCTGCAGCGCCTGGCCGCCCAGACCTGCGAAGCCGCCGCCGCCGACGATTACGAACGGGCCGACGCCGCGTTCCATCGCGCCGTGGTCGAGGCCGCGCACAACCTGCTGTTCCTCGCGGTCTATGACGCGGTGGCTTTCCGGCGCGAGGACGCGGGTTGGCTGCGGCTGGCCGAGAACGGCCGCTGCTTCAAGCGCCAGGCGGCCTATTCCGGCGATCACGTGGCGATCGCCCAGGCGATCGGCGCCCGCGACGGCGAACGGGCGGCCCAGGCCATGCACGCGCACCTGCGCGACGTGCAGCAGCACGTCCTGCAGCACGCCTTCGCCCTGCCGGCCTCGGCCTGAACCCCATCAAGCGCCGCCGGCGCCGACGAAGCGGTCGATTTGGGCGCGGTCGGCGGCCAGCGCGGCGACCGCGCCGCCCGGGTGGGACCGGCCGTTCTCCAGGAACACCACCCGGTCCGCCACGGCCAGCGCGGCGTCCAACTTCTGCTCGACCAGCAGCACGCCGACACCCGCGACCTTCAGCCCGGCGACGATCGCCGTGATCGCCGCGATCATGGCCGGCATCAGGCCCTCGGTCGGCTCGTCCATCAGCAGCAGCCGCGGTGCTAGCCTCAGCGCGCGGGCGATCGCCAGCATCTGCTGCTCGCCGCCGCTCAACGAACCGGCGCGCTGGTCCAGCCGTTCGGCCAGCACCGGGAAATGGCGCAACGTCTCGTCGAGTGGCGGGCCCGCGCGCCCGGCGAACGCGGGCACGCGCAGGTTCTCGGCCACGGTCAGGTCGCCGAACAGGCGGCGGCCCTGGGGCACCAAGCCGATGCCCAGACCGGGGATGCGATGGGGTGGGCGGCCCACGAGATCGACGCCGTCGAAGCGGATGGCACCGCCGGTGATCGTCGTGAAGCCCATGATCGAGCGGATCAGCGTGGTCTTGCCGGCGCCGTTGCGGCCCAGGAGCGCCACCACCTCGCCGGCGCCGACATCCACCGTCACGCCGCGCAGCGCCGGCACGCCGTCGTGGTGGCACGCCAGGTCGCGAACCTCGAGCAACGCCGGCGCCACCGTCACGCCCCGAGGTACGCCGCGCGGACGGCGGCGTCGGCGCGGACGGCGGCGGGCGGGCCCTCGGCCAGCACGGCGCCGCGATCCAGCACGGTGATGCGGTCGGCCAGCGCCATGACCACCGCCATGTTGTGCTCGATCAGCAGCACCGTCGTCTCGGTACGCAGCGCGCGCACCAGCCGGCACAATCCATCGATCTCGCCCTCGGCCAGGCCCTGGGTCGGTTCGTCCATGATCAGAAGCCGGGGCGCCAGCGCCAGGCCCATGGCCACCTCGAGCAGCCGGCGGTGACCATAGGACAGTGCGCTGGCGGTGCGCGCCACCGCGTCTGCCAAGCCGACTCGCCTGAGCGCCACGGCGATGCGTTCGTCCCGGTCCCGCCGATCGCCGTGCTGGGCCGCCAGGGCGACGTTGTCGCGGCACGTCAGGCCCGAAAACACGGACGTGATCTGGAATGTGTAGGCGATGCCCAGCCGCACACGCCGCCACGCCGGCAGCGCGGTCACGTCGCGTCCGGCGAAGGCGATGGTTCCGGCGCTCGGGCGGGTGCGCCCGGCGACCATGCCGACCAGGGTCGACTTGCCGGCGCCGTTCGGCCCGATGATCGCGCGGACCTCGCCCTCGGCCACGTCCAGGCTGACGCCGCGCACGGCCTCCAACCCGCCGAACGACTTGCCGAGTCCGCGCGTGGCCAGCAACGTCACGACCGGTTCCGCGCCCGGCGCTGGCCGACCGTGCCCAGGATGCCCTTGGGGAACAGCACGACCAGAAGGATCAGCGCCAGGCCGACCAGCATCAGGTAGCTCGACGTGATGCCGCTCAGGCGGTCGACCAGGACGAACATAACGCCGGTGCCGACCAGCGGTCCCAACGCCGTGCCGGCACCGCCCAGCAGCACCCACAGCAGCGGGTAGATCGAGTACTGCGTGGTGGCGAACGTGGCGCCGACGTAGGCGAACAGCAGGGCGTACGCCGCGCCCGCCAGGCCCGCCAGCGCGCCCGAAAGCGTCAGGGCGAACAGCCGGTAGCGGTAGGGGTCGTAGCCCAGCATGCGCACGCGGTCCTCGTTCTCGCGGATGCCGACCAGGACCCGGCCGACGCGGCTGCGCGCCAGCGCCAGGTACGCGCCGTAGGCCAGCGCGAACAGCGCCAGTGCCGCGTTGTAGCGGACCGTAGGGTCGGCCGCGTCGAGGACCACGCCGGCCAACGCGAAGCGCCGCGCGGTCTCGGCGATGACGAAGCCCTCGTCGCCGCGCGTCAGTTCGTTGAAGTGCAGGATCGTCAGGAAGCACGCCTGGGCGAACATCAGGGTCACAATCATGAACGCGACACCGCTGGTGCGCAGCGCGACGAGGCCGACGGCAAGCGCGAGGACGAGGCCGCACGCGGTGCCCGCCGCCAGCGCGGCCGGCGGTGCCACGCCGCCCAGCTCCGCTGAGAACCCTGCGCCGTAGAGCCCGGCGGCGAAGAACATGGCGTGCCCCAGGCTCAGAAGCCCGGTCATGCCGAAGGCGATGTTGTAGCCCACGGCGAAGCACGCCAGCACCAGGATGCGCGCCATGTTGGTGTGGTCGTAATCGCCCAGGACGAACTGCAGGGCGAACAGGCCCGCCAGCACCAGGGCCGGCAGCGCGCGCCGCGCCGCGGTCATGATGGCGCCCGCCCGAACAGGCCCTGGGGGCGCGCCACCAGCACCATGGCGACCAGCAGCGTCGCGGCGATCTTGGCCAGCGTCGGCGAGAAGAACACGGCGATCACGCCGTCGCTGATGCCGATGACGAAGGCGGCCACCAGGGTGCCGCGCAGGCTGCCCAGGCCGCCGATGATGACGACGATGAACGACAACAGCAGCGGATCGCCGCCCATCAGATAGTGCGCCTGCTGCACCGGCACCACGAGAACGCCCGCCACCGCCGCCAGCGCGGCGCCCAGTGCGAACACCAGCGCGTAGACGCGCCTCGCCGGGATGCCGAAGGCCTGGGCGGTTTCGCGGTCGATCTGGGTCGCGCGCATGGCCAGCCCGATGTGTGTGCGCGTCAGCATCAGCCAGGTGCCGGCGATCAGCACCAGCGCGGCACCCGCCAACGCCAGCTTGACGCCGGAATAGCCGAAGCCTGGAAACGTCACGCGCCACTGGAACGGCGCCGCCACCGCGCGCGCCTCGGGTCCGAACGTCATCAGCACCGCCTGCTGGAACACGTAGACTAGGCCGATGGTGGCGACGATGGTGGCGTCCGGCTGGTAGGCGACGCGGCGCAGGATCAGCCGGTCGACGCCCAGCGCGATCGCCGCCACCGCCAGCGGCGCCGTCACCAGCGCCAGCGCGAAACTCAGCGCCGGCGGCCCGCCGACCAGGGTTGCCGCCGCCCACGCGATCACCGCGCCGAGCATGAAGAACTCGCCGTGCGCCACGTTGACGATGCGCATGACGCCGAACACCAGCGACAGGCCCAGCGCGGTCAGCGCCAGCACGCACGCGCCGACCGTGCCCTCCAGCAAGGCCAGGAGAAGGTGGGATTCGAACGCCATGCCCGGGTCGCGCCCGCGAGCCGCGGCCGGACCCCACGCGGGGCCCGGGCCGGCGGCCCGTCGTCGGTCAGAGCGCCTGGGTCGTGTAGTCGGCCTCGGGCTCGTAGAGGCCGTCCTCGATCGCGGTCGTGTGCACGACCTTCAGCCTGCCGCCCTCGACCTGCGAGATGAACTGCTGGCCGAAGCACTGGTGCAGCTTGCCGTTGAAGGTCTTGCGCCCCTGCGGGTGGTCCAGGCTCTCGGGGAACTCGGTCATCGCCTCGACCGCCTCAATCAGCTTGGCCGTGTCGTCGGCGCCCTGGTAGCCGGACGCCTCGACCGCCGCCTTGATCACGTGCAGCGTCTCCCAGCAGCCGAACATGTGGGAGAACGTGGCGATATCCTTGGGATCGGCGACCGAGGCGCCGTTGGCGTCGACGCCCACCTTCTCGCGGTAGGCCAGCGCCGATTCGGTCGGCTGGCCGTCGGCGAAGCGCGGCATCGCCTCCCAGATGTGCGAACCCTCCAGGTATTCGAGCCCCGGGCTCGCCAGGTCGACCGCCTCGAGGCTGTCGATGAAGCCGAACAGCTTGGGTCCGCCGGCGCCGAAGAATTCGCCCAGCTCCTTGACGAAGGTCAGCACGCCCGGCCCCACCATGACGTGGTAGATGACCTCGGTGCCCGCCGGGATCTGCGGGAAGAACTTGGTGTACGAGGTCTCGGTCGGCGGGATCGCCAGCAACGTGGTGATCTCGCCGCCCAGCTTGCCGGCGGCGGCGCTGAAGAAATCGCGGTGGTCGTAGCCGAACGCGTAGTCGGGGAAGATCATGGCGATCTTCTTGCCGAGGTTGCCGGTGATCCAGGGCGCCATCGACGTCACCTGCTGGCGCACGTCGGTGATGCCCGGCTGGAAGACGTAGCGGTTCAGCGCGCCCGACGCAACGTGATAGCCTTCGGAGACGACGAAGTACGGCATCTTCAGTTCGCCCGCGCGCGGGGCAGAACCGATCACCACGTGGCTGAACAGCGTGCCGAACACCACGTCGACCTTGTGCTCGGACGCGAACTTCTCGACCACCTCGGCGCCGCGCTTGGGGTCAGTCGCGTCGTCCTCGACGATCATCTCGATGGGGCGCCCACCGATGCCGCCGTTGGCGTTGATGTGCGCGACCGCTGCGCTCGAGGTGCTCTCGTACCAGCGCCCGTAGGCCGCGCCGATGCCGGTGCGGTGTACCTGCAGACCGATGCGGATCGGCGCGTCGCTGCCCCACGCCCGATAGCCCGGCACGCCCGCCAGGGCCGTCGCCCCCGCCAACGCACCGCCCACGCGCAGCGCGCCGCGCCGCGTCAGGCCCGCGCCAAGACCACTAGTCACCTTGATCATGATGCTATCCCTCCCTGGTCATCGGGCGGGTCGGGGCATGGCCACGCCCGCCGATTCAACGCCCAACTCTACCGCGAATGGGCCGGCGTCTCACGGTGATTGTTCGCGCGCACGCGGCCGTCGTGTTATAGCGGTTCGGATTACGGGCGCGAGGGAACCATGGGTACGCTGGCCGGCGGACGCGAACTTCGGGTGCAGGTCAACAGCCGCTGGTCGGCGGCGGCGCCGTTCGGCCCCGCCCAGAAGGTGGTGATGGACCCGGCGGCCGTGGCCGAGGCGGTGGCCGAGATCCGCTCCTGGCCGTCGTACGCACCGACACCGCTGCACACCCTGCCGGGGCTCGCGCACTCGCTCGGGCTCGGCGCGCTGTGGTGCAAGGATGAGGGCCGTCGCTTCGGGCTCGGCAGCTTCAAGGCGCTCGGCGGCGCCTACGCCGTGTTCCGCCACCTGGCCGAGACGGTGCGGTCGCGCACCGGCACCCGGCTTCCCTCGGTCGATCTGCTGGCGGGGCGCCACGCCGCGATCACTGGCACCGTCACGGTGACCACGGCGACCGATGGCAACCATGGCCGGTCGGTGGCGTGGGGTGCCTCAATGTTCGGCTGCCGCTGCGTCATCTACATGCACGAAGGTGTCAGCGAAGGTCGCGCCGACGTGGTGCGCGGCTTCGGCGCCGAGGTCGTGCGCACGCCCGGCACCTACGACGATTCGGTGCGCCTGTGCGCTGCGGACGCGGCGCGCCTCGGCCGCCAGGTGATCTCGGACACTACGTTCCCCGGCTACACGACGATCCCATGCACGGTGATGCACGGCTACGGCGTCATGGTCGCCGAGATGGCGGCGCAGCTTCCCGCCGGCGAGCGGCCGACCCACCTGTTCGTCCAGGGCGGCTGCGGCGGCTTCGCGGCGGCGGTGCAGGGCGCCTTCTGGTCGCTGTGGGGGTCGGATCGTCCGCGCCTGGTCACGGTCGAGCCGGTCAACGCCGATTGCATCTGGCGCAGCGGCCAGACCGGCCGCCTGACCCAGACGCCCGGCGCGCTCGATACCGTCATGGGCGGGCTCGCCTGCGGCGAGGTCTCGGCGGTCGCCTGGCCAATCCTGGAGACGGGAACCACGGCGTTCCTGGCGCTGGGCGACGACTGGGCGGTCGAGGCCATGCGCCGGCTGGCCGCCGGCGACGGCGGCGATCTGGTCATCGTGGCCGGCGAGGCCGGCGCGGCGGGCGTGGCGGCGCTCCTGGCCCTGGCCGGCGACGCCGGGGCACGGGCGACGCTCGGGCTGGACGCGCGTTCGCGCGTGCTCACCTTCATCAGCGAGGGCGCGACCGACCAGGCGGTGTGGCGGTCGATCGTCGGCCGCGATCCGATGGCGGCCTGATCAGCCGGCCATCCAGCCGCCGTCCACCAGCAGGTTCACGCCGGTCAGGTAGCTCGCCATGTCGCTGGCCAGGAACGTGGCGGTCGCCGCGATATCGCGCGGCTCGCCCAGGCGCGGCCACGGCGTGCGCGAGCGCGACACCGCCAGCGACGCTTCGTCGGTGCCGGCGCCGCCGCGCCCGGTGACGATTTTGCCCGGCGCGATGGCGTTGCAAACGATCAGATCCTTGGCGTGGTCGACCGCGATCTGGCGCGTCAGGTGCGCGACCGCCGCCTTGCTGACGGCGTAGCCCGGATCGCCCGGCGAGGCGACCATGCCCTGCTGGGACGAGATGTTGATGATGCGGCCGCGCGCCTCGGCCACCGGTTCCTGGCGCAGCATCTGCTGCACCGCCCGCTTGCAGCCCAGGAACACGCCCGTGACGTTGACCGCCATGACGCGGTTCCACTGCTCCTCGGTGGTCTCGGTCAGGGTCGTCGTGGTCCAGGTCGCGGCGTTGTTGACGATGACGTCCAGCCGCCCCCAGCGCACGACCGCCTCGCCGACCAGGGCGTCGATGTCGGCCCAGCGCGCTACGTCGACCGTGCGGAAGTTGCACGTACCGCCCTGGGCGGCGCTGCTGCGCCCGGGCGTCAGGCGCTCCTGCGCCGCCGCCAGCAGCCCGTGGTCGCCGGGCAACACGGCAGCCAACACCCCCGCGGCGACGGCCGCGTTCAGCCGCGCCGCGTCGTGGTGGCACTAGGGCGCGGGCACCTCGGCGGTGAACAGTTCGAACGACACCGCGCCCAGCGCCGCCATCGCCTCCAGGTCCCGGTGGTCGGTGCGCAGCAACACCTGCAGCCCGACGTCGGCGTGCACGCGGCCCTCGGCCAGGGCCGGCTTCGCGGCCAGCCGCGCGGCGGTCGACGTCCACGGCTGGTCGGTCGGCATGACCAGCACGGTCGTCACGCCGCCGGCGATCGCCGCGCGGGTGCCGCTGGCGAAGTCCTCCTTCCAGGTCAGGCCCGGTTCGCGCAGATGCACGTGCGCATCGACCAGACCGGGCAGCAGGACCTGGCCCGCGGCGTCCAGCTCGGCTTGGGCAGTGGTGGCTTCGCCCGGGCGCAGGCGTGCCGCGATGCGTCCGTCGCGGATGGCCAGGTCCGATGCCTTCCGGATCGACGACGCGGCCGCCGCGCAGGATCAGGTCGAGCATGGTCAGCCGGCCGCCGGGAACAGGCTCAGCCGGTGGCGCGCGATGTCGTCGCGGCGCTTGAAGCACGCCTCGGGGCGGGCGTGCACCGCGTCGATGATGCGCGCCAGCGCGGCGGCGCGGTTGGGCTGGCCGGTCCAGCGCGCGTGCACGGCGACGGTCGTCATGCGGCCCGCCCAGCGATCGCGCCTCGTCCAGCAGCGCGTCTAGGAAGGCCTCGACGTTGTCGACGAAATCGCCGGGCCCGGCGTAGCGGGGCTGTCCAGATAGCGGTTGTCGTTCAGCGTCTTGGAGTAGGGCACCACCAGGATGCGCCCCGCCATGCCCGCCGCCCAGTACGGCAGGTCGTCGTTGCACGGATCCGAATCTTAGAGGAACCCGCCCGCCTCGATCAGCAGGTCGCGGGTGTGCACGCTGGGCCGCGTGCGGCTGTTCCAGCCGATCGGGCGCCAGCCCAACAGATCCTGGAACCGGGCGGCGGTCTCGCGCAGCCAGGCCGTGACCTCGCCGTTGCGGGCCAGCGCCTCGGCGCACGCCGAGATTGTGGCGGCCACGCCCGCCCGCTCCAGCAGCCGTGCGATGCGCCAGATGCCGACGCGGCTGCCGTACTCGTAGTGGGTCTCGGTGCCCGGGTCGCGCTCGCCGAGTGGCGCCTGGACCGGGTACTCGCCCCAGCCGTCGGCCTGGTCGTCGCCGTCGGGGATCGAACGCTCGGCGCCCTCCTCTTAGCAGACCACCAGGTTGACCGCGACCAGGCGGCTTCGTGGCCAGGTCATGCGCGGCGGATCGCGCCCGTAACCGACGAAGTCGCGCGCCGGGCCGGTCACGGCAGGCGCGACAGGAAGTCGCACACGACGGCGGCGGCGCCGTGCTCGTAAAGGTCCGTGTGTCCGGCGGTCGCGGCGCTCCACAGGGCCTTGGGCTCGTTGGCCGCGGCGTGCAGCGCGCGGCCGAAGCGCGCCGGCACCACCGTGTCGGCCTCGCCGTGCAGGATCAGCAGCGGCGCCGCCACACGGCCGATCTTGACCGCCGCTTCGAAGCGGTCCAGCACCAGGTGGCGCGCCGGCACGTACCAATAGATCTCGGCCGCCACGTCGGCGATCGACGAGAACGGTGCCTCCAGCACCAGGCCAGCCACCGGGTTCCTGCTGGCCAAATCGACCGCGACGCCGCTGCCCAGCGATTCACCGTAGATCACGGTGTCCTCGGGCACGACGCCGGCCGCGCGCACGAAGGCGAGCGCCGCGTCGGCGTCGGCGTAGAGGCCTTCCTCGGTCGGCGAGCCCTCGTTGCCGCCGAAGCCCCGGTACTCCGCCAGCAGCAGGCCGTGGCCGGCGTCCAACACGAAGCGGAGCTTGTCGAAGCGGTGCCCAATGTGGCCGGCGTTGCCGTGGAACGCCACCACGGTGCGTCCTCGGGCGCGCGCCGGCGCGTACCAGGCCAGCAGGCTTAAGCCGTCGGCGGTCGCCAGCCGTACCTCGGCCATCGCCTCGGCGCCGGCACGCGCGCGGTCCGGGACCTCGCGATCACCGTGGTACATGAGCCGGCGCTGGAACACGAACATGCCGCCGACCAAGGCGGCGTAACCCACCAATCCGACCGCACCGGCGCGCCAGAGCCACTGCATGGCGGCCCGCCTACCCCCGCCCGCCACGAACGAAGGGCGCCGGACGTTGCCGCCCGGCGCCCGTTTCCATGGCTTCGCCGTGGGCTATTCGCGCTGGGTGCCGAAGAACTGCAGCAGCAGCATGAACAGGTTGATGAAGTCGAGGTAGAGGCTGAGCGCGCCGAGGATCGCCATCTTGCCGGCCATCTCCGTGCCCGCCACCTGGTCGTACACCAGCTTGATGCGCTGGGTGTCGTAGGCGGTCAGGCCCGCGAACACGATCACGCCGATGACCGACACGGCGAACTGCAGCGCCGAGGACCCGATGAACAGATTGACCACCGAGGCGACGATGATGCCAATCAGGCCGATCAGCAGGAACGAGCCCCAGCCGCTCAGCGACTTCTTCGTCGTGTAACCGTAGAGGCTGAGCCCGCCGAACGCCGCGGCCGTGATGAAGAACACGCGCGCGATCGAGGCGCCCGTGAACACCGCGAACACGGTGGCCAGCGAGGCGCCCATCAGCGCGGCGAAGATCCAGAAGGTCACTTGGGCCGTGCCCTGGCTCATGCGCTGGACCCGGGCGCCCAGGAAGAACGCCAGGCCGATCGGGGCCAGCATCACCACCCACATCAGCGGCGTGCCGAAGATCAGGTTGAACAGCGCCGGCGTGTTGGCGACGGCGTAGGCGACCAGGCCGGTGACGGCGAGGCCGAGCCCCATGAGGTTGTAGACGCGCAGCATGTAGGCGCGCAGACCGTCGTCGTAGAGGGCCGCGTCGCCGCGCCGCGAAATGACAGTGGTACGGACAGGAATCATGATCCGGTGCCTCCAGGCAAGGCAATCGCTTGGCCAAGCCAAGCGTAAGTTTTAAATATTGGTGCGCCACTCATGAGAATCAACCAAAATCGGTGCGCAGCGCCACGGCCGGCGGCACGGCCAGCAGACGCGCGGTTTGGGTCAAACCCAGCGCGACGGCCGCCAGAGCGCCGCCCAGGGCAGTCAAGGCCCCGTCGATCAGGTCGAACGACCACGGCACGTCCAGCACGAAGGCGGTGACCGCCCAGGTCGCCGCCGCGCCTAGCGCGAGCGCGCCCAGCCCGGCCACCAGGCCGGCGACGCCGTTCTCGATGGCGGCGGCCAGCAGGATCTGGCGCCGGGTCGCGCCCAGCACCTTGGCCATCACCGCGTCGTAGAGTCGCGCGGCGCGCCCGGCCGCGGCCGCCTGGGCCAGCACCAGCAGGCCGACCGCCACGGCGACGGCTGCCGCCGCGCGGATTGCCGCGCCGACCTCGGCCAGCACGCGGTCCACCCGGTCCAGCACGTCGCCGACCGCGATCACCGAGACGTTGGGCAGCACCTCGGACACCGCCGCGCGCAGCGCCGCCTGGCGCTCGGGCGGGGCGTCGACGGTGGCGATATGGGTGAACGGCGCGCCGCGCAGGGCCGAGGGCGGCAGCACGATCGTGAAGTTGATGCCCAGCGTCTCCCACACGACACGCCGGGTGTTGGCGATGGTTGCCTCGATGGTGCGCCCCAGCACGTTGACGGCGATGGTCTCGCCCACGGCCAGCCCCAGCCCCTGGGCCACGCCCGCGTCCAGCGACACCAGCGGCGGCCCTTCGTAGTCCGCCGGCCACCAGGCGCCCTCCGCGATGTCGGTTCCGTCGGGCGGGGTCGCCGCGACGGTGACGCCACGGTCGCCGTCCACCGCCCAGCGCACCTCGGGCGCCACCGTCGCCTGCTCCACGGGGACCCCGTCGATGCGCACAATGCGCCCGCGCAGCGCCGGCACTTGGCCGGTCACGCGCGCGTCGAGCACGGCCGCGACCAGCGCCTCGAACGGCGCCACTTGGTCCGGCTGGATGTCCAGGAAGAAGAAGCTGGGCGCGCCTTTCGGCATGGTCTCGACGATGGTGGCGCGGATCGCGCCCTCGACCAGCACCACGGTCGCCAGCAGGGCCAAGCCCAGCCCCAGCGCCACCACCGTGGCCGCCGTGGGCGCAGCGGGCCGGGCCAGCGCCGCGAGCGCCAGCCGGGCGCCGCCCCGGGCGCGGCTCGCCAGGCGCGGCGCCAGCCAGCGCAGGCCCCGCGCCAGGCCGAAGAACAACGCGAAGGCCGCCACCGTGTTGCCCAACACCCAGGCGGCCAGCCAGCGGTCCTCGGCGCCCGCCAGCGCCAGGGCTATCGCGGCCGCCGCCGTCGCCGCCGTCAGGACCGCCGTGCGCCACGACCAGCGCGGCGCGCGGGCCTGCACGGTGTCGCGCAGCAGGATCAGCGGCGACACGGCGGCGGCGCGCGCCAGCGGCGCGATGGCGGAGCCCATCGTCACCAGGACGCCGAAGCCGACGCCCAGCAGGATGGCGCCGGCATCGGGCTCGTCCGCGATCGGCACCGGCAGGGCCGCGCCGGCGCCGGCTGCCACGACAGCGGGCAGCGCGGCTCCCGCCAGCGCGCCCAGTACCAGCGCTGGCGCGACCAGCAACGCGATCTCCAAGACACCGGCCAGCACGATCACGCGCCGCGCCTCGCCCAGCGCCTTGAGCGCGGCGAAGGTGCGGCGCTTGCGCTCCAGGTAGGCGCGCACGGCGCTCGCGATGCCGACACCACCGACCACCAGGGCGCCCAGGCCGACCAGCACGAAGAACGTGCGCAGTCGCTCGAAGACGCGGGCCAGACGCGGATTGGCCGCGTCGGCGGTGGCGAGCTGCCACGGCGCGGCCGGAAAGCGCGCCTTGAGGTCCACCACCCAGGAGTTCGTGTCCGTACCGGGCGCCAGGCGCACGCGCGTCGCGTAGCGCACGATGCTGCCCGGCTGCACCAGGCCTAGGGCGTCGAGCCCGGCGCGGCCGATCATCAGCCGTTCGCCCAGCAGGAACGGCGCGGATGCCCGGTCCGGCTCGGCCGTCAGGATCGCGCCCAGCACGACTTCGCCGTCGCCCAGGCGGAACCGATCGCCGGGTTTGACGCCCAGGCGCTGGGCCAGGCTGCGCTCGACCGCGACGGCGGGAATGCCGCCCTGCGGGGCCAGCGCCTCGGCCAAGCACCGCGCCGGGTCCAGGCCGACGTCGCCATAGAGCGGGTAGGCGTCGTCGACGCCCTTGACCGCCACCACTGTGGACGCGGCGGCCGACACCGCCATGGCGTAGAGATTGAGCGTCTCGCTGACTGTGCCGGCGGCGGCCAGGTGCTCGCGCTCGGGTGCCTCCAGCGGTGCCATGACCGTGCGCAGCGCGACGTCGCCGCCCAGGATCGCGCGGCCGCCCTCGGCCAGGCCGCGTTCCAGCGCGGCGCCGAGCGAGCCGACGCCGACGATGGCGGCGACGCCCAGCGCCAGGCCGACCAGGGCGGCGCGGGCGCCGCGCCGGCCGCCGCGCAGATCGCGCAGCGCCAGGCGCGCGATCGGGCTGGCCATGTCAGATCGTCTGGTCCGCGGCGACGCGGCCGTCGGCCAGGTGCACGATGCGCGAACAGCGGCGCGCCAGCGCCTCATTGTGGGTCACCAGCACCAGCGTGGCGCCGGCGCGTGCAACCAGGTCGAACAGCAGGTCGGCGACGGTCGCGCCCGTGCGCCCGTCCAGGTTGCCGGTGGGCTCGTCGGCCAGCAGGATCGCCGGCTCGGTCACGACCGCGCGGGCGATGGCGACGCGCTGCTGCTCGCCGCCCGACAGCTCGACCGGATAGTGGCGGGCCCGCGCGGCCAGCCCGACCGCGTCCAAGGCCATACGTGCCCGCGCCTCCGCGTCGCGCCGCCCGGCCAGTTCCAGCGGCAGCGCCACGTTCTCGCGCGCGGTCAGAGTCGGCACCAGGTGGAAGGATTGGAACACGATCCCCACATGATCGCGGCGGAAGCGGGCGAGGGCGTCCTCGTCGAGGCCGCCGAGCTCGAACCCGGCGACGCGGATACGCCCCGTCGTCGGGTGTTCCAACCCGCCCAGCAGGGCGAGCAGCGACGACTTGCCGGCGCCCGACGGCCCGAGGATTGCGACCCGTTCACCGGGCGCGATCGCCAGGTCGACGCGGTCCAGCACGTTGACCGGCCCACCCGCCCCGGTCAGGGTGAGCCCGACGGCCGAAAGTTCGATGATGGGGGAGGGTGGAGCGCCCGGCGCCATGTCCATGACGTCCAGATATGTGGCGCGCCGCGCCGTTGTCAAAGCGGCTCTCGTCATGGTGATCGCCGGGCGTGCCCGGGCGGCCGGGCGCGTACGCCTGGCGCTCCTGGGCGACAGCCTGGTCGCCGGCTTCGGCCTGCCCCAGGCGGATGGCTTCGCGGCCCGGCTCCAGGCGGCGCTCGATGCCGCCGGCTACGCGGTCGAGGTGCTGGACGCCGGTGTCTCGGGCGACACCACGGCGGGCGGGCTCGCGCGTCTCGATTGGGTGCTGGTCGACGCGCCCGACCTGATGCTGGTCGAGCTCGGCGCTAACGACGCCCTGCGCGGCCTGCCGCCCGAAACGACCCGCGCCAACCTAGACGCGATCCTGACGCGGCTGGCGGAACATGGCGTGGCGGCGCTGCTGGCCGGTATGCGCGCACCGCGCAACCTGGGCGCGGACTACGTGGCGGCGTTCGACGCCATCTACCCGGCGCTGGCCGAACGCCACGGCGTGCCGCTTTACCCCTTTTTCCTCGAGGGTGTCGCGCTCGACCCGGTGCTCAACCAGGCGGACGGCATCCACCCCAACGCGGCCGGCGTCGCGCGCATCGTCCGGGGCATCCTGCCCTTGGTCGCGGGCGCGCTCGACCAGTTGGCGGCGCCCTGATCGATCGCGTAGGGTCCGCGCCCCATGCCCCGGCTCTTCGTCGCGCTCGCTCTGCCACCCGATGTCCGCCTCCGCCTAGCGGGCCTGTGCAATGGCGTGCCCGGCGCCCATTGGGTCGGGCTCGAGCAGTTCCACCTGACGCTCCGCTTCGTCGGCGAGGTCGACGGCACGACGGCGGATGACGTGGCCGACACGCTCGACGACGTCACGGGCCAGCCGTTCGAGCTCAAGCTCAAGGGCGTCGACCTGTTCGACAAGGGGCGCAACCCGACGGCCCTGTGGGTCGGTATCGCGGAGAAGGCGCCGCTCGTTCGCCTGCACGAGAAGATCGACCGCCGGCTCGGCCGGGTCGGCCTCGAGCCCGAGGCGCGCAAGTTTCACCCCCATGTCAGCCTGGCCCGGCTCAAGGGGGCGTGGGGCGAGCGGGTCGCCGCGTTCCTGGCCGCCCACGCCGAGTTCGCCCTGCCGCCGATCCCGATCGCGGCGTTCCACCTCTATTCCAGCCATTGCGGCCGGGACGGCGCGCACTACCGCATCGAGCAGAGCTACCCGCTGGCCGGTGCCTGAGCGGCCTTGTTGCGCGGGGCGGGTGGACGTATATCGACCCCATGACCGCCGCCCCGCTCCTTGCCGTGGCCGAGCCGGCCGACGCACGGCCCTCGCTGGTCGGGCTCGATCGCGCCGAGCTCGCCGCCGAGGTCGCGCGGCTGGGTGAGAAGCCGTTCCGCGCGCGCCAGCTGTGGCACTGGATCTACTTCCGCGGCACGACCGACTTCGCGGCTATGACCACCATCGCCAAGGGCCTGCGCGCAAGCCTGGCCGAGCGTTACGCGCTGGCCCGGCCGCGCGTCGTCATGGACCAGCGTTCGGTCGACGGCACGCGCAAGTGGCTGCTCGGGCTGGACGACGGCTGCGAGATCGAGACCGTGCACATCCCCGAGGAGAACCGTGGTGCCTTGTGCGTCTCCTCCCAGGTCGGCTGCACCCTGACCTGCCGGTTCTGCCACACCGGCACCCAGACGCTGGTGCGCGACCTGAGCGCGGCCGAGATCGTCGGCCAGGTCATGCTGGCGCGCGACGCGCTCGGTGAATGGCCGTCGCCCAAGGACGGCCGGCTGATCTCCAACATCGTGCTCATGGGCATGGGCGAGCCGCTCTACAACTACGACACGGTGGCCAAGGCGCTGCGCGTCATCATGGACGCCGAGGGCATTGCCATCTCGCGGCGCAAGATCACGCTCTCGACCGCGGGTGTCGTGCCCATGATCAAGCGGGTGGGGGAGGAGCTGGGCGTTTCGCTCGCCATCTCGCTGCACGCGGTGACCGACGAGGTGCGCGACCGCATCGTGCCGCTCAACAGGAAGTACCCGCTGGCCGAGCTGATGGCGGCGGTGCGCGACTATCCGGGTGCCTCGAACGCGCGCCGCGTGACTTTCGAGTACGTCATGCTGAAGGACGTCAACGACAGCCCGGCGGACGCCAAGGCGCTGGTGCGGCTGATCGCGGGCATCCCGGCCAAGGTCAACTTGATCCCGTTCAACCCGTGGCCCGGCGCGCCGTTCGAATGCTCGACCGCCGCGGCGATCGCACGTTTCGCGCGCATCGTCAACGACGCGGGCTACGCCTCGCCGGTGCGCACGCCGCGCGGCCGCGACATCCTGGCCGCGTGCGGCCAGTTGCGCAGCGCGTCGGAACGCCTGCGCAAGTCCGCCGTGCGCGGCGCCGCGGTGGACACGCCCGCGTCGCCGCTGGGCTAGCGGCCATGGCTTGGCTGCCCGAGCACACGATCCAATGCTGGGGCTGCGAGACGGTCGAGCGTTATCACCTGGGCCAGGGCCACGTGCCGCCCACCTGGAAGATGGTCAAGGTCGAGGGCCGCTACCGTGCGTTCTGCGGCGCCTGCCTCGCCGCCCTGACGGCCGAGGCTGCGACGCTGGCCGGCGAACGCCCGTCAGTGGTGTTCGTACCCCGGCGCGACTTCAAGCGCCGGCGGTAGGGGCGGTTGCGCCCCCGGCCGCGCCGCCTATACTCCCGGCCCGCGCAAACGGAGGGGCCATGACGCGCCGGGTCAAGGACGTGAAGAAGGTCGTGCTGGCCTATTCGGGCGGGCTCGACACCTCGGTCATCCTGCGCTGGTTGCAGGACGCCTACGGCTGCGAGGTCGTCACCTTCACCGCCGATCTGGGCCAGGGCGGCGAGTTGGAACCGGCGCGGGCCAAGGCGGCGCTCCTGGGCGTCAAGCCCGAGAACATCTTCGTCGAGGACGTGCGCGAGGAGTTCGTGCGCGACTTCGTCTTCCCCATGTTTCGGGCGAACGCGCTCTACGAGGGCGTCTACCTGCTCGGCACCTCGATCGCGCGGCCGCTGATCGCCAAGCGCCAGATCGAAATCGCGCGGCGGGTCGGCGCCGACGCGGTGGCCCACGGCGCCACCGGCAAGGGCAACGACCAGGTGCGCCTCGAACTGGGTTACTACGCGCTAGAGCCCGACATCCGGGTGATCGCGCCGTGGCGCGAATGGGACCTCGATAGCCGCGCCAAGCTGGTCGAGTACGCCGAGGCCCACCAGGTGCCGATCCCGCGCGACAAGCGCGGCGAGGCGCCGTACTCGACCGACGCGAACCTGCTGCACATTTCCTACGAAGGGAAGGCGCTGGAGGACCCGTGGGTCCAGCCCGACGAGGACATGTTCGAGCGCACCGTGGCGCCCGAGAAGGCGCCCGACGTGGCGACCGTCATCGAGGTCGATTTCGAGGTCGGCGATCCGGTGGCGGTGGATGGTGTGCGGCTCACACCCGCCGCGCTGCTGACCCGGCTCAACGAACTGGCCGGCGCCAACGGCATCGGCCGGGTTGACCTGGTCGAGAACCGCTTCGTCGGCATGAAGTCGCGCGGCATCTACGAGACGCCGGGCGGCACCATCCTGCAGGAGGCGCACCGCGGCATCGAGAGCCTGACGCTCGATCGCGGCGCCGCTCATCTCAAGGACGAGCTGATGCCGCGCTACGCCGAGCTCGTTTACAACGGCTTCTGGTTCAGCCCGGAACGGCGCATGATCCAGGCGGCGATCGACGAGAGCCAGAAGAACGTCACCGGCACAGTGCGGCTCAAGCTCTACAAGGGCTCGGTCGCGGTGATCGGGCGCAAGAGCCCGACCAGCCTCTACAGCCTGGCGCACGTGACCTTCGAGAAGGATCAGGTCTACGACCAGCGCGACGCCGAAGGCTTCATCAAGTTGAACGCGCTCAGGCTCCGCCTCGCGGCCAAGCGCGCGCGGGGCTAGGGGACGGCGCCGTGGACCTCGGCATCCGGGGCCGGCGCACCATCGTGTGCGCCCAGGAGGCCGGTAAGCGCATGATCGAGCGGGGGCGCGGCGGCTCGATCATCCTGGTCTCGTTCACCTCGAGCTGGCTCGGCTTCGAGGGGCTGACGTCTTACGCGGCGGCCAAGGCGGGCGTCGACGGCGCGGCGCGCAACATGGCGCTCGAATGGGGCAAGCACAACATCCGGGTCAACACCATCAACCCCGGCTACATGACGCACCACATGCGCTCGGCGGACGCGCGCCACGACTATCCCGAGGAGATGGAGATCATCCGCCTGCGCACGCCGCATCTGCGCAAGGGCCGGCCCGAGGAACTGGTCGGCCCCGTGGTGTTCCTGGCCTCCGACGTCTCCAGCTTCGTCACCGGCCACACCATGCCGGTCGACGGCGGCTGGTGCGCGGCCTGACGCGAACGGAGCGTCCGCCGCACGCCTTCTTGCCGCGGCGCACCGGCACGACTATGGTTGCCGCGGGCACAGAGGGGGGGTAGTCCATGGTCGACATCGGCGCGGTGTTCGCGAATCTGGCCGATACCGGCGAGCCTCCCTTGATCTCGCAACTGGCCAGGGCCTCCTGGCTCGCCGGCGTCGCGAAGTCGGCGGTCAAGCTCGGCATCTGCGACAGACTGAGCGGCGGCAAGCGGACGGCAGCCGCTTTGGCGAAGGACATGGGCATCAAGCCGCTCCACATGGAGTGGATGCTCAATTCCTGCGTGTCGGCCGGCCTGCTGGAGAATGTCGGCGATGCGTTCCAGAACTCGAAGGAAGGCGACACGTACCTGGTCAAGGGCAAGCCGGCGTACTACGGCGAAGCCTTCACGTACCTGTCGAGCCTGGGCACGCTGTTCGATCAGCTCGACACGGCCATGCTGTCGACCGAGGCCGTATCGCACGAGATGGTGTTCAAGACCGAGGAGGAGGAGAGGGCCTACTGGACCAACTACATGCTCGCCATGGACCAGTGGGGCGGCCGCATGCAGGAGGAGATGCTGCTGCGAAGCGTGGACCTGACCGGCCGGAAGAAGCTCCTGGACGTCGGCTGCGGCTCCGGGGTCTACACCATGGCCTGCTGCGCGAAGTACCCGGATCTCAAGGGCGTCCTCTTTGATCAGCAGAAGGCCCTGCCCGTCGCGTTGTCCCTAGTCGAGCAGCGCGGGCTCAAGGGGCGGATCTCGTCCCTGGCCGGCAACTACTACACGGACGATCTAGGCTCGGGCTACGACGCGGTGCTGTTCTCGGGCGTCCTGATTCAGGAATCCCCGGAAGGCCAGATCACGCTGCTGAAACGGGCGTTCGACGCCATGAACCCCGGCGGCATCGTGATCGTCCAGGACATCCTGAAGATCGGCCCCTACACCGAGACCTCGCCCAAGATCGCCCTGGAAAGCCTGGTCGCCACGGTCTTCTACGGTGGCGCCGGCGGCGTCGTGTCGGGCGACGACACCGAGGGCTTCATGGCCAAGGCTGGCTTCACCCGCACCAGGCAGATCCCTCTGCCGGGCGTCTACTCCATCGTGACGGGCGTCAAGCCGTAGGCCGATCGCGCGCGTCCACGGTCCCAAGGATCACGGGAGCAAGCCGATACTGTTCATGGTGATTGAGGATTTCTGTGGACGCGATCGCAAGGCGGTCTACCGCTGGTTCCGCGAACGCGGCCGCCTGATGCCCGAGGGCCTGATCTACAAGGCGAGTTGGATCACTGCCGACATGACGCGCTGCTTCCAGCTCATGGAGGCCGACGACGTCACGCTGTTCCAGCGCTGGGTGGCGGAATGGTGCGATCTCGGCGAGTTCGAGATCGTGCCCGTCTCGGATAGCAAGGACACCAGCCAGGCGTTGCTGCCTCAGCTATAGTCAGCTCGTGCGCACCACCGACGCGAGCGAGAGCTGGCACGCCCACGTCTATTTCGACGCGGGCAGCCACGACGCCGCCTGGACCCTGCGCCAGGCGATCGAGGCGCGCTTCGCCCTCGCCATGGGCCGGTTCCACGAACGCCCCTTGGGGCCCCATCCGTGCTGGAGCTTCCAGGTGGCGTTCCGGCCCGATCAGTTCGCCGATCTGGTGCCCCGGCTCGCGCTCAACCGGGGCGGGCTCGTGGTGTTCATCCATCCCAACAAGGGGGACGAGCTCGGCGATCATCGCGATGGCGCGCTGTGGCTCGGCGCCAAGCTTGAGCTCGACCTCGCCGCGCTCGACGGCTGAACCGGACGCGGCGATCCGCGCGGCGGTCGCTCGCGTCCTGGCCGCGTCCGGCCGGTCGGCGCGCGACGTGCGGCCGCTCGGCGGCTCGCGCAACCGGCTGTTCCTGTGCGCCACCAACGACGGTGAATTGATGGTGCGGCTCGCCCGACCAGGCGAGGATTTCGCCGACCCGCGCCACGAACTGGCCGCCATGCGCGCGGCCGCGGCGCGCGGCGCGGCACCGGCCGTGCTGTGGACCGACGACGCGTCCGGCGCGTTCGTCGTCGCGCGCGCGCCTGGCCACGCGCTCGATCCGTCGGCCATGCGCGATGGCATGGTGCTGGAAAGGGTGGGTCGCGCGCTTGCCCGCGCTCACGACGGCCCACCGTTCCCCGGCGTGCTCGACCCGGCGGCGGCGCTCGCGCGCTACGCGGGGGCGCTCGGCGACGCGGCGGATGTTGCGGCGGTCGGGCTGCGCCTGTGGCGCGCGCTGGCGCCCGGTCGGCGCCTGACGTCATGCCACAACGATCCCGTGCCCGCCAACCTGATCGACGATGGCGACTACGTCCTGATGGTCGATTGGGAGTTCGCCGGCCAGAATGACCCAGCGTGGGACCTAGCCTATGTGGCGGTCGAAGGCGACCTGGATGAACCGGGGCTCGACCGGCTGCTGGCTGGCTATGGCGTGTCCGGCGACGGCCACTTCGCCGCGCGGGTGCGCGCGACGCGCGCGATGGTGCTGCTGGTCAACGGCCTGTGGGACCGCCGCCACGGCGGCACCGGCGCCCAGGTGGCGGCCGCCCGCGCGGCGATGGACAGCGAGGCGTTCTCCGGGCAGGTTCGCGCTGCCACCGCCGAGGATGCGTTGTGACCACCATACGCGGCCTGCTGTTCGACAAGGACGGCACCCTGATCGACTTCTTCGCCACCTGGGGCGCGGCCTACCAGGCCGTGGCCACCGAGGTCGCGGCCCTGACCGGCGATCCCGGCAAGGCGGACGAGCTCTTGCGTCTCGGCGGCTACGACCCCGCCACCTGCGTGCTCGACCCGGCCTCGCCGCTCGCCTGCGGCACCAACGACGAAATTGCGGTGCTGTGGGGCGGGCACCTAGGCGTCGAGAGCCATCTCGACCTGCGCCACTGGGTCTCGGGCGGGTTCGAGCGTTTCGGCATGAAGCCGGTGCCGGTCACCGACTTGCCGGCCCTCTTTCGCCGCCTGCGCGCGCGCGGCTACACGCTCGGCGTGGCGACCAACGATCACGAGGAGCCGACCCGGGCGACGCTGGGCGCGCTGGGCGTCGACGGCCTGCTCGATTTCATCGCCGGCGCGGATTCGGGCCACGGCGGCAAGCCCGGCCCCGGCATGCTCCACGCCTTCTGCCGGGCCACCGGCCTTACGCCGGCCGCCATCGCCATGATCGGCGACACGGTGGCCGACATGGCCATGGCGCGCGCTGGCGCCGCCGGTCTGGCGGTCGGCGTGCTGACCGGCGCCGCGCCGCGCGAAGCACTCGGCATGGCCGATCACGTCATCGACAGCATCGCCGGGCTCGAGGCCCTGATCGACGGCCTGGGCCGCGCCCCGTGACCCTGGCCGCGCGGCCCGGCGTCGCGCGCGTGGCGCTTGGTCGCCTGATCGACGCGGTGCTGCCGCCGCGCTGCATCGGCTGCGGCGCCGTGGTCGATGCCCAGGGCCGGGTGTGCGCGCCGTGCTTCGCCGGGCTCACCTTCATCGCGCTGCCGCTGTGCGCGTGCTGCGGCGTGCCGTTCCCCGTGCGGGTACCCGCCGGCACCGTGTGCGCCGCGTGCCTGGCCGAGCCGCCGTGCTTCGCGATCGCGCGCGCCGCCCTGGTCTACAGCGACGGCGCCCGATCGCTGGTGCTCGGGTTCAAGCACGGCGACCGCACCGAGGGCGCGGTCGCGTTCGCCCCGTGGCTCGCGCGCGCCGGCGCTGAGGTGCTCGGCGACGCCGACGTGCTGGTGCCCGTGCCGCTGCACCGCCGACGCCTGTTCGCCCGCCGCTACAACCAGGCGGCGGTGCTGGCGTTGGCGCTCGGCCGCGTCACGGGCCTCGCGGTGGCGGTCGACGCGCTGGCGCGCCGGCACGACACGCCGAGCCAGGGCACGCTGGGCCGCGCCGCCCGACGCGCCAACGTAGAACACGCCTTCGCCGTGCGCCGGCCCGATGCCGTGCGTGACCGGCGCGTCGTGCTGGTCGACGACGTCATGACCAGCGGCGCCACGGCGGATGCCTGCGCCCGTGTGCTAATGCACGCCGGCGCCGCGCGTGTCGGCGTCGTGACCCTGGCGCGCGCCGTGCTGGCCGACCCCTGAAAGGCCACAATCCCTGCTAGCATAAGCGATGCAACTACGGAGCCGTCCGTGGCCTCAGTCGAGATCTACACCACGCCCTTCTGCCCCTACTGCCATCGCGCCAAGGCGCTGCTCGAGCGCAAGAAGGTGACGTACGAGGAAATCGACGTCATGATGGACGCCGAGCGCCGGTCCGAAATGACCCGGCGCGCCAAGGGCCGCCGCACCGTGCCGCAGATCTTCATCGACGATGTGGGCATCGGCGGCTGCGACGAGCTCTATGCCCTCGATCGGCAGGGCCGGCTCGACACGATGCTCGGAGGATGACCATGACGTCCGCTTCGGCGACCTCGTTCACCTTGGCCTGCGTGCAGTCGCGCGCGACCACCGACATGGCGGCGAACCTGGACGCAGTCGAGGCCCAGGTGCGCGCGGCGCGGGCCAAGGGTGCCGACTTCATCGCCACGCCCGAGAACGTGGCCTTGCTTCAGCGCAACTTCGCCATCGCCAAGGGCCAGGCCCGGCCGCTCGACGATCACCCGGCGGCGCACCGCTTCGCCGCGCTCGCGACCGAGCTGCGGGTGTGGCTGCTCGCCGGATCGATCGCCACGCTCAAGCCCGATGGCCGGCTCGCCAACACCTCCGTGTTGTTCGACGACCGGGGTGCCGTGGCCGCCCGCTACGACAAGATCCACCTGTTCGATGTCGACCTGCCCGACGGGCGCAGCTATCGGGAATCGGCGACCTACCGGCCCGGCGACCGGGCGTGCCTGGCGCAGACGCCGTGGGCCGTGCTCGGCATGACGGTGTGCTACGACCTGCGCTTTCCCCACCTCTACCGCGACCTGGCCAAGGCCGGCGCCACGATGCTCAGCGCGCCGGCCGCGTTCACCAAGCTGACCGGCGAGGCGCACTGGCACGTGCTGTTGCGCGCGCGCGCCATCGAGACCGGCTGCTTCGTGTTCGCCCCGGCCCAGCACGGCGTGCACGACGGCGGCTATCAGAGCTTCGGCCACTCCCTGATTGTCGATCCGTGGGGTCGCGTGCTGGCCGACGGCGGCGAGGGCACCGGCGTGGTGACCGCGACCATCGACCTGACCGACGTGGCCAAGGTGCGTGGCCAGATCCCGTCGTTGGCCCACGACCGCCCCTACCGGCTGGACGAGGACGCCGACGCGGGCCGCGCGGCCGCCGAGTAACTCAGGCCCGCGTCGCCGCGATGCGCTGGACGCAAGCGGGGCGCGGCGTCTCGACCGTCAGATCCTCGTAGGCGAGCACGCGCAGGCCGCGCGCGCGCGCGACGTCCAGAAGCTCGCCGGGGCGCAGCAGGAACGCGAGGTTCGACGGCTTGCCGAACCGCTCGTTGCCCTGCGCGAAGGTCTCGTAGATCAGGACGCCGCTCTCGGCCACGGCATCCGTGATCGCCGCGAACAACGGGCGATGCAGGTAGTTGGTCACCACCACGCCCGTGAAGCGGCGATCACCCAAGGGCCAGGGCCCGCTCTCCAGGTCCGCCTCGACGATGGTTAGGTTCGGCCGCGGCGCCAGCCGGCCGACGTCCCGGTCGACGGTGACCACCGGGTGCCCGCGCGCCAGGAACATGGTCGTATGCCGCCCGGCTCCGGCGGCGACGTCCAGCACCACGCCACCCGCCGGCACCAGCGGCGCGAAGCGTACGACCCAGGGCGAGGGCTCGCCCGACCCGTGAGGCGCGCTGGTCACGACCGTGCGACCGCCGCGCGCGGCGCCGCCTTAAACCTTGTCTTCATGGAAGTAGCGTGCCATATCCCGATCGACGCCGCACGCGGGCTGGAACGGTCATGATCGTCTTCGACCTCAAATGTCCCGACGAACACGTCTTCGAGGCGTGGTTCCGCGACAGCAAGACGTTCGAGCGTCAGCGCAAGTCCGGCGCGATCGCGTGCCCATCGTGCGGCTCGACCCAGATCGACAAGGCGCTCATGGCGCCCAACGTGGCGACGCGCAAGGGCCGCGACGAAACACCCCGCGCCGAGGCGGGCACCGAGACCACCATGATGCCCGACCCGCGCGAGGCCATGGCGCGCGCCTACGCCCAGGCGGTGCGCGAGCACATCCGCAAGAACTTCGACGACGTGGGCGACAAGTTTGCCGACGAGGCGCGCAAGATCCACTACGGCGAAACGGACAAGCGCAACATCCACGGCCGCGCTACCAAGGACCAGGCCAAGGCGCTGGCCGAGGAAGGCGTCGAGTTCGGTACCGTGCCCTTCCCGATCAACCTGGACGGGTAGCGCGGCCCTCGCGTCGCGCTGGCCGCACGGGGCACGCACGCGAACCCCCTTGCCGGGCGCGTAAGCGCTCCCAACATGGCCCGTTGATCCGGGCCCCTCTGGCACGCGCGGCGGCGCGGGCGATGTCGGATCGCTAACGACGATCAGCGCGGACGCGGCGCATATGTGTGTTCGCGGGGGGGCATGATCGATGTCCTGACGGCATCGTGGCTGGGCACGCCGGCGTGGCAGTGGCTCGGCTTCCTGGGCGTGGTGGTCGTGCTATTGGCGCTCGATCTGGGTGTGCTGCATCGCCTGCCGCGCGCGATCGCGGCGCGCGAGAGCCTCGCCCTTTCATCGGCCTACGTCGCGCTCGGTCTCGGCTTCGGCGGCTGCGTCTGGTGGCTGCTCGGCGCCGACGCGGGCAAGGCCTACCTCACTGGCTTCGTGATCGAGAAGAGCCTGGCGATGGACAATGTGTTCGTTATCGCCATGATCTTCGCGTAGTTCGCCGTGCCGTGCGAACACCAGCACCGCGTGCTGTTCTGGGGCATCCTGGGCGTCATCGTCCTGCGCGGCGTGATGATCGGCGCGGGCGCCAGCCTGATCACCGCGTTCGAATGGGTGCTCTACGTCTTCGCCGCGTTCCTGGTGTTCACCGTAATCAAGATGGGACTGATGGCGGACAAGACCTACGACGTCGGCGCCAGCCCCGTGCTCGCGCTGGCGCGGCGCTACCTGCGGGTCACGGACGGTCTTCATGGCGAGCGGTTCTTCGTGCGCCGGACCACCAGGGAGGGAGGGCGTCCTGTGCTTCACGTGACGCCCTTGTTCCTGGCCTTGGTCATGATCGAGTTCGTCGACGTCGTCTTCGCGGTCGATTCGGTGGCGGCGATCTTCGCTGTCACCACCGACCCGCTCATCGTCTACACCTCCAACATCTTCGCGATCCTGGGCCTGCGCGCCCTCTACTTCGCGCTGGCGGACCTGGTGCACCGATTTCACTAACTCAAGCAAGCCCTGGCGGCGTTGCTGGTGTTCATCGGGGGCAAGATCTTCGTCGCCGATCTGGCGGGCTTCGGTGGCGGCAAGGTACCACCCGCCTGGTCGCTGGGGGTCACCGTCGGGATCCTGGTGGCCGGGGTCGTGGTGTCGCTCGTCCGCACTCGCGGGCGGGTGAGCCCGGCTACACCACCGCCGTCGCCAGGTAGTTGACCGCCGTATCGCGCGAAAGCCGCCAAGCATCGTGTGACGGGTCGTAGGCCAACCCCGTGACGTCGGTGACGCGCGCGCCCGTCGCGCGCAGCGAGCGCGCGAGCTCGGCCGGGCGCGGGAACTTGCGCCAGTCGTGGGTGCCCGAGGGCAGCCAGCGCAGCACCCGCTCGGCGCCCACGATGGCCAGCGCGAAGGACCGTGCCGTGCGGTTCAAGGTTGACAGCACGATGCGCCCCTCGGGTCGCGTCAGCGCGACGCACGCGGCGAGGAAACGGTCGAGATCGGGCACGTGCTCGACGATCTCCAGCGCCACCACCGCGTCGAACCGCGCGCCCGTCTCCACCATGTCCTCGGCCGTGCCGACGCGGTAGTCGATAGCTAGGTCCTGCTCAGCGGCGTGCACGCGCGCGACCGCGATCGCCTCGGCGCCGGCATCCAGCCCGGTGACATGGGCACCGAGCCGCGCGAGCGGTTCGGACACCAGGCCGCCGCCGCAGCCGACGTCGATCACGGCGAGCCCGCGCAGGGGCGAGCCGTCCCGCCCATCGGCCAAGGGAGCCAGGGCATCGCGCACGTAGCCCAGCCGCGCCGGGTTGAGCCGGTGCAGTGGACCGTGCGGGCCCTTCGGGTCCCACCAGTGGGCCGCCAGGGCCTCGAAGCGGGCGACCTCGGCGGCGTCGGCCGTGGCCGCCGGGGCGGGCGAAGGCGAGGGGCGCGCCACGACGGGACCTCCGCTTGCATTGCGGTGCAGCAAGACGGTATCTAAGGCGCCCGCGAGGGTCCAGGCAACCCCGCGTCCAGCCCATCGCCCGATCAGGCAGACACCGAGCACGCCAGTCATGGGCCGCATCGTCCAGAAGTTCGGCGGTACGTCGGTGGCCGACGTCGACCGCATCCGTCACGTCGCCACCCTGGTCAAGCGCCAGCTCGACCAGGGCGACCAGGTCGCCGTGGTCGTCTCGGCCATGGCGGGCGTCACCAACGGCTTGGTCGACCTGGTGCGCCGGATAGCGCCGGTGCACGACGCGCACGAGTACGACGCGGTGGTCGCCACCGGCGAGTGCGTGACCAGCGGCCTGACCGCGCTGGCGTTGCAGGAACTGGGCATTCCGGCGCGTTCCTGGCACGCCTGGCAGATCCCGTTCCGCACGGATGACGCGCACGGGCGCGCGCGCATCCTGGGCATCGACACCGACACGCTCGAGGCGCGCCTTGCCGAGGGTCAGGTGCCGGTGGTCGCCGGCTTCCAGGGGCTGGGCACCGACGGGCGCACCACCACGCTCGGGCGCGGCGGCTCGGACATCACGGCGGTGGCGCTGGCCGCGGCGCTCAAGGCCGATCGCTGCGACATCTACACCGACGTGGACGGCGTCTACACCACCGATCCGCGCATCGTTGCCAAGGCGCGCAAGCTCGATAGGATCACCTACGAGGAAATGCTGGAAATGGCGTCCCAGGGCGCCAAGGTGCTGCACACCCGCTCGGTCGAGTTGGCCATGAACCAGCGGGTGCGGCTGCAGGTGCTGTCCAGTTTCACCGGTGCCTCGGGCACCATGGTCGTTGACGAGGACGAGATCGTGGAACACCAGGTCGTCAGTGGCATCGCCTACAGCCGGGACGAGGCGAAGATCACCGTGATCAAGATCGCCGATCGCCCGGGCGTCGCCGCGCGCCTCTTTGGCCCGCTGGCCGAGGCGGGCATCAACGTGGACATGATCGTCCAGGGTGCCTCCGAGGACGGCAAGACCGCCGACCTGACGTTCACCGTGGTCAAGGGCGACGCCGACCGCGCGCTGAAGGCAGTCAACGCGCTCAAGGGCGATCTGGGCTTCGCCGCGGTGGTGCACGACGCCTCGGTGGTCAAGATCTCGGTGATCGGGGTGGGCATGCGCAGTCACGCTGGCGTCGCGGCCAAGATGTTCCAGGCGCTGGCCGATCGGGGCATCAATCTGCAGGCGATCTCGACCTCCGAGATCAAGATCAGCGTCCTCGTGGCCGAAGAGTACACGGAACTCGCGATCCGCGCGCTGCACGCCGCCTACGGGCTGGACGCCGCCTGACCGCGATGCCCGGCGCCTTCCGAGCGGCCTGGACGCGGGGCGCCGCCTTCCTGGGCAGCCGCCACGCCATCATGGCCGGCGCCATGACCTGGGTCTCCGAGCGCAACCTGGTCGCCGCGTTGTCGAACCAGGGCGGCTTCGGCGTGCTGGCGTGCGGCGCCATGACGCCGGCGCTGCTCGACGCCGAGATCGCCGCCACCCGTGCCCTGACCGCCGCACCCTTCGGTGTCAACCTGATCGTCATGCACCCCGAACTCGCGCGGCTCGTCGAGGTCTGCCTGGACCACAAGGTGTCCCACGTGGTGCTGGCCGGCGGCCAGCCCAGCCAGGCGATCATCGCGCTCGCCAAGCGCGACGGCGCCAAGGTCATCGCCTTTGCGCCGGTGCTCGCCATCGGGCGCAAGCTCGCGCGGTCGGGCGTCGACGCCCTGGTCATCGAGGGCATGGAGGCGGGCGGTCATATTGGGCCCGTGTCGACCAGCGTGTTGGCCCAGGAGATCCTGCCGCACATGACCGACGTTCCCGTGTTCGTCGCCGGCGGCATCGGGCGCGGCGAGGCGATCGCAGGCTATGTCGAGATGGGCGCCACCGGCGGCCAGCTCGGCACGCGCTTCGTTTGCGCCCACGAATCGATCGCCCATCCGAAGTTCAAGCGTGCCTTCGTGCGTGCCGCCGCGCGCGACGCGCAGCCCTCGGTGCAGCTCGATCCGCAATTTCCGGTGATTCCCGTGCGCGCCCTGGTCAACCAGGGCACGCGCGCTTTCATGGACACCCAACGCGACGTGATCGCGCGGTTCCGGGCGGGCGAGATGGACCAGAAGGAGGCGCAGCTCGCCATCGAGCACTTCTGGGCCGGGGCCTTGCGCCGCGCCGTGATCGAGGGCGATGTCGAGAACGGCTCCGTGATGGCCGGCCAAAGCGTCGGCATGGTCACGGCGGAACAGTCGATGGCCGATATCCTGGGCGAAGTGATCGATCAGGCGGCGACCTTCGCCGGCGTTCCATTGTGACGGTTCTTGGTCCGTTTCGGCCATTTTCGTGTGTGGAAATTCAAGAACTTCGACTAGATACGGCGAACTCGGCCAAGAATTGCAGGTCGACTATGGGGGCGATAGGGTCCACCATCGGTAACGGCTCGAGACCTCCGGAGTTCGCAACGAGTGGCTCTGCAGCGCAATAGGCTGGCCCGCCAGGACGACGACGCCAACGTCACGCGGTTGCACGACGTGGCGGACCTCGGCGGGGCGCGCATCGTCGCGGACCTGCGCGGCACCCGTCAGCGCCTGGGCCTGTCGATCGACGACGTTGCCAAGCAACTGCGCATCGGCGCCGGTTTCCTCCAGGCCATGGAGGACGGGCGGTTCGAGGCCTTGCCGGGCCGCACCTACGTGGTCGGCTTCCTGCGCTCCTACGCCGAGTTCCTTGGCCTCGATGGCAAGAGCATCGTCGAGCGCTACCGGGACGAGGCGGGGGCCAACCACGGCCCGGCCGAGCTGAATTTTCCGGAACCATTGGCACC
This sequence comes from Alphaproteobacteria bacterium, assembly GCA_016869675.1. Taxonomy (GTDB): domain Bacteria; phylum Pseudomonadota; class Alphaproteobacteria; order SP197; family SP197; genus VGDP01. The sequence continues at coordinate 36,938 of VGDP01000002.1, read as the reverse complement.
GCCGTCGCTGCCCACGGGCCGCATCATACTCATCGCCCTGGTGCTCGGCGCCGTGGTCGTCGCCGGCTGGTCGATCGTGCACGACCGCGCGACGCCGCTGTTCGAACGGGTGGCCCAAGTGCCGGCGGACCTTCTGGGGACGGTCGAGCCGGCGACCGAGCCCGCGACCGACACGGCATCGACCGGGGCGGCGGTGGCGGTGGTGGCGGAGCCCGCCGCGACCACGACAACCGCGACCGTCGTGGCCGCGCCATCGGCCGCAGCCGAAACCGTGTCCGCGGAAACCGCGCCGGCCGAACCGACTGTCGTTGCCGCCGTACCGGTCGAACCGGTCGCCGTCGAACCGGTCCCGGCGGAGCCCGTGGAGGTCGAGCTGAGTGCATCCGCGGTCGCCACGGCCGAGCCGATCGCGCCCGCGCCGGCGGAACCGGCCCTACCGGCGGTCGAGAGCGGCTACGTGCCCAACGTCTACGGCGGCGCGACGCCGGAGCGCATCGTCATCACCGCGACGGCCGACAGTTGGGTCCAGGTCAGCCGGGCGGACGGCTCGGCCGTGTTCACCCGCATCCTGGAACTGGGCGACGTCTACCACGTGCCGGACGATCCTGGCCTCGCGCTGCGCACCGGCAACGCCGGCGGCCTGACCATCACCGTCGATGGCGCGGTGGTGCCGGCGGTCGGCAGCGCCAACGAGGTCCGGCGCGGCATCGCGCTCGATCCGGACCGCCTCAAGGCGGGCACCGCCGTCCCCTGAGCCCCACGACGCCCAGCGCCAGGGCGCGGTTGCTGGCGGCGCGCCCCTGGGCTATTGGTGGGGCGGTTCCTCGGAACGGAGCGAGTCATGGGTGATTTCGGCGTCGGACCGGCGGCGCGCCGGCCGTCGCGCCAGATCCGGGTCGGCAAGGTCGTGGTCGGCGGCGGCGCCACGATCAGCGTCCAGTCCATGACCAACACACCCACCTCGGACGAGGCGGCCACGGTCAAGCAGGTCTATGCCCTGGCGGCAGCCGGCGCTGACATCGTGCGCGTGAGCTGCCCGGACGAGGCCTCGACCAAGGCGCTCAAGCATATCGTCTACGAAAGCCCGGTGCCGATCGTCGCGGACATCCACTTCCACTTCAAACGCGCGATCGAAGCGGCCGAGGCCGGTGCCACGTGCCTGCGCATCAACCCGGGCAACATCGGGTCCGCGGCGCGCGTCCGCGAGGTGGTCAGGGCCGCGCGCGACCACGGTTGCTCCATGCGCATCGGGGTCAACGCCGGCTCGCTCGAGAAGGACCTGCTCGAGACGTTCGGCCGGCCGACGCCCGAGGCCATGGTCGAAAGCGCCCGGCGCCATATCCGCGTGCTCGAGGACAACGACTTCCGCGACTTCAAGATCAGCGTCAAGGCGTCCAACGTCTATCTCGCGGTGGCCGCGTACCGGGCGCTGGCGGTTGCGTGCGACTACCCGCTGCACCTGGGCATCACCGAGGCGGGCGGGCTCTACAGCGGCACGGTCAAGTCGTCGATCGGGCTCGGCATGCTGCTGGCCGAGGGCATCGGCGACACCATCCGCGTCTCGCTCTCGGCCGATCCGGTCGAGGAGGTCAAGGCCGGCTTCGAGATCCTCAAGGCGCTGGAGCTGCGCCAGCGCGGCGTGACGGTGATCGCGTGCCCGAGCTGCGCGCGCCAGCAGTTCGAGGTGGTGCGCACCGTGGCCGAGCTGGAAAAGCGTCTGGCCCACATCCAGATGCCCTTGTCGGTCTCTATCATCGGCTGCGTCGTCAACGGCCCGGGCGAGGCGCGCTCGACCGACATCGGCGTCACTGGCGGCGGCAAGGGCAGCCATCTGGTCTACGTCTCGGGCATCGCCGACCACAAGATCGACGACGCGCGGCTGGTCGACCACGTGGTCGAGCTGGTCGAGAAGAAGGCGGCCGAGGTCACCGGCACCGCGCCGGCCCTGGCCGCGGCATCGTAGAGCGGGGTCCCGCGGGCCGGGCGTCTCGCCCCGGCCTGGGAAGGGGTGCCGTGTCAGCGCCGTCCTCACGCAAACTCCAGCCGGTCCGCGGCACGCACGATCTGCTGCCCGCCGACGTGCGCCGCCAACGCGCCGTCACCGACGCGACGCGCGCGGTCGCCGAACGCTACGGCTACGGCGAAATCGCGACGCCGATCTTCGAGTTCACCGATGTGTTCAGCCGGCCGCTGGGCGAGACCACGGACGTGGTCGCCAAGGAGATGTACACCTTCACCGACCGCAACGGCGACAGCCTGACGCTCAGGCCCGAGAACACCGCCAGCGTGGTGCGCGCGGTGCTGTCGAACGGCCTGCTGGATCAGGCCCCGCTCAAATACCACTACGCCGGCCCCATGTTCCGCTACGAACGGCCGCAGAAGGGCCGCCAGCGGCAGTTTCACCAGATCGGCGTCGAGTTGATCGGCGTCGCCGAGCCGGCCGCCGACGTCGAGGTGATCGCGCTCGCCGCCGACATCCTGGATGACCTGGGCGTTCTCGGCGTGACCCGGCTAGAGCTCAACAGCCTGGGCGATCCGGCCAGCCGCGCGGTGCACCGCGACGCGCTGGTGGCGCATCTCACACCGCTGGCCGATCGCTTGTCCGAGGACAGCCGCCGCCGGCTCGAACGCAACCCGTTGCGCATCCTGGACAGCAAGGACGAGGGCGACCGCACGTTGCTGGACGGCGCGCCGCGCCTGGAAGACCACCTGAACGACGACTCGCGGCGCTTCTTCGACGCGGTGCGGCGCGGGCTCGATCACCTCGGCATCGCCTATGTGCAGAACGCCCGCCTGGTGCGCGGCTTCGACTACTACACCCACACGGCGTTCGAGTTCGTCACCCAACAGCTCGGCGCCCAAGGCACCGTGATCGGCGGCGGCCGCTACGACGGGCTAGTCGAGCAGATGGGCGGACCGGCGACGCCGGGCATCGGCTGGGCCGGGGGCATCGAGCGCATCGCCATGCTGATCGGAAATCCCCCGCCAGGTCCGCGCCCCTACGCGATCGTGCCGATCGGCGCGACCGCCGAAGGCATCGCCGATCGGCTGGCGCACGACCTGCGTCGCCGGGGCTTCGCGGTCGACCTGGCCTACCGCGGCAATGTGGCGCGGCGCATGAAGCGCGCCAACAAGGTCAATGCCTTGGCGGCGCTGATCCTGGGCGATGACGAACTGGCGCGCGGCGCCCTCAAGGTGCGCCTGCTCGACAGCGGCCGCGAGATCGAGGTCGCGCTCGACGATGTCGCGGCGCGACTGGCCGATCTGGCCTGACGGGCGATCCTTGCGCGCACCCCGTGCCATGGCGATCGGGGCGACCCACCGGACGGCGCCGTTGACCCTGCGCGAGCGTATCGTGCCCGAGGACGGCGCGGTCCAGCCGCTGCTGGCCGATCTGACGCGCGCGGGCCTGACCCAGGCGCTGGCGGTCGCCACGTGCGACCGGGTCGAGGTGTTCGCCGTGGCCGAGGACGCCGCCGCGACGACGCGCCAAGTGACCGCCGTGTTCGCCGCCCACGCGGACGCGCACGCCACGACGCTCGAGCCCCACGTGCGCACGCTGGTCGATGCCGACGCGGTGCGCCACCTGGCCGCCGTCGCGGCGGGGCTCGATAGCCTGGTGCTGGGCGAGCCCGAGGTGTTCGGTCAGGTCAAGGCGGCCGAAGGCCATGCCCGTGCAGCCGGCCTGATGGGGCCCGAGCTCGACCGCTGGATCCAGGCGGCCTTCCGCATCGCCAAGCGCGTGCGCGCCGAGACAGCCATCGGCCAGCGCCCTGTAGGACTCGCCTCGGCGGCGCTCGGCGTCGCGAGTCGGGTTCACGGCGACCTGGCGGCCCGCTCGGCCCTGGTGATCGGCGCCGGCGACGCGGCCGAGATGATCGCCCGCACCCTGATCGAGGGCGGCCTCGGTCGTGTCACGGTCAGCCACCCGACCGAGCGTCGCGCGCAAGGTCTGGCCCAGCGACTGCGTGCCAACCTGACGCCGTTCAGCGCGCTCGACGCGGCGCTGGCGACCGCCGATATCGTGCTCGCGGCACTTGGCGACGGCCGTGTAGTGCTGACCCGCGCAGGGCTGGAGGCCGCGCGGCGCGCCCGGCGACGTCGGCCCATGGTCGTGTTCGATCTGGCGCTGCCCTCAGACCTGGAGCCGACCGCCGAGACGCTCGACGACATCTTCGTCTTCCGCCTCGACAATCTGGAGCGGATCGCCGAGGGAGGCCGGGCCGAGCGCGAAGGCGCCGCGGCCGCGGCGTGGGCGCTGATCGACCAAGGCGTCGCCGACTACATGCGCGCCGGCGAGGAACGCCAGGCTGTGCCGGCGATCGTCGGCCTGCGCCGCGCCTTCGAGGCGGAGCGGGATCGCCTGCTGGCCGAGCAGCCCGGCCTCGACGGGGCGGCGGCGACCCGGGTGCTGATCCAGCGCGTGGTGCACGGGCCGACCATAGCGTTGCGCCGCATGGCCGGTGCGGGCGATGACGTTGCGGCGGCCGAAGCGCTGCTGGCGCGACTGTTTGCGCCGGACACGGATACTGGAAACGAGGATCGATGATCCGCAGCGAGACCCTGGACCGCCTGCTCGAGCGGCACGCCGCGCTGAATGCCGCGATGGCGCGGCCCGACAACGCCACCGACGACATGGTGCGCATGGCCAAGGAGTACGCCGAGCTGACCCCGGTCGTCGGCGCCATCGACGCGCTGCGCCGCTGCGAGACAGAGATCGCCGACCTAAACGCCATGATCGACGGCGAGGCCGACCAGGAACTCCGCCGCATGGCCGAGGACGAACGGGCCGCGCTCGCCCTGCGCCTGCCCGAGCTCACCCAGCGTGTGCGCGTCATGCTGCTGCCCAAGGACGAGGCGGACGAGAAGAACGCCATCCTCGAGGTGCGCGCGGGGACCGGCGGCGAGGAAGCGGCGCTGTTCGCGGCCGGGCTGTTTCGCCTCTACCAGCGCTACGCCGAACTGCGCGGCTGGAAGGTCGAACTGCTGCATATGAGCGAGACCGGGCTCGGCGGCCTCAAGGAAGGCCAGATGGCGATCCGCGGCCGCGTCGTGTTCGCCCGTCTGAAGTTCGAATCGGGCGTGCACCGGGTGCAGCGCGTTCCGGCGACCGAGGCGGGCGGGCGCATCCATACCTCGGCGGCCACGGTCGCCGTGTTGCCCGAGGCCGAGGAGGTCGACATCAAGATCGACGAGAAGGACCTGCGCATCGACGTCTTCCGCGCCTCCGGCCCCGGCGGCCAATCGGTCAACACAACCGACAGCGCCGTGCGCATCACCCACCTGCCGACGGGCCTGGTGGTGATCCAGCAGGACGAGAAGTCGCAGCACAAGAACAAGGCCAAGGCGCTGCGCGTGCTGCGCGCGCGGCTCTACGAGGCCGAGCGCCAGGCCAAGGCCGCCGACCGCGCCGCCCAGCGCAAGAGCCAGATCGGTTCCGGCGACCGGTCCGAGCGCATCCGCACGTACAACTTCCCCCAGGGCCGCGTGACCGACCACCGCATCAACCTGACGCTCTACAAGATCGACCGGGTCATGGACGGCTCGGCGTTGGACGAGCTGATCGACGCCCTGGTCGCCGATGACCAGGCGCAACAGCTCGGGGAGTTGTCGTGACGACGATGCGCCACGCTCTCGACGCGGGCGCGCGGCGGTTGGCCGCGGCCGGTATCGCGACCGCACGGCTCGATGCGCGCGTGCTGCTGTGCCACGCGGTGCCGTGCCCGCCCGAGACGCTGGTCGGGCACGGCGATCGGCCGCTCGGGTCGGCCGCGGCGGCGCGTTTCGATGCCGCGCTCGCCCGGCGCCAGGCGCGCGAGCCGGTGGGGCTGATCACCGGCCAACGGGCGTTCTGGACGCTGGACCTGCGGGTGACGGCGGCGACGCTGAGCCCGCGTCCCGAGAGCGAGACGGTCATCGAGGCCGTGCTGAGTCGCGTCCGAGATCGGCAGGCGCCGTTTCGCCTGCTCGATCTGGGCACCGGAACCGGCTGTTTGCTGCTGGCGCTACTGACGGAACTGCCCTCGGCGCGTGGCCTGGGCATCGATCGCAGCGCCGCCGCCGTGGCCACGGCGCGCCGCAACGCCCGCGATCACGGCCTGGACGCGCGGGCGGACTTCGTCGTCGGCGACTGGGCGACGGCGCTTGGCGGCGCGTTCGACGTGGTGGTCGCCAACCCGCCGTATATCCCCAGCGGGATGATCGAAGGCTTGGAGCCCGAGGTGGCGCGCCACGAACCCCGCGCCGCCCTGGACGGTGGTGTGGACGGGCTGGACGCCTACCGCGCGATCCTTCCGGAACTGCCGCGGCTCGCGCGGCCGGGGTCGATCATGGCGTTGGAGGTCGGGGAGGGCCAGGCGCCCTGGGTCGCCGGGCACTTGGCAGACCTTGGCTTCGCGGTGGTCGCCGTCGTGCCGGATTTGGCCGGAATCGGCCGGGTGGTCCTTGCACAGGCACCGGAGGCACCCAAGATAAGTCTTGGATTGGCGCCGGATGTCCGTTAGCGTGCGCCATCTTCCGTGCTTGCAGAGCAGTGCAATGGCCGGACGGGAGCGAAGGCTTCCAAAGGTGCGTCGTGGCGCCTTGTTTCTTGAGACGAGGGTTTGAAGGGTCGGCGGCTCCGGGGAACGGGCCGCGCGTCAACGGCGGGTCCATGACAACTCCATCACAACTCCATCACAACGGTATCCATGAGAACAGGTCCAAACCAGAAGCGTTCGCGCAACGGACGCGGCCACATGCGTCGGTCCCACGGCGGGGGGGGGGGCGGGTTCCACCGCAACCAGAGCCTGGACAGCAACGGCCCCGACGTGAAGCTGCGAGGCACGGCCAACCAGATCTACGACAAGTATCTGATCCTGGCGCGCGACGCCCAATCCTCCGGCGACCGGGTCGGCGCCGAGAACTACCTGCAACACGCTGAGCACTACTTCCGCATGATGATGGCGGCCGGCACCGTGCCGGTGCCGCGCAACAACGGCCACATGGACGACGACGAGGAACCGGCGGCCGAGGGCCAGACGGCCAACGGCGAGGCGCCGCCACCGGCCGAACAGCCCCAGGGCTGACGATCCGGCCAGGACCCTTGTGTTGCTTGACGGCAACACCATATCCGCTGCGACGGGATGGCGCGGATAGGAAGGGCGGCCATGGATCCTGAACGCTATACGGAACGCGCGCGCGGTTTCATCCAGGCCGCGCAGATGCTGGCGCAACGCAACGGCCATCAGCGGCTGCAGCCCGAACACGTCCTCAAGGTGCTGCTCGACGACAAGGAAGGCCTGGCGGCCGGCCTGATCCGGCGCGCCGGTGGCCGGCCCGAACAGGTGCTGACCGCGATCGAGGCCGAACTCGCACGCGCGCCGCGCGTCGAGGGCTCCGGCGCCGGCCAACTGTACCTCGCGCCCGAGACGGCACGCCTGTTTGAGTCGGCCGAGAAGCTGGCCGAGAAGGCCAAGGACAGCTTCGTCACCGCCGAACGGCTGCTGCTCGCCTTCGCGCTCGCCTCGGGCAGCGCCGCCGAACGGATCCTCAAGGCCGCCGGCGTCACGGCGCAAACGTTGAACGCCGCCATCGAGGACCTGCGCAAGGGCCGCACGGCCGACACCGCCTCGGCCGAGGAAGGCTACGACGCGCTCAAGAGGTACGCCCGCGACGTCACCCAGGCGGCGCGCGAAGGCAAGGTCGACCCGGTCATCGGGCGCGACGAGGAGATCCGGCGCACCATCCAGGTGCTCAGCCGGCGCACCAAGAACAACCCCGTGTTGATCGGCGAACCCGGCGTCGGCAAGACCGCCATCGTCGAGGGCCTCGCCCAGCGCATCGTCAAGGGCGACGTGCCCGAATCGCTCAAGAACAAGCGGCTGCTGGCGCTCGACCTGGGCGCCATGATCGCCGGCGCCAAGTACCGCGGCGAGTTCGAGGAGCGGCTGAAGGCCGTGCTCGCCGAGGTGACCCAGGCGGCCGGCGAGGTCGTACTGTTCATCGACGAGTTGCACACCCTGGTCGGCGCCGGCAAGGCCGAGGGCGCCATGGACGCCTCGAACCTGCTGAAGCCGGCGCTGGCGCGCGGCGAACTGCACTGCGTCGGCGCCACGACGCTCGACGAGTACCGCAAGCACATCGAGAAGGACGCGGCGCTCGCGCGCCGGTTCCAGTCGGTGTTCGTGGCCGAACCCTCGGTCGAGGACACCATCGCGATCCTGCGCGGGCTCAAGGAGAAGTACGAGCTGCATCACGGCGTGCGCATCACAGACGGCGCGATCGTCGCCGCCGCGACGCTGGCCAACCGCTACATCACCGACCGCTTCCTTCCCGACAAGGCGATCGACCTGGTCGACGAATCGGCCAGCCGACTCCGCATCGAGGTGGACAGCAAGCCCGAGGCGATCGACGAGCTCGACCGCCGCATCATCAAGCTGAAGATCGAGCGCGAGGCGCTGAAGAAGGAAACCGACGCCGCGTCGAAGGACCGGCTGGCCAAGCTTGAGGTCGAGCTCGCCGAGCTCGAGGAACGCTCGGCCGAATTGACGCGGCGCTGGCAGGACGAGAAAGGCGACTTGGCCAAGGGCCAGAAGCTGAAGGAGGAGTTGGAGGCCGCGCGCCATGAGCTCGAGGTCGTGCAGCGCAAGGGCGATCTGGCGCGCGCGGGCGAGCTGACCTACGGGATCATTCCGGGCCTGGAGAAGCGGCTGGCCGGCGCCGAGGCCTCGGCGCACCGCCTGTTGCGTGAGGACGTCACCGCCGAGGACATCGCGGCCATCGTGTCGCGCTGGACCGGCGTGCCCGTGGACAAGATGCTGCAGGGCGAACGCGACAAGCTGCTGCGCATGGAGTCCGTGCTGGGGACCCGTGTCATCGGCCAGGCCGAGGCGATCGCCGCGGTCAGCAACGCCGTGCGCCGGGCGCGCGCCGGCCTGCAGGACCCCAACCGGCCGATCGGCTCGTTCCTGTTCCTCGGGCCGACGGGTGTCGGCAAGACCGAGCTGGTCAAGGCGCTGGCTGCCTTCCTGTTCGATGACGAACAGGCGATGGCGCGCATCGACATGTCGGAATACATGGAGAAGCACGCGGTCAGCCGCCTGATCGGCGCGCCGCCGGGCTATGTCGGCTACGACGAGGGCGGCGCGCTGACCGAGGCCGTGCGGCGCCGGCCCTACCAGGTGGTGCTGTTTGACGAGGTCGAGAAGGCGCACCCGGACGTGTTCAACGTGCTGTTGCAGGTGCTCGACGACGGTCGGCTGACCGACGGCCAGGGTCGCACGGTCGATTTCAAGAACACGCTCATCATCATGACGTCGAACCTGGGCAGCGACATCCTGGCGGCCCAGCCGGACGGCGCCGACACGGGTGCCGTGCGCGACGACGTGATGGCCGTGGTGCGTGGCGCGTTCCGGCCCGAGTTCGTGAACCGGCTGGACGAGATCATCCTGTTCCACCGGCTCAGCCGCGCCCACATGGACAAGATCGTCGCGATCCAGATCGCCTGGCTCGAGGCGTTGCTGGCCGACCGCACGATCGCGGTCACGCTGGACGAACGCGCGCTCGCCTGGCTCGCCGACCAGGGCTACGACCCGGTCTACGGTGCCAGGCCGCTGAAGCGCGTGATCCAGCGCAGCCTGCAGAACCCGCTGGCCGGCATGATCCTGGAGGGCTCGGTCAAGGACGGCGACACGGTCAAGGTCACCGCCAGCGCGCTCGGCCTCGTGTTCAACGGCCACGCGGTCGAGGAAGCGGCGTAGGGCTTACGACACCAGGTAGCGTGCCGGTGTCAGGATCGGGATCGCACGGAACGGATCGAGCGCCAGCAGATCCTCGTCGCCGGTCAAGATCAGGTCGGCGCGGCCGTTGACGGCGACCTCCAGCACATGGTCGTTGCGTGGATCCCGGATGGCGCGAATCACCTCGACAATCGGGACGAAGCTGACGTTCTCGGTCAGCTGGCGCAGGAACGCGACGCGGGTCGCCTTAGGGACCCAGCGATCGAACCGTGAGCGGTTCAGCACGTCGGCCAGTTCGAGCATGGTCGCGTCGGAGACGAGAACCTTTCCCTCCGTCATGGCCTTGCGCAGGGCTTGGGCCGGTTTGGAACGTGGCGCCAGGAGCCGACTGACCAGGACGTTGGTGTCGACGACGACCAGCCGACTACGATTCATCGCGGAGAAGTTCCGCGAGGATCTCCTCGGTCATGCCGCGAGCCTCGGCCTCCTTACCGACGCGATCACAGAACGCGTTAAAGTCATCGATCCTGGCGCGGCGCAACCGCTCGTAGTCCTCCATCGAGATCACCACGGCCACCTCGCGCTCGTGCCGGCGGATGATCACCGGCTCCCGCTGGACTGTGTCGAGCACCTCGGCGAAGCGCTGCTTCGCGGCCGTGGCGGACATTTCACGCATGAGCAGCACTCCGGAATCTGAATATGATCAATTTAGTTAAATTGTTCAATTTGGTCAAATCGACACGATGTAAGCGATCAGCCAGCCATCGCCCCCTCGCGCGAGACGACGCGGCCGGCCTTGGCCACCAGCGCGCGGGCCGCGGCGGTCGTGATGCAGGCGAGCACCGCGGCGAGCTCGGCGTCCTTGGCCCAGTAGAAGCGGTAGGCGAGCAGCATGGCGCGTTCCAGCATGTCGCCGTTGCCGAACGGCGACCAGGCATCGCGGATGCCGTCGTTGCCCAGGCACACGGTGACGCCCAGCGCGCAGCAGCGGCACCGGCGGCAGCGCGCTGTCGGACGGCGCCGGTGGTCATCAGGGCGACACGCTGCTCCGCCAGCCGGCGGCCGAGGGCCTCCTGGCGGGCCGGCGGCAGCTCGCCCAGGCAATAGGCGTGGCTGATCATGGTGCGGCCCTGTAACCCCGTGGCCGCGACGAAATCGACGATGCGCTCGATCTGCCAGGCGCCGAGCTCGCCGCCGTCGTGCAGGTGGATGTCGACGGCGCAGCCGCGCCGTTCGGCGATGGTGAAGATCGTCTCTAGATGGCGGATCGGGTCGCGGCCGATGCCGGCCGGGTCGATGCCGCCGATGGTCTCAATGCCGACCCCGATGGCCGCGTCCATCAGATCCGCCGTGCCGGGCGTGATCAGCATGCCACGCTGGGGAAACGCCACTAGCTCGATGTCCACGAGGTCGCGCAGCCGTTCGCGCAGGCCGAGCAGCGCCTGGACCGAGCCGAGCCCGGTCTCGGGGTTGACATCCACGTGGGTGCGGAGGCGCGTGGTGCCCCTGGCGACGTAGTGGCGCACGAGCGCTTTGGCGCGGCTCGCCGTGGGCGTCGTCACGGTGCGCAGCACGCGCCTCTCGTTCTCAATCAGGTCGGTCAGGGTCGGCCCGGCGCTGTTGGAACGCCACGGCTCGCCCCACAGCGTCTTGTCAATGTGCGCGTGGCTTTCGATCGGGCCCGGCAACATCAAGAAGCCGGCGCCGTCGATCACGTCGTCGACCGCGCCAACGGTTGAACCGAACGCCGCGAAGCGGTCGTTCTCGATCAGCACGTCGGTCGCGGCACCGCCCAGCGGGGGGACCGCGCGAAGCAGGCTGCGCGTCATCGTGCGGTGCCCCCGAGGAAGCGGTCGAGCACGTTCTTCGTGATTCGCCCGGTCATGGCGCAGCCGAGGGTCAGGCCCTTGACCCACTCGCACGTCGCGGCGTTGAACACCTCGCCCTTGCCCCGCGCGAAGCACGCCACCATGCCGGCGCCGCGCATGGCCCTGTCCAGCGCCGCCGGCGATGTGTCGTCGTAAAGCACCATGGCCTTGAACAGCGCGTCCGAATCGCCGATGCCGGGGGTCGAGCCCCAATGGCCGCGGTCGGTCTCGCCCATGACGGCCGGGGCCATGGCCAGGATGGCCAGGCCCTCGGGCGCGCCGTCCTGGTGCGTCGGGTAGGGCAGGCCATCGCGGAACGTGTAATCCACGCCGTCGACCTCGTAGCCGACGATGCCGGCCTCGGCGCCGAACAGGTCGCCGTAGTAGAGATCGGTGCCGGCGAACGCCCAGTGGTCGGGGCGGTAGACCGTGAAGCCGCCGGAGGCGCGCGGCGTCGCCTGGCCGATGCGCGCGTAGATGCCGTAGAGCGCGTTGAGCCCCATGGTCGCGGCGCCGGGACGGCCGACGAGCGGGTCCTCCCAGGTGGACGACAGGCGCTGGCCGGGTTCGCCCGCCGTGCCGCGCAGCGGATCGTGATCGCGCGCCACGTACTTGAAGCAGACCTGGCGGCGGCCCTCGTCCTCGAGCCGGACCTGCCACATGTAGTTGGCGCCGAAGCGCGCGACGCGGCCGCCGCGATCGACGAAGCCGTCGATCGTGTCGCGCATCTCCCACGACCAGTACTCGTCGTGGCCGACGACCACGGCGCAGGCGTAACCGTCCAGCGCCTCGGGCCGGAACTGCAGGTCGTGCTGGGTGATGACGTCGACCGCGTAGCCGTTGCGCTCGGCCCAGACCAGGAACTGCCGGTCGTAGGTCGCCCACCCAGCCGAGGCGTAGAAGCGGGCATAGCCGTTGGCCAACGCCCATTCCCGGTTGGCATAGCGCGCGATGCCGCCGGTCCGCACCGGCGATTCGAGCGAGGAGCGCGGCGCGCCCTCGGGCAGCCGCACGAAGCCGCGCGACCACGGCCGTTCCAGGCTGAGCACGGGCGCGGGCCAGCACCCCCCGGCTCCGGCGATGCCCTGGTAGTGGTTGGCGCCGCCCCACTCGTTGTACGCGGTCCACGTACCCGTCGCGGCGATCAGCAGCACCCGGCGTGCGCGCGGCTTACCGGCGGCGGGTCGCACGGCGAACCAGTGGTACTGCTCGCGCGTCTGTCCGCCCGGCCCGGCGAAGCGGGTGACGACGACGTAGCCGCCCGATGGCGCGTCCGCCGGCACGCGCCAAGTGAACGCCACGGGCCAGCCGCAGCCCTTGGCGTAGGCGTCGGCCGGCGTCGGGTGACGCACACCAGTCTGCTCCGGCAATCGCGCGGCGGTCGTGGGCACGGCGCCATCGCGGAGAATCTCCACGTCGTAGCGCGGCGCCGACGACGAGACGTGGAACGCGACCGTATCGCCGGGGGCGTAGCTCAGGCGGTCGGTGTAGCACCACGCCTCCGGCTCGGCCGGATCGTCGCCGGGCGCCTCGTAGAAGAACAGGCCGTCGAGCGAGGTCCACGCGTTGCGCCGGATCGCGCGGCGCGTGTTGAAGGCGAACGTCGACCAGTCGAATCGGCCGGAGGCGGTACTGCTGCTGCGGGCCATGGTGCCTACCGGGGCGGGGCGGATCAGACGAAGACGACCGCGACGCGGCCCAGGTCGCCGAAACGCGCCGTGACGATTCGACCCGGGGCGATGGGCAAGGGCGCCGCGCACGTGCCGGTGGTCACGACGCATCCGGCTTCGATGGCGATGCCGCGGTCCAGCCTATCGGCGACCAGCCAGGCGAGCGCCGTGCGCGGGTCGCCGAGCGCGTTGGCGCCCGAGCCCTCGTGTACGGTGCCAGCATCGTCGCCGATGGTCACCGGCACCGCCGCCAGGTCGCGGCCGCGCCAGCCCTTGGCCTCGCGGCCGAGCACGAACCAACGAGCACAGGCCGCGTCAGCGACGAGCTGCGGCGCGCTAGCGCGCGCGAAGTCCTCGAAGCGCGAATCAGGCACTTCGATCGCCAGGTGCAGTTTGCCCACGGCGGCGAGAACCGCCTCGCGGTCGTGGGCGTCGCCGGGACGGATGGACCGGGCGAAGCGGAACGCGAACTCCGGCTCGGCCACCGCCATGTGCAGATCGCCGGCGGCGATGCGGGCGCCACCCTCGAGCGCGAAACGCTCGAACAGCGGCCCGGTGAGCGGCGCGGTCACGCCGATGTGCCGTTGCCCGGCCGCGCTGGTCGCGGCGATCTTCCAACCGAAGTGCCGACCCGCCAACGCACCGAGCGCCGCCTGCACGGCATAGCCCTCGTCCAGATCGCGCGGTCGGCAGGCTTCGGGCAGCGCGTCCATCCGCCGGCTCGATTGCCAGGCGGACCACAGGATTTCGGCGGCCTTGTCGGCGCGACTCATCGTTTCATCACCTTCTTCACGAAGCGGGCCGTGCAATCCACCGCTTCGGCCCAGGCGACATGCTCGGGCACGCCGGACGCCTTGGACGGCACGAGGGAGTGATCGGCGTCGTCGATCCAATGGATCGTGATCGCGGCGGACAGGTCATAGCGGGGTACCTCGGTGGCGTTGCCCATGGTGTCGCGGCCGCCCTGGACGATCAAGGTGGGGGTCGCGAGCCGCGCCAGATGCGCGATGCGGGGCGCGGCGGGCTTGCCCGGCGCGTGGAATGGGAAGCCGAGGCAGACCAGGCCGGCTACGCCGGCCTCGTCGGTAATCAGGCTGGCCATGCACCCGCCCATGGACTTGCCGCCGATCACCAGGCGGCGCGGGTCGTGATCGGCGAGCGCCGCGCGCCACGCCGCCAGCAGTGTCGGCTGGCGATCGGGCGGGCGCCGCCGTCCGTCGGTGCGCATCGCGGCCATGTAAGGGAACTCGAAGCGCCCCACCCGCAAGTCTGGCGGGCGAGGCCGGCCGCGATCGCGATCATGAACGGGCTGTCCATGGGGGCGCCGGTGCCGTGCGCCAGGATGACGGTGGTCCGCGCGCGTGCCGGGCCGTCGAACAGCCAGTCGGTCACGGCGAAGGCCGGGCGCGCAGTTCGGCGCGCACGGCGGGGCCCAGATCGCCACCGCCGACCGAAACCCGGTCAAGATCGAGCCAGGACGCCGTCAGGCGCAACTCTGGGGCAAGCGCGGCGGCGACCGCTACGGCGTCCACGTCGGCCTCGGCGTGGATCGAGATTGCCCGCAAGGTACGCTCGGCCCGGTCAGCCTTCAGGTCGACGCGCGCCACCAGCCGATCGTCCAGCAGGAACGGCAGTACGTAGTAGCCGTGGCTGCGCTTGTGCCGCGGCGTGTAAAGCGCGATGCGGTAGTGGAAGTCGAACAACCGTTCGGCCCGCGCGCGCATCCACACGACAGGGTCGAACGGCGACAGCAGGGCGGCCGCGCGGACGCGACGGGGGGGGCGCGCGTCCGCCGCCATGAAGGCGCGCGGCGACCAGCCCTTGACCCGCACCTCGCGCACCGCGCCGGCGTCGATCAGCTCGCGCAGGCGGGCGCGGTTGTCCATCGGCGGCAGGCGGTAGTAATCACGGATCTCGGCTTCGGTCGCGATGCCCAACGCACCGATGGCGTGGCGCACCAGGGTGCGTTGCGAGTCCGCCTCGTCGGGTGTCGGTAGATTCAACACGGCGGCGGGCAGCACGCGCGCCGGCAGGTCGTAGAGACGCTCGAAACCGCGGCGCGTCGCCGTGGTGACGAGGCCGGCGTAGAACAGCCACTCCAGCGCGGTCTTGCCGTCGCTCCAGCCCCACCAGGGACCGGTCGAACGGCCCGGGTCGCTGAGGTCCGAGACCGCCAGGGGACCGTGCTCGGCGACCTCGGACAACACTTGGTCGACGTAGGCCCGCCGCTCGCGCCCGAAGCGGTCGAACCAGTGACGGCCGCGCGAATTGAGCGCGCGCGCCATGCGCCAGCGGTAAAGCGGCTGCGCCGCGAGCGGAACCAGGGACGCTTCGTGGCCCCAGTACTCGAACAGCGCGCGGCCGCGCCGCGGGCCCCACGCAAGCCGGTCGAGGGCGTCGCGCGAATACGCACCGAGCCGCGAGAACAGCGGCAGATAGTGCGATCGCACGAAAACGTTGACCGAGTCGATCTGCAGCAGCCCGAGTCGGTCGATGGTCGCGATCAGCCGCGTGCGGCTGACGCTGCGCGGCCGCGACTGGGCGAACCCCTGGGCGGCAAGCGCGAGCCGGCGCGCCTCGGCGCGCGACAACATCTCAGGCTGTGCGCTCGTGACCGTGACCCTGGGGCGTCGCGAAGCGCTACTGACCAGCCACCCGCGTCGCGCCGGCAAGCGCGGCGAATTGCCGGTCGAGCGCGATGCGGGCCTCGAAGAACGCGGCCAACGCCGTGCCGTCGAGCGGCACGGCGTTCGGCAGGTCCACGCCGTTGGGATCGACCTGCTTGCCGGCGACGATCACCTCGTAGTGCAGGTGACTGCCAGTGCAGCGGCCGGTGCAACCGACATAGCCGATCACCTGGCCCTGGGTCACCTTGGCACCCTTGGTGATGCCCTTGGCGAACTTGCTCATGTGGGCGTAGGCGGTCTTGAAGTCGCCGTCGTGGCGGATACGGATGTAGTTGCCGTAGCCGTGGAACTTGCCGGCGAACTCGATGACGCCGTTGCCCGCGGCCAGGATAGGCGTGCCCCTGGGCGCACCGAAATCGACGCCCTTGTGCATCTTGGTGAAGCCCTGGAACGGATCCTTGCGCTTGCCGAACGTCGAGGTCACGCGCGCCCCGTTGATCGGCGTGCGCAGCAGCGCGCGCCGCACGCTCTGACCGTCGGCATGGAAATAGTCGGGTACCTCGCCCGGAGCGGCGTAGAGGTAGATCGGAATCGCCCGGCCGTTGACTTCGAGACTAGCGTAGAGCGGCGAGCCGTAGCGGATGACGGCGCCGGTGTCGTCGGTGAAGACTTCGTAGAGTACCTCGAAGCGGTCGCCGGCGCGCAGATCGCGCTGGAAGTCGACGACGAAGCTGAGCGCCGCGATGAAGTCGTTCATCACCTCGGGCGGCACGCCTGCTTCCTCGGCCGCCTCATAAAGGCTGGACGCAATGGTGCCCGAGGCACGCTGCAGAGTCGCGGCCGCGTCGGCGGCGCGCTTGATCGCGCGGAAGCCGTCTTGGCCGACGCGCCGCACCTCGGCGACCTTGCCGGGCTCGACGGTGACCGACAGGCCGATCAGGCGCGCGGCTTCGGCGCCGGTGGGCGGCGCGAAGGTCAGCGTCACGGTCTGACCCGGACGCAGGCCGCGCGGGTTGAACTCGGCCTTGAACGCATCGACCACCGCCTTAGCGTC
>VGDP01000002.1:0-15000 GCA_016869675.1 Alphaproteobacteria bacterium | reverse complement strand
GAGTGAAACAGAACCTGAAACCGGATGCCTACAAGCAGTCGGAGCGGTGCGGCGGTTTTCGGATCGTCGGGCCGTGACGGCGTACCTTTTGTATAATGGGTCAGCGAGTTCGTCTGTGCAGCAAGCTTAAGCCGATAGGTGTAGGCGTAGCGAAAGCGAGTCTGAATAGGGCGTCGAGTTGCACGGATGAGACCCGAAACCGAGTGATCTAGCCATGAGCAGGTTGAAGGTGCGGTAACACGCACTGGAGGACCGAACCGGTAGATGTTGAAAAATCTTCGGATGACTTGTGGCTAGGGGTGAAAGGCCAATCAAACTCGGAGATAGCTGGTTCTCCGCGATAGCTATTGAGGTAGCGCGTCGTGTGATTACCGCCGGGGGTAGAGCACTGGATGGGCTAGGGGGGAGCGATCCTTACCAAACCTAACCAAACTCCGAATACCGGCGAGTACAGCACGGCAGACAGACTACGGGAGCTAAGTTCCGTGGTCGTGAGGGAAACAGCCCAGACCGCCAGCTAAGGCCCCCAAGTCGTGGCTAAGTGGGAAAGGATGTGGGACGGCCAAGACAACCAGGAAGTTGGCTTAGAAGCAGCCATCTTTTAAAGAAAGCGTAATAGCTCACTGGTCTAGATAAGCTATCCTGCGCCGAAAATGTAACGGGGCTCAAGCCACGCGCCGAAGCTGCGGGTGTGACGGGAAACCGTCACGCGGTAGCGGAGCGTTCCGTATGCCCGTGAAGGGATGCGCGCGAGCGATCCTGGAGGTATCGGAAGTGAGAATGCTGACATGAGTAGCGACAAACAGTGTGAGAAACACTGTCGCCGAAAGTCCAAGGGTTCCTGCGCAAGGTTAATCCGCGCAGGGTTAGCCGGCCCCTAAGGCGAGGGCGAAAGCCGTAGTCGATGGGAACCAGGTCAATATTCCTGGGCCTGCTGGTGGTGACGAATGCCGTTAGTTGTCGTCCCTTATCGGATTGGGGCGGCAGCGAAAGCGTTCCAGGAAATAGCCCCAGCATATAGACCGTACCCCAAACCGACACAGGTGGACTGGTAGAGAATACCGAGGCGCTTGAGAGAACGGTGTTGAAGGAACTCGGCATAATACCCTCGTAACTTCGGGAGAAGAGGGCCCTGCTCTTGGGCAACCAGGAGCGGGGGGCACAGAAATGGGGGTAGCGACTGTTTACTAAAAACCCAGGGCTCTGCAAAGTCGCAAGACGACGTATAGGGTCTGATGCCTGCCCGGTGCCGGAAGGTTAAGAGGAGAGGTGAAAGCTTTGAATCGAAGCCCCGGTAAACGGCGGCCGTAACTATAACGGTCCTAAGGTAGCGAAATTCCTTGTCGGGTAAGTTCCGACCTGCACGAATGGCATAACGACTTCCCCGCTGTCTCCAACACCGACTCAGCGAAATTGAATTCTCCGTGAAGATGCGGAGTACCCGCGGTTAGACGGAAAGACCCTGTGCACCTTTACTGCAACTTTGCAGTGGTGCTAGGGATTGCATGTGTAGGATAGGTGGGAGCCTATGAAGCGGCGGCGTCAGCCGTCGTGGAGGCACCGTTGAAATACCACCCTTGTGATCTCTGGCATCTAACCGAGGTCCGTCATCCGGATCCGGGACCCTGCATGGTGGGCAGTTTGACTGGGGCGGTCGCCTCCTAAAGAGTAACGGAGGCACGCGATGGTGGGCTCAAGCTGGTCGGAAATCAGCTGTTGAGTGCAATGGCATAAGCCCGCCTGACTGCGAGAGCGACGGCTCGAGCAGAGACGAAAGTCGGTCATAGTGATCTGGTGGTTCCGCGTGGAAGGGCCATCACTAATTGGATAAAAGGTACGCCGGGGATAACAGGCTGATGACGCCCAAGAGTCCATATCGACGGCGTCGTTTGGCACCTCGATGTCGGCTCATCACATCCTGGGGCTGTAGCCGGTCCCAAGGGTTCGGCTGTTCGCCGATTAAAGTGGTACGTGAGCTGGGTTTAAAACGTCGTGAGACAGTTTGGTCCCTATCTGCCGTGGGTGTAGGAGACTTGAGAGGAGCTGCCCCTAGTACGAGAGGACCGGGGTGGACGAACCTCTGGTGTACCGGTTGTCGCGCCAGCGGCATCGCCGGGTAGCCAAGTTCGGACGGGATAACCGCTGAAGGCATCTAAGCGGGAAGCCCCCCTCAAGACCGGGTCTCCCTCGAGAGCCGTGGAAGACCACCACGTTAATAGGCCGGGTGTGGAAGCGCGGTAACGCGTGTAGCTGACCGGTCCTAATCGCTCGATCGAGCTTGAGTCTTCGCCACTCGTGCCCAGGATCCAGCCCGCGCCCAGCGGGCCTTGCCTGGCGCCACGGTTCGATCCGCCAGGGTCGAACCAACCCAACACGGTTCGACCCCGCGGGGTCGAACTGAACCCAACATCCACCCGGCCGGCCGCCGGGTGAGTTGAACCACGCTTCCCGCTTCGCGCGCTTCGACGACCTGGTGGCTATAGCGAGGGGACCGCACCCGATTCCATGCCGAACTCGGCCGTGAAGACCCTCAGCGCCGATGGTACTTCGTCCTAAGACGCGGGAGAGTAGGTCGCTGCCAGGTCTTTCAAGCGCGCGGAGCGTCCCTGTCCGCCGGGCCCGACACCCCAAGGGGCGTTCTGGCGTCAGCGTTTGGGACTCGCGCAATTCGGAACCCTCCTCACGATCCTTGACGGCCGATCAAACGATCCGCGCGGGCCACAGGGCCATGTCCCCGGTTCGCCTCGTGTGCCGAGATCGTCGCGGGGTGGAGCAGCCCGGTAGCTCGTCAGGCTCATAACCTGAAGGTCGCAGGTTCAAATCCTGCCCCCGCAACCAAATTCGCCCGCTAACTCAGAAGGTTAGCGGGCGTCTTCGTTTTGCGCTTATATTCGAAAATCGACCGTGGAAGCACTGTGGAAGCAAGAGGGAGCGTAATCTTGCGAAACGCTTCCGAAGCATCGCAGAACGTGGCGTCGACCGTTTAGTGGCGAATGCCCTGACTGCCTTCAATCATCACAGTGAACTTCAAAAAGCGATCGAACAGCGAGGCCTTGCGATAGAAGTGCCTCTTCTCGAAGCGCCGCGCGGGGATGTCGTCCTGCCTGTAATCGAGAAGTCCGAACCACCGAAGAGGACGAAGGACTGTCGCCTCCATCGCGTGCGTGCCTGTGTCCCATGACGATTCGAGCACGCCGTTGATAGGAATCGTGCACATCCGTGTCAGTCGTTCCGACGGTTGCCAGTCGTTGGCGGCTATCGACAGCGACCAGAGGACGATGCCGATGTCGCGCTGCGGCCATCCGTGATGCAAGCCACGACCTAGATAGCCGAGGTCAAGGCGCCATAGCGCGAGATGAAACAGAACCGCTTGCAGCGCGCCCTGGTTTCTATCCTCCAGCATCTGGCGTCCCGTCGGCGTGATCTTGAGGTGCTCCTTATGACGGCGAAGTAGCTTGCCGGCCTCAACGACGTGGCGAACGAAGAAGAGCGGCAGGAAATCCGGCTCGTTGATCACCTTGTGAAGCCGAAACGCTTCTGTCTTGTCGAACCCCGGCCATGTGAGCAGGTCGCACATCTCGGCCACGATGCCACGCGACAGGTTCCCGGTAGCTGTCATCTTCAATCCGGGTCTCTCCGCGGCAGCGCGCAACAGTATCAGGGCGTTCCGAGCGACGGCGGATTGCTGGATCTCTCCGTCTGCGAGATCGGCGGCAAGCCGGATCGGTCCTGCCGATGGCGAGGGGGGGCGCCTCAGCGCGTCGAAGCTCGTCTGATCCAGCAGGGTCCAGGCAGGCTCAATGCCGCCGAGCCAGTTCCTGACCGACGGGTTCTGCAGCATGCCGGGGGCTACCATCGCTCCGGACTCATGGATTTGGCGCCCGAGCCGGGACTGGCCTGGTGCCCAGCCATTCGTTCAGCTTCGACCAACGCCGGCGTCCGGAGATGTTTTTCACCGCGATGGCGACGGCTTTCTTCTGCCCGACCAGCACGACCAGCCGTTTGCCACGCGTGACGCCGGTATAGAGCAGGTTCCGCTGCAGCATGGCGTAGTGCTGCGTCATGACCGGGATGACGACGGCGGGATACTCCGACCCCTGGGATTTGTGGATGGTGGCCGCGTAAGCAGGAACCAGGGTGTCGAGCTCGCCAAAGCCATAGGTGACAGTGCGCCCGTCGAAGCTGGCGGTGAGTTCGCCGTCGTCCGGATCGACATCGTCGATGTAGCCGATGTCACCGTTATAGACCTCCTTGTCGTAGTCGTTCTCGATCTGCATGACCTTGTCGCCCGGGGCGAAGGTCCATCCGAAGCGTTCGACCTTGCGCTCGCCGGCCGGGTTCAACGCCTTCTGCAGTCCGATGTTGAGCGAGCGAGCACCGACGCCGCCACGGTTCATGGGGCACAGGACCTGGATGTCGCGAATCGGATCGAGGCCGAAACGCTGAGGGATGCGGGTCCTCACCAGTTCGACGATCCGAGGCACGGCGGTTTCGGGATCGTCGGCCTGTACAAAGTAGAAATCACTTTCGCCCTCGGGCTTGGTGAGGTCGGGGATCAAGCCCTGGTTGATCTTGTGCGCGCCGGTGATGATGCGGCTCTGCGCCGCCTGCCGGAATATCTCGGTCAGGCGCACGACAGGGACGGCGCCGGACGCGATGATGTCGGCGAGGACCTGCCCCGGGCCAACGGACGGAAGCTGATCGATGTCACCGACGATCAGCAAGGCCGCGTTGTCGGGCACCGCATTGAGCAGCGCCTGCATCAACATGACGTCGACCATCGAGGTCTCGTCCACGACGAGCAGGTCGCACTCAAGCGGATTGTCCTGGCTGCGCTTGAAGCCGCCGCTCTTGGGGTCCACCTCGAGCAGCCGGTGGATGGTCTTGGCCTCGAACCCGGTCGCCTCGGTCATCCGTTTGGCGGCGCGGCCCGTAGGTGCACAGAGCAGCAGGTTGGTCCTCTTGGCCGCCAGAATCCGCAGGATCGAATTGACGATGGTTGTCTTGCCCACGCCGGGACCGCCGGTGATGACCATGGTCTTCGACAGCAGGGCCAGCCGGATTGCCGCGACCTGCGTCTCCGCAAGCTTCAGGCCGGTCTTCTGCTCGATCCAAGGCAGCGCTTTGTCCGGGTCGATGTAGGGCCAGGGCAGCGTTCCATTGGCCAAGCGCAGGAGCCGTTCCGCGATGACCTTCTCCGCTCGATAAAGACCGGCGAGAAAGATGCAGGCCGTCTCGCCCACGGTGTCGGCGATGACCGTGCCATCGGCGAGTTCCAGGTCCATGGCGGTCTGAACCAGCCCCTTGTCGACCTCAAGCAACTCGACGGCGAGCGGCACCAACTCCTCGGCGGGCAGGCCGCAATGGCCCTCGTCCATAGCCTCGGTGAGGGCATAGGAAATCCCGGCGCGCACCCGGATCATCGCCGTCTTTTCGATGCCGAGCTTCATGGCGATCGTGTCGGCGGTCTTGAAGCCGATGCCACGGATGTCGCGGGCAAGCCGGTAGGGGTTCTCGGTCATGACCTGGACGGCATCGGCGCCGTAGGTCTTGTAGATCCTGACGGCGCGGGCGGTGCCGACTGTATGACTGTGCAGGAAGACCATGATCTCGCGGACGATCTTCTGCTCGGCCCAGGCATCGGTGATGCGCTTGGCGCGCACCTGGCCAATCCCCGTCACCTCGCGCAGACGATCTGGCTCGGCCTCGATGACGTCGAACACCTTCTCGCCGAACGCCTTGACCATCTTCTTGGCGTAGACCGGACCGATGCCGCGGATCATGCCGGAGCCGAGGTATTTCTCGATACCGTCGATCGACGTCGGCGCCGAGGTGCGCAGGAAGCGGGTTTTGAACTGCTGACCGTGGGTCCGGTCGTTGATCCATTCACCGGAGGCGGTGACCCACTCACCGGCGGCGATCGTCGCGGCGTGCCCCACCACCGTGACCAGATCGCGGTGTCCGCGCGCTTTGATCCGCAAGACGCAGAATCCGTTCTCGCCATTGTGGTAGGTGACGCGCTCGACCAGACCGGCGAGGACTTCTCGGTCGGATATTTTTTGATCGTTCGACGAGCGCGATACTTGGCTCAATGCACTGCCCCTCTCTCGCGCCATTCCCAGGGCATCTCGAAACTACCGGACCAGACGCCGAGTTTTGCGCGTTTTACGCGCTCTTCATCTGCGACGTAGTCCACCGAATACTTGCGATAGGCTACCGCCCAGCCGTTGGCGACCATCCAGCGATCCAGGTCTTCGGCACCCTTGAAGCAGACTGCGACTACGCGCCCTTAGCGGGTCGCCACAAGTCCAAGCCGTCGCCACACAGGTCATGGATCGGACGCAAGCACGTGCGGTAGCGCTGCCGCATCGAACCATGTTCGAAGAAGCCTGACGGCATGCGGTGACCGCGACCCGTCATCTCGTAGGCGATGTCCAAAGGCTCGGTCACATTGGGCGCGTAGGCTAGACGGATCAGGCATTCCTGCGCACCGGTCTTGACCGCTTGCACGGCCGCATCCCGCGCCGCAAAGGAGGCGAGTCGATCGATGTGCGTCGGGTGCTTGCCCGAAAGCGCTCCGCCCCCGATCGGCACCCGCGGGCCGTAGAAGTCCATGACAAGCTTTCGGCCCGTCTGTCCGTTGTCGCCGTCGCTTCCGCCTTCTACGATCGGCCCGTTCGGGTTGAGCAGCAATTCGATGCTCTCCCAGCCGGCCAGCCACCGTCGATCCCCTTCCCGACATCGCTCGTATACGCTTCGCAGTACTGCGGCGATGTGCTCGCAAACTGCGGGGAACTGGGCATCTCGCGGCTGCTGCAAAGACACCAGGATGTGCTCAACGATCCAGCGCGGGCCCTCCTCACGCAGCCGCACCATCAGTTTCCCGTCGGGACCGCAGCCGCTCAGAAGCCCGTGCTGGCAGGACTCGTACAACCCTCTCCGCAGTGCCTCCGCCATGAAGTGCTCGGGTGGCATCCAACGTGTTCTATCGTCGTATCCGGCCCAACCGATGACGATGCATTGGTCGTTGACTTGGTGGGTCCACTGGGTGGGGTCGCCTTCGAGTTGGCAGACCGCGTCGCTGACCTTGTACCTGGTCGCGTCCACGTGGTTGCCCGGTCGATAGCCAGTCGCGAGCCCGACCTCGACCACGATGTCGGCGAGCGAGCGGCCCAGCGGCTTTCGCGTGCAGGTGCCGCCTGAGAGCCATACCTGGTCGGACCAGACTCCCACCTCCACCTGGCAGTAGGCGTCGGGATCGACACTCAGGCACTCAGCGACGATCGCGTCGGCGACCTGATCGCTGAACTTGTCGGGGTGGCCCGGCAGGACCATTTCACAAATCCGAATCATTTGGGCAGCCGGTCGAGTTGGGTGTAGGCGATGCCCGCGCGGTCGAGCTTGGTCGCCGATCCGTCGCGCGTGAGCAGCACATGGAGGCGATTGCCCGCAGCTCGCTTGACCAGTTCCCGAGGCAGGTCCTCGATGTATCCGTCGGTGATCACGATTGTGGCCTCCGGGCGTGTCAGCGCCACATGTTGGAGCACGCAGGCCATCGAGGTACCGCCGCTCGTGCGCGTCACGAGTTGTCCGTTTTGAATCGTTGCAGACGCCACCTCATCGCTGAATGCCCAGAACGGGCGTCGGATGTACCGAGACAGGCGCTGCAGCAGAGCAATCAGCTCCGGCATTTCCGCGTTCATCGATCCGGACACGTCGAGGTAGACCTGAGTCGTGCCACTCCTTTGTCGCCGCTCCATCTGCCACACCGACTCTGGCAGTAATGGCGACCAGTGGGCACGCAGGAACGCGCGCCGATCGCTGGTCGACAGTACCGGTAGCAAGCGCTCCTGGACTCGACCCTCAAAGACGCGAGACTTGCGGTCCGGCGTGAGGTGCCGCTTCAGCACGGCCAATGCTTCTCGGCGCCAGCGTGTCAACGCCGCAGAGGGTATGGCAGTGAACAATGCGTCGTAAGGATTCGCACCCACCCCGCGCCCTTTCGGGCTGCGCCAGATCCCGCTCCCGTTCATCTCGGTCATCGCCCGGGAAAGCGCCTCGGCCAGCCTCGGATCTAGTCGCTGTCCAATACTGCTGTGGTCGCCCAGCAATGCACCCTTGATGTCCGTCGGCAGCGTACCTTTCAGCTCGAAGGGAGGCGTTCCTCTCGTGCCTTCGGCCGAGGCCGAGGCAGCCAGGCTCTCGGCCAGCTCGGCGATGTCGTCGGCAACCATGCGTCCTTCATAGAGCGAGGCCCAAGCGTGCACCCAGCCGGGTAATGCGTCGTTGCCCTTCTTGTAGCGCTTCGCATCCCACGCAGCCTGCTCCTGCTTGTTCATCGGTCGCAGCAGCTTGCGAAGATCGCCCACCCTCGCGTAGTAGTGCGACATCAGCGCCGACCAGGTGACTCCAAAGCTGCGATGAATGATCGCGTTGATCACCGCATCGAATGCGAGGTGCTTGGCCGGAGTGATCGCGCCCACTTGCTCTGTGTGTCGCAGCAGCACATGCAGGAATTCGTGGCAGAGGACGGCCTTGACCTCGTCGTCGTTGCGGCACTGCTTCTTGACGAAATCCAGGTTGACCAGCAATGCCGGCCGGTCCTCACACGTCACGGCGAGCGTCGGCACCTGGTCGCTGAAGCGGATTTCGCAGATCCGCAGCACCGCTCGGATGGCGAAGGGGTTCTCGTCGACGAGTTCCTGTACGAGACCTCGCAGGCGTTCCGGGCTCATGCGTAGAACCCTTCGGCGTCAAACAGCTCCAGCGCACGCGTCAGACTCGCCTGCGTCCAAAGGACAGCGCGCAGCGGGTCATATCGGTGCGCCGTGCATAGACCGAGCAGCAAAGCCTGGCGCAGGACCTCTTCGGCCTTCGCGTTCGCGACCTCCAGTCGCGGCGCGCCAAGAGGTGCGGCGCGACAGACGTACGGGCGTTCCGGCGGCGCGAAACGGTCGCGCAAGTCATCTGGATGACTGTGACCTTGGTCCGTGAGCACCGTGGTGGCATAGGCCACCGGATCGACGCCCTCGGGAAACTGCAAGCCGAGGCGGATCACCCGCGGGCAGCGGATATGCCCATCCTCCTGACCGAGAAGGCTCGATGCGATCCGCATCTTGCGAGTCCGGCTCGCCGGCCCGCCGGTATTGGCCCACCGCTCTAGCCGCTGGTGTTCGCCGAGGAGGGTCGCGCGCAGCATCAGCGCGCTCCAAGGCGACGAATGCGCTGAACGCAGGACTCGATCGCCGCCTCCAGTTCGGCCGGCGCCGAGACAACCAGTCCTTCGACGAGGCAGCCATTGAAGAACTGCCGCGCGCGCTCTCGACGGGCGCCCTTGAGCTTCTCGACAGCGGCTGCACAACGGGAGAACTCCGGATGCTGTGTCCCCGCCTGTGAGAGCCTCTCCTGCCAGGAGATCTCCCCGTCCGTCGAAAGGAACTTGGTGGCGATCCGTCCCAGGTCATTGATGCCCTCGGGGCCGATGGGCAGCTTTCCGAGCGCGGCCGCCGGATACAAGGCAAACGCGAACGCGGCGGCACGCTCTCGCGATTCACCGGCGATGAGCTGCGCAACCGCTTGGGTTCCTTCGTCTGGGTCGCGGCAATCAGCCAGGAGAATCGCCAGCTTGCGCGCCAAGGCACTTTCAGCGTGAAAGCGGTGGATCCAACTCGAGCCGCTGGCAGACGCACACTCCCACGCCACTCGGTGAGCGGCCGCGACGACCTCGGTACCCACCTTCACGCCCCAGCAAGGCTGCGGAATCGAGGCCTGGAGCACCATCCCAAACACGCCCTCGCGAGTACCGCCAGCCGCGATCGTCGCTGCCAGCAAGCTGCGCGAGATCAGGCGCGCCCGGCGCGGGGAGATCCGTACGCCGGCTGTGTTCAGCGCCGAAGTCGCTGCCACTGCGTACTCGACCATCCCAGCGGGTGGCCGGTCAACCTGGCGCAAGAAGTCCTCACGCCACACTTGTATCTGTGCCTTCAGGACGCCGCCGTCGTCGGCGATGCGGCCCTCCCCGCCTGGCTGCGCAATGCTGCTCCGCGTTTCGTCCGACAGTTCCTGCCAGTCTGCCGCTTCGATGAAGAGCGCGAATCGGTCAGCCAGCGCGGGATCCAACGGCTCAGAGCCCGCAAAGTCATCCAGCGAGGACTGGTCCCCTGAGCAAGGATTCATCGCCGCCCAGCGGTAGCGCAGCGTTGGCAGCGCGATGCCCTGGATGCGACGTTCGTGCACCAACGAGAAGAGCCGGTTCTGGTGCTCCGGCTTGCATCGGCTGATCTCGTCGATCAACACCGACTCGGCACCCCAGACCGTTGCTGGTGTCTCGAGAAACCGCACGCCGCCGTTAGCCTCGTCAGGGTACGGAAACCCCACCAGATCGTCGAACGAGATCAGGCTGGCGTTGTAGTGCCGGTGCTTGAGGCCCAGCGCCTCGGAAATCGTGTTGAGCAGGTAGGTCTTGCCGGTGCCCGATTGACCGATCAACAGCATCGGATCCTCGGTCACCAGTGCGGCCAGCATCACAGGTTCGACGTTATCGAACCCGTAGACGCCGAGTGGTGCCAAGTACTTCAAGCTTCTGCTCATGCGTCCTCATCTCTTCCTTGATCGACGGCGCTACCCGCCGCCTGAGAAGCTGCTTCGATGAGCAGGCTGGCCACATCGTGACCGAACATCCGAGTGGCTGTGGAGAGGTCGGGTAGGGTTTCGAGGTCCCAGACAATGACGCTCCCATCAGCCATGCGGCAGTCTTTCTTTGCTTATTACTCGTTTTACCCGTTGATCTTGTACGCGGCATAACGTACCAGTTCGCTGATCCGCGAACAAGCGTATCGGCGAATTAATGAAAACGCAGATAGGACATCCATGTCAGCTCAAGCCGTGACATTTGGCCAGGCGATCGCGAAAGCGCGGAAGGCCAAAGGACTTAGCCAGAAGGAGCTGGCCGCACTCGTGGTCAAGGACGAAGAGGGTGGCGCGATCTCGCCGCAATACCTGAATGACATCGAGCATGATCGTCGGAGCCCGACATCGGATCACCTGATCAAGCAGTTCGCCAAGGTCCTCGGGGAAGACGAAGGGTATCTTTTCGTTCTGGCAGGCAAGATCCCCGACGATCTCCGCAAGAAAGCAAAGGATCGCGATCAAATCGTCGCCAGCTTCGCCAATTTCAGGAAAACACTCACGAAGTAGCGAAAGGGCTGCCATGGTGAAGATGGTCCCGGACAAAACCGGCCGCTTTGCCGAGCGGCCCCATTACTCCCCAGAGGACCTCGATCGCGAATGTGAACGAATCGTCACTGCGTTCTTGCGCAAGAAACGCGGCGTCGGCCGCGGGACCCTTCTATGCACGACGCGGATAAGCCCAATCGTTCACCCAGACAGGGGTCGTTATTGGATGCGAAAGTGGGGTCGCGGTTGGAAGCGAATTGACAGGCTGAAGATCGGTCAGCCGGGCGCCGGGGAGGGTGCCAACGATCACCCAGGGGTTCTTGTCGATCTTCTTGATGCCCGACAGGACGTCGATCGCGGGCTGCCCAAGATGGACGATCTTGGCGCCGGTCTTGGAGTCCGGCAGGCGCAAGGCCCTGCCGGCCAGGTCCACGTGTTCCCACTGGAGCGTCATGATCTCGCCAAGCCGGCAACCGGTCAGGATCAGCAGTCGCGCCGCCGCGATGGCCGATGAAAGCTCGATCCCTTCGTCCTCCATCTCCCGCAGGACATCCCCGACCCGCTTGAGTTCGGCCGGGCTCAGGAACCGCTCCCGCTTCTCCTCGGCATACTTCTTTATATGCTTGCGCGGGTTCGAGCCGTCCGGGCGCAGGCCCCACATCTCGGCAAGGCTGAACATCTTGGACATCACTTCGAGGCAGCGATTGGCCTCGTAGGGGATGTGGCGCAGGTCGTGGTGGAGCTTTGCGATGTCGGCCCGAGTGACCTCGGTGACCCGATGCCGGCCGAGCGCTGGCAGAATCGTCCGCTCGATGAGGCGGCGATAGCCCTTCGCCGTCGTTTCCTTGACCCTGACCGAGACGTGCTCCTTGTCGAAGCGCTCGGCCAGTTCCTTGACCGTGATCGTCTTCCTTTCGGCATCGCGTTCGGCCGCGGGGTCATCGCCGTTCCTAGCCGCCGCGATGATGCCGATGGCGCGGGTGCGCGCCTGTTCGCAGGTCAGGACGGTGCTGGGTCCGAGGCTCATTCGGCGGGAGCGGCGCCCGGCCCGGTACTGGACGATGTATCCCTTGCGACCGCTGGGCAGGACGCGGAGGGCGAAGCCGGGGAGCTCGTCGTCCCAGATGAAATACTCGGCCGCATGAATCTCGGCGGCGTCGATCACGCGTTTGGTCAGTTTCGGCATGGCCCGCGATCCGCTCTTGATGCTCACTCTGCTTCCAGGCACCCGCTGCCCCCGCCCGTGGAAGCACTGTGGAAGCAAGAGGGCGAAAGTCGCGGCGTGAGCCTGCGAAAATCAGAGCGTGGGGCGTCCCGCTCTAAGTCAACCAAGTCATTGAAAATACGAAGAAAAAATCAATTCTGCGTGTTCCTTCGCAATCGCTTCCCTTCCACTCATAACCTGAAGGTCACAGGTTCAAATCCTGTCCCCGCAACCCCTCCAATTTGCGCTGCAAGCGCCCGGCCAGACTGGCCGGGCGTTTTGCTTTTGTGGCAAAGGGTTAGTATGCCTGCAAGCGCGCCCACGAGTGGGGTCATGTCGGACGTGTACATGCGCAGCAGCGGGCGCTGCCGTGCCATCAGGTCCTTCTCGTGGGCAATCGCCGCGTCGTCCATGGTGTAGGGGTTCAGGCCGGCATAGATCGCGGCGCCGGCCACCGCGTCGGCCTGCTGGTCGAGATTGCCTCGCGAACTACCACCCTTGCATCGGCAGATTGACGATGCTCTCGTTGTGGTCGGCGAGGACGAGGAAGTTCTCTTCGATGCCGACGGTGCCGACCCCCTCGCGCGTGAGGAAGTACTCGACGCCCATGGCCATGCCCTCGGTTATCTCGCTGTCGCTGTCGTCAGTCGCCTTGCCGATGTAGGGCGGCTCCCAGTGCAGGCCGATGCCGTGGGCGAAAGCGCCGAACGTCTCGCTCACGCCACCCGCGTTGCCTCCGACGGATGCGACGAGTTGCTCGCCGATCTCCGCTATCCGGCTGGTCCGGGCGCCCGGCCGGATCGCCGCCGTCACCCCTTTGATGATTTTCACGCAGTCATCGATGACCTGCCTCTGCGCCGGTGTCGGCCTGCCGCCGGCAACAGCCGTGCGCCCGGGATCGAACCAGTAGCCGTGGTAGATCGAATCCATCCAGCCGCGCACGAGGTCACCCGGCCTCGGAGCGTCGGCGCTGCGGCCGATCAGGGGCTCGCGGCACCAGTACTTGATGCTGTCGCCATGATTGGCCGAGATGTAGCTGCCGTGGCCTCCGGCGCGGTAGAGCACGCCGATGGCTGCCGCCACGGCGTCGCGCTCCGGCTTGCACGCGACGAGCTCCTTCATCATCACGTCGAGGGCGCGCGCACTGATCGCGCCGCCCTCGCGCAAGAGATCGAACTCGCGCGCGCTCTTCACGCGACGGACGGACCTGATGAGGTCGTCGGCTGGGATCCAGGTCGCTCCGTCGGCCGCCAGCTCGAGCTCGCGGCCATACTTCCAGGCGAGCACATCAGTTCCGACCATGGCGATGGGTCTGCGCAGCCGGCGCGCCTTAAGCCGGCCGGCCAGACCCTCGATGATGTTCTGGAAGCGACTGATTCGCTGTGTGGCGAGGTGCATCGTGCGGTCGTCGGCGGCATCGACCACGAGTTCGGGCTCCTCCCCCGGCTCCAGAATGACCGCATAGTAGCCCCAGGCATGCCAGGCTGGCGTGTCGGGCGGGACTTCGGGGCAGTAGTAGTTGGTGAGGTAGAGGACGTCGCCGCTGCGGTCGTAGGTCTGGTTGGAGCGGCCCCAGACGACCGCCGCTCCGATGCCACGCTTCCGCATCTCCCGATGCGCGCGCTCCCATCGGCCCTCGTACTCCTCCAGCGGGAAATAGCGTTGCGGCATGGCACTGCCTCCACTCCATGGTTGATCTCAACGGTCGAGCAGGACGATCCGGTCAGGGCTCAAGTGAATCTCGGCCGGACCGTCCCGGTCGAAGGGGCGGTCGGCCGGCATCCGCATCGACAGTCGCGTGTCGTCCCCGAGCTTCAGGCGGCAACACCAGTGCGTGCCCTGGAAGGTCATGCTCTCGATCTCGTGGCGGCCAAACGGGATGGTACCTTCCTCCGCCGCCGGCTTCAGATGCTCCGGTCGGATGCTCGCATGTCCCACCCAGCCCGCCGGCCGGTCCGTCCCGACCTCGATCGTCCCAAGTGGCGTCTCCACCCGGGCCCACCCCTGCGATGCCCGGCCGATCCGGGCCGGCACGACATTGCTGTCGCCCATGAACGCCGCCGTGAAGCGCGTAGCGGGGCGCAGATAGATGCGATCCGGGGCCCCCATGTCCTCGATGCGGCCATCCTTCATAAGGGCGATCACATCGGCAATCGAATTGGCCTCGTCCTGGTTGTGAGTGACATGCACGAATGTCAGCTCGAGACGCCGCTGCAGGCTCACCAGCTCGTCCTGCATCTGACGGCGCAGGTTCAGATCGAGCGCGCCGAGCGGCTCATCGAGCAGAAGCACCTGGGGCTCGACCACGATGGCGCGCGCGCGCGACCCGCTGACGCTGCCCGCCGGAGAGCCGATGCACGCGTCGATCGGCAAGCCCATGCAGGCCCACGAGGTCGAGGGCTTCCGCTGTGCGTCGCAGCCGCTCACTCCGGGGAACGCCCGATTTGAACAGCCACATAGGGGAAGTCCTAAAGTTGCTGGGAAAAGGGTTGGGGTGCACCCTCGCCTGATCAGGCGAATCAACGAGGTTCGGTTTGGCGACCGGCCTCAAACGAAGGGGCACCCCGATGGAGAGAATACCGGCAAGCGAGCGCACACGCGAGAAGTTGAAGGCGCTGATG
>VGDP01000001.1 GCA_016869675.1 Alphaproteobacteria bacterium | reverse complement strand
CGACGGACCTAGAAAAAAAGAGCCGCCCCCGAAGGGGGCGGCTCCAGCCGATGGGATCGGCCCCTAGCTTTCGGGGAACGCTGGAGGGCCAACCTCACAACGCTTCCGGCCCGGGCCTATTCCATGGTGCGCGGTGGGTTAGACAGCCTGCAGGTTGACGGCCGAGGTCCGGCCGTTACGCGTCTCCAGCTCGAAGCTGACGCGCTGGCCCTCGGAAAGATTCCCGAGGCCCGAGCGCTCGACGGCCGAGATGTGAACGAACACATCCTTGCCCCCGGTGTCGGGCTGGATGAAGCCGTAACCCTTGGTCGAGTTGAACCACTTGACGGTGCCTGTACCCATGATGGTTTCCCTCCTGGCATCTACGATTGAGTTCCGCGCAAGCCCCGAGGAGCCCCCGCAGGCACCCAAGGCTTCGAGGAATGCCTTGGATCGTCGCCCGAAAGGCAAGACGGCAGGCACGTCGCAAGCATCGGATAGCGTCCGTAACATGGTTGTTGGAAGGGGTCGCGTCAAGCGTTCCTGATCCCCGGCGGTACGGGCCGCGCGCCTTACGGGTCCCAGGAACGGAGTGCGCGCTCGACCTCGGCGCGGCCCCGGATCGTGCCGGTCGCCTTGGCCTGGTTGAGGACCCTGCCCAGTTGCTCGCGCGCCTCGGCCGACCGATCGCCGCCGCCCCAACGCGCCAGCGCGCGCCAGCGCGCGATCAGGAAATCGCTGTAACCGGCGGGCTCCCGCGCGGCATAGCGGTCGAGGCGATCGGCGAATCGGACCACCCCGGTCCAGGCGCCGCGAGCGATCGCCGCGTCGATGGCCGCGGCCGCGAAGAAGATGTGGTTGTGGCTGAGCGAGCCGGCGTCGAGCAGCGCCTCGCCTTCGTCGAGGAACCCTTGCGCCTCGGCCGCGTCGTCGCTCAGCAGCGCCGCCCAGGCGAGCACGCTCGGACCCCAGTACGCGATGCCCGCCGAGCGCCCGAGCGCCAAGGCCGCGCGGATATCGGCGCGGGCCGCGGCACGGTCGCCCTTAATCGCGCGCGCTTCCGCGCGCATGGCCAGCCCCTCGTACTCGAAGCGCCCCGAGCCCAGGTCGCGCGCGAGCGCGATCGCGGCCTCCGCGTGGGCCTCGGCGGGGACCAAGTCCCCGGTCACGAAGCACAGCAGGTGCAATGCGTGGGTCGCGATCAGCTCGGCGCGCCGGTAGCCGATGCGGCGTGCCAAGGCGACGGCGGCCTCGGCGGCCTCGCGGGCGGTGGGGAAGTCGAGGTCGCTGAACAGCGCGATCGCCAGCATCGGCCGGTTGGCCGCCTCGATGCGCACCAGGCCGTGCCGGGCGCACAGGTCCAGGCAGGTCTCCAAATGGCGCCGGGCGGAGATCAGCAGTCCGTCGGCATAGGCCGCGTCGGCCAGGCCGCCCAGCGCGCGCACCTGGTCCTCGACCGAGCCGGCGGCGCGCGCCGCCTCCAACGCGCGGCCGTGCGCGGCGATGCACGCCGCGGGCTCGCCGCGCGGAAAATGCAGATTGCCGCGCAGGCTCTCGGCGCGGGCGAGCAGGGCCAGGAGCCCGGCCGCCCTCGCGATGGGTTCGGCCGCGTCGACGTGGGCGAACGCACCATCCAGGTCGTCGGCGATGCGGCGGGCGTTGGCGAGCCCGAGCAGACGGCGCGCGCGAAGGCTCGGGTCGGCGACCGCCGGGGCCACGCCGTAGACATCCGTCGTCTCGGCCACCCGGCCGAGATCGATCAGCGCGTCGCCGCGCACGAGCGCCAGGGGGGCAGCGATCCTCGTCCGTGGCGGCGGCCGCCATCCCGGCCTCGGCGAGGGCAAGCACCCGTTCCGTCCGCGCGACGCGCGCCGCGCCCTCGGCCGCCTCGAGGTAGGCCGTGGCCGTCTCGGGGCTGCCGGCGCGCGCCAGGTGCTCGGCGCGCAGGACCGCGTCGCGCTCGGCGAACCAAGCGGCGGCCCGGTCGTGCAGTTCGCGGCGCCGGGCGCGCAGGAGCGAGCCGTAGACACCGTCGCGGATCAGCGCGTGGCCGAACATGAGCGCGGCTCCGTCGGAGCGCAGGAGCCCCGCGCCGAGCAGCGGCGCAGGGTCGTAGCCCGGGTCGCCCGCCAGATGGCGCAGGGCATCCAGCGCGAGACGCTGGCCGAGGATCGAGGCGGTCTGCAACGCCGACCGGTCGGCCGGGGCCAGGCGATCGACGCGGGCCAGCACCAGGCTCTGGATGCTGCCGGGAACCTGATCGCCGGCGAGATCGTGGGCGTGGTGCAGGAGCTGCACGAGGAACAGCGGGTTGCCCTCGGCACGCGCGACGCAGTTGTCGACCAGCGCCACGTTCGACCGGGCGATGGTGCGCGCCAGGTCCGCCGCCTCGTGCCGGCTGAGCGGGCGGAGGTCCAGCGTGGTCAACGGCGTCGTGCCGAGGCCGGCGCGCCAGGCCGGCGTCAGCGGATCGCCGTCCAGCCGCGTGGTCGGCACCAGCACGGCCGGCAGTGACCCCAGCGCGGCGCCCAGGGCCGCGATATCGGCGAGCGTTGGGCCGTCGGCCCAGTGCACGTCCTTGACCACGATCAGGCACGGCTGGGCGGCGCTGGCCCCGCGCAGAAGCGCGGTCAACACGGCACGGCGCCGCGCCACCCGGGTCGCCGGGTCCATGGCCTCGACCAGGGCCTTGCGCCCCGTGGCGGCCCCGAGGTCGAGCAGGTCGTCGAGCAGAGGTTGGTCGACGTCGGCCAGCCACCCGGCCTGCTGGGCGGCGACCGCCGCATCAGTGCGCTGGGTCTTGCCGGAGCCGGCGGGCGTGCCGACCAAGCCGCGGGCCAGGGCACGGATCGCGTCTTGGCCCTTGCCCGTGCCGAAATCGAGCACCAAGGCCTTGTGCACGGCGTAGCCGCGCGCCCGCGCGTCCTCGACCAGCCGCTCGACGAGTCGGCTCTTGCCGATGCCGGCCTCGCCGCGCACGACGACGATCTGACCGGCGCCGGCGCGGCTGGCGTCGAGGACGGCGCATGTCTGCCCGAGTTCGGCGGATCACCCGACGAAAGGGGAAGCAACGGGCGCGACGTGGCTCTCGATCGCGCCGCCGAGGCGCCAGGTGCGAATGGCGCGCGTCAGGCCGCCGGCGTGACCGAGCCGGCCTCGGTCAGCGCGACGCGCCCCTGCATACGCTCGTGTACGTCCTGGCTCAGCAGCGTCTCGCCGGGGCCGGCGAGTTCGAGCAGGCGCGCCGCCACGTTGACCGATTCGCCGACCACCGTGTAGCCGGCGTGCCCCGTGCGTCCGACCCCGCCGGCGACCACGTCGCCGACGGCGATGCCGATGTGCACCGCCAGCACCATCGTGGCGTCCTGGGCCAGGGCGGCGACGCGCCGGTGGATCGCCGCGGCGGCGTGGACGGCCCGCAGAGGATCGTCGTCGTGGGCGACCGGCGCGCCGAACAGGGCCATGGCGCCGTCGCCCAGGTGCTTGTCGACGGTGCCGCCGTGCGCCTCGATCTCGGCATCGATCGCGTCGAGCACGCGGCCGACCAGATCGCAGTAGTCCTCAGGGTCGAGCCGGCTCGCCAGGTCGGTCGAACCGCACAGGTCGGCGAACAGCACGGTGACGGAGCGTCGTCCGGCCGGTTGGCGAACCCGCAGGCCGGGCAGGGCGTGGGAAGGGCCGCGCCGCAGGCGCGGCAGAAGCGGCGGCGGCCGTCGTTGTCGGCTTGACAGGCGGAACAGCGCACTGAGCGTCCCTAGGGCCGTTAAGCGCGTGCGGCCCGCGCCGGCAGAGCCGCCAAGGCGGCGCTCCGGGCGATCACGAATGGCCGATGTAGCGGGGCGCCTCGTCGCGCCGCCCGACGGTCTGGGACTTGGGCTTCAGATAGCGCACGGCGTCCTTGCGCCTGGTGCGCCACATTCAGGCGATCACCTTTGGCCATGCGGGTGACGGCCGCAACCCTTGTTTCGGGGTCCGGCCGCGCCAAGCTTGACCGGCCGAACGAAACTGGCTACGTGGGTCGCTTCGCCGTCGGCGCGAGGGTCCGCGGTCCGCCTCGGGTTCGGGACGCGGAGATGTCCATGCAAGTGAACGAGAGCGATTCGAAGGGCCTCAGCCGGGAGCTGAAGGTCGTCATTCCCGCGTCCGACGTGGCGAACCGCGTCGCCGGGCGCCTGGCCAAGCTGCAGCAGACGGCGCGGCTGCCCGGCTTCCGACCCGGCAAGGTGCCGCTGAACCTGCTGCGCCAGCGTTTCGGCTCCCAGGTGCTTGGCGAGGCGCTGGAGGAGGTCGTCGGCGAGTCCTCGACCAAGGTGATGGAGCAGCGGGGCCTGCGCCCGGCGCTGCGGCCGCGCATCAAGATCACCCAGTTCAGCGAAGGCGCCGACCTCGAGTACGAGATGGAGATCGAGGTGTTGCCCGAGATCGAGCCGGGCGACTTCGCCGAGATCGCGCTGAATCGCCCCGTGGTGGAGATCGGCGACGATCAGGTCGACCGCGCGCTCGAACGGCTGGTCGAACGCAACCGCAAATATGCCGCGGCACCCGAGGGCCACGCTTCGCAGGACGGCGACCAGATCGTTATCGACTTCGCCGGGACCATTGGGGGCGAGGCGTTCGCCGGCGGGTCGGGAACCGACCAGGCGGTCAAGGTGGGCGGCGGCCAGCTGCTGCCGGCGCTCGACGGCGCCCTGCGCGATCGCAAGACGGGCGACGCCTTCGCGGTCGACGTGACGTTCCCAGACGACTACCCGGCCGAGAACCTGCGAGGCAAGACCGCCGCGTTCCAGGTCACCGTCAAGGACGTCCGGGTGGCCGAGGCACTAGCGGCCGACGACAAGTTCGCCGAGGCGCTGGGCCTGGACTCGCTGGCCGCGCTGCGCGAGGACCTGCGCAAGCGTCTGGCCGATGACTACGGCACGTTCAGCCGGGCCAGGGTCAAGCGAGCGCTGCTGGACGCGCTGGCCACGCGCCACCGCTTCGACGTCCCGCCCGGCATGGTGGACGTGGAATTCGCGGCCATCTGGCGCCAGGTCGAGGCGGAGCGGAACCGCGACACGGCCGCGCACGATCACACCCACGATGGCCATCACCACCATCATGATCACGACCATGGTCAC
This sequence comes from Alphaproteobacteria bacterium, assembly GCA_016869675.1. GTDB lineage: Bacteria > Pseudomonadota > Alphaproteobacteria > SP197 > SP197 > VGDP01. The sequence goes on along the minus strand of VGDP01000001.1, from coordinate 229,798 downwards.
GCGCATGACCACGGGCACGATCATCCCGCGCCAGCCGCCGCCGACGCCGAGACCGCCAAGCTGAAGGCCGAGTACCGCGATATCGCCGAACGCCGGGTCCGGCTGGGCCTGCTGCTGGCCGAAGTGGGGCGGCGCAACAGCATCGACGTGACGCCCGAGGAGATCAACCGGGCGATCATCACGCGCGCCCGGCAGTTCCCCGGGCAGGAGCAGAAGGTGTTCGAGTTCTACACCAAGAACCCCAACGCCATTCATGAACTGCGCGCGCCGCTGTTCGAGGATAAGGTGGTAGACCACATCCTCGGCCTGGCCAAGATCACCGACAAGGTCGTGACGACGGACGAGTTGTTGCGCGACCCGGACGAGGACGCGGCCGAGGCCAAGGCGGATCAGTAGGGGCTTCCTGGAGCAGCGCAGCGATCGATGAGCGACCGGCACGAGATCGTCATGAACACCCTCGTCCCCATGGTCGTCGAACAGACGGCCCGTGGCGAGCGCGCCTACGACATCTATTCCCGGCTGCTGAAGGAACGGATCATCTTCCTGAATGGCCCGGTGAACGACGCCGTCGCCAGCCTGGTATGCGCCCAGCTGCTGTTCCTGGAATCGGAGAACCCGACCAAGGACATCTCGTTATACATCAACTCGCCGGGCGGCGTGGTCACGGCGGGGCTCGCGATATACGACACCATGGAGTACATCCGGCCCAAGGTCTCGACCCTGTGCCTGGGCCAGGCGGCGTCCATGGGCTCGCTGCTGCTGGCGGCCGGCGCGGCAGGCCATCGCTTCGCGCTGCCCCACGCACGGGTCATGATCCATCAACCATCCGGCGGCGTCCAAGGCCAGGCCACCGACATCGAGATCCAGGCGCGCGAGATCCTGGAGATGCGCAAGCGGCTGAACTTAATTTACGTCAAGCATACCGGGCAGGCGCTGGACGTCATCGAGCAGAAGGTCGAACGCGACACCTTCATGTCGGCGGCGGAAGCCAAGTCCTTCGGCTTGATCGACGACGTGATCACGCACCGCACGATCCCGGCCGAGGGCGAAGGGGCCAAGAGCTAGGCCCGCCGGGGTCCCGCGCGACTTAACGGAAAATTCGGGGCGGCGGGGCGACGATTCCCGGTCCGCCCGGGCCAGGGATTTCGCTGGCCGAACTGTTGTCTCGGCGCGGCGGTTATGGCTAACTTGCTAAAGGTGCGTTGGATTCCAAGACGGAGCCGACATGACCAAGACCGGCGGCGGTGACGGCAAGAGCACGCTCTACTGCTCGTTCTGCGGCAAGAGCCAGCACGAGGTCCGCAAGCTGATCGCGGGCCCGACCGTGTTCATTTGCGAAGAATGCGTCGAACTGTGCATGGACATCATCCGCGAGGAGCACAAGAGCTCGCTCGTGAAGTCGCGCGACGGCGTGCCCACGCCGCGCGAGATCGCCAAGGTGCTGGACGACTACGTGGTCGGCCAGAGCCACGCCAAGCGCGTGCTGGCGGTCGCGGTGCACAACCACTACAAGCGGCTGAACACGGGGACGCGCACCTCTGACGTCGAGTTGGCGAAGTCCAACATCCTGCTGATCGGCCCGACCGGTTCGGGCAAGACGCTGCTGGCCCAGACGCTGGCGCGCATCCTGGACGTGCCGTTCACCATGGCCGACGCCACGACGTTGACCGAGGCGGGTTACGTCGGCGAGGACGTCGAGAACATCATCCTGAAGCTGGTGCAGTCGGCCGACTACAACGTCGAGCGGGCGCAGCGCGGCATCGTGTTCATCGACGAGGTCGACAAGATCGCGCGCAAGGGCGACAACCCGTCGATCACGCGGGACGTGTCGGGCGAAGGCGTGCAGCAGGCCCTGCTCAAGATCATGGAAGGCACCATCGCGTCGGTGCCGCCCCAGGGCGGGCGCAAGCACCCGCAGCAGGAGTTCCTGCAGGTCGACACGACCAACATCCTGTTCATCTGCGGCGGCGCTTTCTCGGGCCTCGACAAGATCATCTCGAACCGCACCCAGGGCACCTCGATCGGGTTCGGCGCCACGGTGCGCGGCCCGGACGATCGGCAAATGGGCGAGATCCTGCGCACGGTCGAGCCGCAGGACCTGCTGAAGTTCGGCATGATCCCCGAGTTCGTCGGCCGCCTGCCGGTGCTGGCGACGCTCGACGACCTGGACGAGCAGGCGCTGATCGACATCCTGATCAAGCCCAAGAACGCCCTGGTCAAGCAGTACCAGAAGCTGTTCGAGATGGAGGATGTGAAGCTCAAGTTCACCGACGACGCGCTGCGCGAGGTGTCGCGCCGTGCCATCGCCCGCAAGACCGGCGCGCGCGGCCTGCGTTCGATCCTCGAAGGCGTCCTGCTCGACACCATGTTCGAGCTGCCCACTTACGACGGGGTGACCGAGGCGGTCATCAACAAGGAGGTGGTCGACGGTCGCACGCCGCCCCTGCTGATCTACGCCGAGCGGGCGAACGAGGTCGGAGCCAGCGGCGCCTCGCGCGGCTCTTGATTGCGCCGGCGCAAGGCCCATCTAGCGTTGAGACAACCGGGCCGGGGCGACCCCACCCGGCACCCGCGCAGCCGCTCGGGCGCCTGGGGCGCCCCGAACAGCCTTAAGGAAGGGTCCAGAGCGTGAAACTCGCCCACGGCTCTATCTATTCCGTCCTGCCGCTGCGGGACATCGTGGTCTTCCCGCACATGATCGTGCCCTTGTTCGTGGGGCGCGAAAAGTCGGTCAAGGCGCTTGAGGACGTCATGAAGGACGACAAGCAGATCCTGCTCGTCGCCCAGAAGAACGGCGCCCAGGACGATCCCACGACCGACGACATCTACCGCGTGGGCACGGTCTCGACCGTGCTGCAGCTACTGAAGCTGCCCGACGGCACGGTCAAGGTGCTGGTCGAGGGCGGGCGTCGCGCGCGCATCCTCGATTACACCGACAACCAGGAGTTCTTCCAGGCGATTGCTGAGGACGACCCCGAGCCGGCTGTGGACCCGCGCGAGGTCGAGGCGCTGAGCCGCGCCGCGATGACCGAGTTCGAGGAGTACGTCAAGCTCAACAAGAAGATCCCGCCCGAGGTGCTGGTCTCGCTCAACCAGATCGACGAGCCCGGCAAGCTGGCGGACACCATGTGCGCCCATCTGGCGATCAAGCTCGCCGACAAGCAGCAGCTCCTGGAGATGCAGAGCGTCTCCCAGCGGCTGGAGAAGATCTTCTCGATCATCGAGAACGAGATCGGCGTGCTCCAGGTTGAGAAGCGCATCCGCGGCCGCGTCAAGCGGCAGATGGAGAAGACGCAGCGCGAGTACTACCTGAACGAGCAGCTCAAGGCGATCCAGAAGGAGCTGGGCGACGGCGAGGAGGGCCGCGACGAGGTGCGCGAGCTCGAGGAGCGCATCCGCCGCACCAAGCTGACCAAGGAAGCGCGCGACAAGGCGCTCGGCGAGGTCAAGAAGCTCAAGACCATGAGCCCGATGTCGGCCGAGGCGACGGTGGTGCGCAACTACCTGGACTGGATGCTGGGCATTCCCTGGAAGAAGCGCTCGAAGCTGAAGCACGACCTGCGCCTGGCAGCCAAGGTCCTCGACCAGGACCACTACGGGCTCGAGAAGGTGAAGGAGCGCATCCTCGAGTACCTGGCGGTGCAGCAGCGCAACCCGAAGTCGAAGGGCCCGATCCTTTGCCTGGTCGGTGCGCCCGGCGTGGGCAAGACCTCGCTCGGCAAATCGATCGCGCGGGCGACGGGGCGCAACTTCGTGCGCATGTCGCTGGGTGGCGTGCGCGACGAGGCCGAGATCCGCGGCCACCGCCGCACCTACATCGGCTCGATGCCCGGCAAGATCGTGCAGGGCATGAAGAAGGCGAAAGCGTCGAACCCGCTGTTCCTGCTCGACGAGGTCGACAAGATGGGCGCGGACTGGCGCGGCGATCCGGCGTCGGCCCTGCTCGAGGTGCTCGACCCCGAGCAGAACGCGTCGTTCAACGACCACTACCTCGAGGTCGACTATGACCTGAGCGGAGTGATGTTCCTGACCACGGCGAACACGACGCGCATCCCCGCGCCGCTGCTCGACCGCATGGAGGTCATCCGGCTCTCGGGCTACACCGAGGACGAGAAGGTCGCCATCGCGCGACGCCACCTGATCGACAAGCAGCGCACGGCCAACGGCTTGAAGAAGCATGAGTGGTCCATCTCGGACGGCGCGTTGCGCGACCTGATCCGCTACTACACGCGCGAGGCGGGCGTGCGGAACCTTGAACGCGAGTTGGGCACGCTGCAGCGCAAGGCGGTGCGTGACATCGTCGCCAAGGGCCGCAAGCGCGTGGCCGTGACCAGCGCCAACCTAGCGTGCTACGCCGGCGTGCGCCGCTTCCGCTACGGCGAGGCCGAACTCGAGAACCTGGTTGGCATCACCACCGGCCTGGCGTGGACCGAGGTCGGCGGCGAGCTCCTGTCGATCGAGGCGATCGTGGTACCCGGCAAGGGGCGCATGACGATCACCGGCAAGCTTGGCGACGTGATGCAGGAATCGGTCCAGGCGTCGAAGAGCTGGGTGCGCAGCCGCGCGGCCTCGCTCGGCATCAAGCCGCCGACCTTCGATAAGAAGGACATCCACATCCACGTCCCCGAAGGCGCGACACCGAAGGACGGCCCGTCGGCCGGCGTCGCCATGTGCGTCTCGATCGTCTCGGCGCTGACCGGCATCCCGGTGCGCTGCTCGGTCGCGATGACCGGCGAGATCACGCTGCGCGGCCGCGTGCTGCCGATCGGCGGCTTGAAGGAGAAGCTGCTTGCGGCGTTGCGCGGCGGTCTGAAGACGGTGCTGATCCCGCGCGACAACGAGAAGGATCTCGAGGAGATCCCCGACAACGTGAAGCGCTACCTGACGATCGTGCCGGTCGGTTCGATCGACGAGGTGATCAAGCTTGCGTTGGATCGGCGCCCCGAGCCCATCGAGTGGTCGGACGAGGACGACGCGAAGGCGCCGGCCGCGGCCGCCGCCGACGACGCCGAGTCGACCGAGGACGTCATCACTCACTAGACCTTCGCATCGTGCGACGGGCGCGCACACCGCACGCATGACGTTGACGACACGTGGAAGCGCGGTTTAGGCTTGCTTCGCAGCCGGGAGCATGCCCGACTTGGGAGATCAATCCATCATCCAGCAGGGAGGGGGATACTGACATGAACAAGAACGACATCATCGCAAAGGTCGCCGACGCGGCGGGCCTCACGAAGGCGCAGGCGACCAAGGCCGTTGACGGTGTTTTCAAATCGGTGAGCGGCGCTCTGTCCAAGGGCAAGGAAGTGCGCGTCGTAGGCTTCGGCACTTTTCACGTGACGAAGCGGGCGGCATCGCAGGGCCGCAACCCGCGGACCGGTCAGACCATCAAGATTCCGGCGTCGAAGCAGCCAAAGTTCCGCGCCGGCAGGCCGCTCAAGGACGCGGTCAACGGCCGCTAGCGAGATGGGCATCCGGTTGGATGGCTCTCGGGCCCCAACCGGATGTGCCCTGGTCTTGGCGCAGGTTCGCTCGACGGACTATGGTGCCGGCGACGTGGTGTGGACGTGGCCCGCGCCCATGAGATCCCGGAGCGGGTCGGGCGATTAGCTCAGCGGTAGAGCGTCTCGTTTACACCGAGGGGGTCGGCGGTTCGAACCCGTCATCGCCCACCACGCGTCGGTCGTTCGCGTCGGCGTCCCGAGTCGCGGCGACGCTTGACGGAACGAGCCGGTGCGAGTATTGGGACCGCTCGTCGTGTCCGGGGGCGTAGCTCAGTCGGTTAGAGCGCCGGCCTGTCACGCCGGAGGTCGCGGGTTCGAGCCCCGTCGCTCCCGCCACCGGATCCCCGGTCGGAACGGACAGTAAGTCGTGTCGCGCCCGCGGATGCAGGACGGTTCCGTGCGGCGCGCACAACGATATGGGTGAATGAATGATACGCCGTCGGCGTATACTCTGCGCGCGAACCGGATCCCCCGGCGGCGTCGGCAACCCTGAGATCGACGGACCATGACCGAACTGCTCGCCGATTATCTGCCGATCCTGATCTTCCTCGGTATCGCTACCGCGCTCGCGCTGGTGATCCTTGCGGCGTCGTATCTGGTGGCGCCGCAGCGCCCGGATACCGAGAAGCTGTCGGCGTACGAATGCGGCTTCGAGGCGTTCGAGGACGCGCGCCAGCGCTTCGACGTGCGCTTCTACATGGTGTCGATCCTGTTCATCATCTTCGACCTGGAGGTCGCGTTCCTGTTCCCGTGGGCGGTCTCGCTCGGCGAGATCGGCACGTTCGGCTTCTGGTCGATGGTCGTGTTCCTGGGCGTGCTGACGATCGGCTTCTTCTACGAGTGGCGCAAGGGAGCGCTGGAATGGGAGTGAGCGATCCGCTCGGCCCGAGCACGGCGCTCGGGCCCGGGCATCATGCGCTCGCCACGCAGGTCGGCGAGGAGCTCAACGACAAGGGGTTCGTCGTCGCCCATCTCGATCGCCTCGTGAACTGGGCGCGCACCGGCTCGCTGTGGCCGATGACCTTCGGGCTGGCGTGCTGCGCGGTCGAGATGATCCACGCCTACTGCAGCCGCTACGACCTGGATCGCTTCGGCGTCGTGCCGCGGCCCAGCCCGCGCCAGTCCGACGTGATGATCGTAGCGGGGACGCTGTGCAACAAGATGGCGCCGGCCCTGCGCAAGGTCTACGACCAGATGGCCGAGCCGCGCTGGGTCATCTCGATGGGGAGTTGCGCCAACGGCGGCGGCTACTATCACTTTTCGTATTCGGTCGTGCGTGGCTGCGACCGGGTCGTGCCGGTGGACGTCTACGTGCCGGGCTGCCCGCCGACCGCTGAGGCGCTGGTCTACGGCATCCTGCAGTTGCAGAAGAAGATCCGGCGCACGGGCACGATCCTGCGCTAGCCGATGTCATGACCGATCCGCTCCACGAACTCGGCGCCGCGCTGACCCAGACCTTGGGAGGCGACGTGCTTGGCTTTCGCGTCGCCAACGGAGAGCTCGCGCTCGACGTTCGACGCGACGCGGTGGTGCGCGTGCTCACGCACCTGCGCGACGACGCGGGGCTGCTGTTCAAGCAACTCGTGGACGTGTGCGGCGTCGACTGGCCGGACCGGGCGGAGCGTTTCGAGATCGTCTACAACCTGCTCAGCCTGCGCTATAACCACCGCATCCGCGTCAAGGTCACGACCGACGAGCTGACGCCGGTGCCCTCCGCGGTCGGCGTGTTCAGCGCGGCCGGCTGGTGCGAGCGCGAGGTGTGGGACCTCTACGGCGTGCTGTTCTCGGGCAACCCGGATCTGCGCCGCATCCTGACCGACTACGGCTTCGACGGCCACCCGATGCGCAAGGACTTCCCGCTGACCGGCAAGGTCGAGGTGCGTTACGACGACGCCCAGAAGCGCGTGGTCTACGAGCCGGTGCGGCTGACCCAGGCGTTCCGCAGCTTCGACTTCCTGAGCCCGTGGGAAGGCGAGGCGCCGGTGCTGCCCGGCGACGAGAAGGCGACGCCATGACCGAAGTCGCCATCAAGAACATGACCATGAACTTCGGCCCGCAGCATCCGGCGGCGCACGGGGTGCTGCGTCTGGTGCTGGAGATGGACGGCGAGATTGTCGAGCGCGCCGACCCGCATGTCGGCCTGCTGCACCGGGGCACCGAGAAGCTGATCGAGTACAAGACGTACCTGCAGGCGGTGCCGTATTTCGACCGGCTCGACTATGTCTCGCCCATGTGTCAGGAGCACGCCTTCGCCCTGGCGGTGGAACGGCTGCTGGGCATCGAGGTGCCGCCGCGCGCCCAGTACATCCGCGTGCTGTTCTCCGAGGTCACGCGGCTTCTGAATCACCTGCTGAACGTGACCTCGTTCGCTATGGACGTGGGCGCCATGACGCCCATGCTGTGGGGCTTCGAGGAACGCGAGAAGCTGATGGAGTTCTACGAGCGCGTCTCGGGCGCACGGCTGCACGCGGCGTACTTCCGCCCGGGCGGCGTGGCGCGGGACATGCCGGCCGGCCTGGCCGAGGACATCCTAGCCTACTGTGATTCGTTTCCAAAGGTGCTGGCCGATCTGGAATCGCTGCTCAACGAGAACCGCATCTTCAAGCAGCGCTCGGTCGACATCGGCGTGGTCAGCGTCGAGCAGGCGCTGAACTGGGGCTTCACCGGCCCGATGCTGCGCGGATCGGGCGTGCCGTGGGACCTGCGCAAGGCGCAGCCCTACGACGTTTACGCCCATATGGACTTCGACATTCCGGTGGGCAGGCACGGCGACTGCTACGACCGCTATCTCGTGCGCATGGAAGAGATGCGCCAGAGCCTGCGCATCATGCGCCAGTGCCTGGAGCGCATGCCGGGCGGCCCGGTGCGCACCGAGAACCGCAAGGTCGCGCCGCCGCCGCGCGCCGAGATGAAGCGCTCGATGGAGGCGTTGATCCATCACTTCAAGCTGTACACCGAGGGCTACCACGTGCCCACCGGCGAGACCTACACGGCAGTCGAGGCGCCCAAGGGCGAGTTCGCCGTCTATCTCGTGGCCGACGGCACCAACAAGCCGTACCGCTGCCACATCCGCGCGCCGGGCTTCGCGCACCTGCAGGGGCTCGACTTCATGTCCAGGGGCCACATGTTGGCCGACGTGGTCGCCATCATCGGCGCCTCCGACATCGTGTTCGGCGAGATCGACCGATGAGCGAGACGACGTTCGCCTTCAGCCCCGCGAACCAGGAGCGCGCGCGGCACGTCATGGCCAAGTACCCGGCCGGACGCCAGAAGAGCGCCGTGATCGCCCTGCTTGATCTGGCGCAGCGCCAGAACGGCGGCTGGCTGAGCCAGGCTGCGGTGGACCACGTGGCCACCGTGCTCGGCATGGCGCCGATCCGGGTCTACGAAGTCGCGTCGTTCTACACGATGTTCAATTTGAAGCCGGTCGGTCGGCACCTGGTTCAGGTGTGCACGACGACGCCGTGCTGGCTGCGCGGCAGCGACCAGGTGCTAGGCGCGTGCCGCAAGAAGCTCGGCGTCGATGTGGGTGGCACCACCGCCGATGGCGCGTTCACCCTGGTCGAGGTCGAGTGCCTGGGCGCGTGCGTCAACGCCCCCGTGGTGCAGGTGGGCGACGACTACTACGAGGATCTCGACGTCGCGTCGACCGAACGCCTGCTCGACGACCTAGCGCACGACCGCGCCAGCGCGCCGGGGCCGCGCGTCGGGCGCAAGACGTCCGCGCCTGTGCACGGGCGCGCCACGCTGCTTGACGGGAAGAACCGCTGATGCTGGCCGATCGCGACCGCATCTTCACCAACCTCTATGGCGACGGCGACTGGCGCCTGGCCGGGGCACAAGGTCGCGGCGACTGGGATGGCACCAAGGACCTGGTGCTCAAGGGCCGCGAGTGGATCGTCGAACAGGTCAAGGCGTCGGACCTGCGCGGGCGCGGCGGCGCCGGCTTTCCGGCCGGGCTCAAGTGGTCGTTCATGCCCAGGGCCTCGCCCGACGGGCGGCCGTCCTACTTGGTCATCAACGCCGACGAGAGCGAGCCCGGTACCTGCAAGGACCGGGACATCATGCGCAACGACCCGCACAAGCTGGTCGAGGGCGCCCTGATCGCGGGCGTCGGCATGGGCGCGCATACCGGCTACATCTACATCCGGGGCGAGTTCTACCGTGAGGCCGAGCGGCTGAACGCCGCGATCGACGAGGCCTACGTCGCCGGCCTGATCGGCAAGAACGCGTGCGGCTCGGGCTACGACTTCGATCTCTACGTTCATCGCGGCGCCGGCGCCTACATCTGCGGCGAGGAGACCGGGCTGCTGGAAAGCCTCGAGGGCAACAAGGGCCAGCCCCGGCTGAAACCGCCGTTCCCGGCGACGGCGGGGCTCTACGGCTGCCCGACGACGGTGACCAACGTCGAGACCGTCGCCGTCGTGCCGACCATCCTGCGTCGGGGCGCCGCGTGGTTCGCCGCGCTCGGCCGGCCGAAGAACACCGGCACGAAGCTCTTCTGCATCTCCGGGCACGTGAACACGCCGTGCAACGTCGAGGAGGAGATGGGCATCCCGCTCAAGGAGCTCATCGAGCGCCACGCAGGCGGCGTGCGCGGCGGCTGGGACAACCTGCTGGCGATCATTCCGGGCGGATCATCGGTGCCGCTGATCCCGCGCTCGATCTGCGACACGGTTCTGATGGACTTCGATTCGCTGCGCGAGGTGCGTTCGGGCCTGGGCACCGCCGCGGTGATCGTGATGGACAAGTCCACCGACATCGTGAAGGCGATCGCGCGCCTGGCGCACTTCTACAAGCACGAGAGCTGCGGCCAGTGCACACCGTGCCGCGAAGGCTGCGGCTGGCTGATGCGCATCATGGACCGCATGGCGGTGGGCGATGCCCACGCCGCCGAGATCGACATGCTTGAGGACATCAGCCGGCGCATCGAAGGCCACACCATCTGCGCCCTGGGCGACGCCGCGGCGTGGCCAGTGCAGGGTCTGATCCGTCACTTCCGCCCCGAGCTGGAACGGCGCATCGCCGCGTTCCAGGCGGCGCGCTCGGTGGCGGCTGAGTAGGGGCATGGTTAAGCTCACCATCGACGGCGAGGTGTACGACGTTCCGGCCGGTCTGACCGTGCTGCAGGCGTCCGAGATCGCCGGCAAGGAGATCCCTCGCTTCTGCTACCACGAGCGCCTGGCGATCGCCGGCAACTGCCGCATGTGCCTGGTCGAGGTCGAGAAGTCGCCGAAGCCGGTGGCGAGCTGCGCTTGGCCCATCGCCGAAGGCATGGTCGTCAAGACCCAGAGCGAGATGACCAAGCGCGCGCGCCACGGCGTGATGGAGTTCCTGCTGATCAACCATCCGCTCGATTGCCCAATCTGCGATCAGGGTGGCGAATGCGACCTACAGGACCAGGCCATGGCCTACGGCATGGGCGCCAGTCGATTTGAGGAGTTGAAGCGCGCCGTGCCCGAGAAGGACTTCGGGCCGCTGGTCAAGACGTTCATGACGCGGTGCATCCATTGCACCCGCTGCGTGCGGTTCCTCGACGACGTCGCCGGCGTCGAGGAGCTGGGCGCGGTCAACCGCGGCGAGAAGACCGAGATCGCCACCTATGTCGAGCGGTCGCTGAGCTCGGAGCTGAGCGGCAACATCGTCGACCTGTGCCCGGTGGGCGCGCTGACCTCGAAGCCCTACGCCTTCGCGGCCCGGCCCTGGGAACTGACCAAGACGGAGAGCGTCGACGTGCTCGACGCGGTCGGCGCGGCGATCCGCGTGGACGCGCGCGGGCCGCAGGTGCTGCGCGTGCTGCCGCGGCTCAACGAGGACGTCAACGAGGAGTGGATCTCGGACAAGACACGCTTCGCCTGCGATGGCCTGTTGCGCCAGCGGCTCGACGTGCCCATGGTGCGCGACGACGGGCGGCTGCGCCCGGCGTCGTGGGTCGAGGCGTTCGGCCGAATCGCCGATCGCCTGAAGGGGGCGCCGGGCGAACGCATCGCCGCGCTGGCGGGCGACCTGGTCGACGCGGAATCCACGTACCTGCTGCGCCGACTGCTCGACGCCCTCGGCTCGCCCCACCGTGATTGCCGCCAGGACGGCGCCGCGCTCGATCCGTCGTGCCGCGCCGGCTACGTGTTCAACACGACCATCGCGGGCATCGAGGCTGCGGATGCGTGCCTGCTGATCGGCACGGACCCACGCCGCGAGGCGCCGGTGCTGAACGCGCGCCTGCGCAAGCGCTGGCTCGCCGGCCGCTTCCCGGTCGTGGCGGTCGGCGATGTGGGCACGCCGACCCTGGCGGTCGAGACCCTGGGGGCGGGGCCGCGCACGCTGCAGGACCTGCTGGACGGCAAGCTGCCGTTCGCCAGGGTTCTGAAGGACGCCAAGGCGCCCATGATGATCCTGGGCATGGGAGCGTTGGCGCGGCCCGACGGGGCGCACGTGCTGCACGCCGCCCGCACGCTGGCCGAGGCGGCCGGCATGGTGCGCGAGGGCTGGAATGGCTTCAACGTGCTGCACACGGCGGCCGGGCGTGTCGGCGCCCTGGACGCAGGCTTCGTGCCGGATGCCGGCGGCCGTGACACCATGGGCATCCTGCAGGGCGCGGGCGACGGCTCGATCGCGGTCGTCATCCTGCATGGCGCCGACGAGATCGATACGCGCCGCCTTGGCTCGGCGTTCGTCGTCTACATCGGGCACCACGGCGATCGCGGGGCGCACCGCGCCGACGTGATCCTGCCCGGCGCGGCCTACACCGAGAAAGACGCGATCTACGTCAACACCGAAGGGCGGGCTCAAATCGGCCGGCGCGCCGCGTTCCCGCCTGGCGAGGCACGGGCCGACTGGGCGATCGTGCGCGCGTTGTCCGAGGCGCTGGGCCACACGCTGCCGTTCGACGACCTGGCCGCGGTGCGGCGCGGGCTGGCGGGGCTGGGTGGCGCCTTCGCCGCGATCGGCACCGTCGTGCCGGCGGCTTGGGGCGCCTTCGGTCGCGCCGGCGCCATGGCCGAGGCGTCGTTCGTTTCGCCGATCGCCGAGTTCTACATGACCGATCCGATCAGCCGCGCCTCGCCCACGATGGCGCAGTGCATCGCGGCGCGCGCCGGGTCCGCCAAGGCGACGGGCACCCATGGTTGATCCCATGTGGGACGTCTACGTCTGGCCCACGGTCATCACCGTCCTGGGCATCCTGGCGGTGATCGTGCCGCTGCTGGGCGCGGTGGCCTATCTGACCTACGCCGAGCGCAAGGTGATCGGCGCCATGCAGTTGCGTCGCGGGCCCAACGTGGTCGGCCCGTTCGGCCTGCTGCAGCCCATCGCCGACGGCGTGAAGCTGCTGTTCAAGGAGACGGTCATCCCGACCGGGGCGAACAAGGTCGTGTTCGTCATGGCGCCGATGCTGACCTTCATCCTGGCCCTGGTCGGCTGGGCAGTGGTCCCCTTCGGCGACGGCCTGGTGATCGCCGACATCAACGTCGGCATCCTCTACCTCTTCGCCATCTCGTCCCTGGGCGTCTACGGCATCATTATGGCGGGCTGGGCCAGCAATTCGAAGTACGCCTTCCTGGGCGCGCTGCGTTCGGCCGCGCAGATGGTGTCCTACGAGGTCTCGATCGGCTTCGTCATGGTCGCCGTGCTGGTGTGCGTCGGCTCGCTGAACCTCTCGGACGTGGTGCGCGCGCAGGAAGGGTTGTGGTTCGCCATTCCGCTGGCGCCGATGTTCGTGATCTTCCTGATCTCGGCCCTGGCCGAGACCAACCGCGCGCCGTTCGACCTGCCCGAGGCCGAGGCGGAGCTGGTGGCCGGCTACAACGTCGAATACTCGGCCATGACCTTCGCCCTGTTCTTCCTGGGCGAGTACGCGAACATGATCCTGATGAGCGGCATGACCACCGTGCTGTTCCTCGGGGGCTGGCTGCCGCTGATCGACATCGAGCCGTTCAACTGGATCCCTGGGCCGATTTGGTTCGCGGCCAAGATCGCCGGCGTGCTGTTCATCTTCCTGTGGGTGCGCGCGACCTTCCCGCGCTACCGCTACGACCAGCTCATGCGGCTCGGCTGGAAGGTGTTCCTGCCGCTGTCGCTGTTTGCGGTGGTGGCCTATTCCGGCGCGCTGCTGGCGTTCGGCTGGGTGCCGGCATGACCGGCGGCCGCGTCGCGTTGACTGCGGTCAGGGCCTATGCCAAGCCCGACGGCGCGCGCAGCGCGGTGGCGCCGCAAGGCCACTGACGGAGATCGCGATGTCCTTCCTCGATCGCACTGCGCGGAGCCTGCTGCTGACCGAGCTGGTCTCGGGCCTGGCCCTGACGTTCCGCTACATGTTTCGGCGTAAGGTCACGCTCAACTATCCTTACGAAAAGGGCCCGCTGAGCCCCCGGTTCCGGGGCGAGCACGCGCTTAGGCGCTACCCCAACGGCGAGGAACGCTGCATCGCGTGCAAGCTGTGCGAGGCGATCTGCCCGGCGCAGGCGATCACCATCGAGGCCGAGCCGCGCGCCGACGGCAGCCGGCGCACTACGCGCTACGACATCGACATGACCAAGTGCATTTACTGTGGCCTGTGCGAGGAGGCGTGCCCGGTGGACGCGATCGTCGAGGGGCCGAACTTCGAGTTCGCGACCGAGACGCGCGAGGAGCTATTCTACGACAAGGCCAGGCTGCTGGCGAACGGCGAGCGGTGGGAACGCGAGCTGGCCGAGCGGCTGCGCGCCGACGCGCCGTACCGCTGAACCGGCCATGATCGTCCAGACCCTAGCCTTCTACCTGTTCGCCGCGGTCGCCGTGGCGGCCGGCGCCATGGTCATCACCGCGCGCAACCCGGTGCACTCGGTGCTGTTCCTGATCCTCGCGTTCTTCAACGCGGCGGGCCTGTTCGTGCTGCTGGGCGCCGAATTCCTGGCGATGATCCTGGTCGTCGTCTATGTCGGGGCGGTGGCGGTGCTGTTCCTGTTCGTCGTCATGATGCTGGACATCAACACGGTGAGGCTGCGCGAGGGCTTCATCAGCTACCTGCCCGTTGGCGCGTTAATCGGCGTGATCCTGCTGGTGGAATTGCTGTTGGTGCTGGGTGGTTGGACGCTGGCGCTGGACGCTGGCGACCGTGCCGGCGCGCCCACGCCGCTGCTCGCCAAGGCGCACAACACCGAGGCGCTGGGCAACATCCTCTACACCGACTACGTCTACCTGTTCCAGGCGGCCGGGCTGGTGCTGCTGGTGGCGATGATCGGCGCGATCGTGCTGACGCTGCGCAGCCGCGAGGGCGTGCGCCGCCAGCGAATCGCAAGTCAGGTCGCGCGCCGTGCCGAGGCGACCGTGGAGTTGCGCAAGGTCCAGCCGGGGGAAGGCGTCTGAATGGCCATCGGCCTAAGCCACTATCTGACCGTCGCAGCGATCCTGTTCACGCTGGGCGTGTTCGGCATCTTCCTGAACCGGAAGAACGTCATCATCATCCTGATGTCCATCGAGCTGATGCTGCTGGCGGTCAACATCAACCTGGTGGCGTTCTCGGCCGAGCTCGGTGATCTGGTCGGCCAGGTGTTCGCCATGCTGGTGCTGACCGTGGCCGCGGCCGAGGCGGCGATCGGTCTCGCGATCCTCGTGGTGTTCTTCCGCAATCGCGGCTCGATCGAGGTCGAGGACGTCAACCTGATGCGGGGCTAGGGGCGCGTGTACGCCGCCATCGTCTTCCTGCCGCTGATCGGAGCGGCGCTGGCCGGGCTGCTGGGACGCTGGCTGGGCCACAAGGGCGCCCAGGCGGCGACCTGCCTGCCGCTGATCGCCAGCGCTGTCCTCGCCTGGATCGCGCTGTTCGGCGTGGTCGGCACCGAGGAGCATGTTTCGGTCCTGCTGTTCACCTGGATCGATTCCGGCGCGTTCGAGGCGACGTGGGCCCTGCGCGTCGATGCGCTGACCGCGGTCATGCTGGTCGTGGTAACCACCGTCTCGGCGCTGGTGCACGTCTATTCGATCGGCTACATGCACGGCGATCCGGGCGTGCCGCGCTTCTTCGCCTATCTCAGCCTGTTCACGTTCAGCATGTTGATGCTGGTGACGGCGGACAACCTGCTGCAGTTGTTCTTCGGGTGGGAAGGCGTTGGCCTCTGCTCCTACCTGCTGATCGGCTTCTGGTACAAGAAGCCCGAGGCCAACGCGGCCGCGATCAAGGCGTTCCTGGTCAACCGGGTCGGCGATTTCGGCTTCGCGCTGGGCATCGTCGGCGTCTTCCTGGTGTTCGGGTCGATCGATCTCGACACCATCTTCGACGCTGCGCCTGACGCGGCGGGCACGACGATCCGCTTCCTCGGCGCCGAGGTCGATACCCTGACGACCCTGTGCCTGCTGCTGTTCATGGGCGCCATGGGCAAGTCGGCGCAGCTCGGCCTGCACACCTGGCTGCCCGACGCCATGGAGGGCCCGACGCCGGTCTCGGCCCTGATCCACGCCGCGACCATGGTGACCGCCGGCGTGTTCATGGTGGCGCGGCTCTCGCCGCTGTTCGAGTACGCGCCGACGGCGCTGGACGTGGTCGCCTTCGTCGGCGCCTCGACCGCGTTCTTCGCCGCGACCGTCGGCCTGGTGCAGAACGACATCAAGCGGGTCATCGCGTATTCGACGTGCAGCCAGCTCGGCTACATGTTCTTCGCCCTCGGCGTCTCGGCCTACGGCGCCGGCATCTTCCACCTGTTCACCCACGCCTTCTTTAAGGCGCTGCTGTTCCTCGGCTCGGGCTCGGTCATCCACGCGCTGCACGGCGAACAGGACATGCGCAACATGGGTGGCCTGCGCAAGGTCATTCCGGTCACCTACGCGCTGATGTGGATCGGCAGCCTGGCGCTGGCTGGCGTGCCGTTCTTCGCCGGGTACTTCTCCAAGGACATCATCCTGGAGGCCGCGTTCGGCGCCGACACCAGCATCGGGCTTTACGCCTTCTGGCTCGGCATCGCGTCGGCGGTGATGACCGCGTTCTATTCCTGGCGCCTCCTGTTCATGACCTTCCACGGCACGTTCCGGGGCGACCATCACAAGCTGGAGCACGCCCACGAATCGCCGCCGGTCATGCTGGTGCCGCTGTTCGTGTTGGCGGCGGGGGCGATCGCCGGCGGCTACCTGGGCGTTCCCATGGTCGAGGAGCCCGAGCATTTCTGGGGTCCGGCGCTGCTGGTGCTGCCCGGCCACGACGTGCTCGAGGCGGCGCACCACGTGCCGCTGTGGGTCAAGATCCTGCCCATCGCGGCGGGCCTGATCGGCATCGCCGTCGCCTACTGGTTCTACATCGCGAACCCGGCCGTGCCGCGCGCGCTGGCCGCCCGTTTCGGCGCGCTCTACCGCTTCCTGCTGAACAAGTGGTACTTCGACGAGCTCTATGAAGCGGTGTTCGTGCGCAAGGCCAAGGCGCTCGGCTTCGGCCTGTGGAAGAGCGGCGATGGCGCGGTGATCGACGGCCTGGGCCCCGATGGCATTTCAGCCATGACGCTGAACCTGGCGCAGCGGTCCAAGCGGCTGCAATCCGGCTATCTCTACCATTACGCCTTCGCCATGCTGATCGGCGTCGCGGCGCTGGTCACGTGGTACATCGTCTACGGTGCGGGCTGAGGCCATGGGCAACGCACCGCTGCTGTCGCTCATCGTCTTCCTGCCGCTGGTCGGCGCCGCCGCGATCTTGCTGATCCGCGGCGATGCCGCGGTGGTGGCGCGCAACGCGCGCAACGTCGCCCTGTGGACCACCCTGATCACGCTGGCGCTGGCCATCGTGCTGTGGGTCGGCTTCGACCCGTCGACGGCGGCGTTCCAGTTCGTCGAGCAGGTGCCGTGGATCCCGGCCTACGGCATCAACTACCACATGGGGGTGGACGGCATCTCGGTGCTGCTGGTGGTGCTGAGCTGCTTCCTGATGCCGATCTGCATCCTGGCGAGCTGGTCGGCGATCCAGACCCGCGTGCGCGAGTACATGATCGCGTTCCTGGTCCTGGAGACCATGATGAACGGCGTGTTCTGCGCGCTCGACTTCGTGGTGTTCTACTTCTTCTTCGAGGGGATGCTGATCCCGATGTTCCTGATCATCGGGGTGTGGGGCGGCTCGCGAAGTGTCTACGCCGCGTTCAAGTTCTTCCTCTACACGCTGATCGGCTCGGTGCTGCTGCTGCTCGCCATGCTGGCGATGTACTTCCAGGCGGGTACCACCGACGTGCCGACCCTGATGGCGACCGAGTTCGACCATGGCCTGCAACGCTGGCTGTGGCTGGCCTTCTTCGCCTCGTTCGCGGTCAAGGTGCCGATGTGGCCGCTGCACACCTGGCTGCCCGACGCCCACGTGGAGGCGCCGACGGCGGGCTCGGTCATCCTGGCCGGCGTCCTGCTGAAGATGGGCGGCTACGGCTTCCTGCGCTTCTCGCTGCCCATGCTGCCCGAGGCATCGGCCTACTTCACGCCGTTCATCTACACCCTCAGCATCGTCGCGATCATCTACACCTCGCTGGTCGCCCTGATGCAGGAGGACATGAAGAAGCTGATCGCGTACTCCTCGGTCGCGCACATGGGTTTCGTGACCATCGGCATCTTCACGCTGACGACCCAGGGCATCGAGGGCGGCATCGTGCAGATGCTGAGCCACGGCATCGTGTCGGGCGCGCTGTTCCTGTGCGTCGGCGTCGTCTACGACCGCATCCACTCGCGCCTGATCGAGCGCTACGGCGGGCTGGTCCACCGCATGCCGGTCTATGCCTTCGTCTTCATGGTGTTCATGCTGGCCTCGGTCGGGCTGCCGGGCACCTCGGGCTTCGTGGGCGAGTTCCTGGTGCTGACCGGGGTGTTCCAAGTCAACACGCTGGTCGCGGTGCTGGCGACCACGGGCATCATCCTGGGCGCGGCCTATATGCTGTGGCTCTACCGCCGGGTCGTCTTCGGCGAACTGGTGCGTGAGGATCTGAAGGCGATCCTCGACCTGAACCGCCGCGAGATCGCGATCTTCGTGCCCCTGGTCGTCGGCGTGCTGGTGATGGGCGTGTGGCCTGATCCGTTCCTGCGCGTCATGCACGCCTCGGTGGCCAATCTCATGGCCCAGGCGACACCGGTCGCCGACACCCCCATACTCGTGCTGCCCTGAGGTCGACGCCGTGAACCCGACGCTCCACGCCGATCTCATGGTTGCCCTGCCCGAGCTGTGGCTGGCGTGCGTCGGCCTGGCCGTGCTGGTCGTGGGCGCCGCCGTGGGCGACCGGGCGTCGCGCGCGATCCTGTGGTCGTCCGTGATCGCGTTCCTGATCGCGTTCATCCTTGTTGCCGAGCAGGAACCGGGGGCCCGGCTCGCGTTCGGCGGCCAGTTCGTCAGCGACGGCTTCGCGGCCTTCATGAAGCAGCTCGTGCTGGTCGGCGCGGCGGTGACCATGGTGATGGGCGTCGGCTACCAGCGCCGGGCAGGGATGCAGCGCTTCGAATACGCCGTGCTGCTGCTGTTCGCGACGCTCGGCATGATGATGATGATCTCGGCCAACGATCTCATCAGCCTCTACGTGGGCCTCGAGCTGCAGTCCCTGGCGCTTTACGTGGTCGCGGCGTTCCAGCGCGATTCGCTTCGCTCGACCGAGGCCGGGCTCAAGTACTTCGTGCTCGGCGCGCTGTCCTCGGGCCTGCTGCTCTACGGCGCGTCGATGATCTACGGCTTCACCGGCACCACGTCGTTCGTGGAGCTCGTGCGCGCCTTCGGCGGGGCCGAGCCGCCGGCCACCGGACTGGTGATCGGCCTAGTCTTCCTGATCTCGGGCCTGGCGTTCAAGGTATCGGCGGTGCCGTTCCACATGTGGACGCCCGACGTCTACGAGGGCGCGCCGACGCCGGTCACGGCGTTCTTCGCCGCGGCGCCCAAGATCGCCGCCATGGCCCTGTTCCTGCGCGTGCTGATGCAGCCGTTCGGCGACCTGGTCGCCCAGTGGCAGCAGGTCATCACGTTCATCGCCATCGCCTCGATGGTGCTGGGCGCGGTCGCGGCGATCGCTCAGACCAACATCAAGCGCCTGATGGCGTACTCCTCGATCGGCCATGTGGGCTACGCGCTGGTCGGCCTGGCGTCGGGGTCGTCGGACGGCGTGCGCGGCGTCGCCGTCTATCTGGCGATCTATCTGGCCATGACGCTCGGCACGTTCGCCTGCATTCTCGCCATGCGCCGCGACGAGCGCATGGTCGAGCAGATTTCGGACCTGGCCGGGCTGTCGCGCACGCAACCGCTGCTGGCGCTGGTGCTAGGCGTGTTCATGTTCTCGCTGGCGGGCATCCCGCCGCTGGCCGGGTTCTTCGGCAAGCTCTACGTCTTCTTGCCGGCGATCCAGCAGGGACTGTACGGGCTGGCGATCATCGGCGTGCTGACCAGCGTGGTCGGCGCGTTCTACTACCTGCGCATCGTCAAGATCATGTACTTCGACGAGCCGGCCCAGCCGTTCGACCGACCCATGGGCCGCGAGGTGGCGACGGTCGTCGTCATCAGTGGCCTCTTCGTCGCGTTCTTCTTCATCGCGCCGGAACCGCTGATTGCCGGGGCACAGCACGCGGCCGCGGCTTTGGTACCGTGACCGCGACGTGGGTCCGGCTTGGCGCGGTCGGTTCGACCAACGACGCGGCGCGCCGGCTGATCGCCGAGGGCGCGGCGGACGGAACGGTCGTCACCGCGACCGAGCAGACGGCGGGGCGTGGACGCCGCGGCAACACGTGGGCCTCGCCGCCGGGCAACCTCTATCTCTCGGTGATCCTGCGTCCGGCCGCCCCGGCCTCGGTGCTGGGCCAGCTCGGTTTCGTCGCGGCCGTGGCGCTCGCCGAGACCCTGGCCCCGCTGCTCGGCGCCGGGCACACCGTCGCGCTCAAGTGGCCGAACGACGTGCTGGTCGACGATCGCAAGATCGCCGGCATCCTGCTGGAATGCGAGACGGCGGGTACCACGGTCCGCTGGGTCATCGTGGGCATCGGGGTCAACGTGGCGAACGGCCCGGTGGTCGCCCGGGTGTCCGCTACGACCATGGCCGCGCTCGAAATCGCGATCACGCCCGAGGCCCTGGCTGTGGGCCTGATCGACGCCCTGTTCGCCTGGCGCAGTGTGTGGCAGTGCGACGGCTTCGCACCGATCCGCGCGGCGTGGCTCGCCCGTGCCATAGGCGTCGGCGCCATTATTCGGGTCAACTTGGAGCGCGACAGCTTCGAGGCGCGCTTCGTTGCGCTGGACGACAGCGGTGCCCTGGTCGCCGAACTGCCCGGTGGCGCCCGGCGGCTGGTGGCGGCGGGCGACGTCCATCTGCTGGGGGCGGCATGAGCGCGCGCCTGCTGCTGGCCATCGACGCGGGCAACACCAACACGGTGTTCGCGGTGTTCGATGGTCCGGCGATCCGCGGGCGTTGGCGCGTGGCCACCCGCACCGACCGCACGGCGGACGAGTACGCCGCGCTGCTGGCGCAGCTCATGACCATGTCGGGGATCGAGGCGGCGGCGATCAAGGACATCGCCATTTCCTCGGTGGTGCCCCAGGGCCTGTTCGCGCTACGCACGTTGGCGCGCGACCACTTCCACGGCGATCCGCTGGTGGTGGGACCAGGCATCGAGCTCGGCATGCGCGTCCTGGTCGACCGACCGGCCGAGGTCGGCGCCGACCGTTTGGTGAACGCGATCGGCGGACACGTGCACCATGGCGGGCCACTCATCATCATCGACTTCGGCACGGCGACCACGTTCGACGTGGTGGACGAGAACGGCGACCTGCACGGGGTCAGCATCGCGCCGGGCGTCAACCTGGCGTTGGAGGCGTTGCACAGCGCGGCGGCCAGCCTGCCGCGCGTCGCGGTCGATCGGCCGGCCACGGTGATCGGCAAGTCGACGGTGCCGGCCATGCAGTCGGGCATCTTCTGGGGTTACATCAGCCTGGTCGAGGGGCTCGTCGCGCGCATCAAGGCCGAGTTCGGCCGGCCCATGAAGGTGGTGGCCACCGGCGGTCTGGCGCCCCTGTTCAACGCTTCGACGGATGCGATCCAGGCGGTCGACGGCGACCTGACCATCAAGGGCCTGCGCGAGGTCTTCCAGCGCAACGCACAGCGGCGCTGAGCGCATGGTGGGCACGGCGCGCGGGCGGGACGAGCTCGAATTCCTGCCGCTGGGCGGGGCGGGCGAGATCGGCATGAACGTCAATCTCTACCGCCACGCCGGCAAGTGGCTGATGGTCGACCTGGGCATCACGTTTGCCGACCGCGACGTGCCGGGCATCGACATAGTGCTGCCCGACCTGAGCTACATCGAAAAACAGCGTTCGGCGCTGGTCGGCCTGGTCCTGACCCACGGCCACGAGGATCACCTGGGCGCGGTGCAGTATCTGTGGCCGCGCCTGCGCTGCCGGGTCTACGCCACGCCGTTCGCCGCAGCGCTGCTGCGCCGCAAGATCGCCGACGACCCGGTCGAGGGCCTGGACGATCTGGAGGTCACCGAGGTCGCGCTGGGCGCGCGCTTCGATGTAGGGCCGTTCGCCATCGAGCTAGTCAGCCTGACCCATTCGATCCCCGAACCCAACGCGGTGGTCATCCGCACCGCCGCCGGCACGGTCATGCACACCGGCGACTGGAAGATCGACCCCACCCCCCTGGTCGGCGCCACGACTGACGAGGCCGCCTTGAAGCGCCTCGGCGACGAGGGCGTGCTCGCCATGGTCTGCGATTCGACCAATGCCCTTCGCGCGGGCGTCTCGGGCTCGGAGGCGGAGGTGCGCGCGAGCCTGGTCGAGCTGGTGCGCGGCAGGACCGGCCGGGTCGCCATCGCGACCTTCGCCAGCAACGTCGCCCGTCTGGTGACAGCGCACCACGTGGCGGTGGCGTGCGGGCGCACGGCCGTTCTGGTCGGCCGCTCGCTGTGGCGCATCCACGACGCGGCGCGCGAGACCGGCTATCTGCCGCGCGAGGTTCGGTTCCTGCGCGACAAGGAATCGGTCGATCTGCCGGCCGACAAGGTGCTCTACGTCTGTACCGGGTGCCAGGGCGAGCCCAACGCCCAGCTCGCCCGCATCGCCGCCGGCGCGCACCCCCACGTGGCACTGGGCGCGGAGGACATGGTGATCCTGTCGTCGAAGATCATCCCGGGCAACGAACGGCCGATCTACGCCATGATCAACCAGCTCGTGGCCCGCGACGTGGAGGTCATCACCGAGGCGGATCGCTTCGTCCACGTCTCGGGCCACCCGTCGCGCGACGAGCTGACCCGCATGTACCAGTGGGTACGCCCCGGCATCGCAGTGCCGGTGCATGGCGAGGCGCGCCACATGCGCTCGCACGCGGCGCTGGCGCGCGCGCTGCAAGTGCCCGAGGCCATTGTCGTGCATAACGGCGCGCTGGTCCGCCTGGCGCCCGGACCCGCGGCTGTGATCGACCACGTGCATGCTGGCCGTCTGGCATGGGACGGTGGCGCCATCGTGCCCATGGACGGTACCGTCGTGCGTGACCGAAGGCGGTTGATGCGGGATGGGGCCGCGTTCGTGACCCTAGTCGTCGACGATCAGGGCGAACTGCTGACCGATCCGAAGATCGCCACCGTCGGCCTGTTCGAGGATGGCGCCGGCGACGATCTGCTGATGGACGCCGCCGACGATGTGCGCCAAGCGCTCGATCGCCTGTCACGGCGCGACCGGCGCGACGACGACATGGTGAGCGAGGCGGCGCGTCAGGCGGTCCGGCGAATCCTGCGCATCGAGCGCGACAAGCGCCCCGTGGTCGAGGTCTCGGTCGCGCGGGTTTGATACCAGCGGCTCTTGAGCATTGCCGGAGAGCGCGGCCCCCTCACCCTCCCGTCGCTTCGCGCCGGGCCCCTTCCTCTCTCGCGAGGGGAGAGGTCTATTGGTGCGCGCCCCCTCTCCCCTTGCGGGAGAGGGTCGGGGTGAGGGGTGGCCAAGATCGCCTCGTCGAGGCGGTCGTGGCTGGCTCAGGGGCCTCGGCCCTCGATCTGACTAAGCCGGGACGGACTTCGGCCTGGGTATCGGCTCGGTCGCCTGGCTCGAGGAGCCGTTGGCGCAGCCGAACGGCGAGGTCAGCAGCCAGGACGTGATCTGGTCGGACGGGCCTGGCCGGCACAGGTGGTAGCCCTGGGCCGTGTCGCAGCCCCAATCGGTCAGCAGATCGAGGGTTTTCTCGTCCTCGACCCCTTCGGCGACGATGGTCTTGCCCAGGCGATGACCCAGATCGACAAGGGCGCGCACGATCGCGGCGTCCTCGCCGTCCGTCACCATGTCGCGCACGAACGAGCGGTCAACCTTCAACTCCGAGACCGGCAGGTGCCGCGTCCGTGGCCGGGGTCGGCAGCAACGCTTCGAGCGCCCCGTCGTCGCCGGCCCGGCGACGCGCCTTGTCGATCACGGCCTCGATAGCCGCGCCTTGGCCCGTCTTGCGCGTGCGCGCGGCCACCTACGCGAAGGCCTTGAAGGTCATGATCGTGAAGGTGTCCTTGACCCCTGGCAGGGTCTGCAGACGTTTAGTCACGAACCGTCCGATGTCGGCGTCCTCGGCCACGTAGCACTTGAGCAGCAGATCATAGGCGCCGGAAATGGAATAGGCCTCGGAGACCTCGGTCACGTTCTGCGCGACGGCATCGGCGATCGCGTAGGCGCTGCCAAGCTCGCACTTCACCATGACAAAGATCGGTTTCACGAGGTCACCACCTTTCGTCGTCTGGTCTGGGGCTTTGTCTCGGCCTTCGCGTCGCCATCGTCCTCGTTGTCCCCGTCGTCCTTCGGCGCCGTGGCCCTGCCGACACTGGGCGTCGGGAGCAGCAAGAACGCCGGGACGTGATCTCCCATGCCGACCACGGGGCCATCGGAGGACCCGCGATCCTCGTCGTGCGCACGATCCTTGACGCGCGTGCAATTCTTGGTTGGTGAGCGCCTCTCGTCGGACCGACCACGCGGCCGCTTCGGCGCGGGGCGTTCGGCGTCACGGCGCGGCTGTTCCTTCGGCGCGGGCGCATTGCCGGGTTCCGCCGCGACCGGGGCCGTGGGTTCCGAGGTCTCCGCACCGCTGATGACGGGCAGGGAGCGCCGGATCATCGCCTCGATCGCCTTGACGGCGCGGTCGTCGTCCTCAGTGGCGAAGGTGATCGCATGGCCGCGGTGTCCAGCGCGGCCGGTCCGGCCGATGCGGTGGACGTAATCCTCGGCACGGATGGGCACGTCGTAATTGAAGACGTGGCTGAGGCCGAAGATGTCGAGGCCGCGCCCGGCGACGTCGGTCGCCACCAGAAAGCGCACGTCGCCGCGTTTGAACGCTTCGAGCGTCGCGATGCGCGATCCCTGGTCCATGTCGCCGTGCAGGGCATCGACACTGAACCCATCGCGCGCCAGCGCGCGTGCCAGATCCGCCGTGTCGCGCTTGCGGTTGCAGAAGACGAGCCCGTTGCGCACGGCCTCGGTGCGCAGGAAGCCTTCCAGCAGACGGCGCTTGCCGCGCGCGGTGGCGCGCACCAGGAAGTGCTCGACCGTGTCGGCGGGCGAGGCCGGTGGCGTGACGCGTATTTCCTTGGCGTTGTGCAGGATCGTGTTGGCCAGCCGCCGGATCTCGGGCGGCATGGTCGCCGAGAACATCAGGGTCTGCCGCAAGGGCGGCAGCAGGCCGACGATCCGCTCCACATCGGGCATGAACCCCATGTCGAGCATGCGGTCGGCCTCGTCGATGACCAGGATCTTGACCCCGTTGAGCAGCAGTGCGCCCCGCTCGAAATGATCGAGCAGGCGCCCGGGAGTCGCGATCAATACATCCACGCCGCGCTCCAGCTTGCGCGTCTGGTCATCCAGGGCGACGCCGCCGATCAGCAGCGCCATGGTCAGGGCGTGATGCTTGCCGTAGATGTCGAAGTTCTCGGCCGTCTGCATTGCCAGTTCGCGCGTCGGCGACAGCACCAGCGAACGTGGCATGCGCGCCTTGGCCCGGCCCTGGCCCAGCACCTCGATCATGGGCAGCGTGAAGGCGGCCGTCTTGCCGGTGCCGGTCTGGGCACAGCCGAGCACATCGCGCCCCTGCAGCACGACCGGGATGGCCTGGGCCTGGATCGGTGTCGGCTCGCGATAGCCCGCTTTGGCGACCGCACGCAGCACTTCGGGCCCGAGGCCGAGATCGTCGAACGTGGTCAAGCGGGCGCGTCCAGAGCCGGGTTCAAGGCCGTCCGCGCGCGGGCGAGGGCAAGACAGGGGATCTTCACTGCCGCCGTTATAGCCACGGGAGTCCGCGAGTCAAGCGGTGGTCCCGGCCGGCCGCCAAGGCTTCCTCGGATCAAGCGGCGTTGCTACGGTGCCGGAAACGTGGGCCGAGCTGGTGCAACCGCGATTCAAGGGGCGAGCGTCATGGCCATGACATGCGGCAGGGACACATTGGCGCTGCTCGTGGTCGACGTCCAGGAACGCCTGATGCCAGCCATGGACTGCCGCGAACGCGTCACGGCGAACGTCGCGGTGCTGCTGCGCGCGGCGGCCCGACTTGGCGTTCCGATCGTCACGTCCGAGCAATACCCCAAGGGTCTTGGCCCGACCATCGCGGAACTCGGCAACCTAATCCCGGGTGATCGCATCTGGCCGAAGGCGGTCTTCTCGGTGATGCGCGACGCAGTGCTCCGCGACCAGGTCGGTCGGCTCGGCCGGCGCGGCATCGTGGTCGTGGGCGTGGAGTCTCATGTCTGCGTCATGCAGACCGCCCTCGATCTGCTCCGCACCGGCTATCGGCCCACCGTCGTCGCCGACGCCACCTCCTCGCGCACGGCCGAGAACCGCGAGCACGCCCTGCGCCGTCTGGCGGCGCGGGGCGCGGACGTGGCGACCACCGAAATGGTCCTGTTCGAATGGCTTGGGCGCGCCGGGACGGACGCATTCCGCGAGCTCAGCCCGCTGATCCGTTAGGACGCCGTCACGGGAACAAGAAATCCCGCTGGTCTTGTTGTCGCGCCTCTCAGGATCGTTGAACGGAAAGACCTGACGGGTCGCGGTCATCGCGGCGGGGCGCAGGCGCGGATCGTCGGCGCCGGCGATGCCGGCCACCTGGACCGTCGCTTAGGAAATCGGCCATTCCTTGAAGCACAGGGCCGCGAACAGGTCGCCGCTACCCTGGGCCACGTCGTAGGGCACCGTGGTGTCCGCGTCCATGCCCAGGCCGCACGCGGCGTTCGAGCCGAGCCACGCTGGCGCCGCGAACGCCATGACCACGCGATAGTTCGGTCCGGCTTCGCTGACCGGACGGGTCGTGAAGTTGACCCGGGGGCCCGAAATCGCGCTGCTCGTTCATGGCGGTGGTCACGGCGTCGCCGAACGCGGTGTCGTCGCTGCCGGTCGGGTTGCCCAGCACGGCGACGCGCACGTCCGGTCCCTTCGACAGGTAGCTCAGCAGTTCCTGCGGGTTCTGGGCGCCGTTGTAGGGCCCCTGGACCGAGCGCACGCCCGCGCCGCCGGCGCACGCGGCGAGCGTCACCAGGGACAACGCCGCGACGCCGGACCGCAGGCGGGCGGCGCGCTTGGAAATGTTGGAACGATGCAGGGCAGTTGCCCTTGGCGTTGAAGTTTCCCGCCCCCTGCGGGCAATTTTCCGGCAAGTCTCGCGGAAGGCAAGGTCAAGTCCGCGTGATGCCGCGACCCAACCGGAGGAACGTCGTCCATGGCCGCACTTCCTGATCTTGCGGCGATCGTGCGCGGCGGCCTGTGCGCAGGCTGCGGTCTGTGCGAAAGCCTGGCCGGCGTCGAGCACGTCGAAATGCGCATCGCATCGTCGGGGCACATCCGGCCGGCGATCAAGGGGCCGATTGAGCCGGCGATCATGGAACGCATCCACGCCGTCTGCCCCGGCATCACCCTGCGCGGTCCCGACGCGGCCCAGGCCGGGCCGAACGGGACCATGCACGAGGTGTTCGGACCGATCCGCGCGCTCCATCGCGGCTGGGCCACGGACGCGGCGACGCGCTACCGCTCGGCGGCCGGCGGTGGCATGACGGCGCTGGGTGTCTACCTGCTGGAATCTGGCAAGGTGGACGCGATCGTCCATGTGCGCGCGTCTGAGGAACAACCGCTGTTGACCGACGCCGTGGTCAGCCGCACGGCCGCGGAGGTGCGCGCCGGGTCCCAGTCGCGTTATGGGCCGGCGGCGCCATTGCGCCATGTGATGGGGCTGCTCGACCAAGGCTTGCGCTTCGCCGTGCTGGCCAAGCCGTGCGACGTGGGCGCGATCCGAAGCCTCGGACGCATCGACCCGCGCGTGGCCTACCAGATCCCCTATCTTATCACGTTGTTCTGCGGCGGGGCGCCCACCGTGTTCACCGCCGAGAAAGTGGTCCGCTACCACGGCATCGACGTGGACGAGGTGGGTGTGTTCCGCTGGCGCGGCAACGGCTGGCCCGGTCCCACCCACGTCGAGACCAAGGACGGCCGAGTGTACGACCTGACGTACGACTATGTCTGGTACACGCCCGGCGTGCCATGGACCTACGATATCCAGTTCCGCTGCAAGATCTGCCCCGACGCCATCGGCGAACTGTCGGACATCGCGTGCCCCGACGGCTGGATCATGGAGAACGGCAAGCCGATCCATCGCGAGGCGCCCGGCCAGAATGTCTTCATCGTGCGCACCGAGACGGGTGAACGGCTGCTGGCCGAGGCGGTAGCGGCCGGCGCGATCGAACTGGCGCCCTTTACGGTCCCCGAACTCGAGGCCATGCACGGGGACCACGCGCCGCGCAAGATGGAGTGGCCGGCGCGTGCCCGGGCGCTCGCGGCCGAGGGCGAACTGGCGCCGTCCTATGAGAACTTCCGCGCCGAGGCCATTGTGCGGCGCAACGGACCCGAGGCCGACCACGCGGCCGAGGAGGGCGCGCGCCGGCGCATTCGCAAGGGCAAGCACAAGGAACCTCTGTCATAGCGAGTCGGGGGAACCCTCCGGTCGAAGGCACGCCAGGACTGCTGCGCCCTAACATCGCCTTGACGGGCCGGTGAGGCCAGCCGGCCCGTTCACATTGATCGCCGAGGGCGACCTAAACCTTCCCATGGGGCGAAACAATGGTGGCTCGACGCCTCTCGCGGACCTCGCGAACTTCTTCACCGTGACGTTCTCGAACACGACGGCGTATCTGAGCTATCGACTGACGTTCCCGACCCTCAAGAATGCGGGGGCTGCGAACAGCATGCAGATCGGCGAGGTCCAGTTCCTCGCCGAGTTCGCGTCGACCGCGGTTCCCGCTCCGGCGGCCGGGCTGCTCGGCCTCGGGCTCGCGGGCGCCTTGGTGGCGCGTCGGCGGCATTCGGTCTGACGCGGACCACGCACGGGCGACAGGGGGCGAAGCACCACTTCGCCACCTTCTCGTCACGCCGATCGACGAGGCACAATCACGGTTTCGCCGCTGGGTACGCCCCGTCCTTGTCGTGGGTCTCGCCGCCGACCAGGGGTGGCGTGAACACGCAGACCATGCGCATCGGCGTCTTGCAGATGAAGCGGTGCCGGTCGTGCTTATCCAGCACGTAGAGCGTGCCGGGCTTCAGGTCATATTTCTTGCCGGTGTCGAGGTCCTCGAGCATGCCTTCGCCCTCGATGACGTAGTTCGTCTCGACGTGGTTCTTGTAACAGAGCTGCTTGCCCTCGCCGGTCTTGATGCGAATGTCGGAGAAAGTGATGCCGACGCCGTCCTCCTTCAGCAGGAAGCGGCGCGTCACGGCGCGGCCGTCGCCCAGCACCGTCTCGCCCTTGGTGCCGCCAGGCCGTCGTAGGTCTTAACGATCATGATGGTATCCTCCGCCAGGGTTTGGAATGTCATGCCCGGGCTGTCCTGAGGTGCGGGCCCTGAGCGCGTCGAAGGGCTCGCGTCGCGAAGGACGGAACCGGGCATCCACGGCAACTGCCGTGCCCTCGGCGCTGGGTTCCCAGTTCGCCGCTGGCGCGGCGCCTAGGAACGACAGGGTGAGGACTCACAAATCCAGGGCCGCGACCTCGGTTGCGTGCTCCTGGATGAAGGCGAGGCGGAGTTCGGGCTTGCGTCCCATGAGCTGCTCGACGCGCGTCTCGGTCGCGAGCCGTGCCGCGTCGGGGATGGTGACGCGCAGCAGGGTCCGCCGCGCCGGGTCCATGGTCGTCTCGCGCAGCTGCTCGGCGCGCATCTCGCCCAGCCCCTTGAACCGCCCGATCTCGATCTTGCCCTTTCCCTTGAACTGGGTCGCCAGCAGCTCGTCCTTGTGAGTGTCGTCGCGGGCGTAGACCACGGCGCCGCCCTGGCTCATGCGATAGAGCGGCGGCACCGCCAGGTAGAGGTGCCCATCGCGGATCAGCCCAGGGATCTCGCGGTAGAAGAAGGTCAGCAGCAGCGAGGCGATGTGGGCGCCGTCGACGTCCGCGTCGGTCATGATGATGACACGGTCGTAGCGCAGGTCCGCCCCGCGGTAGCGTTCGCCGAGACCGCAGCCCAGCGCCTGCACCAGATCGGTCAGTTCCTGGTTCTCGCGCCGCTTGTCGGCGGTGGCGCTGGCAACGTTGAGAATCTTGCCGCGCAGGGGCAGCACCGCCTGGGTCGCGCGGTCGCGCGCCTGCTTCGCCGTGCCGCCGGCCGAATCGCCCTCGACCAGGAACAACTCGGTGCCGGCGGCCGCGTCGGTCGCGCAGTCGGCCAGCTTGCCGGGCAAGCGCAGGCGGCGCTTGGGCGTCTTGCGCGCGACCTCCTTCTCGGCCTTGCGGCGCAGACGTTCGTCCATGCGCTCGATGATCGACGCTAGCAGCCCGTTCGCCGCCGCCGGGTCGCCGGACAGCCAATGATCGAAGTGGCTCTTGACCATGGTCTCGACCAGCTTGGCCGCCTCGGGGTTGACCAGCTTCTCCTTGGTCTGGCCCTGGAACTGGGGCTCGGGCAGGAACACCGACAGCAGCAGGCACGCGGCGCCGGCCACGTCCTCGGCCGTGATCTGCGCCGCGCGCTTCGTTGCGGCCAGCTCTCCGAAGGCGCGAAGGCCGCGCAGCAGCGCCGTGCGCAGGCCGGTGTCGTGGGTGCCGCCCTCGGGCGTTGGCACCGTGTTGCAGTAGGTCGAGACGAACGGTTCGCCGTCCTCGGGCCATGCGACGGCCCATTCGACACGCCCGGAATCGCCCTGGGCGACCGCGTGCCCGGCGAAGGGGCGTTCAGTCAGAGTCGCGCGCTCGCCGACCTGCGAGGCGAGGAAATCCGCGAGCCCGCCGGGGAAGTGGATCACCGCCTCGGCCGGGGTGTCGTCACCGGCCTTGATCAGCGAAGGGTCGCAGTTCCAGCGGATCTCGACGCCACGGAACAGGTACGCCTTGGAGCGCGCCATGCGGTAGAGCCGCGCCGGCTTGAACGCGGCCTGCGCGCCGAAGATCTGCGCGTCCGGGTGGAACGTCACCGTCGTGCCGCGCCGGTTGTTGACCGTGCCTAGGTCCTTGAGCTTGGCCGCCGCCTTGCCGCGCACGTAGGACTGCGACCACAGGCGGCGATCGCGCGCGACCTCGACGTCCAGCCGATCAGAGAGCGCGTTGACCACCGACACGCCGACGCCGTGCAGGCCGCCGGCGGTGTGATAGACCTTGCCGCTGAACTTCCCGCCCGCGTGCAGGGTGGTCATGATGACCTCGAGCGCGGACTTGTTCTTGACCTTCGGGTGCGGGTCGACTGGGATGCCGCGGCCGTTGTCGGCGACGGTGATGGCGCCGTCCTTGGCCAGGCGCACCTCGATACGGTTGGCGTGGCCGGCCACCGCCTCGTCCATGGCGTTGTCGAGCACCTCGGCGAACAGGTGGTGCAGGCCGCGCTCGTCGGTGCCGCCGATGTACATGGCGGGCCGGCGCCGCACCGGCTCCAGGCCCTCGAGGACCTCGATGTCCTTGGCCGAGTAATCGGTCTTGGTCTGGCGCGGGGCGTCGAACAGATCGCTCACGGGTGGCCTATCTGGTGGTCGCACGGGTAACCGACCACAAAATCCCGTAGCCGGGCCGCGAATGCAAGGGCAGGGGGCTCACAGTCCTCGTCTAGGCGCGGCGATAGCCGTAGATGAGCCGGTGATCGTCCTCGCCGGACATGCACCGCTCGAAGGCGCCGCCGAGCCGGCCGGCGACGGCGATGGAACGCGCGTTGGCTTGGTCGATGACGCTGACCAGATGCGCCAGCCCCAGGGCCCCGAACGCCCAGTCGCGCGCGACCGTGGCCGCCTCGGTCGCGTAGCCGTGGCCCCACGCCGCGCGCGCCAGCCGCCAGCCGAACTCGACGCCGGGCCAGCCCTTGGGGTGCCACAGCTTGGCGAACCCGATCATGGCGCCGCCGGCCTTCGGCTCCAGGGCGAACAGGCCGTAGCCGCGCAGGCTCCAGTGACCGAGGAACATGGCGATCTGGCGCCACGCGGTCTCGCGGTCGAGCGTCGAGCCGTCGGCGATGTAGCGCATTACCTCGGGATCGGCGCTCATGACCGCGTAGGCGTCGAAGTCCGCCTCGGTGAAAGGGCGCAGGCGAAGGCGCGGCGACTCGAGCGTGATCACTCGGCGGGAACGGCGAGCGGCTTGCCCTTCTCGACGACGTAGACCGCGATGACCTTGGCGACCGTGGCGCCGACGTTGCGCGCGTCGTGGATGACGCCCGCCTCGATGCGGTAGGACTGGCCGGCCGTCAGACGCTGCGGCGTCTGGCCGTCGATCGCCAGCTCGGATTCGCCTTCCAGCACGTAGCCGATCTAGATGCCCGGATGGGAATGCCGGCCCGAGCTTGCGCTCGGCGCCACCTCGGCCAGGCCCATGACCGTCTCGTAGCCGGTGTCGGGCACGTCGAGTTTCTGCAGCGGCGTGCGCTTGATGCCCTCCTGGGCGATAGCCGTGCCGGCGACCAGCGCGGCCGCCAGAACGGCGGCGATGACCTTGGTCATGATCCAGTTCTTCAGGTGGCGAAGTCTGGTTCGTCGCGCGCCAACAGCCGCTTCATTGCGGCGAAGTGGGTGCGCTTGTAGATGTCTTACGAGGAACCGAACCAGTTGGATGACGCGTCGGCCACCTCGGGCGCGATGGGCGCGAGCGGCCGGCGGTACTGGGCGGCCAGCCACTGCATCTTGCAGCAGCGTTCCAGGTAGTAGAGGTCGTCGAACGCGACGCCGACCTCGAATGCGGCGACCAGCACGCCGTGGTTGCGCATGAACAGCACCGACTTGTCGCCCAGCGTGCGAGCCAGGCGGTCCCCCTCCGCCTCGCCCTGCGTGCCGACCGGCCCGGGGTATTCATCGTCGTAGGCGACGCGGCCGTGGAAGCGCAGCGCGACCTGCTCGCCCATGGCGAGCCGGCCGTCGTCGAGCATGGTGATCGCGGTCGCGTAGGGCATGTGCGTGTGCAGGATACAGCGCACGTCGGCGCGGTCGCGGTAGACCGGCCAGTGGATCTGAAACGCGACGCGCTCGGCCTCGCCGCCACCGACCACGCGCCCGCTGCGGCCGTCGACCAGCGACAGGTTCGACGCCGTGATCTCGGACCAGTGCAGCCCGTAGGGGTTGACCAGGAAGTGATGCTCGTCGATGCGCGCGGTGAAGTGGTTGCAGATGCCTTCGTGCAGGTCGAGGCGCACCGCCAGCCGGAATGTGGCGACCAGATCGGCGCGGATGGCATGCTCGCTCGTTGCGTGGTTCGTCACGGCCATGGACGGCGCCCCTCGGGACTGGCTACAACCAACTCTACCGCGCCCGGGCATCCGCCACCACAAGGGCGCGTCGGAGGGGATGCCATGAAGCCGCTCACCAAGGCCGAGCTCTCGGCGCTTGCCAAGTTCGACACGCCGACCGTGTGCAACGCCATCGAGGAATTGGCCTCCGAACGCACGGCCACCGGCTTCACGACGCACCCGCTGGTCTGCGCGCGGCCCGAACTCGGCGCCATGGTCGGCTACGCGGTCACGGCGCGCATCCGCGCCATGCACCCCTCGACATTGCCCAAGGCCGAGCAGGAAGCGCTCAACAAGCGCTACTACGAGCATGTGGCCGCCGGCCCGCGCCCCGGCATCGTGGTGATCGAGGACCTCGACCCGCAGCCCGGCTACGGCGCCTGGTGGGGCGAGGTGCACACCACCGTGCACAAGGGCTTCGGCTGCGCCGGCACCATCACTAACGGCTCGATCCGCGACCTGCCGCTGTGCGCACCGGGGTTCCAGATGCTGGCCTGCGTGATCGGCCCGTCGCACGCCTATGTCCATTGCGTCGAGGTGGCGACGCCGGTCACCGTCGCGGGCATGACCGTAGCACCCGGCGACCTGGTGCACGCCGACGAGCACGGCGCGGTGGTCATTCCCCACGCCATCGCGGGCCGGGTCGCGGCCATGGCCAAGGTGCAGATGCGGCGCGAGGCGGTGATCCTCAAGGCCGCGCGGGCCAAGGGCTTCACCCCCGCCAAGCTCGCCGCCGCCGCCGCCAGGGCGAAGCGCATTCACTAGGGGCGGGCGCCATGAAGGACCTCATCGTCGAGCGGGCCGAGGCATTCATCGTCGCGCCGCCGGTCGAGCGGCATTCGTGGGCGTCCGACCAGGCCGGCATGTACATGACCGGAACGTACCTGCGCCTGACCACCAAGGGCGGGCTGGTCGGCTTCGCGTGCGTCAAGAACTTCACTCCCTATGACTTCGACCGCTCGGTGGCCGAGACGCTGCGGCCGCTGCTGCCCCAGGTGCTCGGCCTCAGCCCGCTCGAGCGCGAGGCGGCGTGGACGCGCCTGGTCAACCGCCTCATCATGGCTGCGCCCCAGGCGCAATCCGCCGTCGACATCGCGCTGTGGGACCTGGCGGCCAAGCACGCGGGCCTGCCGCTTTACCAGTTCCTCGGCGGCACGCGCTCGAAGGTGCGCGCCTACGCCTCCACCCCCATGCTGAAGGACGCCAAGGCGTACGTCGATTTCGTCGGCAAGCTGATGGCCAAGGGCTTCGGCGCGACCAAGCTGCACTGCTGGTGCGAGTATGAGCGCGACATTCCCATGGTGCAGGCGGTGCGCAAGCGCTACGGCGCCGACACGCTCGCCATCATGCTCGACGTCGAGCAGCGCTACAGCCGGGCGGACGCCATGCGCGCGCTGGCGCCGCTGGCCGAGGCCAGGACTACGTGGTTCGAGGCGCCGCTGCTCGACGTGGACGTGGCTGGCTACCGGGCGCTCACCGCCAAGGGGCTGGTCGACATCATCCCGGGCGGCAACGCCATCGTCGACCTGGGTCTGATCGAGCTGTGCATCGCCAACAGGGTGTGGTCGCGTGTGCGCATCGACCCGACCACGTGCGGCGGCATCACGCCGGCGCGCAAGATCATGGCGCTGGCCGAGGCCAACGGGCTGAACGTTGAGCTGCAATCCTGGGGCTTCACGCCCGTGCAGGCGGTCAACCTGCACATGATGCTGGCGTACCCCAACTGCGACTATTTCGAGCAGGCGGTGCCCTACGAGGCGTTTGAGTACGGCTCGCACGATCCCATCCGCGCCGACGCCGAGGGCTTCGTGCACGCGCCGCCGAGCGCCGGGCTCGGCGTCGGTGTCGACTGGAAGGCGATCGAGAAGGCCTCGATCGCCAAGTACGTGCAGACCCGCGCCGGCCTCAAGGTCACCACGCCCAAGGCATGACCAAGCGCCGGCCCCCGCGCACCGCGCCGCAAGGCGCGCCGAAGCCGTCCGCCGGGGCCAGCGACGCCTTGTTGGCCTACGCCGGCGTCTCGGCGTGGCAGCCGAAGGCGCCACCGCCCGGCACCTCGGCCGAGTTCATGAACCTGCTGGCGCTCGCCGAGGCGGCGGCCAGGGGGCGCGAGCCCGACGCGGCGCTTGCCTACTTGAAGCGCGCGGTGCGGCTCGAGCCCGGCTCGGCAAAACCGCCCTTCTTCACGGCGCGCGTGCTTGCCGGGATGGGGCGCGGGGCGGAGGCGCTGCGCGCACTCCACGACGCGGTCCGGCTGGAGCCCGGCCACGCCAAGGCCAAGGCCATGTTCGCCCGCCTGATCAAATGCGAGCCCCAGCCGGACTACCGCTGGATGGACGACCAGGTCGTGGCCACGTGCCTGGAGACCGACGGCATCGGCCATCAGGACTTCGTCGACATCGCGCTCCGCCTGCTGGCCCACCACGCCATGGCCGAGATCCTGGCGTCCGGCGCGCGCGATCGGTCCGACGAAGCCGGGCAACACGTTGAAGTGGCCGTTGTAGCGGTCGTCCAGATGGATGTGCCACTTGGGCGGCAACACCACGTCGCCGCCTCCATGCGCCGCCAAGCCAGCAGCGACGATGTCGATGGCCTCGGCCACCGTCGGCAGCAGGGCCGCGACCGGGTCGTGGTCGAGATACGTGAACCCGAGGCGAGCCATGGTGGGTGGTCAGTCGTCCCCATGACGGGCGCGCCACGCGGCCGGTTCGTCGAACTTGCCGGCCCACAGGCCGCGCTGGGCGAGGCGCGCCGCGTCGCTCGCCGCGACGTAACGCACCGATTGGTCGCGCAGCGGCCCGCCCCAGCCGGCGCTGGCGATCGCCTCGGCCGGGTCGATGCCCGCGGCGTAGCAGACGCCGAGGATCGCGTCCTCGGGCACGGTGCCGAGCGCCATGCAGCTCACGTCGCGCCCGGCCACCAGGCTCTGCAGGAACGCCGCGGCCTGAGCGCCGCACGGGTAGTCGCGCTGGATGTAGCCGTGCCATTCGCTGCACGTCTGCTCGGCCTTGGCCGCGTCGATGCCCATGAGACGAACGGTGGCGCGGTCGACGATCAGAGTGTCGCCGTCGGTCGCCGCGGCGGCACCGTCGACGGCGGTGTCCTATGCCATGGCCGGGACGATGGCGAAGCACGCCACCACGGCCAAGGCCGCGATGGCGGGAAGGCGAATGAAGCGATCCATACGCGGTCTCCCTCGAGGGAGGCGGCGCGCCGTCAGTGCGGGTCGAACACCGCGAAATGGGCCTCGACCGGCGTGCCGCCGTTGATCGGGATCAGATCCTGCGGGCAGGCCGAGAACGCGACGACGCAGTCCATCTCGGCGCGGACCTCGATGTAGTCGCCCGGCTTGCTGACCGTGGGCAGGAAGTCGATGCGCTTGCTGTCCAGCACCGGGATGTTCATGAACAGGTTCCACGGGCTCGGCGTCTCGGGTTCGCGCAGGCTCAGTTCCGCCATGGCGTTGTGCAGGTTGTCGGTGCAGTTGTCGTGGTAGGTCTTGCACCCCAGCAACTCGTAGCGGTAGCGGTCGCACGCGGCGAGCAGGCTGTCGTGGATGCCGGGCGATGTGTCCGCCACGATGGTCAGGATCGGCCGACGGTGGTTGGTCAACAGGGCATCCCCGACGGCCCAGAACATCTTGGTGGTCTGGGCGCGCGTGTGCTCCATGGACATGAACTCACCGAGCTCGGCCCGGTTGAACGCCCAGGTGTCGACCACCTGGTTGCCGTGGGTGTTGATAACCCGGACGTGCTGGCCCTTGCGGGCGAAGGCGGCCTTGCCCTTGCGCGCCGGAATGATGACGGTGGCGAGCGGTGCCATGCGACGGATCTCCCCCGTGCCGTGAAGAGCGGTAGTATGGGGTCAGCGCGCGCCGATGGCGAGCGCGCCGTCAGCCAGGTCGCTAGTTGATCGGCGCGATGCGGTAGCGGACCATGGCGTCGTCCACGGTCTGGAAGCTGGCCGCGCGCCAAGCCTTCACGGCCTCTTCGTAGGAGTCGTATATGCTGCGCACGTCAAGCGCGCGCGGATCGCGATAGTCGCCGCCGCGCGGATCGACCAGTTCGCCGCCGAACACCACGTAAAGTTTCTTAATCTCGCTTGCCACGACTCCCCCGCGCGGACGGGACTCCCACGCGGAATGCTTAGTCGAACCTTGTGACCATTGATGGCGGTCCCGCGCAATCCCGCCCGGACTTCAAACAACGGCCAGGTGAGCCTGGGGTGGTTCGCTGGCTAGGTCGGCCACGATGCGCAGAGCCCGGGCCAGTTCGGCGCGGTCGCGGGTGCACGAGAGGCACAGACGCACGAACGGCGGCGCTGTTCCGTCGGCGGCGAACGCGCTGGCCGGCGACAGCACGACGCCCCTTTGCCGAAGCTCGGCGACGAACGTACCCGGGGTCCAGGGCTCCGGCAGCGTCAGGATCCCGTGGAACCCGGCCGGATGCGCGGTGTAGGTGAAGCCGCGCAACGCCTCGCGGGTCAGCGCCTGCCGGGCGATGGCTTCACGCCGGTAACTCTCGACCATGCGTGCCCCGGTGCCGTCGCCGATCCAGCGCATAGCGATCTCGGCCATCAGGGGTGCCGTCATGTAGGCGGTCGCATGGACGGCCGCCGTCACGGCAGCGACCTGGTCGCGCGGCACGGCGACGTAGCTGACCCGTAGGCCGGGCGCCATCGCCTTGGACAGACTGAGGAAGTAGAAGCCGAGCTCCGGCGCATGGCTGACCAAGGGCGCGTGCCCGTCCTCGACCAGGAAGCCGTAGATGTCGTCCTCGACGGTCCGCACGCGGTGGCGGCGCGCGATCGCCGCTGCCGTGCGCCGCCGATCCTCCAGCATGTGGGCGCCGGTCGGGTTGTGCAGGCTCGGCATGCTGAACAACGCCTTCGGGCGGTAGGTCTGGCACGCCTCGTCGAAGGCCTCGGGAATCATGCCCCGCTCGTCCAGCGCCACGCCGACCAGATCGAAGCGGAAAAAAATCCGCCAGCGCCTTGACGCTGGGGTAGGTCAACGCCTCGCACAGCAAGGTGTCGCCCGGCCCGGCCAGCGACCCCAGCAGAACCGCCATGGCGTGCTGGCCACCGGATGTCAGGATGACCTGCTCGGGTGACACGTCCAGGCCGTGACGCGCGACCCACGCGGCGCCGGTATCCCGGTGCTCCGGCTGGCCACGATGGGCCTGGTAGTCGAGCAGGTGGCCGAGATGGCCGTCGGCCGCGAGAGACCGCAGCGTATTGCCCAGTAGGGCATCCGAATCGGCGCGCGCGGCATCCAGACCCGCGCGGCGCGCGCCGGCGCCGGCTGGGTCATCAACGGACGCAAGCACTTCATCAGCAACGCCGACCAGGCGGACTTCATCATCCTGTTCGCGGTCACCGGCACCGACCAGACGGGGAAGGGTCCGCGCAACCGAATCACCGCCTTCCTGGTCGACAAGGACACGCCCGGGGTCGAGGCGCGCGTCATGCGCGCCATGGTCGACCGCGGCTGCAACCCCAACGAAATCACGCTCAACGACGTGCGCGTCGGCGACGACCACATCGTGGGCGAGGAGGGCAAGGGCTTCGACTTCGCCAACGACTGGCTCTACGCCGGGCGCATCGCCATGGGCGCGTTCTCGGTCGGGCGCGCTGAGCGCGCGCTGGAACTGAGCCTCAACTGGGCCACGACGCGCAAGCAGTTCGGCCAGGCTATCGGCCGATTCCAGGCATCTCGTTCAAGATCGCCGACATGGCGACCGAGCTGCGCGCGGCCGAACTGACGGTGCTGCACGCGGCCTGTTTGCTGGACCAGGGGCGCTGCACGCGGGCCGATACCTCGATGGCCAAGCTGTTCGCCACCGAGATGGTCGGGCGCGTCACCGACCAGGCGGTGCAGAACTTCGGCGGCATGGGGCTGATGGAGGACATGCCGATCGAACGGCTGTGGCGGGACGCGCGCGTCGAGCGCATCTGGGAAGGGACGTCGGAGATCCAGCGCGACATCATCGGCCGCGATCTCGTGCGCCCGCGCGAGCACTGAGCTATCGCGCGCCGAGTGACGGGGCTCACAGCCCACGGCGCGTCCCCGTGGCATCGTTCGACCACATCTTCATGATGTCCTCCCTGTTCAAGCCGAACTCAGGGCCTGTTCGCCGGCCCCGTTTCTTTTCGTGGCGCGGCGTCAGTCGTGACGCTATAGCTGGCGGCCCGCAACGGTAACGGACCGCTAACCGTGATCGAACTGCTGAGTAGTCCGGAAGTCTGGATCAGCCTGGCGACCCTGACCGCGCTCGAAGTCGTCCTCGGCATCGACAACATCATTTTCTTGTCAATCGTTTCGGCACGGCTGCCGCTGCATCAGCAACGCTTGGCGCGGCAGCTCGGCCTGGGGCTGGCGCTCGGCGGCCGGCTGGTCCTGCTGCTCAGCATTTCCTGGATCGTCGGGCTGACGGCGCCGCTGTTCTCGCTTCTGGACCACGAGGTGTCGTGGCGCGATCTCGTGCTGCTGCTTGGCGGTCTGTTCCTGATCGTCAAGGGCACGCTCGAAATGCACCACATGCTCGAGGGCAGCCACGCCGAATCAGTGGTCGGCACCACGACGCTCGCGGCCGCGATCGGTCAGATCGTGGTGCTCGACGTGGTGTTCTCGCTCGATTCGGTGATCACAGCCGTCGGCATGGTCGACGACATTCCGGTGATGATTGCCGCCGTGGTGATCGCCATGATCGTCATGCTGGTCGCGTCTGAGCCGGTCAGCGCCTTCGTCCAGGCGCACCCGACGGTCAAGATGCTGGCGCTCAGCTTCTTGCTGCTGGTCGGTACGGCGCTGGTGGCCGATGGCCTGCATTTCCACGTGCCGCGCGGCTACCTCTACTTCGCCGTGGCGTTCTCGGCGGGTGTCGAGGCGCTCAATCTGTGGGCGGCGAAGGTGCGCAAACGACGGAGTGGCTTGGCACACTGAGTCTGGCACGCGCCTTGCAGTAATCCTCGCGACGGGGCCGTTCGGGCCCCACGGATGACGAGGCCAACCATGGACTGCTCTTCGCTCGTGGGTCTGAAGTTCGACTCGTGCCACCAGTTCGCGGTGCTGCTGACCCAGCACCTGGGGCCGCAACAGGCGCTCGACGTGTGCCGCGAGAACGGCTGGGACGGTGTGCGCCGCGCGCTCGAGGTCCAGTCCGAGATGGTGACCCGCGTGGCCAGCGGCCGCGTCAACTAGGCGTAAACCACATCCGCCGGGGTGTGGCGCTCCGGCGCGGGTTGCACGATAATGGCGCCCTGACGCGCAACACAGGGAACGCCGCCATGCCCACCGCCCTTAAGGCCGTTTCGTCCGCCACCGCCTCCTGGACCGACGCCGAATGGCGCATGCGGGTCGATCTGGCCGCGGCGTACCGTCTGGTCGACCGCTACGGCATGTCGGACTTCATCTGGAACCACATCACCGCGCGCGTGCCGGGCGAGGAAGGCCACTTCCTGATCAACCCGTTCGGTCTGCGCTATGACGAGATCACGGCCTCGAACCTGGTCAAGGTCAAGACCGACGGCACGGTGATCGGCGGCGGCGAGACCAACTACACCGGCTTCGTCATCCATTCGGCGATCCATCTGGCGCGCCCCGACGTGGCGTGCGTGCTGCACACCCATACGCGTGCCGGTTGCGCCGTCGGCTGCCTCGAGGACGGCCTGCTGCCCTTCATCCAGGATGGGCTGAGCTTCCACCAGAAGGTCGCGTACCACGACTACGAGGGGCTGGGCGTCGACCTCGGCGAGCGCGAGCGCATCGCGCGCAGCCTGGGCGATGCCTCGTGCCTGTTCTTGCGCAACCACGGCCTGATCACAGTGGGCCGCTCGGTCGGCGAGGCGTTCGTTTTGATGGTCTACTTCGAGCGCGCCTGCCGCGTGCAGGTCGACATCCTGGCAACGGGGCGCCCCTACCGCACCGTGCCCAAGGACATCCAGCTCAAGGCCGCGGCGCAGTACGCCGACTACCCGCCCGGTGAGCACGAGTGGCCGGCGCTCGTCCGCCTGCTCGACCAGAAGGACCCCGGCTACAAGGCTTAGTCGTGCGTGGCCGTGGCCGCGTCGGGAGGTTGACGATCGTGCCCTAATCACCTAATGGGCGGGGCACGGGGCCCGTCGCGGCCGCCCCGTCAGGCGATCCGCCCAAGCGCCACTCCGTGCAACACGGAGCCTTGGCTATGAGCGGCTTTCATCTGAAACCCCATGACCTTTACCGCTTGATCGGGACGCCGGCGGCGCCCCGCATCGTGGACGTGCGCCGGCGCGCCGCATTCGAGGCGGACGATCGCGCCCTGCCGGGCGCCTCCTGGCTCGATCACCGCGAGACCGAGCGGTGGCCCCTCAACGCGGGCGAGGACGTGGTCGCCTACTGCGCCCACGGCCACAATGTCAGCCAGATGGCGTGCGCCGCGCTGCGCGCGCGCGGCGTGCGTGCGTGGACTCTGTCCGAGGGCATCGAAGGCTGGAAGGCGGCGGGCCTGCCGACCGTCAAGCGGTTCGATGCGCCCCACGGTTGGATCACGCGCGAGCGGCCGAAGGTCGATCGCATCGCGTGTCCGTGGTTCATTCGCCGCTTCGTCGATCCGCGCGCGTCGATCCTGTTCGTCGCGGCCGACCAGGTCGAGGCGGTGGCGGCAGAATCTGGTGCCGTGCCCTTCGACATCCCCGGGGTCGCGTTCTCCCACGATGGCGATGACTGCAGCTTCGATGCGTTCCTGAAGCGCTTCGGCGTCAACGACTCCGCGCTCCTGGGCCTCGCGCCCATCGTACGCGGGGCCGACACGGGTCGGCCCGATCTGGCGCCCAAGTGCGCCGGGCTGCTAGCCGCCTCGCTCGGAATCTCCGCCGAGACTGACGACGACCACGATGCGTCGGCCCGCGGCTTCGTCGTCTACGACGCGCTCTACGCCTGGCGCTGCCACGCCCTGGCCGAGAAGCACGGCTGGCCTCCGGTGGCGTTGTGACAAACGTCGCCTTCGCCGAACTGGTGCGGGTGTTCGGGCGCATCGGGCGCATCTCGTTCGGCGGCCCGGCGACGCAGATCGCGCTCATGCACCGCGTGCTCGTGCAGGAGAAGTGCTGGCTCGAGGAGTGCCAGTACCTGCACGCGCTCAACTTCTGCATGCTCCTGCCTGGGCCCTAGGCCATGCAGCTCGCCACCTACGCCGGCTGGCTGCTGCCGGGCTGGCGGGGTCGCGCGGCTCGCCTCGGCACTGGCCGCGATCACCACCGCGGTCGTCGGCGTCATCCTGAATCTGTCGCTGTGGTTCGCGTTGCACGTCGTGTTCGCGACCGTGGAAACCAGGGCGTGGGGGCCGCTCCGGCTCGCGCTGCCGGACCCCGCCAGCGTGGACGTGGCCGCGCTGGCGCTGTCCTTCGTCGCTGCCATTGCACTGTTCCGCTTCCATCTGGGTATCCCG
Organism: Alphaproteobacteria bacterium; assembly: GCA_016869675.1. GTDB lineage: Bacteria > Pseudomonadota > Alphaproteobacteria > SP197 > SP197 > VGDP01. The sequence continues at coordinate 187,227 of VGDP01000001.1, read as the reverse complement.
CGCACGCTCGCGCTTTGCGCCGCGCTGGGTGCCGCGTGGCGCCTGCTGGTGGCTTGAAAGCCGGCGGCCCGTGGCCCAAGCTGCGCGCGAGGAGGGGACATGACCGTCCTGACCAGCGCGCTCGACGTGCGATCGGCGGCCTTTCGCGACAACGCGGCGCACAACGTCGCCCTGGTCGCGGATCTCAAGGCCAAGGTGGCGCGGGCCGCGCTCGGCGGTGACGAGGAGGCGCGTTCCCGCCACCTCGCGCGCGGCAAGCTGCTGCCCCGCCAGCGCGTCGAAGCCTTGCTCGATCCCGGATCGCCGTTCCTCGAGATCGGCCAGCTTGCGGCCGACGGACTCTATGGCGATGACGTTCCGGCCGCCGGTTTGATCGCCGGCGTGGGCCGTGTCATGGGGCGCGAGGTCGTGATCATCGCCAACGACGCCACCGTCAAGGGCGGCACCTACTACCCGATCACGGTCAAGAAGCACCTGCGAGCCCAGGAGATCGCCCGGGCCCACCGGCTGCCGTGCGTCTACCTGGTGGATTCCGGCGGCGCCAACCTGCCCAACCAGGACGAGGTGTTCCCCGACCGCGACCACTTCGGGCGCATCTTCTTCAACCAAGCGACCATGTCCGCCGAGGGCATCGCCCAGATCGCCGTGGTCATGGGCAGCTGCACGGCGGGCGGCGCCTACGTGCCCGCCATGTCGGACGAGGTGATCATCGTCAAGGGGCAGGGCACCGTCTTCCTGGGCGGGCCGCCGCTGGTGAAGGCGGCGACCGGCGAGGTGGTCAGCGCCGAGGACCTGGGCGGCGCCGACGTGCACGCGCGCGTCTCGGGCGTGGCGGATCACTATGCACGCGACGACGGCCACGCGCTGGCGTTGGCCCGGCGCGCCGTAGCCAACCTGGGTCGCGCCCGGGGCGCCGATCTGGACGTCGCCGCGCCCGAGGAACCCACGTACGACCCGGCCGAGCTTTACGGGCTGATCCCGCCCGACGTGCGCCAGCCCTTCGAGATCCGCGAGGTGATCGCGCGCCTGGTCGACGCCAGCCGGTTCGACGAGTTCAAGCCGCTGTTCGGCGCCACATTGGTCACCGGCTTCGCGCGCATCATGGGCATGCCGGTGGGGATCATCGCCAACAACGGCATCCTGTTCTCGGAGTCCGCGCTCAAGGGGGCGCACTTTATCGAGCTGGCGTGCCAGCGTCGCATCCCGCTGGTGTTTCTGCAGAACATCGTCGGCTTCATGGTGGGCCGGAAGTACGAGGCCGGCGGCATCGCCAAGGACGGCGCCAAGCTGGTCACCGCGGTGGCGTGCGCCCAGGTGCCCAAGGTGACGCTGGTGGTGGGCGGCAGCTTCGGCGCAGGCAACTACGCCATGTGCGGCCGCGCGTACAGCCCGTGCTTCCTGTGGATGTGGCCCAACGCGCGTATCTCGGTCATGGGCGGCGAGCAGGCGGCCAGCGTGCTGGCGACCATCCGCCGCGACCGCGCCGAGGCCAAGGGTAGTGCCTGGCCCGCTGCCGAGGAGGAGGCGTTCAAGGCACCGATCCGGGCGCAGTACGAGACCCAGGGGCACCCCTACTACGCGACCGCGCGGCTGTGGGACGACGGCATCATCGACCCGGCCGAAACGCGCACGGTGCTGGGGCTCAGCCTGGCCGCCGCGCTGAACGCGCCGATCCCGGAGACACGCTTCGGCGTGTTCAGGATGTAGCCGTGAGCGGAGCCTCGGCGGTCACGATCGAACGGCGCGGTCCGGCCGCCTGGGTGACGCTCGACCGGCCAGAACGTCACAACGCCTTCGACGACGCGGTGATTGCCGAATTCACGGCGGCGCTGGAGGCGGTGGCGGCCGACTCGGCCGTGCGCGCCGTGGTGATCGCGGGCAACGGCCCTTCCTTCTCGGCCGGCGCGGACCTTACGTGGATGAAGCGCGCTGCGGCGCCAGCGCGCGAGGCGAACCTGCGCGACGCCTTGGCGCTCGCGCGGCTCATGCGCACGCTGGCCGAGTTGCCCAGGCCGACCGTCGCGCGGGTGCACGGTGCCGCCCTCGGCGGCGGCTTCGGCCTGGTGTGCTGCTGCGACATCGCCATCGCCGCCGAGGGCGCGCGCTTCGCCATGACTGAGGTGCGGCTCGGCATCGTGCCCGGCGCGATCTCGCCCTACGTGGTCCAAGCGATCGGACCGCGTCACGCCCGCGCCCTCATGCTGCGCGGCACGCGGATCGACGCGGCCGAGGCGCTGCGGATCGGGCTTGTCCACCAGGTCGTCGCGCCCGAGCAGATCGACGCGGCCGTCGGCCGGACGCTCGACGAGATCCTGGCCGGGGGCACGGACGCCCACGCCGAGGTCAAACGGCTCGTGCGTGCCGTGCACGGTCGTGCGGTCGATGACGACTTGGTGGCACTCACCGCCGCCAGCATCGCCGACGCCCGCGCCGGCGCCGAGGGGCGCGAAGGCGTGGCCGCGTTCGTCGAGAAGCGCAAGCCGTCGTGGGCGCCATGACGGGGGCGCCATGACCGCCATTCGGCGCCTGCTGGTCGCCAACCGGGGCGAGATCGCGTGCCGCATCATGCGCACGGCGCGTCGGTTGGGGATCGGCACGGTCGCGGTCCATTCGGACGCCGACGCGCACGCGCGCCACGTCGCTATGGCCGACCAGGCTGTCCAGCTGGGCGCGGCGCCGGCGGCCGAAAGCTACCTGCGCATCGACCGGGTCATCGACGCGGCGCGGGCCACGGGCGCCGACGCGATCCACCCCGGTTACGGTTTCCTGGCCGAAAGCGCTGCCTTCGCCCGGGCGTGCGCGGCGGCCGGTGTCATTTACGTCGGGCCGCCGGCGGACGTGATCGAGCGGCTGGGCCTCAAGGGCTCGGCCAAGGACGTGGCGATCGCCGCCGGCGTGCCCGTGTTGCCCGGCTATCAGGGTGCCGACCAGGGCGATGCCCGGCTGGTGGCGGAAGCCGCGCGCATCGGTTTTCCCCTAGCGGTCAAGGCCGCCGCGGGCGGCGGCGGGCGCGGCCTGCGCCTAGTCGAACGGGCCGAGGACCTGGCCGCCGCCATCGGCTCGGCGCGGCGCGAGGCCCAGGGGGCGTTCGGCGACGACCGGCTGATCCTGGAGCGCTGGGTGCGCCGACCGCGTCACGTCGAGGTGCAGGTCATCGCTGACCGCCACGGCAACGTCGTGCACCTGCACGAACGCGACTGCTCGGTCCAGCGCCGGCACCAGAAGGTGGTCGAGGAGGCGCCGGCACCGGGCCTGAGCGACGACCTGCGCCAGCGGATCACGGGGTCGGCGGTCGCGTTGGCCAAGGCCGCCGGCTATGTCAACGCCGGCACGGTCGAGTTCCTTTTGGACGGTAATGATTTTTTCTTTCTTGAGGTCAACACACGCCTGCAAGTTGAGCATTCCGTTACCGAATCGATCACAAATGTCGATCTTGTAGAACTTCAGCTTCGTGTCGCAACGGGCGATCCTTTGGGGTTCGGTCAGGTCGATGTGGGCGCGTCTGGACATGCGTTCGAGGTGCGCGTCTGCGCCGAGGATCCGGCACGCGACTTCCTGCCCCAGATCGGCCGCATCGCGGCCATGCGCTGGCCGGGCCCCGACACCGGCGCGCGCGTCGATACGGGCTTCGGTCCCGGTGACGTGATCGGCCCGGACTACGACTCGCTCTTGGCCAAGGTAATCGTCCATGGTCGCGACCGCGAGACGGCGCGCCTCGCCCTGCTCGATGCCCTCGGGCGCAGCGGCGTGGCTGGGCTGCCGACCAACCTGGGCTTCCTGGCGGCGGTCGTGGCGCACCCAGAGTTCGCGAAGGGCGCGCCGGATACCGGGTTCCTCGGTCGGACCATGCCGGACCTGGTGCCGGCGGCCGGTCCGGCCGACGACGCGACGATGCTCGCCGCCGTGGCGGCGGTGGTGCTGGGCCGGCCGCGCGGGGAGGCGTCGCCCTGGGCCTTGGGGCGGCCCTGGCGGTTGAACGCCCCCGCCGTCGAGACCCTGCGCCTGCGCGACGGCGGTACGGAGCGCCCCGTTACGGTCGAGCACCGCGACGCCGACCTGCTGGTCACCATCGACGGCCGCGCCATGGCTCTGGCGGCCGAGGACGACGGGAGCGGCACCTTGGCCCTGACCGCCAACGGCACACGCCGAAGCGCCACCGTGGTCGTGGGCGGCCCGACGATCACGGTGATGGGGCCTGGCCCGACCCACGTTCTTGCGCTCGTCGATCCCCTGGGCGGCGGGGGCGATGCCGCCGAGGGCGATGTCGGACACCTGCGCGCGCCCATGCCCGGCAAGGCGGTCAAGGTTCACGTCAAGCCGGGGACGCGCGTGGAACGTGGCGCGCCGCTCATCACGCTCGAAGCGATGAAGATGGAGCACACCATCGCGGCGCCGGCCGCGGGTATCGTCACCCGCGTACCCTTCGCCCAGGGCGACTTGGTCGCCGAGGGCGACGAGCTGATCGTGCTCGACGCGGTGGAGACCTGACATGGCGCTGCCCACGTCCGTCCGTGTCGTCGAGGTCGGCCCGCGCGACGGCCTGCAGAACGAGAAGCAGGCGGTGCCGGCGGCGACCAAGGCGGCGCTGGTCGAGCGGCTGGCCGGCGCCGGTCTGCCCATGGTCGAGACCGGCAGCTTCGTCTCGCCCAAGTGGGTGCCAGTGATGGCCGATTCGGCCGAGGTCTTTCGCCTCGTCACGCGCCGGCCGGGCACCCGCTACTCCGCGTTGACGCCGAACATGCAGGGCTTCGAGGCGGCGCTCGCCTCGGGCGCCGACGAGGTCGCCGTGTTCGCCGCGGCGTCCGAGAGCTTCAGCCGTCGCAACATCAACTGCTCGATCGCCGAAAGCCTCGATCGCTTCGCGCCCGTGTGCGTGGCCGCCAAGGCGCGCGGCGTGCCGGTGCGCGGCTACGTGAGCTGCGTGCTCGGGTGCCCCTACGAAGGTGTCATTGCGCCGGCCGACGTGGCCGCCGTGGCGCAACGGCTCATGACCCTCGGCTGCTACGAGGTTTCGCTCGGCGACACCATCGGTGTTGGCACGCCGGGGGCGGCCCAGGCGATGATCCGGGCGGTCGCGGAACGGGTGCCCCTGGACCGGCTCGCCGCCCACTTCCACGACACCTACGGCCAGGCGCTCGCCAACGTCTATGCCGTCATGGAGCTCGGCATCGCGACCCTAGACGCCTCAATCGCCGGGCTCGGCGGCTGCCCCTACGCGCGCGGTGCCACCGGCAACGTCGCGACCGAGGACGTGATCTTCATGCTCGACGGCCTGGGGGTCCGCACCGGCGTCGACCTCGGCGCCCTGATCGGCGCGTCGTGGTTTATCGCCGATGCCCTCGGCCGAGCCCCGGATTCCAAGGTCGCGCGGGCGAGGGGTAGACCAGGGGAGGAGCGCAAGTCATGACCAGCCGGGTGTGGGCGGATATCGATCTGGACGCCGAGGGCAAACACGCCGGGTACCTCTACGCCGCCCATTCGGTGACGCGCTCCGGCTACGGTCACGTGGCGACACCCATCGCCGTGATCCGCAACGGCGCGGGCCCGACCGCGCTGCTCATGGGCGGCAACCATGGGGACGAGTACGAAGGGCAGGTGGCGCTGCTGCGCCTGGCGCGCGAGACGGAGGCGCGCGCGATCAAGGGCCGTATCATCATCATCCCCATGGCCAACGTCGCGGCGGCCGGGGCAGGCGTACGCACCTCGCCGCTGGACGAAGGGAACCTCAACCGTGCCTTTCCCGGCAGCGCCGATGGCACGCCCACCTTCGCCATGGCGCACTACTACGACACCGTTCTGTTCCCGCAGGTCGACGCCCTCATCGATATCCATTCGGGTGGCACGTCCATGGACTATCTGCCGCTCGCCTCGATCTGCCTGCACGGCGAGGCGGCGGTGGACGCCAAGGCGCGCGCGCTGCTGGCCGCGTTCGGCGCGCCGATCTCGATGATCTGGGACGCGGTCGACCCTCGCATGGCTGAGATCGCGGCGGCGCGGCGCGGCGTGCCCGCGGTAAGCGGCGAGTTCGGCGGCGCGGGCACGGTCAAGCCCGCGTGCCTGGCCGTGGTCGAGCGCGGCCTGCGCAACGCGCTCCGCCACATGGGAATCGTGGCCGGCAAGCCGGAGCCGTCGCAGAGCCGGCCCATGGAGACGCCGGCGCGCGCCTTCTACGCATTCGCCTCGGCGACCGGCCTGTTCGAGCCCCTGGTAGCGCTGGGCGATACGGTTGCCGCCGGGCAGCCCTGTGGCCGGATTCACTTCCCCGATGAACCGCTGCGCGAACCGGTCACGTGCCGCTACAGCGCCGCCGGTCTGGTGGTCTGCCTGCGCCAGCCGGCGCGCGTCGAGCGCGGCGACTGCGTATCGCACCTGGCGCGCGACGCTGCTTCGTAGGGAATCGTCCGGGCAGGCCCTTCGTGGGCCGCTGCGCGGCCACCTCAGGGCGGACGGGGTCGTTCCTTGGTCCCCACAGGCCCCACTGGGGCTGAGGAGCGCGCCCGAGGCTCGCCTCGATGCACGAGCCGCCCGGCGGGCCGGACAGCCGCCACGGAATGACGTTGGGAGGCTAGAGCAACTTCCGATCAGGCTGAACCACTTTGGTTCAGCCTGATCGGAAAGGGTTGCTCGCGATTCAAAAAGGGTTGCTCGCGATTCAACAAGCTAGAGCGGCTTGCCCGATCACATGGGATCACGGTGTGATTCCATGTGATCGGTTCTCGCTCTAGGAACGCACCGCGCGATCAGGCTGCGTCGACGAAGTGCGGGCCGGGGCGCCGGTAGAGATCGTCGTAGTGGATCAGCACCGGCGCGCCCAGGTCGACCGGCGCGCCCCGGCGGAAGGTCCACGCACCGCGATCGCAATCGTCCGCGCGCACGTAGCCGTTGATGTAGAAGCGCCGGTCCATGACGGATCGGTTGGTGTGCGAGCCGTGCACGGCGTAGAGGTTCCACAGCGCCATGTCGCCCGGCTCCAGTTCCAGTCTGACGAGCTTGGCGCTGTCGAGGCCGAGGCCCTCGAGCGCCGCCGCCTCGGCCGCCTGGTCCATCACGGCGCCCTGGCCGGGGATGTCGAGCTCGCCCAGCCGATGGCTGCCCGGCAGGAAGGTCATGCCGCCGTTCATCGCTCGATGGCGGTCGATAGCGGTGCCGGTCTGCACGTAGGACCACAGGGTATTGCGGTACGCCTCGCGTGGGCGGCGGAACCGGATGTCCTGGTGATAGCCGAACTCGGTCGCCGCCGCGCCGGGCGTCTTCCAGTGCATCTGGTTGATGATCTGCTTGATGTCCTCGCCGATCAGCGGGGCGAGGATCGCCAGCATGCGCAGATCCTTGCGCATGCGGTCGAGGGTTGTGTCGAAATAGGACGGCCATTGGACCAGGCGCAACACCCGGCCCAGGCGCGCGTCGCGGCCCTGGCGGAACAGCACGTTGCCGTCACGATAGCTGGCGGGGTAGGCCATGCCGCGTTCGTGCACGCGGTTGAAGGCCTCGGCCAGCGCAGTCACCTCGTGGGCGGCGAAAACGCCGCGCACCACGGCGAATCCGTGCTCCTGGTAGTCTCGAACGTAGGCCGATTGCATGGCCTTGGTGAACTCCCGTTAACCCGGCCGCGCTACAGCATGCGGCGTTCGGGAGGATCAATGCAAGCCGTGTGCCGCCTGAGGGCCGCGATCAGGCGGCTGGCGGCGCTTGGCGCAGGCCCTCGCGCTCGACCCAGGCCTCGGTATCGTCGATCGCGCGCGTCAGTCGCTCGACGATCTGGTCGACGTGCTGCTCCTCAATGACCAGGGGTGGGCAGAGCGCGAGCGTGTTGCCCAGCGCGCGCACGACCAGGCCGTGGGCCAGGGCCCGGTCGTCGGCGTAGGCGCCGACCCGGAGCGCTGGGTCGAAGGCGCGCCGGGTGGCCTTGTCGGCCACCAGCTCGACGCCGACCAGCAGGCCGATGCCCCGGACCTCGCCGACCAGAGGGTGGTCGCGCAAGCCGGCCAGCCGGTCGTGCAGCAGCATGCCGAGCCGAGCCGCGCGCGGGACCAGTTCGCCCTCGCGGTAGATCGCGATGGCTTCCAGCGCCACGGCGGCGCAGGTCGGGTTGCCCGAATGGGTGAAGCCGTGGCCGAACACGCCGATCCTGGCGCTGTTGTCGGCGACGGTACGGTAGACGTCCTCGTCGATCAGGACCGCCGCCATGGGCAGGTAGCCGGCGGTCAGCGCCTTGCCCATGGACATCATGGCGGGGCGGTAGCCCAGCGTCTCGCTGCCGAACCAGCGTCCGGTGCGGCCGAAGCCGCAGATCACCTCGTCAGCCAGGGCCAGCACGTCGTGGCGGCGCAGCACCTCCTGGATCTTGGGGAAGTAGCTGGCGGGCGGCACCACGATGCCACCGGCGCCCTGCACCGGCTCGGCGATGAACGCCGCCACCGTATCGGGTCCCTCGGCCTGGATCGTGGCGTCGAGTTCGGCGGCCAGGCGGTCGGCGAAGGCCTCCAATGTCTCGTCGGGCGCGGCCTCGCGGTAGGCGTGGGGGCAACGGGCGTGCAGAAAGCCGGGCAGGGGCAGACGGAAATCCCGGTGCAGCACCGGCAGGCCGGTCAGGCTGCCGGCGACGATGGTGATGCCGTGGAAGGCGCGCGCCCGCGCTATGACCTTGTACTTGCCAGGCTTGCCGCGCGCCGCGTGGTAGTACCAGGCCAGCTTGATCATGGTCTCGTTGGCTTCCGAACCCGAGGTCACGAAGAACGCCTTGCTCATGGGCACGGGCGCCAGGCCGACCAGGGTCTCGGCCAGATCGACGGTGATTTCGGCCGAGCGGCCGTAGAACGTGTGGTAGTAGGGCAGGCGATCGAGCTGACGCGCCGCCGCCTCGGCCAGCCGCCGCTCGCTGAAGCCGAGCGCCGTGCACCACAGTCCCGACATGCCCTCGAGGTAGCGGTTGCCCGCGTCGTCGATGACGTGGACCCCGTCGCCCCGGGCCATGACCAGGGGACCGCGGGTCTCGTGCGCGCGCAGGTTGGTCTGCGAGTGCATGTGGTAGGCGATGTCGCGGGCGGCGGTCGAGTTGGGCTGACTGGTCATCGCGGTCCTCCGGGGTCCGCAGTCATTCGAGGCTCGAGGCCGGCCGGCGTCAAGGTCGGGCTTGCTTCGTGCCGCGACGCCAACCAAGATCGCGCGCCATGGCGCGCACCGAACGGATCGCCACCGAACAACCCTGGATCCGCCTCGGCGTCGACGACGCCGACTGGCGCGCCGAGGACGCGGGCGTGCTCGCGCGCATGCTCGAGCAAGTCCTGATCATCCGGCGCTTCGAGGAGAAGGTCCTGGAGTTGCACGGCGCCGGCCTGATCCACGGCCCCGCCCACGCCAGCATCGGCCAGGAAGCCGGCGCCGTCGGCGCCATGATCGAGCTGGCGACGACCGACACGATCAACGGCACGCATCGTGCGCACCACCAGATCCTGGCCAAGCTGCTGAACACCATGCTGCCGGCCGGCTATGACCCGCGCCGCGATGCGCTGCCGGCCGAGGCGATGGTGCTGACCCGTCGCGCGCTGGCCGAGATCATGGGACTCAAGGATGGCTTCTGCGGCGGGCGCGGCGGCTCGATGCACATGCGCTGGGCGCCGGCGGGCATCCCCGGCACCAGCGCCATCATCGGCGGCAACCTGCCACACGCCGCCGGCTACGGTCTGGCGGCCAAGGTGCTGGGCACCGGCTCGCTCGCCGTGTCGTTCTTCGGCGACGGCACCATCATGAACGGCGCCGCTTACGAGGCCATGAACCTGGCGGCGCTCTACGGCCTGCCGGTCATCTTCTTCGTCGAGAACAACTATTACGCGGTCTCGACCGCGCTCGCCGAACAGACGCGTGAGATCCGGCTCACCTCTCGCGGGCCGATGCTGGGGTTCCCTGGCGTCGAGACCGACGGCATGGACGCGGTGGCGGTGCGCGCGGCCATGCGCTGGGCCAAGGACCACATCGCCCGCCACGGCGGCCCGGTGCTGGTCGAGACGCAGACCTACCGGTTCCTGCACCAGATGGGCCCGCGCCCCGGGAGCGAGTTCGGCTACCGCACCAAGGACGAGGAGCAGGCGTGGCGCGCGCGCGACCCCGTGGTCGTCATGCCGCGCCGGCTGATCGACCAGGGCGTGCTGGACGAGGCGGGCGCCGCGCGGCTCGACGCGCGCGCGCGGGCGCTGGTCGATGCCGCCACGAGCGCCCTGGTGACCGGCGACGCCAACCGCCTGGTCGTGCGCCCCGGCCTGGCGCCCGATCCGGCGACCGTCGACGTCGGTATCCGGGGCGATCAATCCGAACTGGCGGGCCAGCGCGTGCTGGAGGCCGACGCCGTGCCGGCCAACGCGCGCGAGGACGCCAAGTACATTACGGCCGTCGCCGACGTCCTGGTGCGCAACATGGAACGCGACCCGACTATCGTGGTGATGGGCGAGGACGTGCACCGGCTGCGCGGCGGCGTCAGCGGCTCGACACGGGGCGTGATCGAACGCTTCCCCGAGCGCATCTTCGCCACGCCGATCTGCGAGAACGGCTTTCTCGGCATGGCGCTGGGCGCAGCGCTGCAGGGCCTGCGCCCGGTGGTGGACATCATGTTCGGCGATTTCTGCCTGTCGGCGGCGGACCAGCTGTTCAACCAGATAGCCAAGGTGCGCCACATGTTCGGCGGCGATTTCCCCGTGCGCGTCGTGGTGCGCTGCCGGGTCTCGCCGTCCACCGGCTACGGCTCGCAGCACGCGGGCGACCCGAGCGGCCTGTTCAGCCACTACCCGGCCTGGCGCATCGTCGCGCCGACCACGCCGCACGACTATGTCGGCCTGATGAACGCCGCGCTGCGCTGCGACGATCCTGTCGTCGTCATCGAGCACGTCGAGCTGTTCCAGACATCAGGATCGCTGCCCAAGGGTGATCTCGACTTCCTGGTCCCGTTCGAGCGGGCGCGTGTCGCCCGGCCGGGGCGGGCGTGCACCGTACTGGCGTCGGGCGTGATGGTCGGCGCCACGCTCGCCGCGGCCGAGGCGAGCGGCATCGACGCCGAGGTGATCGACCTGCGCTCGCTCGATCCTCTGGGGCTCGATTGGAGCACCATCGCGGCCAGCGTCGCCAAGACCAACCGGGTCCTGGTCGCCGAGCAGGCCGCCAAGGGCATTGGGATCGGCGCGCGCATCGCGCAAGAGCTACAGGAACGCCTGTTCGACCAGCTCGACCACGAGGTGCTGCGCGTCACCGGCAGCCTGGCCTCGCCGGTGGTCTCGGCGCCGCTCAACCGCGCGGCCCTGGCGGATTCCGACAAGCTCGTGGTGGGATTGCGCAACTTGGTCGGGCCGTGGTCGGGCTAAGTAGGGTGTCGTGCGTATCGCGCCTCAGTCGCTTCAAGGAGGGGGTAACCGGTTCATGGTTCGCATTCTGTCGGTATTCGTCGCCGTTCTGGCTGTCATGACGGGAGGCGCCGCCGAGGCTCACACACCCGTTGCCGTGGGCCAGGGTCTCGTTTCCGGATTCGCGCACCCGATCGGGGGCCTCGATCATCTGCTGGCCATGGTGGCGGTCGGCCTGTGGGCGTCGCGCGCCCCCGGTCGCGCCGGTATCGCAATGATCGCCGCGTTCCCGGCCGCGATGGTCGCGGGTGCGCTGCTGGCTTGGTCGGGCGTGGCCCTGCCGGGCGTCGAGGCCGGCATCGCGGCCTCGGTGCTGGTGCTCGGCCTGATCGTCGCCTCGACCATCCGGCCGTCGCTAGCCGTGGGCTGCGCCATCGTCGCGGCGTTCGCCGTGCTGCATGGTCACGCGCACTGCGCCGAGCTGCCGGCCACGGCTTCGTCGGCGACGTATGGCGTGGGCTTCGTGCTCGCGACCGTGGCGCTGCACGCGGCGGGCTACGGGCTCGGCCGGCTGCCGCGCGGCCGTGACGCCGCCCGGATCGGCGGGTCCGCGATCGCCGTGGCGGGGTTGGTGCTGCTCGTCGCCTAGCAGTGGGTCGAGCCCGTGGGCGCCGCGGCTTGGGGCGCGCTGTGCGCGCTGAGCTTCGGCGCCGCCGACTTCGTCGCGCGCTACTCCAGCCGTGCGGTCGGCCACGCCAGCGCGCTGCTCGGCATGCTGGTGGTCGGCACGATCGGCCTGACGCTTTGGGTCGCGATCGAACGGCCGACCATCGCTTGGTCGCCAGGGCACGTCCTTCTCGTCGCGCTCAACGGGGTGACGTCGACCGCGTTCCTGCTGCTACTCTACAGGGGCCTCGCGCGCGGCCCCATCGCCGTGGTCGCGCCCATCGTGGCGACGCACCCGGTCCTGATCGTCCTGTTCTGGGTCGCCTTGGGCGCGCGGCCCTCGGTGATCACGTGGATTGCCATGGCGGGAACCCTCGTCGGCAGCGTCCTGGTGGCCTGGGCCGTCGAGCCGGGGGGCCAGGACCGGGCCGCGCGGCGCGATCTGTGGATCACCATTGCCATCGCCTCGGCCGCCACGTTGTTCTACGCCGTGGCGGTTGGGTCGGGGCAGGCGGTCGTGCCCGGCTTCGGCGCCCTGCCCACGCTGTGGGTCGGGCGCGGCATCGGCCTGGCGGCGCTGGTCTTGCTGTTCCTTTGGTGGCGCGAGCGGCCGCGCCTGCCGCGCCGCTGGCTGCCGGTGCTGACAGTGCAGGGCGTGCTGGACACGGCGGGTTACCTGTTCCTGCTGCTGGGCAGCGCGGGCGCGTTTCCCGAGATCGCGGCGGTCGCCGGCTCCACCTTCGGCGCGGTGACCACGCTGCTGGCGTGGCTGGTGCTACGCGAACGCATCAACGCGCTCCAGGGCCTCGGCATCGTGCTGGTGTTCGTTTGCGTCGGCGTGCTGACCGCGCAAGGATAGGCGGATGACGAAAGGAGAGGGCTCCATGACCAACACCAAGCCGATCACCGGCCGCTGCCAGTGCGGTGCCGTGCGCTACAAGGTGACCGGGCCGATCCAGGACCTCTATCACTGCCATTGCTCCATGTGCCGGCGGGTACACGGCACGGTGTTCGCGACCTACGCGACGGTCGGGCGCAACTACCTGGTCATCGAGCAGGGCGAGGACAACCTGGCGATCTTCGACAGCTCCAAGCCGGTGCATCGCCACTTCTGCAAGACGTGCGGCTGTCAGCTGTTCATCGACGTGGACGACACGCCGGAGAAGCGCTGGTTCATGCCCGGCACGTGCGATTGGCCTGAGGACATGCGCGAGGCGCCGGGCCCGATCGAGCACATCTTCGTCGGCTCGAAGATCCCCTGGCTGGTTCTGGACGACCACCTGCCGCGCAAGGAGACCGCATGACCAGCCGCGTCGCCGAGGACGTGGCCGCCCGCGCGGCCGCGCTCTACGCCGAAGCCCTGATCTGGGACGACCATTCGGGCTTCGACCCGCAGCCGCATGCCGAGCTCGACAACCTGGACCTCTGGCGCGCGGCGGGGGTCGACTATCTCTCCATCGATGCCGGCTACGACGTGATGGACTGGCGTACCTCGCTGTGCTCGGTCGCCGCGTACCGGAGCTGGCTGAAGGCGCGCCCCGACCGCTTCGTCATGATCGACCGGCCGACCGATGTCTGGCGCGCCAAGCGCGAAGGCAAGCTGGCGGTCACCTTCGACCTGGAAGGCATGAACGTGCTGGACGGCGATGTCGACATGGTCGAGGTGTTCTACGATCTGGGCGTGCGCCAGATGCTGTTCGCCTACAACCGCAACAACTTGGCGGGTGGCGGCTGCCATGACGAGGACGTGGGCCTGACCGATTTCGGCCGGTCGGTGGTGAAGGCCATGAACCGTGTGGGCATGGTCGTCGATTGCTCGCACACCGCCTACCGCACGACCATGGAGGCCATGGAGCTGTCCACGGACCCGGTCATCTTCTCCCATTCCAACGCCTGGTCGCTGTGCCGGCACGGACGCAACATCAAGGACGACCAGATCAAGGCGTGCGCGGCGACGGGCGGTGTCGTGGGCATCACCGGCATCGGCCTGTTCCTCGGCAACAGCATCGCGAGCGGGACGTTCGTCGACCACATCGCCTACATGGCGGATCTGGTGGGGCCCGCCCACGTCGGCATCGCGCTCGACTACGCCTTCGAAGTGGGCGGCATCGACGACCTGCTGACGGCGCACCCCGACTACTGGCCGGTTTCCGAGTACCCGGGCGGCTCGGTCGGCTTCGTGCCGCCGAGCCAGCTGCCCGAGATCACGGCGACCATGCTGACGCGCGGCTTCTCCGAGGTCGAGGTGCGCGGCATCCTGGGCGAAAACTTCCTGCGCTTGGCCTCGCAGGTGTGGCGATAGGGCTCAAGACATGCAACGTCTGCGCTGCCCTTCCTGTCATCCCCGGGCCGGCCGAAAGCCGGAACCGGAGATCCAGCGGGGAAGCATCGGATCGCGCCCTGGGTTCCCGGTTCGCCGCTTGCGCGGCGCCAGGAAACGACAGTCATGTGTGAGCCGCGACTGGCTGGAGCGGTGCTAGGTTCCTAGAGCAGGGACCGATCAGGTTGAATCACTCCGTGGTTCAACCTGATCGGGCAAGCCGCTCTAGGTTGTTGAATCGCGAGCAACATTATCCGAACACGCTGAACTAACAAGGTTCAGCGTGTGCGGATGTTGCTCTAGCCCGCGGCCTTTACGCCGCGCGCGATGGCGGGGCGCGCGGCCAGGGCCGCGGCCCAACGCAGCAGGTGCTGCAGGCCGTGCGCCTCGGCCAGCGGCTTGCGGATCAGGAAGCTCGGGTAGAGCGCCAGGTCGGCGACGCTGAGTTCGCCGACCAGATACTCGACCTGGCCGAGCCGCCGGTTCAGATGCGTCAGGAAGTTGACCAGGCGGTCGTGGAAAAACTTGATGGTCGAATCGACCCGGTCGGGGACCTGGTTCTCGAGGTAGAAGACCGTGTTGCTGGTCGGGCCGATATCGGTGGCGGCGTACATCAGCCACTGCATCGTCTGGGCCCGCGCGGTCCGGTCGGCGGGCATGAAACGCCCGGCCTTATCTGCCGCGTAGAGCAGGATCGCCATGGACTGGCTGAGCCCGATCGGCTTGCCGCCAGGGCCGCCTGGATCGTGCATCGCCGGGATGTCGCCCAGCGGATTGATGCGCAGCAGGCCTTCGGGCTTGACGCCGCCCAGGGTCACCACATGGGCGCGGTAGGGCAGGCCGCACTCCTCCAGCGCGATGGTGGCGCGGCGGCCGTTGCTGGTGGGCGCGGTGTACAGCTCGATCATGACATGGCCTCCCCGGTTCAGGTCCAGTCGGTCGCGTCGTCGCGGGCGATCTCCAGCAGGCAGTCGCCGGGTTCGCAGCGGCCCATGGCGCGGCGCGCCATCACGGTGCCGCCCATGGCGGCGTGCTGCGCCACCGGCGGGCGCAGCGGATCCTCGGGAACATGGATCCAGCCGACCATCGAGCCCGTGGCGATCGGCTCGCCCAGTCCGCACGTCGGCTCGAACAGCCCGGCGGTGTCGGCGAACACGAACGAATCCGTGGTGCCCGACAGGACGACACGGGTCGGCACATCGCCGGGCACGATCGGGCCCTCGACCACGCCCAGATGGGCGAGCAGGTTGTCCACGCCGCGCTGCAGCAGCCGCACATGGGCGGGCTCGACGACACCGCGGCCGCCGAATTCGCCGCCCAGTGTCATGAGGCCCCTGGCCACCGCCGTGTCGCCGGCGGTGCCCGATTGGGTCACGCCGCTCGACACTATGCCGTGCGGGTACGCCATGGCCATCATGGCCGCGACCGTCGCGCGCGCCTCGGGCCCCGGCCCCGCCACGTGGGCCATGGCGTAGGGCATGTACTCGAGCGACGAGCCGCCCGAATGGAGATCGACGAACACGTCGCTCTGCTCCATCAGCACTTCGGCGATGTAGTGCGCGATCTGCTCGGTCAGGGTGCCGTCGATGCGGCCCGGGAACACGCGGTTCAGGTTGCCGCCGTCGATCGCCGAGGTGCGCGTGCCGGCGCGCGCGGCGGGGGTGTTGGCGCACGGCACGACGATCAGCCGGCCCTGGACGCGCGCGGGCTCGAGCGTGCGGATCAGCCGCGCCAGCACGACCTGGCCCTCGTACTCGTCGCCGTGGTTACCGGCCATCAGCAGCACGGTCGGGCCCGAGCCGTTCTTGATCACGGTCATGGGCACCGGCACCACACCGTAGGCCGAGCGGTGCACGGAGTGGCCGACGTTGAAGGCGCCGACCTGCTTGCCCGGCTTGTCGAAGTCGACCCGCGACCAGCTGCGCGTCCAGGCGGCCATGGCGAGGGGCCCGCGGGCCTAACCGTCGGTCGCCAGATCGTGGCCGGGCGGCCGGTCGAACAGCCGGCGCACCATGGGCTCGAAGGCCGATAGCGGCATGGTGTCGAAGTTCGGATCGAAGGCGTTCTGGTCGTACTTCTCGCAGAAGGCCACGGTGGCCTCGTAGTGAGGATGGCCACGGTACGTGTCGCGCGCGTTACGATCCCGCCCGAAGTGCTGGTTGTAATAGTAGGTCTGGAACAAGGCGTGCTTGGCCACGATCCAGTGGGTGCGCGCCGAGACGTACGGCTTGAGCATGGCCGCCGCGACCTCAGCGTGGTTCCACGGCGCCAGCAGGTCGCCCACGTCATGCAGCAGCGCGGCGACGATCATCTCCTCGTCGGCGCAGTCGCGGTGGGCCAACGTCGCCGACTGCAACGAATGCTCGAGCCGCGTGACCTGATAGCCGATGTCGATGGTCTCGTTGGCCTGGAGTTGGCGCAGCACGTCGTCGGCCAAGTGGTCGTCGATGGCCTGCATGCCTGCCGCGATGATGCGGTAGTCCGCGGCCGTGCCGTCGGCCATGTGGATGAAGCTGACCTTGGCCATGCGCCTCTCCCCGAATCTGCTGGTGGCCGGATCAGGCCCGCCGATAGGCCCGACTGTCAAGCGCCGGGCCGGCCGCTGGCCAGGCCGAGCCGACGGCTGACCTGGGGCGGCGCTGGGACGTCCTCGTGGATCGCCCACACCTCGTCGAGGCGGGCGCGCACGGGCGGCGCGATGGGGCTGCTGCGGCGGGTCGCGAAATCGACGTTGATCAACATGATGTCGTTGGTCGCCGCCAGGTAGTCCTCGGTGTCGTGATACATGGCGTGGAAGATGTGCAGCCGCTTGGCGTCGAGGCCGATGACCTGGGTCGCGAAGCGCAACGGATCGCCGGCCACGACCTCGCGTTCGTAGGTGACGTGCATCTCCAGGCAGAAGAAGGTCTGGCCGAGCTGCTCGCGGTAGGTATGCAGCGCGCCGATATGGTCGAAGAAGGCATCCGTCACGTGATCGAACGCCATGACGTAGTAGCAGAGGTTCATGTGGCCGTTGTAGTCGATCCACTCGGGTCGGACCGTGTCGCGGTACGCAAACAGCCGTTCGTCGATCGCCATGGTCGTGCCGACTCCGGTTTGCCGGCCCGCTTCATCGCCCAGGCCGTGGTGAGGCGCAAGGGCCGTCTCGACGGCGTGCTACGAATGGGTTAGAGCAGGGGCCATGATCGGACGCTTGAACCACGTGGCCATCGCAGTGCCCGACCTGGCGGCGGCCAGCGCCATCTACCGCGACACCCTGGGCGCCCAAGTGTCGGCGCCGGTGGACCAGCCGGACCACGGTGTCACGACGGTCTTTATCGCGCTGCCCAACACCAAGATCGAACTGCTGGGCGTCCTGGGCGATGCGTCGCCCATCGCAGGGTTCCTCCAGAAGAACCCGTTTGGCGGCATCCACCACGTCTGCTACGAGGTGGACGATATCCTGGCCGCGCGCGCCCGGCTGAAGGCCGCGGGAGCGCGCGTCCTCGGCGACGGCGAGCCGCGCATCGGCGCCCACGGCAAGCCCGTGCTGTTCCTGCACCCCAAGGACTTCACGGGGACGCTGGTGGAGTTGGAGCAGGCCTGAGCGGCTGCTCCATGCCTCAGCGGACCTCGACGTCCTCCCAGAAGCTCACCCAGTGGTCGACGTGGCGCATCGAGGCCTGCGGCGCGTCGTAGGACCACGCCGCGCGTTCGCTGCGCGCCGCGCCGTCGACCACGTCGTAGAACTGCACGCCGTGCGGACATTCCAGATCGTCGGCGGACTTGGGCGTCAGTCGCAGCATGTCCATGCGCACGGCCTCGCGCGGGAAGTACCGGTAGCCGTGAGCCTCGCGCGTCGTGCCGCTGTCGGCGACCACGTGCCCACGCCAGATGGCTTGCATGACGGTCGCTCCTTCCTAGCGGACGGCACGACGTTAGAGCAACGCTTGGCGGGAGGGAATCCTCTTGGTCGGCGTGCCGGAATCCGGTTGCGTCGGCCGCGCCGCCGTGGTGGCTTCGGCGCATGAGCCTGTTCGGCACGTTCGTCGTCTTCGTCGTGATCTGGTGGTGCGCCTTCTTCGCCCTGCTGCCCGTGGGCGTGCGGCCCGTGGACTCGCCGCCGCCCGAGCACTTCGCCGGCGCGCCCGATCGTCAACGTCTTTGGTGGAAGGCCGGCGCGACCACGCTGATCGCCGCGATCCTGACAGCGCTCGCCTGGTTAGCCATCGCCGAGGACTGGTTCGACCTCGCGGCCCTGGTCACCGAGGAGCCCGCGCCGTGAGCAGTTATTGCGATATCGCCCAGGGACACCCGTTCCACGGCCCGTACCACGACACCGAGTACGGCTTCCCCATTGACGACGACGACCGCCTGTTCGAGCGGCTGATCCTCGAGATCAACCAGGCAGGCTTGTCGTGGCTGACCATCCTGAAGAAGCGGGATGGCTTCCGCGCGGCCTACGCCGATTTCCAGATCGATCGCGTGGCCCGGTTCGGCGACCGCGACAAGGCCCGCCTGCTGGCCGACGTCGCGATCATCCGCAACCGGCTGAAAGTCGACGCGGCGATCGACAACGCGCGGCGCATCCAGGACCTGCGCGACGGCCACGCCTCGTTCAAGGGCTGGCTCGACGCCCACCACCCCAGGTCCTTGGCCGACTGGCTCAAACTGTTCAAGACGACGTTCCGGTTCACCGGCTGCGAGATCGTCAACGAGTTTCTGCTGTCCACCGGCTATCTACCTGGTGCGCATGAAGAATCCTGCCCTGTGTTCAAGCAGATCGCGAAGACGCGGCCGCCTTGGATGCGCACGCGCTAACCGCGCGGGAATCGGCGGGGTCGAGGCTGGCCCCATGCGCGCGCTCTGTTTCTCTCTGGCGCTGGCTTCCGCCGGCGGCGCCCCTGCCGACCCCCTGATCGTGAGGCCCAGCGGCTGCGCGCCCCTGGCCACCCACGTGCCCGATGCGGACATGGCGTACCAGCCGGGCGTCGATGCCTATGGTCGCGCGGTGCCGCCCGCGGATCTGCCGGGCAGCGGGACCCCGACGATCGAAGCCACCGACGTCGGCGTGGCGATTGAGCTGCCGATCCGCCAGGCGACCGAGCCAGCGGACCCCAGCGCCAACCGATTCGAGGGCTTCGATGCGATCGCCGAGATCGGCACGATGACGGTCGACGCCAACGGCGTGGCGCATCTCGCCGGCCGACCGCTCGGCGGTTCGCGGTCCTGCCGCCGGGTTGCCCGACCGCGCCCTGAAACCGCGCGGCGCGCGGTTTCATCGGGCCCGGCCATGCTCTATATGGTGCGCGCCGCCTGGAGCGGACGGCCGCCGGAGCCCGTGATGTTCTCTCCCTTCGTGAGCACCATCGCCTTCCGCTACCTGCGCGCGCGGCGCCAGGAAGGTTTCGTCTCGGTGATCGCCGCCTTCTCGCTGCTCGGCATCGCGCTCGGCGTCGGCGCGCTGATCGTGGTGATGTCGGTGATGAACGGCTTCCGTCACGAGTTGATCGGCCGCATCCTCGGCTTCGCCGGGCACATCACCGTGGTCGGCGGCGCCCAGGGCATACCGGACTACGGCCAGCTCGACGGCTTGATCACCGCCGTGCCCGGCGTCATGGGCTCGACGCCGGTGGTCGAGGGCCAGGTGCTCGCCTCGGCCCGCTCGGGGCGCAACGCGGGCGTGCTGGTGCGCGGCATCGCGGCCGAGGACCTGAAAGCCCGCGGCCTGATCAACGACAACATCGTGGCCGGCGATCTGGCGGCGTTCGGGGCCGAGAACGGTGTCGTGATCGGTGGCCGCCTGGCCGGGCGGCTGGGCCTGCGGGTTGGCGACTCGATCACCCTGATCTCGCCCAAGGGGCAGTCCACGGCGCTCGGCAACCTGCCGCGCATGGTCGCCTACCCGGTGGTCGCGGTCTTCGAGGTCGGCATGTACGAGTACGACAACGGCGTCGTGTTCATGCCGCTGGCCGAGGCCCAGGCCTACTTCCGCTATCCCGACGCGGTCACCGCCATCGAGGTCTCGATCACCACGCCCGAGACGCCCGAGGCGGCACGCCGCGCCATCGAGCAGGCCTTGCCAACGACCGTCCGCGTCGTTCACTGGCAGCAGACCAACGCCCAGTTCTTCGGCGCGTTGCAGGTCGAGCGCAACGTCATGTTCGTGATCCTGACGCTGATCATCTTGGTCGCCGCGTTCAACATCATTTCCAGCCTGATCATGCTGGTGAAGGACAAGGGCCGCGATATCGCGATCCTGCGCACCGTCGGGGCAACACGCGGCATGATCATGCGTGTCTTCCTGCTGACCGGCTCGACCATCGGCGTCCTCGGCACGCTGCTCGGCTTCGTGCTGGGGCTCGCCTTCGCCCTCAACATCGAATCGCTGCGCCAGGTGCTGCAACGCCTGACCGGCACCGAGCTGTTCGCCGCCGAGATCTACTTTCTCAGTCGGTTGCCCGCGCGCGTCGATTGGAACGAGGTCGCGATCGTGGTGGCCATGGCGCTCGGGCTGTCGTTCCTGGCCACGCTCTACCCGTCGTGGCGCGCCGCCCGCACCGACCCGGCCGAGGCGCTGCGCTATGAGTGAACCGGCGATCGTCCTCGACGGCGTCGTCAGGGTGTTCGTCCAGGGCGGCAACCGCATCGAGGTGTTGAAGGGCGCCTCGCTCGCCCTCAAGCGGCGCGAAGTGGCGGCGCTCGTTGGCCCGTCGGGCGCTGGCAAGTCGACGCTGCTGCACATCGCCGGCCTGCTGGAAAGCCCCGACCAGGGCGAGGTCCGCATCGAGGGCACGCCCTGCGGCCGGCTGCCCGATCGCGAACGCACGCTCCTGCGCCGGAACAAGCTTGGCTTCGTCTACCAGTTCCACCACCTGCTGCCTGAATTCAGCGCGCTCGAGAACGTGGTGATCCCGCAGTTGATCGCCGGCCGGCCGCGGGCGGCGGCGGCGGCCCGCGCGCGCGATCTGTTGGCGGGGCTCGGGCTCGCGGCGCGTGCCGATCACCGGCCGGCGCGGCTCAGCGGCGGCGAACAGCAGCGCGTCGCCTTCGCCCGCGCGCTGGCCAACAGTCCGACCGTGCTGCTGGCCGACGAACCCACCGGCAACCTGGATCCCGCGACCGCCGAGGTCGTGTTCGCCGCGATGCTGGACGCCGCGCGTGCCTCGGGCGTGGCCGCCCTGGTCGCTACCCACAACCTGGACCTGGCACGCCGCATGGATCGCGTCCTGCGCCTGGCCGGCGGCGTCGTCACCGACGCATGAGCGGCCCTTCGCCCGCGACATGCGCCGCGACTCGTGGAATCGTGGCGACGCCATGAGCCACGCGCCCTTCGTCCACCTGCGCGTCCACACGCCGTTCTCGCTGTCCGAGGGCGCGTTGAAGATCGCCGATCTGGCACGGCTGTGCGTCGCCGACGCCATGCCCGCCGTGGCCATGACCGACACCGGCAATCTATTCGGCGCGCTGGAATTCTCCTCGGCGCTGGCGGCGGTGGGTGTGCAGCCCATCATCGGCTGCGCGCTGACCGTGGCCGACGGCGAGGAACGTGCTGGGCCGCGCCGGCGGCCCGCGTACCTGCCTCTTCTGGCCCAGGACGAACGGGGCTACGCTAACCTCTCGAAGCTGGTCAGCCTGGCGTACCTGGAGACGCCGGCGGGCGAATCGCCCCGTGTCTCCTGGCAGGCCCTGGAGCGTCACGGCGAGGGCCTGATCGCCCTGACCGGCGGGCCCATCGGGCCGCTCGATCGCCTGCTCGACGAGGGGCAAGGGCCGGCGGCGGCGCAGCTCCTAGCGCGCCTGATGGCGCTCTTTCCGGGCCGGCTCTATGTCGAGCTCCAGCGCCATGGCGTCGAGGCCGAGGACCGGGTCGAGCCGCAATTGCTGGACCTGGCGGACCGGCAGGGACTGCCGCTGGTCGCGACCAACGACGTGCATTTCGCCGACCGCGCCATGTTCGAGGCGCACGACGCGCTTCTGTGCATCGCCGATGGCGAGACCGTGGGGCGGACTGGGCGGCGCCGGCTGACGCCCGAGCATCACTTCAAGTCCGCGGCGGCGATGGCCGAGCTGTTCGCCGACGTGCCCGAGGCGATCGCGAACACCCTGGTCATTGCCCGGCGCTGCGCGGTGATGGCGCCCAAGCGCGCGCCGATCCTGCCTCGCTACCCCACGGCGGAAGGTGTGACCGAGGCGGAGGAGTTGCGCCGGCAGGCGCGCGAGGGGCTCGAGCATCGCCTGGCCGAGGCCGTGGTTGCGCCCGCCATGGACGAGCCGGCGCGTGCTGCCGCGGCCGAACCCTATCGCCAGCGCCTGGACTACGAGCTCGGCGTCATCGAGGCGATGAAGTTCCCGGGCTACTTCCTGATCGTCGCCGACTTCGTCCAGTGGGCGAAGCGCGAGGGCATTCCCGTCGGTCCCGGGCGCGGCTCGGGCGCCGGCTCGGTCGTCGCCTGGGCGATGACCATCACCGATCTCGATCCGCTCGCCCACGGGCTGCTGTTCGAGCGCTTCCTCAACCCCGAACGCGTCTCCATGCCGGACTTCGACATCGACTTCTGCCAGGAACGCCGGGATGAGGTCATCCGCTACGTGTGCGAGCGCTATGGCCGCGACCGGGTGGCGCAGATCATCACGTTCGGCACGCTGCAGGCGCGCGCCGCGTTGCGCGACGTCGGCCGCGTGCTCGAGATGCCGTCCGGCCAGGTCGACCGGCTGTGCAAGCTGGTGCCGTACAACCCGGCGCACCCAATGACGCTGGCCAAGGCCATCGAGGGCGAGCCGCAGCTTCAGGAGGCGCGCGACACCGACCCGCAGGTGGCACGCCTGCTCGACATCGCGCTCAAGCTGGAAGGCCTGCACCGGCACGCCTCGACCCACGCGGCGGGCGTAGTGATCGGCGATCGCGCGCTCGACGAACTGGTGCCGCTCTACCGCGATCCGCGCTCGTCCATGCCGGTCACCCAGTTCCACATGAAGGATGTGGAGAAGGCCGGGCTGGTCAAGTTCGACTTCCTGGGCCTGAAGACGCTCTCGGTCCTGGCACGCGCGACGCTGCTGCTGGAGCGGCGCGGCGTGCGGCTCGACCTGGCGCATCTGCCGCTGGATGACCGCGCGACCTACGACATGCTCGGGCGCGGCGAGACCATGGGGGTGTTCCAGCTCGAAGGTCCGGGCATGCGCGACGTGCTGCGCCGGCTGCGCCCCGACGCCTTCGCCGACATCGTGGCCCTCGTCGCCCTCTACCGGCCCGGGCCGATGGACAACATCCCGCGCTTCATCGCGTGCAAGCACGGCGCCGAGAAGCCGGACTATATCCTGCCGCAGCTCCAGCCCGTGCTAAGGGAGACCTACGGGGTGATCGTCTACCAGGAACAGGTGATGCAGATCGCCCAGATCCTGGCCGGCTACAACCTGGGCGCGGCCGACCTGCTGCGCCGCGCCATGGGCAAGAAGATCAAGGCGGAGATGGAGGCGCAGCGCGAGGTCTTCATCGACGGCGCCGTGGCGCGCGGCGTGGCCAAGGCGCAGGCCGTGCACGTCTTCGATCTGGTCGCCCGGTTCGCCGACTACGGCTTCAACAAGAGCCACGCGGCCGCCTACGCCATGGTCGCCTACCAGACCGCCTACCTGAAGGCCAACCACCCGGTCGAGTTCCTGGCGGCGTCCATGAGCTTCGAGCTGGGCAACACCGACCGGCTGAACCAGTTCCGGGAGGAATCGGCGCGCCTGGGCGTCCGCCTGCTGCCGCCGGACGTCAACCGCTCGGAGGCGAACTTCGTCGTCGAGCCCGAAGGACCCGATGGCCCCGGCGCCATCCGTTACGCCCTGGCCGCCATCCGGGGCGTCGGTCTGCAGGCCATGGAAGGCCTGGTCGCGTGGCGCGGGAGCAAGCCCTTCGCCGACCTGGAGGATTTCGCCGACCGCGTCGGTTCGCGCCAGATCAACAAGCGCCAGCTCGAAGGCTTGGCCAAGGCCGGCGCCTTCGACGGGCTGGAGCCCGATCGGGTCCGCGCGCTCGCCGCCGTCGAACCCATCGTCGCCCGCGCCGTCGCCGCCACGCGCGAGCGCGACGCGGGCCAGGTAGGACTGTTCGGCGACGTCGCGGCCGCCGCGCCGGCCCCCTTGCAGTTGCCCGACACGACCCCGTGGTCGCCCGTCGAGCGGCTGCGCCACGAGTACGAGGCGATCGGCTTCTACCTGTCGTCCCACCCCCTGGCGGCCTACGCTGCGGCGCTGGAGGCCATGGACGTGGTCGCGTCCGCCGCGGTCGAGGCGCGGGTCACGGCCGGGTCGGCGCCCGAGTTCCGCATGGCCGGCGTGCCGCTGGCCCGGCGCGAGCGGACCGGCAATCAGGGGCGGCGCTTCGCCTTCGTCCGGCTCAGCGATACCGGCGGCACCTACGAGGTGGTCATGTTCAGCGACGCCCTGGCGGCGGGCCGCGCCCTGCTGGACGCCGGCGAGCCGGTGCTGCTGACCGTCGAGGCCCGGCGCGACGGCGAGACGGTGAAGCTGGCGGTGCGTACCATCGAGGCGCTCGACGGTATGATCGCGCCGATGCCGGCCCTTATGCTGGGCCTCGATGACGGTCGGGCGCTCGAGGGCGTCAAGGCGGTCCTGGGCGGGGCACGTGGCGGCCGGGGCCGGGTGCACCTGCGGCTGCGCTATCGCGACGACCAGGAGGTCGTCGTTACGCTCTCGGGTGGCTTCGCCTTGACCCCGGGGTTGCTCAGCCGGCTGAACGAGGTCCGGGGTGTCCATCTGGCGACGGGCGCGATGGCCGCCTAGCGTGGCCTTGCGCTCGGCCCCCCGATCGGTCTAAAAGCACCGCGCAACATAACCACGCACGCGGACAACGCGACCTTCCGGCCCTGGCCGCTCGGTCGTTCCGGTGCCCGACCATTCGTCCGGGCCACACGTCCGCGGAGGAACAACCGGAGAACAGACACCATGGCGATGCCCGTGTTCACCATGCGCCAGCTCCTGGAGGCCGGCGTCCATTTCGGCCACCAGACGCGGCGTTGGAACCCCAAGATGGCGCCGTTCCTGTATGGCGTGCGCAACAACGTCCACATCATCGACCTGCAGCAGACCGCGCCGATGCTCGGCCGGGCGCTCGAGGCCATGCGCAGCGTCGTGTCCGGCGGTGGCCGCGTGCTGTTCGTCGGCACCAAGCGCCAGGCGGTGGACATCGTCGCTCAGGCGGCGGCCCGGTGCGGCCAGTATTTCGTCAACCATCGTTGGCTCGGCGGCATGCTGACCAATTGGAAGACCGTGTCCCACTCGATCAACCGCCTGCGCGAGCTTGACCGGCGCCTGCAGGAGGACACCTCGGGCCTGACCAAGAAGGAAGTGCTACAGCTCACGCGTGAGCGCGACAAGCTCGACCGCGGGCTCGGCGGCATCAAGGAAATGGGCGGCCTGCCCGATCTGCTGTTCGTCATCGACACGAACAAGGAATCGATCGCCATCGCCGAGGCCCGCAAGCTGGGCATTCCGGTGGTCGCGGTGGTCGACAGCAACTCGGACCCTGACGGCATCGCCATGCCCGTGCCCGGCAACGACGACGCCATCCGGGCGATCAGCCTCTACTGCGAGCTGGCGGCCGACGCCATCCTCGACGGCATCTCGCAGGAGATGGTCGCGCGCGGCGAGGACATCGGCGAGAGCGTGGAAACGCCGATCGAGGTTCTGCCGGCCGACGGCGGCGAGGCGGCCCAGCCCGCGTCCTGACGCGGCACCACTGACGGCACGTTGAGGCGAAGGAGCGACGGACATGGCCGAGATCACGGCGGCTCTGGTCAAGGAGCTGCGCGACAAGACCGGCGCGGGCATGATGGATTGCAAGAAGGCGCTGTCGGAGACCGCCGGCGACCTGGAAGGCGCGGTCGATTGGCTGCGCAAGAAGGGGCTGGCGTCGGCCGCCAAGAAGGCGAGCCGGGTCGCCGCCGAGGGTGTCGTCGCCGTAGTCGTCGAGGGCGCGCGCGGCGCCCTGGTCGAAGTCAACTGCGAGACCGACTTCGTCGCCCGTAACGAGCAGTTCCAGGCCTTCGCTGGCGCGGTGGCGCGCCTCGCTCTGGGTATCGGTGGCGATCTCGCGGCACTCAAGGCCGCGCGCATGGCCAATGGCAAGACCGTGGACGAGGCGACGACCGAACTGGTCGCCTCGATCGGCGAGAACATCGCGGTGCGCCGAACGGCGGCGCTGAGTGTGGCCAAGGGTGTCGTCGCCAGCTACGTGCACATGCCGGTCGTGCCGGGACTGGGCCGCATCGGCGTCTTGGTCGCTCTGGAATCGGCCGCCGCGGCCGAACCGTTGCAGGCGCTGGGGAAGCAGCTCGCCATGCACGTGGCGGCCGCCAAGCCCGAGAGCGTGGCGGTGGCCGACCTCGATCCCGCCTCGGTCGAGCGCGAGCGCCGTCTGCTGACCGACCAGGCGAAGGAATCGGGCAAGCCCGAGGCCGTCATCGCCAAGATGGTCGAAGGGCGGCTTCGTAAGTTCTACCAGGACGTGGTCCTGACCGAGCAGGTGTTCGTGGTCGATGGCGAGAGTCGTGTCGGCCAGGTCATCGAGAAGGCCGGCAAGGACCATGGCCAGCCGGTCAAGGTGGCCGCTTTCGCGCGCTTCGCGGTGGGCGAGGGCATCGAGAAGGGCGAGAGCGACTTCGCCGCCGAGGTCGCTCAGCTCAGCCACTGAGCGCCGCCCAAAGGGTGTCAGTGCGCGGGGTTTCGTATATGCTCCGCGCCTGCTTGGTGCGCGCGGGCGCGCGCCGCGCGGCGGCGCAGTCACCGCTTGCCACGGGAGCGTCATGACCGAACCGGTCCGGTATTGTCGCGTCCTCCTGAAGGTCTCGGGCGAGGCCCTCATGGGCGACGAGGCCTACGGGCTCGACGCCACGACCGTGGGGCGCATCGCCGGTGAAATCGCCGTGGCGCACGGGCTCGGTGTCCAGATCTGCCTCGTGGTCGGTGGCGGCAACATCTACCGGGGCGTGGCGGGTGCCGCGGCGGGCATGGAGCGGGCCGGGGCCGATTACATGGGCATGTTGGCCACCGTGATCAACGCGCTGGCCCTGCAGAACGCGCTGGAGAAGATCGACCGGCCGACGCGCGTCCTCTCGGCGATCCCGATGCAGTCGGTGTGCGAGCCCTACATCCGCCGTCGGGCCATGCGCCACATGGAGAAGGGCCGCATCGTCATCTTCGCCGCCGGCACCGGCAACCCGTTCTTCACCACCGACACGGCAGCCGCGCTGCGCGCCGTCGAGATGGGCTGCGACCTGCTGATCAAGGGCACGCACACGGTGGACGGGGTCTATTCGGCCGACCCGCGCCGGGTCAAGGACGCGGTGCGCTACGACCGGCTCGCCTACAAGGACGTGCTGGACCGCGACCTGAACGTGATGGACGCGCCGGCGATCCAGCTCGCCCGCGAGAACGGCCTGCCGATCATGGTGTTTTCGCTGCGCCGCCAGGGCGAACTCGGCCGTGTGCTGCGCGGCGAGGGGACGTTCACCCTCATCGGCCAGGAGGTCGCGCATGGCTGAACCGGATATCGACGACATCCAGAAGCGCATGGACGGGGCGCTTGAGGCGCTGCGCAAGGAGTTCGCCGGGCTGCGCACCGGGCGGGCGTCGGTCTCGCTGCTCGAACCCGTCATGGTTCCGGCCTACGGTGCCGAGATGCCGCTCAACCAGGTGGGGACGATCAACGTGCCCGAGCCGCGCCTGATCTCGGTCCAGGTTTGGGACAAGGCCAACGTCAAGGCGGTCGAGAACGCCATCCGCAACGCCGGGCTCGGCCTGAACCCGGCGTCCGATGGCCAGCTCGTGCGCGTGCCCATCCCGCACCTCGATGCCGAACGCCGCGCCGAACTGACCAAGGTCGCCTCCAAGTACGGCGAGCAGGCGCGCGTCGCCGTGCGCAACGTGCGGCGCGACGGCATGGAAATGCTCAAGCGCATGCTCAAGGACGGCGAATTGTCCGAGGACGACCAGACGCTGTGGTCCGACGAGATCCAGACCCTGACGGATACCCACGTCAAGGCGATCGACGATCTCGTGGCCCGTAAGCAGGCGGAGATCGCCCACGTCTGATCTCATGACAGCCGCTCAGACCCAACGTGTCGAGGCGCGTGTGCCGCGCCACGTGGCGATCATCATGGACGGCAACGGCCGCTGGGCGCGGGCGCGCGGTCTGCCCCGCATCGCTGGCCACCGTCAGGGTGCCGAGGCGGTGCGGCGCACGGTGGTCAGCGGCCTGGAGCTCGGCATCGAGTACCTGACGATCTTCGCGTTCTCGTCGGAGAACTGGAAGCGCCCGGAACGCGAGATCGACGACCTGATGGGCCTCCTTCGCCTTTACTTGCGCGCCGAGATCGGGGAGCTGTCGCGCCAGGGCGTGCGCGTGCGCTTCATCGGTGATCGCAACCGCCTGTCGCGCGACATCCGATCGCTGATCGACGAGGCCGAACGGACCACCGACGCCAACCAGGCCATCACGCTCACCATCGCGCTCAACTACGGCTCGCGCCAGGAGATCGTGCGCGCGGTGCGACGGCTGGCGCGCGACGTTGCAACCGGCGCGCTGGTGCCAGAGGACGTGGACGAGGCGATGTTCGGCCGCTACCTCGATACCTCCGAGATGCCCGACCCCGATCTCTTGATCCGGACCAGCGGCGAACAGCGGCTCAGCAACTTCCTGCTGTGGCAGTCGGCCTACACGGAACTGGTGTACCTGCCGACGCTTTGGCCCGACTTCGAGAAGGCGGACCTGGAGAACGCGGTCGTCGCGTTCCAGCGCCGCGAGCGACGTTATGGCGCATCCAGCGGCTGAACGTCGTCCCGATCTCCTGGTCGCGCGGCTGATCTCGGCGGCGGTCCTGATCCCCCTTGCCTTGGTGGCCGCCGTGGCCGGCGGGTGGGCGTTCGCGCTAGTCGTGCTCGGGGTGGCGCTCGGTCTGGCATGGGAATGCGGCTCGCTCACGGGTGTTTCCGCCTGGCCCGGGCTGGCCGGGCTCGGTGGCGCGTGGGCCGCGACCGTCGCGTTCGGTCCGGCGGTCGGCCTGGTCGTGGTGCTGGGAGCGGCGGCGGTCGGCTTCGTCGTCGCGCGGGGCTGGGGTGCCTTTGGCGTGGTCTACGTGGGGCTCGCCATGGTGGCCATGCTGGCCCTGCGGGCCCGGCCCGACGACGGCTGGCTCGTCGTGCTCGCGCTGTTCGCCGTGGTGTGGGCAACCGACACCGGCGCCTTCGTCCTGGGCCACGCCATGGGCGGGCCTCGGCTCGCGCCGACCTGGAGCCCGGGCAAGACCTGGGCCGGCGCGGCCGGCGGCCTGCTGGCCGCCGCGGCCGTCGCGCTGGCCGGCGCGGGTCTCGGTCTCGCCGCGGCGGGCATGGTGGCGGTGGTCGGGCTCGCCGTGGTGCTGAGCCTGGCCGCGCAGGCCGGCGATCTCCTGGAATCGGTCATCAAGCGGCGTTTCAACCGCAAGGACAGTGGCCACCTCATCCCCGGTCACGGCGGCCTGTTCGACCGGCTCGACAGCCTTCTGGCGACGGCGCCGCTGCTCGCGGTGGTCATGGCGTCGGGCGGCGACGAAGCCTGGCTCCTGAGGCCCCCGGCATGACCCAGCGGGCGGTGACGATCCTCGGCTCGACCGGCTCGGTCGGCCGCAGCACGCTCGACCTGATCGAGCGCGCGCCGGACCGCTACCGGGTCGAGGCGCTCACGGCCAACAGTCGGGTGGACGCGTTGATCAGACAGGCGCGTCGGTTCAAGCCGCGCTTCGCCGCCATCGGCGATGCGCGCCACCGCCGCGCGCTCGAGGATGGCCTGTCAGGCACCGGCATCGCCGTCGGCGCCGGGCCGTCGGCCGTGCGCGAAGCGGCCCAGCGCTCGGCCGATTGGGTCATGGCCGCGATCGTCGGCGCGGCGGGCTTGGCGCCGACGCTGGAGGCCGTGCGGCGCGGCGCGGTCGTCGCGCTTGCCAACAAGGAGTGCCTGGTGTGCGCCGGCGCGCTGTTCATGGCCCAGGTGGCGGCGGCCAAGGCGACGTTGCTGCCGGTCGATTCCGAGCACAACGCCATCTTCCAGGTGTTCGACGCGGAGCGGCGCGATGGCATCGAGCGCATCATCCTGACCGCGTCGGGCGGGCCGTTCCGCACGGCCGAGCGCGCCGCCATGGCCGATGTTACGCCGGCCCAGGCCATGGCCCATCCCAACTGGTCCATGGGCGCCAAGATCTCGGTCGATTCGGCGACCATGATGAACAAGGGCCTCGAAGTCATCGAGGCGCACCACCTGTTCGTCCTCGACGAGGGCCGCATCGACGTCGTGGTGCATCCGCAGTCGGTGGTGCACAGCCTGGTGGCGTACCGCGACGGATCGGTCCTGGCGCAGCTCGGCACGCCGGACATGCGCACGCCGATCGCCTATTGCCTGGGCTGGCCCGAGCGGATCGCGACACCGTCCGAGCGGCTGAACCTGGCCAAGGTGGCGAGCCTGACGTTCGAGGCGCCCGACCACGAGCGGTTCCCGGCCCTGGCCCTGGCGCGTGAAGCCTTGCGCCGGGGGCGCGGTGCCCCCACCTTGCTCAACGCGGCCAACGAGGTCGCGGTCGCGGCGTTCCTGGAGGGGCGCATCGGGTTCATGGGCATCGTCGATGTCGTGGCCGACGTACTGGCCACGGTTCCCGATCCACAACCCGCGACGCTTGAGGACGTCGACACCCTGGACGCGGCCGCACGGCGCGCGGCTGCCTCGCTCGTCGACCAGCGATCCCGCAACTCTTCGGTGGCGTAGGCCCATGGATATCCTGAACTTCGTCTGGACCAACGGCGTCTCGTTCATCGTCATCATCTCGGTGATCGTGTTCGTCCACGAGCTCGGCCACTACCTGATCGCGCGGCTCAATGGCGTGCTCGTCGAGGTGTTTTCGATCGGCTTCGGCCCTGGTCTGACCGGCTGGACCGACAGCCGCGGCACGCGCTGGAAACTCAGCCTCCTGCCGCTGGGCGGCTACGTGAAGATGCTGGGCGAACACAGCGGCCCGGAGGGCGCGTCGCCGCCCAGCGATTCCTACGCGGCGAAGCGGGTCGGCCAGCGCGCCGCCGTGGCCGTCGCGGGTCCCGTCGCCAACTTCATCTTCGCGATCCTGGTTCTGGCCATCCTGTTCGTCACGTTCGGCCAGCGGGTCACGCCGCCCGAGGTGACCACGGTCAACCCGGGCAGCGCCGCCGAAGCGGCCGGCATCCTGGGCGGCGACATCATTGTTGCGATGGACGGCGAGACGATCACGCGGTTCGAGGACATTCAGCACATCGTGCGCTTCAACCCGGATCGACCGCTCGATGTGGTGGTGTCGCGCGGCGGCGCCGAGGTGGCGCTCCAGGTCACGCCGCGTCTGGTCGAACGCGAGGACCGCTTCGGCAACGTCCACCGCATCGGCGAGCTGGGCATCGTCCGCTCCGGGTCCGTGGTCCTCCTGCAGCTCGATCCGCTCAGCGCCGTCGGGGCCGCGTTCAGCGAGACCTGGTCGATCACCTGGACCACACTGGATGCGGTGGGCCAGATGATCGTCGGTACCCGTGGCACCGAGGATCTGGGCGGGCCCTTGCGCATCGCCCAGTTGTCGGGCCAGGTCGCCGAGGACGGCTTCGTGACCATGGTCTGGTTCATGGCGATGCTGTCGATCAACCTGGGCCTGATCAACCTGTTCCCCATTCCCATGTTGGATGGCGGCCACCTGGCCTTCTACGCGGTCGAGGCGCTGCGCGGCCGGCCCCTGGGGGCCAAGGCACAGGAAGTCGGCCTGCGAATCGGCTTGGCGCTGGTGGTCGGCCTGATGATCCTGGCGACGTGGAACGACATCGTTCAGATGTTCGTCAAGGGCTGATCCAGGTCCGCTGGGCGGCGCTTCT
This sequence comes from Alphaproteobacteria bacterium, assembly GCA_016869675.1. Taxonomy (GTDB): domain Bacteria; phylum Pseudomonadota; class Alphaproteobacteria; order SP197; family SP197; genus VGDP01. The sequence continues at coordinate 155,019 of VGDP01000001.1, read as the reverse complement.
TCTCGTGGGCGCAATCGTGTAGTAACTGTGACCGGGAGGACGGCGGCGTTCGGACGTCCGCCCGCGCACCGGGCCGGGTGTGCGTCCCGGACGCGGAACCGTACGCGGAGCGAGGGGTCTTGACGTCGGTGCATCTGGACGCGGTGCCGAAGTTGGTACGTTGGGTGATGGCGGCCGCGGTCGTGCTGGCGGCCGTGTCCGGCGTCGTCGGCGCGGCCCTGGCCCAGTCGGGCATCGTCAACGCTGTCCGGGTCGAAGGCAACCAGCGAGTCGAGCCGGAGACCGTCAGGGCCTACATGGCCATCGGGCCGGGCGAGGCGTTCGACGCCCAGGCCATCGACCGTTCGCTCAAGGCTCTGTTTGCCACCGAAATCTTCGCCGACGTGACGATCCGCCGCGAAGGCGACGACCTGGTCGTCCGGGTGGTCGAGAACCCCATCATCAATCGCCTGGCGTTCGAAGGGAACAAGCGCATCGAGGACCCGGAATTGGAGGCGGAGGTGCAGCTCCGCCCCCGCGTGGCCTACACGCGCGCCAAGGTCCAGGCCGATGTGGCCCGGATTCTGGAGATCTACCGTCGCAGCGGCCGTTTCGCCGCGACCGTCGAACCCAAGGTGATCCGCCAGGAGCAAAACCGTGTCGACCTGATCTTCGAGATCGACGAAGGCGAGCGGACCAAGGTGCGGCGCATCAGCTTCGTCGGCAACGAGGCCTTTTCCGACAGCAAGCTGCGCGGGGTCGTGTCCACCAAGGAATCCGCTTGGTACCGCTTCCTGTCCGACGACGATGCCTACGATCCCGATCGCTTGACCTTCGACCGCGAGCTTCTGCGCCGCTACTACATGTCGGAAGGCTACGCGGACGTGGCGATCGTGTCGGCGACGGCGGACCTGACCCAGGATCGCAAGGACTTCTTCATCACCTTCACCCTGCAGGAGGGCGAGCGCTACGACTTCGGCACGGTGCGCGTGCGCAGTGCGTTGCCCGACCTAGCTTCGACCAATCTGCACCCCTACGTCACCACCTTCACCGGCGACCGCTACAACGCCGACGAGGTCGAGGCGACGATCCAGGCCCTGGTCGACGTGGTGGGCGGCCTCGGCTACGCGTTTGTCGAGATCACGCCCGTCGTCAACCGCGACGTCGAGGCGCACACCATCGACGTGACCTACGACATTACCCAGGGCCCGCGCGTCTATGTCGAGCGCATCAACATCGACGGCAACGTACGCACACTCGATCGGGTCATCCGGCGCGAGTTCAAGCTGGCGGAGGGCGACGCCTTCTCCACCGCCAAGCTGCGCCGGTTCGAGCAGCGCATCCGCAACCTCGATTTCTTCGAGACCGTCGACATCACCACCGAGGAAGGCTCGGCGCCGGATCAAGCGGTTATCAACGTCGAGGTGGCCGAAAAGTCCACGGGTGAGCTAAGTTTCGGTTTCGGGTTCTCGACCGGCGACGGCTTGGTCGGCGACATCCAGCTTCGCGAGCGCAACCTGCTGGGCAAGGGGCAGGACCTGTCCATCGATACAACGCTGTCGGGTCGCCGCCAGCAGTTCGACATCAGCTTCACCGAGCCGGCTTTCCTGGAGCGGGACGATCTGTCCGCCGGGTTCGACCTGTTCCACAAGACGACAGACCTGCAGGCCGAAAGCTCGCACGACCAGACGGATTCGGGCGGTGGGCTGCGCCTTGGCTATCCGCTGACCGAGCGCTTGTCCCATTCGGTCCGCTATGTGGCGCGGCGGGTCAAGATCTCGGACGTAAAGTCCAACGCATCGCGCTTCATCCGCCAACAGAAAGGCGTGGCGGTGACGTCGCTGATCGGTCACGATCTGATCTACGACAAGGTGGACAGCCGCATCAACCCGACCGAGGGGTACCTGGTGCGCTTCAGCCAGGACATCGCGGGCATCGGCGGCAGCGTGAAGTTCCTGCGCAATCAGCTCTCGACGTCCGGCTACTACGAGTTCGACGACGACTGGGTCGGCAGTGTCCAGCTGCGCGCCGGCCACATCACCGGGTTGTTCGGCGACGACGTGCGCATCAACGACCGCTTTTTCCTGGGCGGTACGTCCCTGCGAGGCTTCAAGACGTCCGGCGTCAGTCCGCGCGATGGTCAGACCAGCGATGCGCTGGGCGGTAAGGCAATGTGGACGGCGACGGCCGAGTTGACGTATCCGCTCGGGCTGCCCGACGAGATCGGGCTTCTGGGCCGCGTCTTCACCGATGTCGGCGCGGACTGGGACAGCGACGACAGCGGCTCCAACATCCAGGACAGCAGCGCGCCGCGCGTGGTTATCGGTGTCGGCGCGACCTATCCATCTGCCATGGGGCCGATCAAGATCGACTTCTCCGAAGCCATCGTCAAAGAAGACTTCGACGAGACCGAGCTCTTCCGTTTCAGCTTTGGCACCCGGTTCTAGATCATGATGATCAGCCCAATCCGACACAGCGTGTTGGCGGCCGTCGCCGTGTTTGGCCTCGTGTTCGCGGCGCCTCTCGCCGCGCCGGCCCAGGAGATGGCGCCCAGCGTCGTCGCCGTGGTCGACTACGAGTCGATCCTGCGCGATTGCTCGGCGGGGCAGAGTCTTCGCCAGCAGATCTCGGCGAAGCGCGAGGCATTCCAGACCGAGGTGGAGAAAGCCGAGCAAGAGTTGCGCGCGGCCGAGCAGGACCTGAAGGACCAGCAGTCGTTGCTGTCCGTCGAGGCCTTCGCGCAGAAGCGGCAGGAGTTCCAGGCGCGCGTCGCCGAGGTCCAGAAATTCGTCCAGGCACGCAAGCAGACGCTCGACCAGGCGTTGACCAAGGGCGAGGAGGCCATCCGCCAGGCGACCGTCGGCATTCTTGGCGCAATGGCGAAGGAGCGGGGTTTCAACATCGTGCTGTCCTTGCGCCAGGTGCTGCTGGTCGAGTCCAGCTACAACGTGACCGAGGCGGTCCTGGCCGAGCTCAACCGCCGCCACCCTGCGATCGCCGTCGATTTCGGCGTCGAGCCTTGAATGGCCGATCCGCGCTTCTTTCCCACCCCTGCGACCCGTACGGTCGCTGAGATCGCGGCTCTCGCGGGGGCGACGTTGGTCCCCGGCGCGCCCGCCGACCGGCGGATCGACGGTGTCGCCGCGCTCGAAGGTGCCGGGCCCCAGCACTTGTCCTTCCTGGACAACCGGCGTTACCTGGCCGCGTTCAAGGCTTCTTCGGCGGGAGCATGCCTCGTTCGCCCGGCCTATGCCGATTCGGCACCAGCGTGCATGGCCGTGCTGGTCACCGGCGAGCCCTACCTGGCCTGGGCCCTGGTGCTGCGCGCGCTCTATCCGCGGCCACGGCCCGAGCCGCGGACCGACCCGACGGCCTCGCTCGATGCAAGCGCCGCGATCGATCCCACGTGCCGGATCGAGGCAGGGGCGGTGATCGGCGCGGGCGCGCGCCTGGGCGCGGCGTGCCGCATCGGCCCCGCCGCCGTAATCGGCCCAGGCGTCGAGCTGGGCGAGGAGACCGAGGTACGCGCCGGCGCGTCGCTCGCCTACGCTATCGTGGGTCGCCGCTGCGTCATCTACGAGGGCGCCCGGATCGGCAGCGAAGGCTTCGGCTTCGCCACCAAGGACGGCCGCCACGTGCGCATTCCTCATGTCGGGAGGGTGGTGATCGGCGATGACGTGGAAATCGGCGCCAACACGACGGTCGATCGCGGCACGGTCGAGGACACCGTCATCGGCGCCGGCACGATGATTGATAATCTGGTGCAGATCGCGCATAACGTAACGATTGGAAGGGGTTGCGTGATCGCGGGGCAGGTCGGGCTGGCGGGGAGCGCGACGCTGGGCGACTACGTCGTCATCGGCGGCCAGGCCGGGCTTGGGGGGCACCTGACGGTCGGCAGCGGTTCGGTTCTGGCGGCGCGCAGCGCGGTCAAGGGCGACTTGGCGCCGGGTGGCGTGTACGCTGGCGTGCCCGCGATCCCGATCGGAGAATGGCGCCGCCAAATTGCAAGCGTGGCGCGATTGGGGAAGTCATCGGGCAAGGCAACATGAACGATCTGGTCCAGTCGCCGCCGGGCGAAGTCGCCGATTGTGAGCGGATCATGGAAATGATCCCGCACCGCTTCCCGTTCCTCATGGTCGATCGCGTCGTCGGCCTGGTGAAGGACACCAGCGCGATCGGCATCAAGAACGTCTCGATCAACGAGCCGTTCTTCGCAGGCCATTTCCCCAGCCACCCGGTGATGCCCGGTGTGCTGATCATCGAGTCTATGGCCCAGAGCGCGGCCGTGCTCGTCGTCTTCTCACTCGGCGACGACGCCGAAGGCAAGCTCGTCTACTTCATGTCCGTGGAATCCGCGCGGTTCCGCAAGCCGGTCCACCCGGGCGACACGCTGCACGTCCACGTCACCAAGCGCCAGCAGCGCGGGCCGGTGTGGAAGTTCTCGGCCGAGGCGCGGGTGGACGGCAATCCGGTCGCCGAGGCGACGTTCGCGGCCATGATCATGGATCCCTGATGGCCGACATCCACGCCACGGCCGTCGTCGATCCGTGCGCCCGCGTGGCGCCGGACGTCGTCATCGGGCCCTACTGCATCGTCGGGCCCGAGGTGGAATTGGACGTCGGCGTGCGCCTGGCCAGCCATGTGGTGATCGGTGGGCGGACGCGCATCGGGGAGGGTACCCAGATCTTTCCCTTCGCGTGCGTCGGCCTGCGGCCCCAGGATCTCAAGTACCACGGCGAAGCGTCCGAGCTGGTGATCGGGCGGGAGAACACGATCCGCGAATACGTCACCATAAACCCCGGCACGGCGGGCGGGGGCATGATCACCCGTATCGGCGACCGCTGCCTGTTCATGGTCGGCGTCCATGTCGCCCACGATTGCATCATCGGCGACAACGTGGTGATGGCGAACAACGCGACGCTCGCGGGCCACGTGCGCGTCGGCGATTTCGTGGTTCTCGGCGGTCTTTCCGCCGTGCATCAGTTCGTGCGCATCGGCAAGCACGCCATGGTCGGGGGCATGTCGGGGGTCGAGCACGACGTCATTCCCTACGGCTCGGTCGCGGGCGACCGCGCCCACCTGTCGGGGCTCAACATCGTCGGGTTGAAGCGTCGCGGCTTCAAACGCGACGAGATCCACACGCTGCGCAACGCCTATCGCCTGCTGTTCGCACGCGAGGGCACGATGACCGAGCGGCTGGAGGACGTGACCAACCTGTTCCGGGGCCCCGGCCCGGTCAGCGACATCATCGAGTTTATCCAGGCCGAAACCTCGCGCGCCATCTGCCAGCCGCGGGACGGTTTTGACGGGTAGGCTCGGCGTCATCGCCGGAGCCGGTCTCTTGCCGGCGCACATCGTCGAGGCCGCGCGCGGGCGCGGCCTCGACGTGTTCGTCCTGGCGCTCGAAGGAATCGCGGAAGCCGCCGTGCTGGAGGGCGTGCCGCACGGCTGGGTGCGGCTGGGCGCCGTCGGCCGGGCGCTCGATCTGCTGCGCCAGGCGGACGTTACCGAGGTGGTGCTCGCCGGGCCCGTGCCACGGCCGTCGCTCGGCGCGCTGGGGCTCGACGCCCGCGGGCTGCGCATGCTGGCCTCCCTCGGCCTCGGCGCGCGGGGCGATGACCGCATCCTGTCGCGCATCGTGACCGAACTTGAAAGCGAGGGCTTTGCGGTGCGCGCCATCGACGAGGTGCTGGGTGGCACCCGCGTCGGCGCCGGCCCACTCGGTCGCCACGCGCCGGACGACGGCGCCGCCACCGACATCGCGCTCGGCATGAGGGTGGCGCGCGCCCTCGGTGCGCTCGACATAGGCCAGGCCGTCGTGGTCCAGCAGGGGCTCGTGCTTGGTGTCGAGGCGGTCGAAGGGACCGATGCGCTGCTCGCGCGCGCGGCCACCCTGCGCAAGGCTGGGCCCGGTGGCGTCCTAGTCAAGCTGCCCAAGCCGGGCCAGGAGACGCGCGTGGACCTGCCGACCATCGGACCCGTGACGATCGAGGGCGCGCGTGCCGCCGGGTTGCGCGGCATCGCGGTGCAGGCGGGGGGCACGCTGCTCATCGAAGCCGGGCGTGTGCGTGCCCTGGCGGACGACGCCGGCCTGTTCGTGATCGGCGTCGAGCCCGATCCGGCCTGAGCCCGTGGCGCGCGCCGGCGGCCCGTTCCTGGTCATCGTCGCCGGCGAGCCGTCGGGCGATGTGATCGGCGCCCGGCTCATGGCCGCGCTCAAGGACCTGACCGGTGGTGCGGCGCGCTTCACCGGAGTCGGCGGCGAGCGCATGATGGCCGAGGGTCTGATCCCCTTGTTCCCCATGGCTGATCTCAGCGTCATGGGGATCAGCGCCGTGCTCGAACGCCTGCCGCTGCTGCTGCGCCGGCTGCACCAGGCGGTGGACGCCACGGTGCGGCTGCGGCCCGACGCCTTGGTCACCATCGACTCGCCCGGCTTCAGCTTCAGGCTCGCCCGCCGTGTCGGCGGCGCGGGCCTTGCGCGCATCCACTACGTGGCGCCCACCGTCTGGGCGTGGCGGCCGGGACGGGCGGCGCGCATCGCCCGGTTCCTCGATCACCTGCTGCTGCTGTTCCCGTTCGAGAAGCCCTACTTCGACACCGTGGGCCTCGGCGCGACCTACGTGGGCCACCCGGTGATCGAAGAGCCGATCGCCGGTGCCGACGGCGTGACCCTGCGGCGGCGCCTGGGCATCCCGGACGCGGCCATGGTGCTCGCGGTGCTGCCGGGCAGCCGAGCCGACGAGGTGCGCCGGCACATGCCGGTGTTCGCCGCGACGGCCGCCCGGCTGGCAGCCTTGTGGCCCGACCTTCAGGTCGTGCTGCCGACCGTCGGGGCCGTGGCCGGCGCGGTTCGACACCATGCGGCGGCGTGGCCGGTGCCGGTCCATGTGGTGGAAGGCGCGGCCGACCGCCACGCCGCCTTCGCCGCCAGCCGCGCCGCGCTCGCCGCCTCGGGCAGCGTCACTCTGGAACTCGCCGCGGCCGGCCTGCCGGGGGTCGTCGCCTACCGCACGAGCTTCGTGACGGCGACGATCGCGCGGCGTCTGGTGCGCATTCCCTGGGCCGGCCTGGTCAACATCCTGGCGGAGGCGGAGGCGATGCCCGAGTTCCTGCAGGAACGCTGCACACCGGCCAATCTGTCGGACGCCGTGGCGCCGTTGCTGCGGGGTGGACCGGAGCACGGCGCGCAAACGACCGCCATGGCCGCCGTCATGGCCCGCCTGCGCGCGGTCCCCGAGACGCCCAGCCGGGCCGCGGCGCGCGCTGTGCTCGATGTGCTCGCCCGGCGAGGCGTGGTGTCGCCGCTAACGCCGCCACCGCAGTAGCGCCGCCAGCACGCCGGCTACGCCGAACACAAGTCGGGGCGCCAGCAGGCGCGGCACCCGCTTGATGGCGGCCGGTCGGTTGTCGTTGGCCGGATGCAGTTCGCCCAGGGCGCGTCGGCTGGTCCGCACGAACAGGGGCCGCTCGGTGTCGCCGCCCGTGGGTTGCCGAAGCGCGCGCTGGGCCATGGGCGTCAGGCGCGCCGCTTGACCGGAACGTAGGCGCGCTGGGTGTGGCCCGTGTAGATCTGCCGCGGCCGCCCGATCTTGCGCCCCGGATCGTCCATCATCTCGTTCCACTGCGCCATCCAGCCCACCGTGCGCGCGACCGCGAACACGGCGGTGAACAGGCGCGAGGGAATGCCCATCGCCTGCAGGATGATGCCCGAGTAGAAGTCGACATTCGGGTACAACTTGCGCTGGACGAAGTAGTCGTCCTCCAGCGCGATCCGCTCCAGCTCCATCGCGATGGGCAGCAGTGGGTTGTCGCCCATGCCCATCTCGTTCAGGACGTCGTGCGCCGACTTGCGCATGATCGTCGCGCGCGGGTCGAAGTTCTTGTAGACGCGATGGCCGAAGCCCATCAGGCGGAACGTATCGTTGGGATCCTTCGCCCGGGTGATGAACTCGCCGATACGGTCCTTGCTGCCGATGCGTTTCAGCATGCGGATGACCGCCTCGTTGGCACCGCCGTGGGCGGGCCCCCACAGGGTCGCGATGCCGGCCGCGATGCAGGCAAACGGGTTGGCGCCGGACGAACCGGCCAGCCGCACCGTCGAGGTCGAGGCGTTCTGCTCGTGGTCCGCGTGCAGGATCAGGATCTGATCCATGGCGCGCGCCACGACGGGGCTGACCTGGTACTCCTCGCACGGCGTCGCGAACATCATCTGCATGAAGTTCTCGGCGAAGCCGAAGCGGTTCTGCGGGTACACGAACGGCTGGCCCATCGAGTACTTGTAGGCCCAGGCCGCGATCGTCGGCATCTTGGCGATCATCCGGTAGGTCGCGACCATGCGCGCGTGCGGTTCGTTGTAGTCCGTCTCGTCGTGGTAGAAGGCGCTCAGCGCACCGACCACGCCGACCATCACCGCCATCGGATGCGCGTCGCGCCGGAAGCCGCGGAAGAAGTACTGCACCTGGTCGTGCAGCATGGTGTGGTGGGTGATGTCGTGGACGAACTTTTTCTTTTGCTCGGCGTTGGGCAGTTCGCCGTTGATCAGCAGATAGCAAACCTCGAGGAAGTCGCCGTTCTTGGCCAGCTCGGCGATGGAGTAGCCGCGGTGCAGCAGCACGCCCTTCTCGCCGTCGATATACGTGATCCTGGATTCGCAGCTCGCGGTGGCCATGAACGCCGGGTCGTAGGTGAAGACGTTGGCCTTGCCGTAAAGCTGGCGGACGTCAATGACATCCGGGCCCATGGTGCCCGACTGCATAGGCAACTCGATCTCCTTGACGCTGTCGCCGTGGCCGATCCGCAGCGTCGCGGTCAACTTGCCGCTGCTGGTGGTGCTTTTCTTGGTCGGCATGATCGGTCCCTCCGCGACAATGTCCTGCGAAATCCGCACGACATAGATAGACCCGAACGGATCCACGGGCAACGCTGGGCGGGTTACCGCGCCGTGACGTCCAGCCGCGCCAGCGCGAGGTCCCGCCCCAGAACCACCATGACCTCGAAGATGCCAGGGGACACCGTTCGTCCCGTGAGGGCCGCGCGCAACGGCTGCGCGATCGCGCCGAGTTTCACGCCCTCGGCCTCGGATGCTTGGCGGGCCGTGTCCTCCAGGCTCGCCGCGTCCCACACGCCCAGCGCCGCTAGTCTTTGCCGCAACCGGCCGAGACGCGCGCGCGCCTCTTCGTCGAGCAGGGCACGCGCCTTGGCGTCGGGCGCGATCGCCGCGCCCGCGATGTAGACCTCGGCTGCTTCCGCCAAGTCGATGACCGTGCGCGCGCGCTGCTTCAGCCCGGCCATACCGGCACGCAACCGCGCCTGCGTGTCGGGGGCGAGCGCCACGCCACGGCGCGCCGCGATCAGGTCCGCCAGGCGTCCGTCGTCGGCCCCGCGCAGGTAATGCGCGTTCAGCGCCAGCAGCTTGTCTATGTCGAAGCGCGCGGGCGAGCGGCCGACCGCGTCCAGGTCGAACCAGAGGATCGCCTGCTCGGTCGGGATGATCTCCTCGTCGCCATGGCTCCAGCCGAGCCGCAGCAGGTAGTTGCGCATGGCTTCGGGCAGCAGCCCCATGTCACGGTAGGCCTCGACACCCAGCGCGCCATGCCGCTTCGAGAACTTGGCGCCGTCCGCGCCGTGGATCAGCGGCACGTGGGCGAAGCCGGGCTCGGGCCAGCCCATGGCGTGGAAGATCTGCACCTGGCGAAACGTGTTGGTCAGGTGGTCGGCGCCGCGGATCACCTGGGTCACGCCCATGTCGTGGTCATCGACCACGACGGCCAGCATATAGGTGGGCGTGCCGTCGGCGCGCAGCAGCACCATGTCGTCGAGTTGGTCGTTGCCGACGGTGATGGCGCCCTGGACCTTGTCCTCGACGGTCGTCGCTCCATCCCGCGGCGCCCTGAGGCGGATCACGGGCTCGATCCCGGCGGGGGCCTCGGCCGGGTCGCGGTCGCGCCAGCGCCCATCGTAGCGCACCGGCTGGCCGGCCCCCTTCTGGGCCTCGCGCATGGCGGCCAGCTCGTCGGGCGTCGCCCAGCAGCGGTAGGCCTTGCCGGCTGCGAGAAGCTCGCGCGCCACGGCGGCATGCCGCTCGGCCCGCGTCGACTGGTAGGCCTCGGGACCATCCCAGTCGAGGCCGAGCCAGGTCAGGCTGTCGAGGATCGCCTTGACCGCCTCGGGCGTCGAACGCGTCCGGTCGGTGTCCTCGATGCGCAGCAGGAAGTGGCCGCCGTGGTGGCGTGCATAGAGCCAGTTGAACAGCGCCGTGCGCGCGCCGCCGATGTGCAGGAAACCGGTCGGCGAGGGCGCGAAGCGGACGACGACGTTCATGCCGAAGCCCGCGGCCGGAGATAGACGAACCAGTAGACCAGCCCGACCAGGTCGGCGCCGCCGATGACGTTGCCGATGGTGACCGGAATGAGGTTGGCGAAGGCTCCCTGCACCGTCACGGCACCAAAGGCCTCGGCCGAGGTCCCGATGCCGGTCCAGAAATCCGCCGGGGCGTGGTCGAGAACCAGCAGTGCCAAGGGGAACGTGTACATATTGTTCCAGCTAGCCCGGATTATTCACGAACGGGTTGATTTTGGGTGGCAGGCTTAGCTTAAACCGTTGATTTCGTGTATGATTTCGTTGTAGACGCGATCTCGTCCGCGAACTCACGGAGTGCCCTCCCGCCATGTCGGAGCATACTGGTTATCTGCCCGGTCTGTCAGCGGTCGAAGGCAAGCAAGTCCAAGCGGCGTTCGATGGTGGGATGCCATCCTCGGATGCCGGGGTCCTGCTGTTGCGCCAGGTCGAGCGCAGGCTTGGGATCGGCGACCGTTTGGCGGCATGCCTGCGCGATCCCCGCGATCCGCTGCGCATCGATCACACGGTGGCCGAGATGATCCGCTTCCGGGTGTTCGCCATCGCCGCCGGGTATGACGACGCCGACGACTGCGACGTCTTGCGCACCGACCCGTTGTTCAAGATGGCTCTCGGCCGAGGACCTTCGAGCGGGGGGGGGGCCGCTGTGCTCGCAGCCGACCATGTCACGGCTGGAGAACGCGCCCTCGCGGGCCGCGCTCTTGCGCATGCTGGCGGCGATGGTCGATCTGTTCTGCGAGAGTTGGCGCCACGTGCCGTGCCGCATCGTGCTCAATATCGACGACACGTGGGACGCGACCCATGGCCGGCAACAGCTGGCGCTGTTCAACGCTCCCTACGACGGTTGCGGCTTTCTGCCGATCCACATCTACGAGGCCACCGGCGGCAAGCTGGTCATTCCATCCTGCGGCCGGGCAAGTCACCCTCGGGGGTGGAAGCACGCCTCATCCTCGGGCACGTCATCGGGCGCATCCGCCGCAACTGGCCAAGGGTCCGCATCGTGCTGCGTGGCGATGGCCACTAAGGCCGGCCCGAGGTCCTGGACTGGTGCGAGGACAACGACATCGGCTACGTCTTCGGCCTCGTCCCCAACCAGGCGCTCGCCGCGATGATCGCCGAGCGGGCCACGGCGGCGGTGCAAGCGCGAGCGCGCACTGGCAACCCAGGCAAGCTCCGGCGCTACGCCAACCTGCGCTACGGGGCACGCAGCTGGCGTCGGCAACGCCGGGTCACCGCCCGCCTCAAAGTCTCCGCCGAAGGCAGCGACACCCGCTTCGTCGTCACCAATCTCGACGGCAAAGCCAGGGCGCTCTACGAGCGGCTCTATTGCGCGCGGGGCCAGATGGAGAACCTGATCAAGGCACACAAGACCCATCTGGCTGCGGACCGCACCTCATGCCATAGCGCCACCGCCAACCAGTGCCGCCGCACCGAAGCGCTCGAGCTGGTGCCGCGCCCAGTTCGACACCCTGCGCACCCGGCTCATCAAAGTCGCCGCCCGCGTCGTCGAGATGACCACCCGCATCAAGGTCCTGCTGCCCACCGCCTGCCCGGACAAGGCTATCATCCGCCACCTCGCCGGCACCTTCGCCGCCCAAGGCCCCTGATCACCGGGCCAGCGTGCCCCGCCCGAACCCCGCCAACCGCAACCCCTGGCCGGACAACCTCCCCGCACTCCAACCGCGCCAAACGCGCCACGCTCCCGCGCACCACAACCCGACCCCGCGCGGCAAAATCAGCTACGCCCGTGAATAGATCGGGCTAGGGTTCCGACCGTGGCGGGATAGCGAGGCTGCCCGGCGCGCGTCAAGCGGAGGTCTGGACACCGTGGACTGGGCAAGGGCGTTCGCCGGGGCCCTCGCCGCCCAGCGGGAGCGCTGGCCGCTCTGGCTGCCGGTCGCGCTGGGCGTGGGTGTCGGTGCTTACTTCGCCCCGACGTCCGAGCCGCCGCCCTGGCTCGGCGCCGTGCTGCTGGCGGCGAGTGTCGCCGTCGGTGCCTTCGGCTGGCCACGCGAGTCCTTGCGTCCCTTGTTCGTCGCCGGGGCGGCCGCGGCTCTCGGGTTCGCCCTGGCCCAAGTGCATGCCGGGTTGGTGGACGCTCCGGTCGTCCCGAACCGTGAACGCCCCGCCTGGGTCACGGGCACTGTCGTCTATGCTGAGCCGTGGAAATCCGGGGTCCGCCTCTTGCTGGACCGCTTGACCATCGAACGCCTGACGCCCGAGGCAACGCCCGCGCGCGTGCGCGTCGTGGCCCAGGGCTGGCGCATGGAGCCGCCTGCGCCGGGGACGCGCATCGGAATTCTTACCGTCCTCGCCCCGCCGGCGGGTCCCGTGGCCCCGGGCGCGTTCGACTACCGTCGTCAGGCCTTCTTCGAGCGACTGGGCGGCACGGGCTACGCCCTGGGCGCGGGCACGATCCTGGCGCCGCCCGATCACGAGGCATCGTTGGCGCGCCGGCTCGCCGCCCTGCGCAGCGATCTGTCGAACCGTATCCGCGCCGCGTTGCCGGGACCGACCGGCGCCGTCGCGGCTGCATTGCTGACCGGCGAACGCGCGGCGATCCCCGAGACGGTGAATCAGGCCATGCGCGACTCGGGCCTGTTCCATCTGCTGTCGATCTCGGGCCTGCATCTTTCCCTCGTCGCGGGCTTCGTCTTCGCCATCGTGCGCGCGGGCCTCGCGCTTATCGAGCCGGTGATGCTCCGCTTCCCGATCAAGAAATGGGCGGCGCTCGTCGCCATCGCCGCGACCGCGCTCTACCTGGGGCTTTCGGGGGCGTCGGTGCCTACCCAGCGCGCGTTCCTGATGACGACCATCGCGCTCGTGGCCGTCGTGCTCGACCGCTCGCCGTTCTCCATGCGGCTGGTCGCCGTGGCCGCGGCGGCCGTGCTGATCGGCGCGCCGGAAAGCCTGCTCGGCGCCAGCTTCCAGCTCTCCTTCGCCGCCGTGGTCGCGCTGATCGCCGTCTACGAGGTCGCGGGCGAGCGCGGCTGGTTCGCGCGCGCGCGCGGCGGCTGGCGCCGCTGGATTGTCGTCTGGAGCGCCGGCCTTGCGCTGAGCTCGCTGGTCGCGGGCGCAGCCACCGGTGCAATCGCGGCCTACCACTTCAACCGCATCACACTGTGGGGCGTGGCTTCGAACATGTTCGCCGTGCCGGTCACCGGAGTTTGGGTCATGCCCTGGGGCATGGCGGCCCTCTTGCTGGTGCCCTTCGGGCTCGAGCGTCTGGCCCTGGTGCCGATGGGGTGGGGGATCGACGCCATTCTGACCCTCGCCGACGAGGTAGCGTCGTGGCCCCTCGCGGCGTTCACCGTACCGGTGGCACCCTTCGTCAGCCTGCTGGCCGTGACGCTGGGCGGCCTGTGGCTGTGCCTGTGGCGGGGACGCGTGCGCTGGCTCGGCCTGGTCGGGTTCGCCGCCGCCGGGCTTGCCTGGGCTGCCGCCGAGCCGCCCGATGCCCTGGTCGATGCCGAGGCGAGGACGGCGGCGCTGCGCGCCCCAGATGGTCGCTACGCGTTGGCGCCGGGGCGAGGTGCGCGCCAGGCCACCGAGACATGGTTGCGGCAGGTCGGGCAGTCGACCTGGGCGCCGTGGGCCGAGCCCGGTGCCCCGACAGCCTGGATGACGTGCGACGCCCTGGGCTGCCTCGCCCGTCTTGAGCACGGGACCATCGCCGTGGTTCGCGATCCCCTGGCGCTCGCGGAGGACTGCCAAGCGGCCGACGTGCTCATTCTTCTCGGCGTCGAGGGCCACGCGCGCTGTTCGGGTCCGACGGTGATCGACGGCCGCTTCGCGGCGCGCGCCGGCGCGACGGCGATCTGGCTCGAGGCCGACGGTCCGCGCCTCGTCACCGTCGCCGAGACGCGCGGCGAGCGGCTGTGGACCGCTCCGGCGCCGTATTAGCTAGTAGCTGCGGAACAGGCCGACCAGGCGGCCCTGGATGCGCACCCGGTCGGGGCCGAAGATACGCGTCTCGTACTTGGTGTTGGCAGCCTCGAGCGCGACCGAGGCGCCCTTGCGCCGCAGCCGCTTCAACGTCGCTTCCTGGTCGTCGATCAGGGCCACGACGACGTCGCCGTTCTCGGCCGTGTCGCTGCGCCGGACCACCGCGATGTCGCCGTCCAGGATGCCCGCGTCGACCATCGAATCGCCCTCGACGCGGAGCGCATAGTGCTCGGCCCCCGCGACCATGGTGGCGGGTACGTCGAAGATCTCGCCGGGGTCGCGCAGGGCCTCGATCGGCGAGCCGGCGGCGATCTTGCCGTAAAGAGGCAGGCTGACCGTGCCGCGGCGGGCATCGGGTTCCTCGACGCGCCGTGCGGGCTCCGACTTGCGGCCCTCGATCACGCTCGGCGTGAAGCCGGTGACCGTCGCGCCGCCGGGCGGCAGCTTGACGACATCGAGCGCGCGGGCGCGGTGCGCCAGGCGGCTCAGGAATCCGCGCTCCTCAAGCGCCGTGATCAGCCGGTGGATGCCGGACTTCGAGCGCAGCCGCAGCGCGTCCTTCATCTCCTCGAACGAGGGCGAAACGCCGTCGGCCTGGAGGCGGCGGTGGATGAACAGCAGGAGTTCGTGTTGTTTCTTCGTCAGCATGGTGGCCTCGCCACAACATCGAGAACAAAACCGAAACTCGACGCATGTTCTAGTTTAGTTCCGCCCATGGGTCAAGGGTTCCCGCGCGGCGGGTCCCCACCGGTTCGATCACACCGATCAAAGGGGTATGTAACCGATGAGTGTGCCGGCCCGCGCGGCCGGCGCGTGGGGTGGGCGGACCGCGAGCGCGCCGGCCTCGGCCAGGGTGCCCAGCATCGAGCTGTCCTGGCGGTCGAACGGCGTGATCAGGACGGTGCCGTCCGCGCGCTCCTTCAGCATGGCGCGCAGATACTCCTGGCGTTCGTCGCTGGCCTTTAGGTCGCACCCGAGCACGCCCGGACGCGGTGTTTCCAGCACCGCCGGCAGGCCGAGCAGGGCGTGCACCGCCGGGCGGACGAACAGCAGGCCGCAGACCAGGCTCGAGACCGGATTGCCGGGCAGACCGAGCAGCGGCACGCCCTGGTAGGAACCGAACAGGAACGGCTTGCCTGGCCGCATCGCGATGCGCCAGAAGTCGAGCGATAGCCCTGCCTTGGTCAGGACGGGGCGCACCAGGTCGTGATCGCCGACCGAGGCACCACCGGTCAGCACGACCAGGTCGGCGCCGCGCGCCTCGGCCATGGCCTCCAGAAGCGACCCGGGCGTGTCGCGCGCGATACCGAGCCCGATCGGCTCGCCGCCGGCCTCGGCCACCAGCGCCGCGAGCGCGGGCGCGTTGGCGCTGACGATCTGGTGCTGGCCCACCGGGTCGCCCGGCATGACGATCTCGTCGCCGGTCGAGAGGATGGCGACGCGCGGCCGGCGCCGGACGCGAACCCAGGGCACGTTCATGGCGGCGGTCAGGGCGATCGCGCGCGGACCCATCACCGTGCCGGCGCGCACGCCGGCGTCGCCCGCGCTGAAATCGAGCCCGGCGCGGCGCACGTGGCGCCCCGGGCGTCCGGCGACGCGCGCGGTCACCACGTCGCCGTCGCGGTCCACGTCCTCCTGGATGATGACGCAGTCGGCGCCGGCGGGCATCGGAGCGCCGGTCAGGATGCGCACGGTCTCGCCCGCGCCCAGCGTCCCTTCATACGCCTTGCCCGCCTGGGACGCGCCGATCAGGCGCAGCCGCGCCGGTACGCTCGCGGCGTCGGCGGCGCGCGCGGCGTAGCCGTCCATGGCCGAGACGTCCTCGGGCGGCTTGGTCACGCGCGCGATGATGTCCTCGGCCAGCGCGCGGCCGTGCGCCTGGGCCAGGGCGACCTGCTCGGTGCCGAGCGGCCGGCACGCGGCCATGACGCGCGCGACCGCTTCGTCGACGGGCAACATCGGGGTCATGGCCGATCGTAGGTTCCCGACCGGCCGCCCGACTTGTGCACCAGTTGCACGGCCTCGATCGTCATGTCGCGATCGACCGCCTTGCACATGTCGTAGACGGTCAGCGCCGCCGCTGCGACCGCGGTCAGCGCCTCCATCTCCACGCCCGTGGGCCCGGTCACCTTGCACGTGGCCTCGATGGTCACCGCGTCCGTCTCTACGGCCAGCTCGACCTTGACCGAGGCCAGCGCCAGCGGGTGGCACAGCGGGATGATCTCCGCGGTGCGCTTGGCCGCCATGATGCCGGCGATGCGCGCGGTGGCCAGCACGTCGCCCTTGGCGACACCGTGGCCGGCGATCAGGGCGGCGGTCTCGGGGCGCATGACCACCCGGCCGCGCGCCACGGCGATGCGCTCGGTCGCCGCCTTGGCCGAGACGTCGACCATGACCGCGCGGCCGTGCTCGTCCAGGTGGGAGAAACGGGTCATGCGCTGGCCCTGACGGCGCCGTCGCCGGCCAGCAGCGCGCGCGTCGCGGCGGCGACATCGGCCTGGCGCATCAGGCTCTCGCCCACCAGGAAACGTCGGATGCCGTGGCGGGCCAGACGCACGAGGTCGTCGTGGGTCTTCAAGCCGCTCTCGGCCACCAGGCCCGGGTGATCGCCCGCCAGGGCCGCCAGCCGTTCGCTGGTCGCCAAGTCCACGGCGAGCGTCTTGAGGTTGCGGTTGTTGATGCCGAGAAGGGGCGCGCCCAAGGCGAGGGCGCGTGCCAGTTCGGCTTCGTCGTGCACCTCGACCAGCACGTCGAGCGCGAAATCGCGCGCGCAGGCCAGCAGCTCGGCGGCCAGACGATCGTCCATGGCGGCCAGGATCACCAGGACGCCATCGGCGCCGATCAACCGCGCCTCGACCACCTGGTAGGGGTCGATGGTGAAGTCCTTGCGCAGGATCGGAAGAGGCACGGCGGCACGCGCCTCGGCCACATGGCCGTCCTCGCCCTGGAAGTAAGGCGTGTCCGTCAGGATCGACAGGCACGCCGCGCCACCGGCGCGGTAGGCGCGGGCCAGAGCGCTCGGTACGCAATCGGCGCGGATCAGGCCATGGCTCGGGCTCGCCTTCTTGATCTCGGCGATCAGGGCGAAGCCCGCCTGCGCGGCCGTCGTCAGATGCGCGGCGAAGCCGCGCGGCGCCGGCGCGGACCGCGCGGCGTCCATCAACGCGGCCAGCGGGCGGCGCGCCTTGCGCGCGGCGACCTCGACGCGCTTGTCGGCGATGATCTGGGTCAGCACGTCGGCCATGGCTCAGGCCTGCCCGCTGGTGATGGCGACCAGGCGATCGAGCTTGGCCTTGGCACGGCCCTCGTCGATCGAACGCGCGGCCAGGCGTACGCCGTCCTTCAGGTCGGCGGCCTTGCCGGCCAGCGTGAGCGCCGCGGCGGCGTTGAACAGAACGGTGTCGCGGTAGGGCCCGGGCGCGCCCGCCAGCAGCGCACGCAGCGCCGCCGCGTTGTCCTCGGGGCTGCCACCCTTGATCGCGGCCGGGTCGTGGCGCGGCAGGCCGGCGTCCGATCCGCCGATCTCGGTGCGTCGCACGTTGCCGCCCTCGAGCACCGCCACGGTGTTGGGGCCGGCGAGCGTCAGTTCGTCGCAGCCGTCGCTCGAATGGACGACCCAGGCGCGCTCGGTGCCGAGCTGGCCCAGCACGCGCGCGACCGTCTCGACCCAGTCGGCGGAAAAGACGCCGACCAGCAGGCGGCTCACCCCGGCCGGGTTGCAGATCGGGCCCAGCAGGTTGAACACCGTCCGGGTTCCCAGTTCGACGCGCACGCCGCCCACGTGGCGCATGGCGCTGTGGTGGCGTGGCGCCAACAGGAACGCGAAGCCGTTGTCATCCAGCGCCCGCTGCACAATGTCGTAGTCGGCCTCAAGGTTGACGCCGAGCGCGGCCAGCACGTCCGCCGCGCCCGACTTCGACGACATGGCGCGGTTGCCGTGCTTGGCCACGGGCACGCCGGCGCCGGCGCCCACGAGTCCCGTGGCGGTCGAGATGTTGAGCGTCCCCGTGGCGTCGCCGCCGGTGCCGACCACGTCGATCGCTCCCGCCGGCGCGGTCATGCGCCGCATCTTGGCGCGCATGGTCTGGGCGGCGCCGGTGATCTCGTCGACCGTCTCGCCGCGCACGCGCAGCGCCATCAGGAACCCACCGACCTGGGCGGGCGTCGCATCGCCCGACATGATGATGTCGACCGCGTCGCGCGCGGCCGCGACGTCGAGCGTGGCGCCGCCGGCTAGCCGGCCCAGCACGGCCTTGAGCGAACGCGACTCGTTCATGCGGCGTTGCGCCGTGGCGCCATGCCCGGCACCCGTTCCAGGAAGTTCGCCAGGATGGCGTGGCCGTATTCGGAGGCGATGCTCTCGGGGTGGAACTGCACGCCGAACACCGGCAGTTCGCGGTGCTGCACGCCCATGATCACGCCGTTTTCCGTCTCGGCCGTGACCTCGAGCGCCTCGAGCAGTGACGACCGCTCGACGACCAGGGAATGATAGCGCGTGGCCTGGAACGGCGAGGGCAGTCCGGCGAACACACCCTTGCCGGCGTGGCGAATCGCGCTCAGCTTGCCGTGCATGATCGCCGGCGCGCGCACGATCCGGCCACCGAAGGCTTGGCCGATCGCCTGATGGCCAAGGCAGACGCCCAAGATCGGCAGCCGGGGCGCCAGGCGGTCGATCAGCTCGAGGCAGATGCCGGCCCGGTCCGGGTCGCACGGGCCCGGCGAGATCACGATGCCGGCGGGCGGATCGGCCGCGATCGCGTCCACCGTGGTTGCGTCGTTGCGCACCACGGTGACCGTCGCACCTAGGTCCCCCAGGAAGTGGACCAGGTTGTACGTAAAGCTATCGTAGTTGTCGATCAGGAGCAGCATTGCAGCACTAAGTCCTCGTCACGCCAGCATTCAGTCCGCGATGGTGCCTATCCGTGCCCCCATTCGTGCCCCCATGTTCGCGGGCTGCTCGACGGGTGCGGAGCTGGGTCGACAGCATTATCCCCAGCGGCTCGCTCGCTCAAGGCCATCAGTGCGCGGCGTGCCGCGTTCGCGCTCGATGACCTCATCGCCGGTCGGCCGGTGTCCTGCGAGCAACGTGATGTTGACCGCTATGGGCGCATCGTCGCCGTCGCCGACGATCCAGCGCATCGCGGGATCACGTCCAAGCCGGTCGGCGTCGTTCACGTCCCCGTAGCCGGCGAGGCGACCATAGATCGACTGACGCAGCAGACCGACAATGCCATGCCAGCCGTTCCTGCCGGTCCGCGCATCGGCGAGAACTTCGCCCGCCAAAGCTGTCAGCCCCAGGGCGTCATCAAGTTCGCGATAAGCGAGCAGACCTGCACCGGAGGTGACCCGTGATCCATGGAACTCCAGCTTCAGGCGGCGGTCGAAAACGGGCCGCAAATCGCCCATTTCCAGTTCACCCGCCGCCAGCTCCATGCCCAGTCACCCCGATCCCCTGCAATCCATTGATTCTTTCATCAGATTTGGCGGCTCACGTCACGAAACAGCTCGGGTATCTGGGAAATCCGGGCCAGGGTCTCGAGCCGCGCGTTCTGTCTTAGCTGCGGCGGCTCGCTCGGCGCCATCGACGACAAACCGACCGTCGGGCTGCTGGTAGGCGCCTTCGACAAGCCGGGGCCGAAGGAGCTACGGCCGACGTCACGCTCGTTCAAGGGCGGCCGGCCCAAGTAATGGCACGTCGATACAAGCGAAGGGTAGGCGAGGGGCGGGCTACTGGTTGCCGCCCTGGCCGAAGGCGAGCGCGACCTCGGCGGCACGAACCAGCGCGCGCGCCTTGTTGCGGCACTCCTGGTCCTCGCCCTCGGGTGTCGAGTCCCAGACGATGCCGCCGCCCGCCTGGATGTAGAGCACGCCGTCCTTGACCACGGCGGTGCGCAGCGCGATGCACGAATCCATGGTGCCGTTGGCCGAGAAGTAGCCGACGCCGCCGGCGTAGATGCCGCGCCGCTCGGCCTCGAGCTCGTCGATGATCTCCATGGCGCGCACCTTGGGCGCTCCGCTGACCGTGCCGGCAGGGAACCCGGCCATCAGGGCGTCGATGCCGTCGTGCGCCGGGTCGAGCGCACCCTCGACGTTCGACACGATGTGCATGACGTGGCTGTAGCGTTCGATGACGTTGCGCTCGGTCACCTTGACCGTGCCGATGCGTGCCACCCGGCCCACGTCGTTGCGCCCGAGGTCCAAGAGCATCAGGTGTTCGGCCAGTTCCTTAGGGTCTGACAAGAGGTCGCGGGCGAGCGCCTCGTCCTCGGTCCGCGTCGCGCCGCGTGGCCGGGTGCCGGCGATCGGGCGCACGGTGACCACGCCGTCGCGCGCGCGTACCAGGATCTCGGGGCTGGAGCCGACAACGGCGAAGCCGCCGAAATCCAGGAAGAACAGAAAGGGCGAGGGGTTGACCCGGCGCAACGCGCGGTAGAGCGCGAAGGGCGGCAGCGTGAACGGCACCGCGAAGCGCTGCGATAGCACGACCTGGAAGACGTCGCCGGCGGCGATGTAGTCCTTGGCTTGACGCACCATGGCGAAGTAGCGGTCGCGCGGGGTGTTCGAGACCGGCTCGCCAACGGCGCCGGACGCCTCGCCCTGGCGGCGGCCGGGCAGCGCGCGATCCAGGTCGGCCAACGTGTCGGCCAGCCGCTCGCACGCCACGTTGTAGGCCGCGCGCGCCGAGCCCTCGCCCGGCCAGACCGGCGTGACCACGGTGATCGAGTCCTGCACGTTGTCGAAGATTGCCATGATCGTCGGCCGCACGAACAGGCCGTCGGGCAGGCCGAGCGCCGCCGGCTTGTCGGTCGGCAGCCGCTCGATCAGGCGCACCATCTCGTAGCCCATGTAGCCGATCAGGGCCGAGGCCATGGGCGGCAGCGTCTCGGGCAGGTCGATGCGCGAGTTCTCTACCAGCCGGCGCAGCGAGGCCAGCGCGCCGCTCGGCTCGGGCGTGAACGTGTCGGGGTCGAAACGTGCGTCGCGGTTGATCTCGGCCCGGTCGCCCGCGCAGCGCCAGATCACGTCAGGCTTGAGCCCGATGATCGAGTAGCGGCCGCGCACCGCGCCGCCCTCGACCGATTCCAGCAGGAAGCTGAACGGGCGTCCGTCGGCCAGCTTCAGCATGGCCGAGACCGGCGTTTCCAGGTCGGCGACCATGGAGGTCCACAGCACCTGGGGGCGGCCGGCGTCGTAGGCCGCCGCGAACGCCTCGAATTCGGGCTGGACTCGCATGACGGGCTAGAGCAACGGATCCAGGGCGCCGTCGTTCACGGAGACCGGATAGCGCCGTTCAAGCTCAGATCGGTAGGCGCGGGCGAGGTCGTCGCCGTAGGCGCGCAGGACTTCGCCGCGCACGGCGTCCATCCCCTCGACGTCGCTCGACGGATCGGCGGCTTCGACCGCGCTCAGGCGCACCAGCAGGTGGCCGCGCCCGTCGTCAGCGCGCGCGATCTCGATGTCCCCGATCCTGGCCCCGAACAGCCGATCAATCAGATCGGGCGGGAACGCCACGCCGACCGGCCCGGTCGACCGGAGGAACTTCTCGGTCGTCCACGCAGTCACGCCGAGCGAGGTGGCCACGGCCTCGAGGCTCTCGCCGGCGGCGAGCTTGACCGCCGCCTGACCCAGCGCCTCGGTGACGGCCCGATCGGCGGCGTCGGCCGCCCAGTCGGCGCGCACGCGTTCGTGCACCGCGCCGAACGGGCGCACTTCGGGCGCCACGACGGAATCGGCGCGCACCACGAAGAAGCCGCCCTCGGGCGTCTCCTCCAGCGGTGCCATCTCGCCCTCGGGTGTCTCGAACAGCATCGCCAGGAACCGCTCGCCGGGCTCGGGCAGGGCGGGCGCGGCGTCGTCGGCCGCGCGGCCGCGCGCATCGACGGCGGCGATGGTCGCCGTGGTCAGGCCGAGTTCGGTCGCGGCCTGCTCGAGCGAGGAGCCGGCGGCCAACGCGTCCTCGATGCCGTTGGCGATCTCGTAGGCCACGTCGGTGCCGTGCTCGAGGGCGAGTTCGGCCGCGAGTTCGGCCTTCACGGCCTCGAATGGCGTGACCTCGGGCGGCGTGATCGCGCTGACGCGAAAGATGTGCCACCCCAGCGGGCTCTGCACCGGCGCGCTGCTCGCGCCGACCTCAAGCGCGAAAGCCGCGTCCGCCAGGGTGGGCAGGGGCAGCTCGGTCGCCGCCAACGCCCCCAACCTGGTCACCGACTCCGGCTGGCCGAGCGACTGCGCCACGGCCTCGAACGCCTCGCCCGCCGTCAGGCGTGCGACAATGGCGTCGGCGGCGCCCTGGTCGGGTGCCACAACCTGCTCGATGGTGCGGCGCTCCGGTTGCTGGAACGTCGCGATGCGCTCGTCGTAGAGCGCCTGAACGGCCTCGTCGTCGACCGCCACGTCGGCGGTCAGGTCGGCCGGGCGTACCCAGAGATACGTGGCGGCGCGGTACTCGGGCGCGGTGTAGCGGTCCGGGTGCTCGTCGAAGAACGCCTTGAGCGCCGCGTCGTCCGGCTCGGCCTCGGTCAGGCCGGGCAGGGTGTCGACCAGAACGTACTCCGCCGAACGTCGTTCGTAGCGGGAGGTGTAGAGCTGCTCGACCAGGGACCGTGGGACCGTCGCCGTGCCGGCCACCGACTCCAGCAGCTGCCGGCGCACCAGCTCGGCCTCCAGGCTGGCGACGAACATGGACTCGTTCATGCCCTGGTTGGCGATGCGGCCGGCGAAGATCTCGGGGCTGAACGCGCCGGTTTCGTCCTGAAACATTGGGTTGCCGACGACGATCGCGCGCAGGGTGTCCTCGCCGAGGCCGAGCCCGAGCCGGTTGCCTTCCAGGTCGAACTGCGTGCGCAGGCCCAGGCGGTCGATCACGCCGAGCGCCACGGTCCTGCGCGTTTCCGCGTCCGCGTCGAACGCGGCGCCCAGCAGCTGGCGGGCGCGCGAAGCTTCGGCCTGGTACTCGCGGCTGAACTGGTTGGGATCGATGTCCACGTCGCCGACCGAGGCGACCGCCGTGGCCGAACGATCGCGCAGCAGGTTACCAGGGTCGGACCAGATGCCGACGCCGAACAGGGCGGCCAGCAGCAGCAGGAAGATGCGGACGACCCAGGTGCCCGCGCTTTTGCGAAGCGATCTCAACATGATGGCGTAAACTGAGGACGACGAACGGGTATTGCGGGGCGGAAGAACGCGTATCATAGGGCGTCGCCCCGTACGGTAGCAACGCCTGAGCGTTGGCCGGGCCCGTGCGCCGTGGTACGCAGGCCGCCGGTCTATGCGAGGAAGTGTCCATGGCGGTGCGGCGGCCCCTGGTGGTGGGCAACTGGAAGATGAACGGGCTGCTGGCGGATGGTGTCGCGCGCGTGCGCGATCTGTGCACGCGTGTCGTCGCCGAACCGCCACCGTGCGACGTGCTGGTCTGCCCCCCGGCGACCCTGATCGCGCCGGTCGCCGAGGCCCTGCGCGGCTCGCCGGTGCTGTGGGGCGGCCAGGACTGCCACGCTGAGGACAAGGGGGCGTTCACCGGCGACGTCGCGGTCGCTATGCTGGCCGACCTGGGCTGCCGTGCCGTGATCGTCGGCCATTCCGAACGTCGCCGCGACCACGGCGAGACTGACGCGATCGTTTGCGCCAAGGCCGCCGCGGCCCATCGGGCCGGCTTGATCGCCATCGTGTGCGTCGGCGAAAGCCTCGCCGATCGCGACGCCGGCTGCTCCGAGGCCGTGGTCGGCGGCCAGGTCTCCGGCTCGTTGCCCCAGGGCGCCAGCGGCGCCAACACGGTGATCGCCTACGAGCCGGTCTGGGCGATCGGCACGGGCCGCATCGCCAGCGCCGAGCAGATCGCCGCCATGCACCGCCATTTGCGGGGCCTGGTTCGCGCACGCATCGGTTGCGGCGCGGGCGACATGCGTCTGCTCTACGGCGGTTCGGTCAGTGCCGCCAACGCGGCCGAAATTTTGCGCATCGCCGAGGTCGACGGCGCGCTGGTCGGCGGTGCCAGCCTCAAGATCAACGATTTCCTCGCCATCTGTCGAAGTTGCGTCGCCGCCTAGGCGCGTGCTAAACGCCGCGCTTCCCGGCAGCGGGCTTCGCGCGCCGGCCAGTGGACCGATCCCATGCAGACCGTGCTCGTCGTGATTCAGGTGCTGCTCGCCGTCGCGCTCGTCGGCGTCGTGCTGATGCAGCGCAGCGAAGGTGGCGGGCTCGGCATGGGGCAGGGCGGCATGGGCGGCTTCCTGTCGGGGCGCGGCCAGGCCAACATGCTGACCCAGTTGACGGCCGGCATCGCGGCCCTGTTCATGGTGACCAGTCTGGTGCTCGCGCTCGTCGCGCGCGATGCCTCGCGGCCCGCCTCCATCCTCGAAGGGGTCGACGCGACGGAGACCCAGACCACGACCGAAGGCGAGGCCCCGGCCGAGGACAGCACGGCCGAACCGACGGTCCCGCTCGCGGAGTGATCCCGCGCGTCGAACAGACGATGCGTCCGCCCGAATCCGTGATAGGTTGATTGCCCGTGACGCGCTACATCTTCATCACGGGCGGTGTTTCGTCCTCGCTGGGCAAGGGCCTGGCCTCGGCGGCGCTGGGCGCGCTGTTGCAGGCGCGCGGCTACCGCGTCCGCCTTCGCAAGTTCGATCCCTATCTGAACGTCGATCCGGGGACGATGAGTCCCTATCAGCACGGCGAGGTCTACGTCACCGACGACGGGGCCGAGACCGACCTCGACCTCGGCCACTACGAGCGGTTCACCGGCGTGCCGGCGCGTCGCTCCGACAGCCAGACCGCCGGCCGCGTCTATTCCGAGGTCATCCAGCGCGAGCGACGCGGCGATTATCTGGGCGGCACGGTGCAGGTCATCCCGCACGTCACCGACGTGATCAAGGACGCGATCCAGGCCGACCACGCGGGCGTCGACTTCCTGCTGTGCGAAATCGGCGGCACGGTCGGCGACATCGAGGGCCTACCGTTCCTCGAGGCGATCCGCCAGCTCGCCAACGACCTGCCGCGCCAGCACGCGGTGTTCGTGCACCTGACGCTGGTGCCGTTCGTCAAGGCGGCCGGCGAACTGAAGACCAAGCCGACGCAGCACTCGGTCAAGGAACTGCGCTCGATCGGCATCCAGCCCGACATCCTGCTGTGCCGTTGCGAACGGCCGATCCCGGAATCGGCCCGGCGCAAGATCGCGCTGTTCTGCAACGTGCGCAGCGAGGCGGTGATCCCTGCGGTGGACGTGGACACCATCTACCAAGTCCCAGTCGTCTATCATGAGGTGGGCTTCGACACCGAGGTGCTGGGCGCCTTCGGCATCGCGGGCGCGCCGACGCCGGACCTGTCGCGTTGGACCGACATCGTGCGGCGCGTGCGCGAGCCCGACGGCGAGGTGTCGATCGCCGTGGTCGGCAAGTACACCGGGCTGCTCGACGCCTACAAGTCACTGGCCGAGGCGCTGACCCACGGCGGCATCGCCAACGACGTGAAGGTCAACCTGACCTGGATCGATTCGGAGATCTTCGAATCCGAGGACGCCGCCGATCATCTGCACGAGATCGACGGCATCCTGGTGCCCGGCGGCTTCGGCGAGCGCGGCACCGCGGGCAAAATTGCCGCCGCCACGTTCGCGCGCGAACGCGCCGTGCCCTACTTCGGCATCTGCTTCGGCATGCACATGGCGGTGATCGAGGTGGCGCGCAACCTGGTGGGGCTGGACGGCGCCTCGAGCACCGAGTTCGGCCCAGCGCGCCACCCGGTGGTCGGCTTGATGACCGAGTGGCTGCGCGGCAACCAGGTGGAGCGGCGCGGCGCGGGCGACAACCTGGGCGGCACCATGCGGCTCGGCGCCTACGACTGCGACCTGGCGCCCGGCAGCCTGGTCGGCGCGGCCTACGGCGCGGCGCGCATCAGCGAACGGCACCGTCACCGCTACGAGATCAACATCAACTACCGCGATCAACTCGAAGCCCAAGGCCTGCGCTTCTCGGGCATGTCGCCCGACGGCCTGCTGCCCGAGATCGTCGAGCTGGACGGGCATCCGTGGTTCGTCGGCGTGCAGTTCCACCCCGAGCTCAGGTCCAAGCCGTTCGCGCCGCACCCACTGTTCGCCTCGTTCGTCAAGGCGGCGATCGCGAAGTCTCGCCTGGTGTGATGACCGGACAGCGCACGGTCACCGTGGGTTCGGTCGCCTTCGGCAACGACCGCCCGTTCGCCCTGATCGCCGGCCCGTGCGCGATCGAAAGCCGCGACCACGCGCTAGAGACCGCGCACGCCCTGGTCGAGATCGCGAACCGGCTCGGCCTCGGCCTCGTCTACAAGTCGAGCTACGACAAGGCCAACCGCACCAGCCTGGGCGGCGGGCGCGGCGTCGGCATGGCGGCCGGGCTCGCCATCCTGGCCGAGGTGAGCGAACGCCATGGCTGCCCGGTGCTGACCGACGTGCACGAGCCGGCGCAGTGCGCCCCCGTCGCCGAGGCCGTCGACGTGCTGCAGATCCCGGCGTTCCTGTGCCGCCAGACCGATCTGCTGGTCGCGGCGGCGCGCACGGGGCGCGCGGTCAACGTCAAGAAGGGCCAGTTCCTGGCGCCGTGGGACATGAAGCACGTGGTCGCCAAGCTGATCGATAGCGGCAACGACCGCGTCCTGGTGTGCGAGCGCGGCGCCTCGTTCGGCTACAACACGCTCGTCTCCGACATGCGCGCGCTGCCGATCCTGGCCGAGACCGGCTGCCCGGTGGTGTTCGACGCGACCCATTCGGTGCAGCAACCGGGCGGGCAGGGCGGTTCCAGCGGTGGCGAGCGTTGTTTCGCGGCCGTGCTCGCCCGGGCGGCGATCGCGGTGGGCGTTGCGGGCGTGTTCATGGAAACCCACCAGGACCCGGACAAGGCACCTTCGGACGGGCCGAACATGATTCCCCTGGCGGACCTGCCGGCCATCCTGGAGCGGCTGATCGCGTTCGACCGTGTCGCCAAGGCCTGAGTCGGCCGGCGATCCGCGAACCCTGGCGTCGCTTGGGCGCGCCGGCCTATAACGCCGGCGGTCCATCGGGGAACGAGCATGAGTGCCATCGTCGATATCCGCGCGCGCGAGATCCTGGACAGCCGGGGCAACCCGACCGTCGAGGTCGACGTCACCACCGAACGTGGCGTCGTCGGCCGCGCGGCTGTGCCCTCGGGCGCTTCGACCGGCAAGCACGAGGCGGTCGAGCTGCGCGACGGCGATCCCAAGCGCTACGGCGGCAAGGGCGTGATCAAGGCCGTCGGCGCGGTGCAGGGCGAGATCTTCGACGCGCTGTCAGGCCGCGACGTGGCCGACCAGATCGGCATCGACCGCGCCATGATCGCGTTGGACGGCACCCCGGCCAAGAGCCGGCTGGGCGCCAACGCCATCCTGGGCGTCAGCCTGGCGGTGGCGAAGGCCGCAGCGCTGGAGCTGGGCGTGCCGCTCTACCGGCATCTGGGCGGCGTCAACGCGCGCACCCTGCCGGTGCCCATGATGAACATCATCAATGGCGGCGCCCACGCCGACAACGGGCTCGACATCCAGGAGTTCATGATCATGCCGGTCGGCGCGCCCACGATGGCGGACGCGGTGCGCATGGGATCCGAGGTGTTCCAAGCGCTGCGCAAGCGGCTGATGGACGCCGGGCACAACACAAATGTCGGCGATGAGGGCGGCTTCGCACCCGACTTCGCCGGTGTCGAATCCGCGCTGGATTTCATCCTGGCGGCCATCGAGGCCGCCGGCTACCGGCCCGGCGAGCACGTCGCGCTGGCGCTCGACGTCGCGGCGACCGAGCTCTACGAGGACGGCCGCTACGTGCTGA
This sequence comes from Alphaproteobacteria bacterium, assembly GCA_016869675.1. Taxonomy (GTDB): domain Bacteria; phylum Pseudomonadota; class Alphaproteobacteria; order SP197; family SP197; genus VGDP01. The sequence continues at coordinate 126,923 of VGDP01000001.1, read as the reverse complement.
AGGGAGAGAACCGCTCGCTCGATTCGGCCGGCATGGTCGCGATGTACGAGGCGCTCGTCGGCCGTTACTCCATCGTCTCGATCGAGGACGGCCTCGCCGAGGACGACTGGGACGGCTGGTGCGCCTTGACCCATGCGCTGGGTGACCGGGTGCAACTTGTCGGCGACGACCTGTTCGTCACCAACACCCAGCGGCTCGCGCGCGGCATCGCCGAGGGCGCGGCCAACGCGATCCTTATCAAGGTCAACCAGATCGGCACCCTGACCGAGACGCTCGATGCGTGCTGGATGGCCCGTCGCGCGGGCTTCGGCGCGGTCATGTCGCACCGCTCCGGCGAGACCGAGGACGCGACCATCGCCGACCTCGCCGTCGCCGTGAACTGCGGCCAGATCAAGACCGGCTCGCTCGCCCGCTCCGACCGCACCGCCAAGTACAACCAGCTTATCCGCATCGCCGAAACGCTGGGCAAGGCCGCGGTCTATGCCGGCGGCTCGGAGCTGCGCGCGCGCTCGCGTTGACGAAACGCCCGCTACCTGATCCAGTCGCGCCATGCGCCTCGCCCCCAGCCGCGACCTGACGCTGCGCGCCAAGCGGCACGCCGGCGCCATCGTCGGCCTGTGCGCGCTGGCCTATTTCGGCTTTCATCTGCTGGCCGGCGAGCGGGGCGTGCGGGCCTGGGTCACGGTCGGCAACGAGCTCGAGGTCGTGAGCGCGGCACTCGAGGTCAGCCGTGCCGAGCAAGAGGCGCTCGAACACCAGGTGGCGCTGCTGCGGCCCGACAGCCTGGACATCGACATGCTCGACGAACAGGCACGGTCGGTGCTGGGCTACGTGCGGCCCGACGAGCTCGTCGTGTTCGAGGGCGCCATCGCCGAGTAGCGGGACATATCCCACGACATAGTGGGACACACCCCATTGTCATCCAACGCAAACTTGCCGTGCTCGGCGGTGAGAAGTAGGGTGGCCCCGAGCGCGCGCGGTCGGTCCGCGGGGCGCCGTGGCGGCGAACCCTGAATCAGCGAGGGGACCGAGGTGGCGACGGCTCGCAAAACCAAGACTCCCGGTGCCGATCACAAGGGCGCGTCGGGCGTCGACCTGCTCACCTACTACCGCGAAATGCTGTTGATGCGCCGGTTCGAGGAGCGCGCCGGCCAGATGTACGGCATGGGCCTGATCGGCGGGTTCTGCCACCTCTACATCGGCCAGGAGGCGGTGGTGGTGGGCCTCGAGCACGCCATCGAGCCGACCGACTACGTGATAACCAGCTATCGCGACCACGCCCACATGCTGGCCCGCGGCATGGACCCCAAGGGCGTCATGGCCGAGCTGACGGGGCGCGCCGGCGGCTACTCCAAGGGCAAGGGCGGGTCGATGCACATGTTCTCGACCGAGAAGCGTTTCTTCGGCGGCCACGGCATCGTCGGCGCCCAGGTGCCGCTCGGCGCCGGGCTCGCTTTCGCCGCCAAGTACCGCGACCAAGGCGCCGTGTGCCTGACCTACTTCGGCGAGGGCGCCTCGAACCAGGGCCAGGTCTACGAGTCGTTCAACATGGCCAGCCTGTGGAAGCTGCCGGTGGTCTTCGTCATCGAGAACAACCAGTACGCCATGGGCACCTCAATCACGCGCGCCAAGGCGGGCACCGAACTGCACCAGCGCGGCGAGGCGTTCGGCATCCCCGGCGTGATCGCCGACGGCATGGACGTGATCGCCATTCGCGCCGCCGGCGACGAGGTGGTCGGCCACGCCCGCTCGGGCAAGGGGCCGATCCTCCTGGAGGCGCGCACCTACCGCTACCGCGGCCACTCCATGTCGGACCCGGCGAAATACCGGACTAAGGAGGAGGTCACCAAGATGCGCGCCGAGCGCGACCCCATCGAACAGGTGCGTGCGCGCATCGTCGAGGGTGGCCACGCCGACGACGCCGCGCTCAAGGAGATCGACCGCGAGGTCAAGGTGATCGTAGCCGAGGCGGCCGAATTCGCCCAGCAGAGCCCGGAGCCCGATCCGGCGAAACTGCTGACCGACGTGCTCGCCGACGCCTGAGAGGGAGGGGAGGGTGCCGGTTCAGACCGTGCGCGAGGCCTTGCGCGACGCCATGGCCGAGGAGATGCGGCGCGATCCCGCCGTCTTCCTCATGGGCGAGGAGGTCGGGCAGTACCAGGGCGCCTACAAGGTGAGCCAGGGCCTGCTCGACGAGTTCGGCGACCGCCGCGTGATCGACACGCCGATCACCGAGCACGGTTTCGGTGGGCTGGGCGTCGGCGCCGCCATGGCGGGCCTGAGACCCGTCGTCGAGTTCATGACGTTCAACTTCGCCATGCAGGCGATCGACCACATCATCAACTCGGCGGCCAAGACCCGCTACATGTCGGGCGGCCAGCTCGGCTGCCCAATCGTCTTCCGCGGGCCGAACGGCGCCGCCTCGCGCGTCGGCGCCCAGCACTCCCAGTGCTACGCCAGCTGGTACGGCCACGTGCCGGGGCTCAAGGTGGTGGCGCCCTTCAGCGCCCCTGACGCCAAGGGCCTGCTCAAGACAGCGATCCGCGATCCCAACCCGATCATCTTCCTGGAGAACGAGATCCTCTACGGCCGCTCGTTCGAGGTGCCCGAGGGCGAACACCTGGTGCCCATCGGCCAGGCGCGGGTGGCACGCGCCGGCAAGGACGTGACCATCGCCGGCTTCTCCATCGCCGTGGGCTACGCGCTGGAGGCCGCCGAGATGCTGGCCGGCGAGGGCATCGAGGCCGAGGTCATCGACCTGCGTTCGATCCGGCCAATGGATGCCGACGCCATCGCCGCCTCGGTCGCGCGCACCCACCGGCTGGTCACGGTCGAGGAGGGCTGGCCGTTCGCCGGTATCGGTGCCGAAATCGCCGCGCTCGTGGTGGAACGCTGCTTCGACGAGCTGGACGCGCCGGTCGCCCGCGTGCACGGCGTCGATATCCCGCTGCCCTACGCGGCGAACCTCGAGAAGCTGGCGCTGCCCGACGCGGCGCGGGTCGCCGCGGCGGCCAAGGCCGTGTGTTACCGGAGCTGAGGGCCGAGCCATGCCGATCAAGATCCTGATGCCGCAGCTCTCGCCCACCATGACCGAGGGCAACCTGGCCAAGTGGCTGAAGCAGGAAGGCGACGCGGTCAGCGCCGGCGACATCATCGCCGAGATTGAGACCGACAAGGCGACCATGGAGGTCGAGGCGGTCGACGAGGGCAAGCTCGGCAGGATCGTCGTGCCTGCCGGCACGGAGGGCGTCGCCGTCAACACGGTGATCGCCCTGCTGCTCGAGGAAGGCGAGGATGCGGGTGCCCTGGCGGCGACGCAAGCGGCTCCAACACCCAAGGCGGCACCGGCACCGGCGGGGGCCGGTGGCGGGCGGGTCGCCGCCAGCCCTCTCGCACGCCGCATGGCCGAACGCGCCGGGCTCGACCTGGGCGCGCTCAGGGGCAGCGGCCCAGGCGGCCGCATCGTCAAGGCCGACATCGACGCGGCGCTTGCCGGCGGCGCGCCCGTGCGCGCGGCGGCTGCCGTCGTGGCGCCGGCCGAGGCCAAGGCAGCACCCCCACCGCCTCCGGCGCCACCCTCCGGCGCGCGCTACGAGGATATGCCGCTCTCTACCATGCGCAAGATCATCGCGCGCCGGCTGGTCGAGGCGAAGCAGACAGTGCCGCACTTCTACCTGACCATCGACTGCGCGATCGACCGGCTGCTCGCGTTGCGCAAGGACCTCAACGGCCGTTCGGACGCCTACAAGCTGACCGTCAACGACTTCGTGGTGCGCGCCGTGGCGCTGGCGTTGCGCAAGGTGCCGGACGCCAATGCCACGTGGGTCGAGACGGCGATCCGCAAGTGGGCCTCGGTCGACGTGGCCGTGGCGGTGGCGCTGGACGGCGGCCTGATCACGCCGGTCGTGCGCGATGCCGACCACAAGGGGCTTGCCGCCATCTCGGCGGAGGTCAAGGCGCTGGCCGAGCGTGCCCGCGCCGGCAAGCTGATGCCCGAGGAGTACACCGGCGGCTCGTTCAGCATCTCGAACCTTGGCATGTACGGCATCCCGCAGTTCGACGCGATCATCAACCCGCCCCAGGCCGGCATTTTGGCGGTCGGCGCCGGCGAGCCGCGCCCGGTGGTGAAGGATGGCGCGCTGGCCATCGCCACCGTGATGACCTGCACGCTTAGCTGCGATCACCGCATCGTCGACGGCGCGCTGGGCGCGCAATTCCTGCAGGCGTTCAAGGGCTTCGTCGAGGACCCCTTGACCACGCTGTTGTAGGGGTCGCGCGGTGGCGGATACCGGCTTCGATCTGGTCGTCATCGGTGGCGGCCCCGGCGGCTACGTCGCGGCGATCCGCGCGGCCCAGCTCGGGCTCAAGACCGCGTGCGTCGAGCGCGAGCATCTGGGCGGCATCTGCCTCAACTGGGGCTGCATCCCCACGAAGGCGCTGCTGCGCACGTCCGAGATCTATCACCTGATGCAGCACGCCGCCGACTACGGCTTCCAGGTGGACAACGTGCGCTTCGACCTGGCCAAGGTGGTGGCGCGCAGCCGCGCCGTGGCCAAGCAGCTCAACGGCGGCGTGCGCCACCTGCTGAAGAAGAACAAGGTCACGGTCTACGACGGCGCCGGCCGCCTGGCCAGTAAGGGCAAGGTGGCGGTCAGCGCCGAGGGCGCGGCGACCGCCACGCTGACGGCGAAGCACATCATTATCGCCACCGGCGCGCGCGCCCGCTCGCTGCCCGGTCTGGAGCCCGACGGCAAGCTGGTCTGGACGTACAAGGAGGCCATGGTCCCGGCCGAGATGCCGAAGTCGATCCTGGTCGTCGGCTCGGGCGCCATCGGCATCGAGTTCGCCAGCTTCTACCGCGACATGGGCGCCGACGTGACGGTCGTCGAGGTGCTGCCGCGCATCCTGCCCGTGGAGGACGAGGAGATCTCAGCCCTCGCGCGCAAGGCGCTCGAGAAGCAGGGCCTCCGCATCCACACCGGCGCCACGGTCAAGGCCCTGCAGAAGGCGAAGAGCAACGTCACCGCCGTGGTCGAGGGCGCCGACAAGAAGACCCAGAGCCTGACCGTCGACCGCGTGATCCTGGCCGTCGGCATCACCGGCAATGTCGAGGACCTGGGGCTCGAAGGGACCGCCGTGAAGGTCGAGAAGGGCCACATCGTCACGGACCCATGGTTCACCGCGGGCGAGCCCGGCGTCTACGCCATCGGCGACGTAGCCGGCCCGCCGTGGCTGGCCCACAAGGCGAGCCACGAGGGCGTGCTGTGCGTCGAGAGGATCGCCGGCGTCAAGGATCTGCATTCTATCGCCAAAAGCGCCATCCCCGGCTGCACCTACTGCCGGCCGCAGGTGGCCAGCGTCGGCCTGACCGAGCAGGCGGCAAAGGAGCAGGGGCGCAAGGTGCGCATCGGGCGCTTCCCGTTCATCGGCAACGGCAAGGCGCTGGCGCTGGGCGAGAGCGAGGGCCTGGTCAAGACCATCTTCGACGCGGAGACCGGCGAACTGCTGGGCGCCCACATGATCGGCGCCGAGGTGACCGAGATGATCCAGGGCTACACGGTCGCCCGCACGCTTGAGACCACCGAGGCCGAGCTGATGCACACGGTGTTTCCGCACCCGACGCTGTCGGAGATGATGCACGAAGCGGTCCTTGCCGCTTACGGCCGGGCCATCCACATCTAGACCATGGTCGCCACCGCGCCCACCTTGCCGCGCAAGCCGGCCTGGATCCGGGTCCGGGCTCCGGGTGGCGCCGCGTTCCACGAGACGCGCCGGCTGGTCCACGACCTGAAGCTGCACACGGTGTGCGAGGAAGCGGCCTGCCCGAACATCGGCGAGTGCTGGTCGAAGCGCCACGCCACCGTGATGATTTTGGGCGAGGTGTGCACGCGCGCCTGCACGTTCTGCAACGTCAAGACCGGCAAGCCGAACGCGCTGGACGAGGGCGAGCCCGACCGCGTCGCCCTGGCGGTCGCCGGCATGGGGCTCGCCCACGTGGTCGTCACCTCGGTCGATCGCGATGACCTGGCGGATGGTGGCGCCGGCCACTTCGCCCGCGTCATCGCCGCCATCCGTACCGCGACGCCCACCACCACCATCGAGGTGCTGACGCCGGACTTCCTGCGCAAGCTGGGCGCCGCCGAGGTGGTGATCGACGCGCGGCCCGACGTCTACAACCACAATGTCGAGACGGTGCCCCGGCTCTATCGCGCGGTGCGGCCGGGCGCGCGCTATTTCACCAGCATGCGCCTGCTCGCCGCTGTGAAGGAGCGCGATCCCGCCATTTTCACCAAGTCAGGCCTGATGGTCGGCTTGGGCGAGACGCGCGCCGAGATCCTGCAGGTGCTCGACGACCTGCGCGCTGCCGAGGTCGACTTCGTCACCATCGGCCAGTATCTGAGGCCGACGCCGCGCCACCACCCGGTCGAACGCTACGTGCCGCCTGAGGAGTTCGCGGACTTGGCCGAGGCGGCGCGCGGCAAGGGGTTCCTCATGGTCGCGGCCAGCCCGTTGACCCGTTCGTCCTACCATGCCGATCGCGACTTCGCGGCGTTGCAGGCCGCGCGGCTGGTGCAAGCTCGACCGTAGACCGCCATGCCGACCCACGCCGAGACGCGCGTGATGCCCTACAGCGCCGAGCAGCTCTACGGCTTGGTCGCCGACATCGCGCGCTACCCCGAGTTCCTGCCCTGGTGCGTGGCCGTGCGGGTGCGTCGGCGCGACGGCGCCGAGGTGCACGCCGACATGGCGATCGGCTTCAAGATGTTCCGCGAGACGTTCACCTCGCGCGTGACGCTGAGCCCCGTGGACGCCATCGAGGTCGCCTACATCGACGGGCCGTTCCGCTATCTCAGGAACCATTGGCGTTTCGTCGACCAGCCGGGCGGCGGCTGCCAGGTCGACTTCTTCGTCGACTTCGAGTTCCGCTCGGCCCTGCTTCAACGGGCGATCGGCGCGCTGTTCGGCGAGGCCGTGCGCCGGCTGGTCGCGGCGTTCGAGGGCCGTGCGCGGGCGCTCTACAGCGCCATGCCCGAGACCCGACCTACGACGTCGCCGGCCTGAGCGCCACGAGGACGAGACGCAGCGCCGCCTCGACGCTGAGGGCGCGCACCCGGTCGCGCCCCGCGTCGCCGAAGCGGTGGACCTCGGCGATCGTCCCGCGGCCCCTGGCGGCGCACGCCAGCCACACCAGCCCGGTCGGCTTGGCCTGGGAATCGCTGCCCGGCCCCGCGACCCCCGTGATCGCGATGGCGAGGCCTGCGCGCGAGTGAGCCAGCGCGCCCTCGGCCATGGCGCGCGCGACCGCCTCGCTGACCGCACCGTCGTGCCGGATCACGGCAGGATCAACGTCCAGGAGTTCGCTCTTGGCCTCGTAAGAGTAGACGACGAAGCCGCGATCGACCACGTCGGACGATCCGGGCACGGCGGTCAGCGCGCCGCAGAGCAGACCGCCCGAGCAGCTTTCGGCGGTGACGAGCATGATGCGCCGGGCTCGGCACGCGGCCAGCACCTGCGCGGCCAGCGTGCGCAAGGTGGAATCGATGGTCACGCCGACCCCAGCGTCCATGTCATGAACCCGATGGTCAGCGCGGCGCCCAAGGCAGCGAAAACGCCATCGGCCATGGCGGCGATGCCGCGCGGTACGCGCACCAGGGACTCCAGCGCCGGCCAGGGCCGCGCGTGCAGGAAGAGCTGGTAGGCGCCGAAGGCGAGCAGCACGCCCGCCGGGGTGATCGGCGCCGCCGCGCCGACCAGCATCTGGCCTGCCAGGTCGCGCACCACCAGGCGCCTGGATTCCGCCTCGATCAGGCCGGCGGCCGCGGAACGCAGGGCGTGCTCGCAGGTCCAGACGCCGAGCGCCGCCGCCGCGATGGCGACGAGGGCCGCGAGCCAGGGTCCGCCGGCGACGTCCGCGCCGACCACCAGGGCCAGACCCAGCGCCGAGGCGATCGGGCCGCCGAACCGAGGCAGCATGCCGAGGCCACCGACGGTCGCGATGGCGCGCGCGAGCGCGGGCGTCATGGCGCGGGCAGGCGAATGGTCGCACTGGCTTGGGCGGCCAGACCCTCGCCGCGGCCTGTGAAGCCGAGCTTCTCGGTAGTAGTCGCCTTGACGTTGACCCGCGCCGGCGCGACGCCCAGCAGGTTGGCCACGCGGGCGCGGATCGCTTCGCGAAAGGGGCCGACGCGCGGCCGTTCGCCGATGATCGTCAGGTCCACGTTGACGATAGCGCCACCCGCCGCCTCGACCAGGCGCCGCGCCTCGGCGACGAACAGGGCGGAATCGGCGCCACGCCAGCGTTCGTCCGTCGGCGGGAAGTGGACGCCGATATCGCCTGCGCCGAGCGCGCCCAACAACGCATCGATCAGGGCGTGCAGAGCCACGTCGGCGTCCGAGTGGCCGATCAGGCCGTGGTTGTGGGGTACGCGCACGTTGCCAAGCATGATGTGATCGCCGGGGCCGAAGCGGTGCACGTCGAAGCCCTGGCCCACGCGCGTCTCGAAGGCGCCGAGCGCGCGCTGGGCACGCGCCAGGTCGCCGGGTCCGGTGATCTTGACGTTCTCCTCGTCGCCCGCGACCAGGGCGACCGCGTGGCCGGCGGCCTGGGCGATCGCCGCGTCGTCGGGCAGGTCCTGGCCGGCGGCGCGCCGGTGCGCGTCCAATAGGGCGGTGAAGCGGAAACCCTGCGGTGTCTGGGCGCGCCACAGCCCGGCGCGATCGACCGCGGCGGCGATCATGGGTGCTTCGGGGGCCGCGCGCTTGAGCGCGTCGGTCACCGGCAGGGCCGGGATGGCACCGGCGTGATCGTCGAGCGCCGCGAGGACGCGGTCGATGACACCCCGCCCGACGAAGGGCCGGGCGCCGTCGTGGACCAGGACGCGCGCCGGGTTCAGCGGCGCCAGGCTTTCCAGACCCCGCAGGGTCGATTCCTGGCGCGTGGCGCCGCCCAGCAAGGGTTCCAGCAGGTCCAGGCCGGCGCACGCGTCGTCATAGTGAGCACGGTCCGCCTCGTGGATCACCACGCGCACGCCGGCGATCGCGCCATGGGCCGCGAAAGCGCGCGACGCATGGGCGAGTACGGCGGTACCGTTCAACCGGTGATACTGCTTGGGCAGGGCATCACCGAACCGGCTGCCGCGCCCCGCCGCGACGATCAAAGCGTAGGTTTCCGCCATGGCTACGAAACCTAGTGTCACACCCGCGCCGTGCCAAGACGCGTGGGCCGCGCGAGCGGGCCTGCTATAGTGCCATCATGCACGGCTCCCTCGTCCTTCATCTTATCGTTGCCCTCGTGCTTCTGCCCACCGCCGTCCTTGCGGCGCGGCGCGGCGCGGCGCCGTGGCCGGCGGTCGTCCTGGCCGTCGTGGGCTCGGTCGGCTGGGCCGCGATCCAGATCACCGACGGTTGGCTCGGCGGGTTCTCCGGCGCCTTGTGGCTGACCATCGGGACCACCACTGCGCTGTTCGCGGGGTTCTGCTTGCTGGATGCCCGGGTCCGTGCCCTGGGATCGCTCGGCTATCCCTATCTGTTCATCCTGGCCCTGGCCGCGTCGGTTTGGAGCCAGGTGCCCGTGGCGCACGCCATCCCCGTGGCGCACCTTGCCTGGTTCACCGCCCACGTGCTTATCGCCGTGGTGACCTACGGCCTGCTGACGCTCGCGGCGGTGGCGGCGGTCGCGGTCCTGGTGCAGGAACGGGCGCTCAAGGCACGGCGTCCCTTGCGCTGGCCGCCCGGGCTGCCCTCCATCGCCGACAGCGAGGCGGTGGAATGGCGCCTGCTGCTGGCCGGCGAGGTGGTGTTCGGGCTTGGCCTGGCCAGCGGTGTCGGAACCCTGCTGGTCCAGCACGGTCCGGCCGCGTTGGACCACAAGGTCGTGCTGTCGGTGCTGGCGTTTCTGGCGGTAGGCGGGGTGTTGGTCATCCATGCGCGCAGCGGTCTGCGGGGCCGGCGTGCCGCACACTGGGTCCTGGCCGGTTATCTGCTGCTGACCCTGGCCTACCCGGGCGTCAAGTTTGTCCAGGATGTGCTGATCGGATAGGGAATCTGCTGCATCGCAGCAAAGACTTGCTTCGCCAGATGGATCGGCTAGAGTTGCACATATTCTGGGCGAATCCAGAGAATCGCCTAAGAATTGCGCAGCATGAAACTGCAGATCGGACCCGTCTCCATCGACAGCAACGTCGTGCTGGCCCCCATGTCGGGGGTCACCGACCTGCCGTTCCGTCGCCTGGTCAAGCGCCGCGGCGGTGCCCTGGTAATCTCGGAGATGATCGCCAGCGAGGCCATAGTGCGCGAATCGCGCAAGTCGCTGCTGATGGCCCGCACCGAGCCCGAGGAAGCGCCCATGGCGGTGCAGCTCGCGGGCTGCGAGCCGGCCGTCATGGCCGACGCGGCGCGGCTCAACGAGGACCGTGGCACCGCGCTGATCGACATCAACATGGGCTGCCCGGTCAAGAAGGTGGTCAACGGCGAGGCGGGATCGGCGCTGATGCGCGACCTTGGCCACGCGGGGAGGATCCTCGAGGCGGTGGTCAAGGCCGTGCGCCTACCCGTGACCCTGAAGATGCGCACCGGCTGGGACGATGCGTCGCGCAACGCGCCCGAGTTGGCGCGCATCGCCGAAGACACGGGCATCCGCATGGTCACGGTGCACGGTCGCACGCGCTGCCAGTTCTACGATGGCAGTGCCGACTGGGCGTTCATCCGCCGGGTGAAGGAGGCGACCAGCCTGCCGGTCGTCGGCAACGGCGACGTCGTTACCGTCGAGAACGCGGCCGAGCTGCTTCGCCAATCCGGTGCCGACGGTGTGATGGTCGGGCGTGGCTGCTACGGACGGCCGTGGTTCCCGCGCCAAGTCGCCGCCTATCTCGCTGACGGCGTGCGCCTGCCCGATCCGACCCTGGCCGAGCAGCTCGCGCTGGTGCTCGAGCATTACGACGCCATGCTCGTCCACTATGGCCACGAGCGCGGTAGCCGCATCGCGCGCAAGCACCTGGGCTGGTACAGCAAGGGCCTGCCCGGTGCGGCCGAGTTCCGCGAAAGGATCAACCGCGAGGCCCAGCCGGCGCGGGTCGTCGAGATGATCCGCGCGTTCTTCGTGCCTCACGTCGAGCGCGAAGCGGCATGACCCGCGCCGCCGCGCTCCTCGCGCTCGCGCCCTGGCCCCAGACGCCCGGCGTCGACGCGGTGATGGCGGTGGTACCCGACGCGGTGCTCGTGATCGACGGCGCCGACCGCATCCGCCAGGTCAACCCGGCGGCGGAACAGATGTTGGCGCTTTCCGCCGGTCTCCTGGTCGGGCTCGGCCTGGCCGACCTGGTCGGCGACGACGGCGCCCTGCTGCCGCTGATCAAACGGGCGAGGCACGACGGCGGCGTGGTGACCGCGTACGACGTGCCGGTGCGCTCGCCGCGCGCCGAACTGTCCGAGACCGACGTGCGGGCCGTGCGGGTCGATGACGCGGGTCACGTGGTCGTGGTGCTGCGCGAACGGGAGGGTGCTCGCCGCCTTGGCGAGCTGATCGGCCGGGACTCCGCCGGCCGTTCACTTGCCGGGTTGGCCGCGATGCTGGCCCACGAGGTGCGCAACCCGCTGTCGGGCATCCGCGGGGCAGCCCAGCTCGTCGCCGCGGACCTGCCCGAGGGCCAGCGCGGGCTCGCCGCTCTGATCGTCGCCGAGGCCGACCGCATCCGTGCCCTGGTCGATTCCATGGAGGCGATCGGCGATCCGGCGTTCGGTCCGCGCGGCCCGGTCAACATCCACGAGGTGCTGGACCACGTTCGTCGTGTCGCCGTAGCGGGCGTCGCTAAGGGGATCGCCATCCGCGATGCGTTCGACCCGTCCCTGCCGCCGGTCCAAGGCAACCGCGATCGCCTGGTGCAGTTGTTCCTGAACCTCGTCAAGAACGCGGCCGAGGCGTGCGGCCCCAAAGGCACCATCACGTTGCGCACGGGCTTCGACCACGGGTGGCGGCGTGACGGCGTGGCCATGCCGATCGTCGTGACCGTCGAGGACGATGGGCCGGGCATTCCGGAGTCCGTGCGGCCGCGCCTGTTCGAAACGTTCGCCACGACCCGGCGCACCGGGCGCGGGTTGGGCTTGGCCATCGTCGCGGCGATCGCGACCGACCACGGCGGCGCCGTCGAGGTGGATTCACGCCCCGGCCGCACGGCCTTCTGCGTCGCGCTGCGCGCCGCGCGCGAGGAACCGGCGCCATGACTGGCTCGGTGCTCATCGCTGACGATGATAGCGCCATCCGCCGGGTCCTGACCGAGGCGCTGACACGCCGCGGCCACGACGTCAAGGCGGCGCCCGACGGCGCCACGTTGTGGCGCTGGGCCGAGACGGGCGAGGGGGACGTGGTCGTCACCGACGTCGCCATGCCCGACATGGACGGCTTCGATCTCTTGGCGCGGCTCAAGCGCGCGCGGCCCGGCCTGCCCGTCATCGTCATGAGCGCTCGCTCGACGCTCGCGACGGCGGTGCAGGCGACCCAGGGCGGCGCCTTCGACTACCTGGCCAAGCCCTTCGATCTGGACGACCTGGTGCGCCTGGTGGACCGCGCGCTCGGCGATGGCGATGGCGCCATTGTGGCGAGCGAGGCCGAGGCCGGCGTCGCCACGACGATGATCGGGCGCTCGCCGGCCATGCAGGCGCTCTACCGCACCATCGCCCACTTGGCGGGGACCGACCTGACCGCCCTGATCACCGGGGAGTCCGGCACCGGCAAGGAGTTGGTCGCGCGCGCGCTCCACGACTTCAGCGCCCGGCGCGCCGGGCCTTTCGTCGCGGTCAACATGGCCGCTATCCCGCGGGAATTGGTCGAGAGTGAGCTCTTTGGCCACGAGCGTGGCGCCTTCACCGGCGCGGTCGGCCGGCGCACCGGGCGCTTCGAGGAGGCGGCGGGCGGCACGTTGTTCCTGGACGAGATCGGTGACATGCCGGCGGACGCCCAGACGCGGCTGCTGCGCGTCCTCCAGGAAGGTTCGTTCGCGCGCGTCGGCGGGCGCGGCGCCATCGACACCGACGCCCGTATCGTCGCGGCGACCAACCGCGACCCCGTAGCCATGGTCGCGTCCAGAACGCTGCGCCAGGATCTCTACTACCGACTGAACGTGGTGCCGCTGCACGTGCCGCCGCTACGCGAACGGACCGAGGACGTTCCAGCGCTGGTCGCCGCGTTCGCTAACCAGTGCGCGCGCGAGGGGCTGCGACCCAAGACGTTCACCGCCCAGGCCATGGCCCGGCTGCGCGCACACCCGTGGCCGGGCAACGTGCGCGAGCTGCAGAACGTGGTGCGCCGCGCCCTGCTGCTGAGCCCGGGGGAAACCATCGGCGCCGAAGCGGTCGCGCGCTACCTGAAGGCTGGGCCGGTCGAGGCGGGTTCGGGAGACGGGCTTGGTGCCATCGTCGAGCGCCACGTGCGCGCCTACCTGGAGGCGCACGGCGATGCGGTGCCGATCCGGGGCCTCTACGGCCAGGTGCTGCGCGAGGTCGAGCGGCCGCTCGTCGAGTTGACGCTCCGCGCGACCTACGGCAATCAGTTGCGCGCGGCCGAGCTCTTGGGGCTCAATCGCAATACGTTGCGCAAGAAGATCCGCGAGCTCGGCATCGCAGTCGCCAGGGGGTCGCGGTCGTGACCGGGTTGACAAGCGCGCTGTCCTGGCCGCGGCTGCGCGCCGTCGCGCGCGACCCGCGGATTACCGGCCGGCTGGCGTTCGCGCTGACCGCCGCGGCCCTGACCTCGAGCGCCGCGACCTACACGGTGTGGACCCAGTCGGGACCCCAGGGCCCCGGCACGGACACGGTCCTGCTGCTGCTCAACCTGGATCTGATCCTGCTGCTGTGTCTGGGCGTCGTGGTGCTGCGGCGCCTGGTCTCGGTGTGGACCGAGCGGCGCCGGGGTGCGGCGGGCGCACGGTTGCATACGCGGCTGGTGGCGTTGTTCGGTTTGGTCGCCATCACGCCGACCATCGTGGTCGCGGTGTTCTCGGCCTACTTCCTCCAGTTTGGCCTGGACGCTTGGTTCAGCGAGCGAGTGCGCACGGCGTTGCGGGAATCGGTCGAGGTCGCCACCGCGTACCACGAGGAGCACCGCAACAACATCCGGGCGGATGCTCTGGCGGTGGGGCGCGACATCGCGCGCTCCTCGGCCAGCCTGTTCGACAACCCGGCCTTGTTCGGCCGCTTCCTCGAGACCCAGGCGGACCTTCGTTCGCTGACCGAGGCGGTGGTGTTCACGCGCGACGGCACGATCTTCGGGCGCTCGGGGCTGTCGTTTTCCATCACACTCGAGCCGATCTCGGTCGAGACCCTGGACGCGGCGGCGGCGACCGACGTGGTGCTGCTGACCGATGAATCCGACGACCGCGTGCGCGCGCTGACCCGCCTGGACACCCTTGTTGACGCCTACCTGGTCGTCGGACGCTTCGTCGACAGCCGGGTCATCAGTCACATGGACCGGGTCAACGCGGCGAGCGACGAGTACTTCCAGCTCGAACAGCAACGCTCGGGCCTGACCATCCGCTTCGCGCTGATCTACGTGATCGTAGCGCTTCTGCTTCTTTTCGCCGCCGTGTGGGTCGGCCTGACCTTCGCGACGGGCCTGGCGCGGCCGATCTCGGGCCTGCTCGTGGCGGCCGAGCGCGTGCGCGCCGGCGACCTGACCGCGCGCGTGCGCGAGACACGCACCGACGACGAGATCGGCATGCTGGGCCGTTCATTCAACCGCATGACCGATCAGATCGAGGCCCAGCGCGACGAGCTGGTCGAGGCCAACCGTCAGATCGACAGCCGGCGACGCTTCACCGAATCCGTACTCTCCGGGGTCTCCGCCGGGGTCATCGGGTTGGGCGCCGATGGCCGGGTGGAGTTGCCCAATCGCTCCGCGTTGCGCCTGCTGGGTGCCACCGAGGACGCTATCGCCGGTCGGCCCTTCGCCGAGGTCATGCCCGAGGCGGCCCCCGCGCTCGAGGCGGCGCGGGCCTCGGCGCAGGGCCACACCGAGGACGAGATCGCGCTGGAGCGCGATCGTCGCGCGCTCACGTTCTTCGTGCGGGTCACGCGCGAGGAACGCGTGGCGGGCGACGCGCCCGGCTTCGTCGTGACGTTCGACGACGTGTCCGCTCTGGTGGCGGCCCAGCGCACGGCCGCGTGGGCCGACGTCGCGCGACGAATCGCTCACGAGATCAAGAATCCACTGACGCCAATCCAGTTGTCCGCCGAACGCCTGAAGCGCCGCTATCTCAAGCAGATCACGGTCGATCCGGAGGTGTTCACTGCGTGCATCGACACGATCGTGCGCCAGGTCACCAACCTCGGCCGCATGGTCGACGAGTTCTCGACCTTCGCCCGACTGCCGGCGCCGACCTTCGCGGCGGAGGATCTCGGCGACCTGGTGACCCAGGCGACGCTGCTTCAGGAGACGGCGCACCCCGAGATCGCCTTCGAGCGCCAACTGCCGGCGGCGCCCGTGGTGGTGTCATGCGACGGACGGCAGATCATCCAGGTCCTGACGAACCTGTTGCAGAACGCCATCGACGCCATCGAGGGCCGGCCCGAGCCAGCGACGGGCGCCAACCCGCCGGGACGCGTGAGGGTCAACCTGACCGTCTGGGGAACATCGGTGGTGATCGAGGTCATCGACAACGGGCGCGGGCTGCCGCCCGGCCGGCGCAGCAGCCTGACCGAACCCTATGTGACGACGCGCACCAAGGGCACCGGCTTGGGGCTGGCCATCGTGCAGCGGATCGTACAGGATCACGGCGGCGTCCTGACCTTGGACGACGCCGCCGAAGGTGGGGCGTGCGTCCGGGTGGTCATGCCGGTCCGTGGCGGCGAGGCGCCCGACCGGGCGGCCGTGTCGTCACGGTAGGGCAGGGGTTGAGCGGAACGTCATGGGCCTCGACATCCTCATCGTCGACGACGAAGCGGACATCCGCAGCCTCGTGACCGGCATCCTCGAGGACGAGGGGTTCGTCTGCCGTACCGCGGCCGACAGCCGCTCGGCGTTCGAGGCGCTCGAGGCTCGGCGGCCGAGCCTGATGCTGCTGGACGTCTGGCTGCAGGGCAGCGAATTGGACGGGCTCACGATGCTCGACCTGATCCGTCGCGATCATCCGGACCTGCCGGTCGTGGTGATCAGCGGCCACGGCACGATCGAGACGGCGGTCAACGCCATCAAGCAGGGCGCCTACGACTTCATCGAAAAGCCGTTTCAGACCGACCGGCTGCTCGTCATCGTCGAGCGCGCCATCGAGGCGGCGCGGCTGCGGCGCGAGAACGCCGAGCTGCTGAACCACTCGACGGTCGGCAACTCCCTGATCGGCGGCAGCGCCGCCATGACGCAGGTGCGCAACGCGATCAGCCGCGTGGCACCGACGGGAAGCCGCGTGCTCGTCACCGGCCCGCCCGGCTCGGGCAAGGACGTGGTGGCACGGCTGATCCATGCCCAGTCGAAGCGCGCGGGGTCGCCCTTCGTGACAGTGAACGCGGCGACCATGGCGCCCGAGCGCATGGAGATCGAGCTGTTCGGAGTCGAGGCCGGTGCGCTTGGTGCCGGAAGCCCGCGCAAGGTCGGGACCTTCGAGCTGGCCCACGGCGGCACGCTGTTCCTGGACCAGGTCGCCGACATGCCGCGCGAGACCCAGGGCAAGATCCTGCGCGCGCTGCAGGACCAGACGTTCCAGCGGGTTGGCGGCGGGCCTCAGGTGCACGTGGACGTACGCGTGATCGCCGCGTCGAGCCGCGATCTGGCCGCCGAGATCGCCGCGGGCACCTTCCGAGAGGATCTGTTCTACCGCTTGAGCGTCGTGCCGATCCGCTTACCCTCGCTGGCCGAGCGGCGTGACGACGTTCCAGTGCTTGCGGCCTACTTCATGCAGAAGGCGGCGGACGCCGCGGGCCTGCCGGTACGCCCCATCGCCGAGGACACCCTGGTCGCATTGCAGGCGGCGGAGTGGCCAGGCAACGTCCGTCAGCTGCGCAACGCCATCGACTGGCTGTTGATCATGGCACCTGGGGATGCCCAATCGCCGATCACCGGCGCCATGCTGCCACCCGAACTCGGCGTGCGCGCACCCGAAGCGCTCAAGCCCGACCGCAGCGGCCAGGTCATGGCGCTGCCGTTGCGCGAGGCGCGCGAGATGTTCGAGCGCCAGTATCTGGAAGCGCAGCTCAGCCGTTTCGGTGGCAACATCTCGCGCACGGCGGCGTTCATCGGCATGGAACGATCGGCCTTGCACCGCAAGCTGAAGTCGCTGGGCGTCGCCGACGATGGCCGGCAATCGGGCGTCGGACCGCGTTCGTGATCCAGCCTGACGGCGCGCGAAGGATCCGACCATGAAGGTGATCATCTGTGGCGCGGGCCAGGTGGGCTTCAACATCGCGCGCAGCCTGTCGGCCGAGGGCAACGACGTCACCGTGCTCGATATCAACCCCGATCTGGTCGCCAAGGTGACCACGGCGCTCGACGTGAAGGGCCTGGTCGGTTTTGCGTCGTACCCGTCGGTGCTTGAGCAGGCGGGCGCCGCTGATTCCGACATGATCATCGCCGTGACCTTCGCGGACGAAGTCAACATGGTGGCGTGCGAGGTGGCGCACGCCCTGTTCAACGTGCCGACCAAGATCGCGCGCGTGCGCTCACAGAACTACCTGGAGCCGCAATGGCGCGACTTGTTCCGCCGCGACAGCATGGCGATCGACGTCATCATCTCGCCCGAGATTGAGGTGGCGCGCGCCATCATGCGCCGGCTCGACGTACCCGGCGCGCTCGACGTCATCGAGGCCGCCGAGGGTCGCGTGCGCGTCACCGCCGTGCGCCTGGAGAAGGACTGCCCAATCGCCGACACGCCGTTGGAACGGCTGGCCGAGATGTTTCCCGATCTCGGCGTGTTCGTCGTTGGCATCATCCGAGGCGACCGACTGGTCGTGCCGCACGGTGGCGATTCGCTGCGCGTCGGCGACGAGGTCTACTTCGTCGCGCCGACGGAGCGCGTGTCCCAGGCGATGGCGGCGTTCGGCCATCGCGAGCGCGAGGCCCGACGCATCCTGATCGTGGGCGGCGGCAATGTCGGTCTATTCCTCGCGCGCCAGTTCGAGGAGGAGCACCCGAACGTCAACGTCAAGATCATCGAGATCAACCGCGACCGCGCGGCCCAGATCGCCGACCAGTTGTCGCGCACCGTGGTGCTGCACGGCGACGCGCTGGATCGCGATATCCTGGAGGAAGCCAACGTCGCCAACACCGAGACCGTGGTCGCGGTCAGCAACGACGACGAGGTCAACATCTTGGCGTCGTTGCTGGCTAAGCGGTTCGGGGCGGTGCGCGCGGTGACGCTCATCAACAGCTCGACCTACGGCGCGCTGATCGGTTCGCTCGGCGTCGACGTGACGGTGAACCCGCGCGAGACGACGGTCAGCCGCATCCTGGAGCACGTCCGGCGGGGCCGCATCAGCGCCGTCCATTCGCTGCGCGAAGGCATCGCCGAGATCATCGAGGCCGAGGCGCTGGACACCTCGCCCATCGTCGGCCGGCCCATGCGCGAGGCCAAGCTGCCGCAGGGTGTGCGCATCGGCGCCATCGTGCGCGACGGCAAGGTCGTCGTGCCGCGTGGCGACACCGTCATCAAGGCCAAGGACCGGGTCATCATCTTCGCCGAGACCGAGATGGTGAAGAAGTTTGAGAAGCTGTTCTCGGTCCGCTTCGAGTTCTTCTAGGTCGGAGGATCCGTGTCGCGCATCGCTTTTGTCAACGGTCGCTACGTGCCCCAGGCCAAGGCTCAGGTGCACGTCGAGGACCGGGGCTATCAGTTCGCCGACGGCGTCTACGAGGTCGCGTTCGTTCTGGGCGGACGCATGGTCGACGAGCCTGGACATCTGGCGCGGCTGAGCCGGTCGCTCGAAGCCCTGGCCATGGCGATGCCCATGACCGAGGCCGCGCTCGGCGCGGTCTTGCGCGAGACCATCGCGCGCAATCGCCTCGTGGACGGCATCGTTTACGTGCAGATCAACCGCGGCGTGGCGCCGCGCGCCCACGCCTTCCCGAAGGGTCCCCTGCGCCCGTCGATCGTTGTCACGGTCAAGCTCATGCCGGTGCCGCGTGACGCGGACACCTGGGCCGGGGTCGCCGTGGTCACGCTGCCCGATCTGCGCTGGAAGCGGGTCGATGTGAAGACCGTAGGGCTGCTGGCCAACTGCATGGCCAAGCAGGCGGCGGCCGAGGCCAGGGCCTACGAGGCCTGGATGGTGGACGACCAGGGGCTGGTCACCGAAGGCGCATCGACCAACGCCTGGATCGTCGATGGCGAAGGCAGGACAGTGACCCGCCCGCTGGGCCCCGACATACTGCCCGGCATAACGCGCGATGTGGTGTTGCGGCTCGCACGGGCTCATGGCGTGCCGGTTATTGAGCGGGCATTCACGGTCGTCGAGGCCAAGGCGGCGCGCGAGGCGTTCCTGACCAGCACCACCTCGTTCGTCCGGCCGGTGATCAGCATCGACGGTCAGACCATCGGCAACGGCGCAACCGGTTCGGTCACGCGCAAGCTGCTGGGCCTCTACCTCGACCACGCCCGCGGCGCGGGGCTCGCCGCCGCATGACGGTCGCGCGTCTGCCGAGCGCGGTCCTGTTCGACTGGGATGGTACGCTGATCGACAGTTGGGGCGCGATCCACGCCGCCCTGGTGGGCACCCAGCGGGCGTTCGGCGTGGAACCCTGGAACCTGGTCGAGACCCGCGCCCGGCTGCAGTCCCTGCGCGATCATTTCCCCGTTGCGTTCGGCGAGCGCTGGCGCGAGGCCCTGGCGGACTACCGCACGCGCTACTACGCCAACCATCTGGAGGCGATCGCCATGCTGGACGGGGCCGAGGCGCTGTTGGACGCCTTCGCCGCGCTCGGCGTGCCGCTCGCCGTGGTCAGCAACAAGCTGGGCGATGGTTTGCGCGCCGAGGCGGCGCACGTGGGCTGGTCGGCGCGCTTCGCGTGCCTAATCGGATCGGGCGACGCGGCGCGCGACAAGCCCGACCCGGCGCCGGCGTTCGCCGCGCTCGATGCCTTGGGCATGGCGGCATCCGAGGCCGTGTGGCTGGTTGGTGACAGCACGGTTGATCTCGCCTGCGCCGAGCGAGCGGGGCTCATGCCGGTGCTCGTCGGCGACGATCCGGCCGCCCACGCGGCGGCTCATGCGGTAGCGGGTCCCGTCGTGCCGCGTCTCGCCGACTGCCATGCCCTGCGCGATTACGTCGCCGCCCTCAAAGGCGGCGTGGAACAATCGGCCCGCATCCCTATATAGTGGTTTTTCGGCCCGGGACGGGGGTGTCCGGCGCCAGGAACATAATCGCCACGACACCGGCGCGCCCAGCGCACGACGGGGTCCAAGGCGAAGGGGAGGGGGGCGCGATGTCGGTCGAGAAGTCGCAGAACGTACAGGACGTGTTTCTGAACCACGTGCGCAAGAACAAGATGCCGGTGACGATTTTCTTGGTGAACGGCGTGAAGCTTCAAGGGATCATCAGCTGGTTCGACAACTTTTCGGTGCTGCTGCGTCGTGACGGTCACGCGCAGCTTGTGTACAAGCACGCGATCTCCACGGTGATGCCGGCGCAGCCCGTGCAGCTGTTCGATGCCGCCAAAGAAGGCGAAGAAGCACACTGAGGTAGCGGCCGCGGGCCGCGAGCCCACGTCGGCGCGCTCGGCGCGCCGTGTGCTGGTGGTGCATCCGGCGCGCGGGCCCGAGGGCGCGCGCAGCGCCGAGGCCCGCCTCGACGAGGCGCAGGGCCTCTCGCACGCCATCGATCTGGAGATCGCCGCCGCGCGCGTGGTGACGGTGCGCGAGCCGCGCCCGGCGACGCTGCTGGGCCAAGGCAAGGTCACCGAACTCGCCACGCTGTGCGACGAGCAGGGCATCGGCCTGGTGGTTGTCGACGCACCGCTGACGCCGGTGCAGCAGCGGAACCTGGAAATGGCGTGGTCGGCCAAGGTGATCGACCGCACCGGCCTGATCCTCGAGATCTTCAGCGCCCGAGCGCGTACGCGCGAAGGGTCGCTGCAGGTGGAGATGGCGGCGCTCAGCTACCAGCGGAGCCGTCTGGTGCGCTCGTGGACCCACTTGGAACGTCAGCGCGGCGGTTTCGGCTTCCTGGGTGGGCCCGGCGAATCCCAGATCGAGGCAGACAGGCGGCTGATCGACGAGCGGCTGGTGCGGCTCAAGCGCGAACTGATCGAGGTCGCGCGCACGCGTGCGCTGCACCGCCGCGCCCGCCAACGCGTGCCCTATCCGGTGATCGCTCTGGTTGGCTACACCAACGCCGGCAAGTCGACCCTGTTCAACCGGCTGACCGGTGGCGCGGTGTTCGCCGACGACCAGTTGTTCGCGACGCTGGACCCGACCCTGCGCAGCCTGGTGCTGCCCTCGGGCCGACGCTGCATCCTGTCGGACACGGTGGGGTTCATCTCGGATCTGCCGACGCAGCTCGTCGCCGCGTTCCGCGCCACGCTCGAGGAGGTCGTCGAGGCCGACTTGGTCATCCACGTGCGTGACGCCAGTCACGCGGACAGCGACGCCCAGGCCGCCGACGTGCACGCGGTCCTGCGCGAGCTGGGGCTGGGTTCGGTGCTCGATCGCGATCTGATGATCGAGGCGATGAACAAGATCGATCGGCTGGACGACGAAGCGCGGGCTCGCCTGCGCGCCCCGACGGCGCGCCAGCCCAACACGGTCGCGATCTCGGCGGTGACCGGAGAAGGCTGCGACGATCTGCTCGCGACCATCGACCGTCGCCTGCGCAACGGCCGCACGGTCGTTGATCTGGTCCTGCCGTTCGAT
The DNA here is from genome assembly GCA_016869675.1 of Alphaproteobacteria bacterium. Taxonomy (GTDB): domain Bacteria; phylum Pseudomonadota; class Alphaproteobacteria; order SP197; family SP197; genus VGDP01. The sequence continues at coordinate 105,099 of VGDP01000001.1, read as the reverse complement.
GCCGGCCAAGCGATCCACTGGCTCTATCGCCACGGCGAGGTCATGGCGCGCGAGGACGCCGAGGACGGCGTGCGCCTGACCGTCGGCCTCGACCCCGAGGACTTGGCGCGCTTCGAGGAACGCTGGCCGGGCGGCGCGGTCAGCCAGGCCTGACCGGCAGGGTGATGCGCGACGCGCGATCCGCGGCGTGGTGGATCGTCTGAGTGGCCTTGACGCCTGCCGGCGCGCGGCCGAACAAGTCGGCGGTGTTGGGGTTGCGGTCGTAGCGGTTGAAGCAGCTCGACGAGACCTCGACGCGCAGCCAGTGGCCCTTGCGGAACACGTGGCTGGTGGCCCACAGGTCCACGGTCAACGTGTACGGCCGACCGGGTTCCAGCAGGCTCGGCGCCTCGAGCGATTCGCGGTAGCGGGCGCGCAAGATGCCGTCCTGAACCAGGTGCGCCGTCTGGTTCTCGAACACGTCCACGAGGGCGACGGTGAAGTCGGTGTCGGGCGCGCTCGACTGGATGTGCAGCGTCGCCGTGATGGGGCCGGTGACCTCGAGGTCCGCCTCGAGCGGCGCCGAGGTGTAGACCAGCACGTCGGCGCGCCGTTCGATGGGCCGACGGTCGCCCATCTGGCCGGCGAGCGACCAGCAGTCAATCTCGACCGTGTCGGCCACCGGGTCGGCCGGATCGTAGACGAAGCGGTCCGGTGGTTCGTCGCCGGGACGGACGCGATCGAGCGTGCCATCGCCATCGAGCCCGTTAGCCCGCCCGCCGCTGTGCAGGAAGATGTCGGTGGCCACGGCGTCGGGCGGCGGCCAGTTTTCCAGGTCGATCCAGCGATCGGCACCCATGGTGTAGACGTGGGCGGCACCCCGGCGGTCGAAGCCGTTGTCCAAGCCCATCAGGTAGCGGTCGAAGAATGCCTGGAACGTGTCCCACTTGTGGGCACCGGTGCCGGCGTCAACCGGCAGCAGGCCGACGCGGTGCAGGGCGTCCGCCGTGCCTTCGTGGTCCCACGGGCCGATGAACAAGTGGTTGTGCCGTGTCGGAGCGTTGCGCGCGCGCAGGTCCCGCCAGTCGGCGATGACGCGGCCCAGATAGTTGTCATACCAGCCGCTCCAATGCAGCACCGGGATGCGCACCAGGTCGAGCGCCTGGAGCAGGCTGCGTTCGGTCCAGAACGGGCCGGGCGTCGGGTTGGCGACCACGTCGTCGAAGTAGGGGCTGGGCACGCCGCCGGCGTTGGCCATCTCGGCCAGGGGCAGGTGCCAGGTATCGACGTGCGCCATGCCCTGGTACGTGCGCGCGGCCATGCCGATCGCCCACATGCCGACGGTGTTGAGTTGGAGCGCGCCATAGCGGTAGGTGCCGCGGAAGCGATCCAAGGTGATGTCGCCGGGCGCGATGCACGTGAGCGCCGGGTGGCCGCCGACCGCACCGGCCCACGAGGTGAAGCCGAAATACGATTCGCCCCACATGCCGACTCGGCCGTCGCTCCACGGCTGCGCCGCGATCCAGGCGATCGTGTCGGTGCCGTCGGGAATCTCGTTGCCGATCTTGTTGGCCTCGAAGCGGCCTTCCGAGCCCCACTTGCCGCGCACGTCCTGGACCACGGCCGCGTAGCCCTTGGCGACCCAATGGCGGGCGATCGCGGGCATGGCGCAATAGGGCTCGGTCTTGCCGTAGGGCATGCGGGTCAGGATGGCGGGGAAGGGGCCCGGGCCCTCGGGCAGGTAGGCGTCGGTCGCCAGGCGCACGCCGTCGCGCATAGGCACCATAACGTCCGACAGCACGCGGCTGAGCGTGGCCCGCGTCGGCGTCGTGGTTGGGACGGTCGTGAACGCCGGCTGGTCGTGCTTGGCCTGCTGCAGGGCCAGGCCCTTGGAGAGTGCGGTATCGGTCATGGCTTGTCCGATTGCTTGGATGGGCGTTCGCGTTGCTTCGCCGCCTGCCAGTGACGCTCCATATCGTCGAGGCTCGCGTCGGCGAAGCTGCGCCCTTCGGTCGCCAGCCCGGCCTCGACGGAGACGAAACGAGAAGTGAACTTTGCATTAGTCCGTCGTAGAGCTGCTTCGGCATCGATCTTCAAGTGACGCGCGAGGTTGACCAGAATAAAGAGCACATCGCCGAACTCGTCCTCGACGCGATCACCATCGCCGCTGGCGCGGGCTTCGCGTAACTCGCCCAGTTCCTCGTCGAGTTTAAGGACGACACGATCGGCGTCGTCCCAGTCGAAGCCGACGCGGGCGGCGCGACCTTGCAGCTTCTGGGCGCGCATCAACGCCGGCAGGCCAAGCGCCACGTCGGCCAGGGCGCCGCGCGCGCCACGTTCGCGTCGCTTGTGCGCCTCCCAGGCTTCGGTCTGGGCCGCGGCATCGGCGACGCGCGCCCCGCCGAACACATGAGGGTGGCGTCGGATCATCTTGTCGCACACGGCGGCGACCACGTCCGCGAAGTCGAACTGGCCGGCTTCCTCGGCCATGCGCGCGTGGAACACCACTTGGAACAGCAGGTCGCCCAGCTCGTCAACCAACGCCTTGGTGTCGGCGCGGCGGATTGCGTCCTCGACCTCGTAGGCTTCCTCGATGGTGTAGGGCGCGATGGTGGCGAAGGACTGCTCGCGATCCCACGGGCAGCCGGACTTGGGATCGCGCAGCCGCGCCATGATGGCGAGGAGGCGGTCGATCTGGCCGCGAAGGTCGGGGTCGGCCCAGGGCTCGTCCAGGATTTCGGTCATTCGTTGTGAGCGCATAATATTGATTATGGAAAATTAGGATCGATCTTGACCAAGGCACGCGCGAGCATCACGGGTACGTCTTGAAATGCAGGTCATGCGGTCCGGCCGGCGGGACTTCGACCCAGGGCGCCTTGTCGGCCAGGAAAATGTACTTGCGGCGTCTTGGCTTGGGCAGCCGGGTATCAATCGCCGAGGCGAACGGATGCAGCAGGTCGGGACAACGCGGATCGTGGACCCACAGCGTGCTGCCGCAGTCGCGGCAGAAGCTGCGCCGGGCTTCGCTCAGCTTGCCCTTGGGCGTCGGCTCGCCGGGTTCAGGGGCGACGCGGTCGGCGCGCACGCGGTAGACGCTGATGTGGTTCTTGCCGGTGACCTTGAGCGTCTTGGCCTTGGCGAACAGGTTGATGGCGTAGCCGCCCCCACCGGCGGTCTTGCGGCAGACCGAGCAGTAGCAGCGCATGTAGGGCGCGTACGGCGTCTCGGCCTCGTCCGTGAAGTGAACCGCGCCGCAATGGCACGAGCCCTCGAGTTTCATCGCCCGTCCTCCATGACGAGTTCCAGGCCATCGTAGCCCGGTTCGACGCCCTCGGGCAGACGGTTTGCCAGCGCCGCGTAGGCGAAGTCGTGCCCCATGTGGGTCAGCACGGCGCGCCGCGGACGTACGCGCTCGATCCAGCCGAGCGCGCGCTCCAGATGGGAATGGACGTAGCTCGGCTCGATGCTCTGGCAGTCGACGACCCACGTCTCGACGCCCTCGAGGGCCGCGAACGCGTCATCGTCCAGGTCGCTCACGTCGGTCGAGTACGCGAACGGCCCGATGCGGAACCCCAACGTAACCATCGTCGGGCCGTGGTTTTGCGGGAACGGCCGCACGGTTGCGCCGGCGACGGCAAACGGCCCGTTCACCGTGCGCGGTTCCAGCGCCGGGCGGAACCAGCTCGTGGTCTTGGCCTCGAAGGCGTAGCCGAAGCGCCGCGCCAACTCCGCCAGGGTCTCGGCGTCGCCGTAGGCCGGCACAGCCGTGTCCATGGCGCGGCAGATCAGGCGCAGGTCGTCGATGCCGTGGCAGTGATCGGCGTGGGCGTGACTGAACAGCACCGCGTCGATCCGCGTGACCTGGGCATCGAGCAACTGGGCGCGCAGATCGGGCGAGGCATCGATCAACAGCCGCGTAGCGCCCTGCTCGACCAGCACCGAGGACCGCCGACGCCGGTCGCGCGGGTCCGGCGAATGGCATACCGCGCAGTCGCAGCCCAAGAGCGGCACGCCGCCCGAGGCGCCGCAGCCCAGGACCGTCACGCGCACGAGGGCGCCCGCGCCTTCGTGAAAAGATTCAGAAACGTGGCGGTCGTCGCTTCCGCCAGGGCGTCCGGACCAACGCCTTTCTGCTCGGCGACCACGCGCGCCGTGTGGGCGACGAACGCCGGCTCGTTGGACCGCCCGCGCATGGGCACGGGCGCCAGGTACGGCGCGTCGGTCTCGACCAGCATGCGGTCGAGCGGCACCATCCTGGCGACCGCGCGCATCTCCTCGGCGTTCCTGAACGTCACGATACCCGAGAACGAGATGACGAAGCCGAGATTGAGGCAGCGGCGTGCCATGACCCGGTCCGACGAGAAGCAGTGGATCACGCCCCTCGCCTCGCCCTGGCCTACGGCGGCCAGCGTATCGACGGTGTCGTCGTCGGCGTCGCGGCTGTGCACGATCAACGGCAGGCCGGTGGCCCGCGCCGCTTGGATGTGCGCGGCGAACGCGGCGCGCTGCGTCGCGCGCGGCGCGTGGTCGTAGTAGTAGTCAAGCCCCGTTTCGCCGAGGCCGATCACCTTGGCGTGCCCGGCGCGCTCGACCAGGGTCTCGGGCGTCACCGGCTCGTCCGCGACATTGTGCGGGTGGACACCGACCGAGCAGTAGACCGGCGCGTGCGCCTCGGCGATGGCGCACACGTTGGGAAACGTCGATAGGCGGGTGCCGATGGTCTGGAACAGGCCGACGCCGGCGTCGCGCGCGCGCGCCAGCACGCCCTCCAGGTCGCCCGCGAGCTGCGGGAAGTCCAGATGGCAGTGGCTGTCCACCAGCATTAGGCGGTCTCCTCGGCGACGAAGCGCGGGAACACCGCCGCCGGCGCCGGCAACGGCGTCCCGGCGACCAGCGCGCCTTTCGGTCCCAGGTCGGCGAAGCGCCGGCGATCGTCGGCCACGCCGAGCTGGCGCAGTACGTCACCGGCCGCGCCGGGAATCACGGGCTGCGCCAGGATCGCCAGGTGGCGGATCGTCTCGGCCAGCACCCACAGCACCATCGCCATGCGCGCCGGATCGGTCTTGCGCAGCGCCCAGGGCGCCTGCTCGTCCACGTAGCGGTTGGACCGGCCGACCACGTCCCACAGCTCGGCCAGCGCGGTGTGAAACGCCTGAACCCTGTAGGCCGCGCGCTGCCGTTCCAGCAGGCCGTACGCCGCGCCCAGCAACACCTTGTCGGCATCGGCGAGCGCGCCGGGCTCGGGCATCCGGGCGCCGCAGTTCTTGCCGATCATGGTGAGCACGCGCTGCACCAGGTTGCCGAAATCATTGGCCAGGTCGCCGTTCAGCCGGCCGACCACGGCACGGTGCGAGAAATCGCCGTCGGCGCCGAACGGCACCTCGCGCAGCACGAAGAAGCGCACCGGATCCAGCCCATAGCGCGCGACCATGGCGTGCGGGTCGATGACGTTGCCGAGCGACTTCGACATCTTCTGGCCTTCCATCGTCCACCAGCCGTGGGCGAACACGCGGCGCGGCGGCTCGAGCCCGGCTGCCATCAGGAACGCCGGCCAGTAGACCGTGTGGAAGCGCAGGATGTCCTTGCCGACCATGTGCAGGTCGGCGGGCCAGTAGCGGGCGTAGAGTTCGCTGTCGGTCGCCGGGTAGCCCACGGCGGTCATGTAGTTGGTCAGGGCGTCGAGCCAGACGTACATGACGTGGCGCGGGTCGCCGGGCACCGGGATGCCCCAGCTGAACGACGTGCGCGAGACCGAAAGGTCCTGCAGGCCGCCCTTGACGAAGGCGATCACCTCGTTGCGCCGGCTGTCGGGCGCCACGAAGTCCGGATGCTCCTCGTAGTGGCGCAGCAGCCGTTCGCCCCACGCCGACAGGCGGAAGAAGTAGCTCGGCTCCTCCACCCATTCGACCGGCGCGCCCGAGGGCGCCAGCCGCGAGCCGTTGGGACCGGGGGAAAGCTCGCTCTCGGTGTAGAACGCTTCGTCGCGCACCGCGTACCAGCCGGCGTAGGTGCCCAGGTAGATCTCGCCGCGTTCGACGAGCGTCCGCCACAGCGCCTGCACACCGCTGGTGTGGCGCGGCTCGGTGGTGCGGATGAAATCGTCGTTGCTCAGATTGAGGAGCGGCCCCAGCGCGCGGAACCGCTCCGAAACCTCGTCGGTGAAGGCCTGCGGGGACTTGCCGGCGGCGGTGGCCGACTTCTTGACCTTCTGGCCGTGCTCGTCGGTGCCGGTCAGGAAGCGGACGTCGTAGCCATCGAGCCGCATGAACCGGGCCAGGGCGTCGCACGCGATCGTCGTGTACGCATGTCCCAGATGGGGGCTGTCGTTCACGTAGTAGATCGGCGTCGTGACGTAGTAGGTCGGGCGCTCGGCCATCCTGGTCTCCGGTACGGGGCGGTGCGTCGCCTGGCTGACGGCTAACCCCGTGCCGCGTAGGCCAGCGCCGAGAACGCGGCGATCACCACCTGCTTGCGGTCCAGCCGCAAGCCATCGGCCTGGAGGGTAAGGCGGCCGACGTTGTCCCACACCTCAACCCAGGCATCAAGACCAGGCTGGCGCGCCCCCGCTCCCGCCCTGCCGGCCACGTAGCGCTCGATCCAGGCGCGCAGCAGATCCATGCCGGTGCGGAACGTCTCGTCGGCGCCGCGCCGCGTCCAGCGCTCGGCCAGATCGTGGACCGCCGCCATGTCGAGCGCCGGCAGGCCCGCCATGACGGCCGCGACATCCTGGTAGAGCTCCGGCCCGCCGGCCTCGATGAGCGCGAGCGCGCGCCCCGGGCTGCCCTCGGCTAGGTCGGTCAGGACCCGCGCCTGGGCGTCGTCGGCGATCCAAGGGCCAATGACGCGCTGCAGGTTGGCAACACCGAGGGGCCGCAGATCGAGCCGGCGGCAGCGCGAGCGCAAGGCCGGCAGCAGACGCGCCGGCGCGTGGGCCACCAGCAGCAAGATCGCATTGGGCGGCGGCTCCTCCAGGATCTTGAGGAGCGCGTTGGCGGCGTTGACGTTCAGATCGTCGGCGGCGTCGCAGATGACGACCCGCCACGGCGCGATCGCCGGGGTCATGCGCACGAAGCCGCTGGCGGCGCGCACGTCGGCGATGACGATCTCGGTGCGCGCCTTGCCGCCCTCGCGCACGCCCTTCTCGATGGTCAGCAGGTCGGGGTGCGTGCCGGCCGCCGCGAGGTGGAACGTCCGACCCGCCGGATCGGTCCAGAGCGAGTCATCGGGTCCCGTCGGCGCGCCCTCCAACAGCCAGCGCGCGAAGCGGTGGGCCAGCGTCGCCTTGCCGATGCCCAGCGGCCCGGCGATTAGCCAGGCGTGCGCCAGCCGGCCCGAGCGCGCGGCGTGGATCAGCGTACGCTCGGCTTCGGCGTGACCGACCAGGTCGGGGTTGCGGCGCGGCTCCGGGGCCATCAGGCGCGGCCCGCGTGGGCGGTGACCGCGGCCATCACCTTGGCGTGGACCCGCTCGGGCGCAGCGGCGCCATCCAGCACGACGCAGCGGTCCGGCTCGGCGCGCGCGATGGCCAGGAAGCCCGCGCGCAGGCGCTCATGAAAGCCATGGTCCATGGCCTCGTAACGATCGGTCCGGCCGCGTTGGCGCGCGCGCGCCAAGCCCTCCTCCACCGGCAGGTCGAGGATCAACGTCAGGTCGGGGCGCACCGTGCCCAGCGCCAGACGATGCAGCGCCGCCAGATGCTCCCGGTCGACGCCCAGGCCGTAGCCCTGGTAGGCGAGCGTCGAATCGGCAAAGCGATCGCACAGCACCCAGGTGCCTTTGGCCAGGGCCGGCGCGATCGTGTTCTCCCAATGGTCGAGCCGCGCGGCCCAGTGGGCCAGCGCCTGGGTCATGGCGCCGAGGTCGCCGTGTCGAGGGTCGAGCACCGCGGCGCGCACAGCCTCAGCGAACGGCGTGCCGCCCGGCTCGCGCGTGACCAGCACCCGCCGCCCTTGCCGTTCGAGCGCCGCGGCGAGCAGGGCCGCCTGCGTCGACTTGCCGGCGCCCTCGCCACCCTCGAAGGTGAGGAACACCCTATCCTCCGCCGCCCCGGACCAGATACACGGCCGCGGCGAGCAGGCGGCGCAGAGTCGAAAGGGTCCCCACGTCAGTTCCGGCCAGCAGCGGATGTTCCACGTCGGTGTAGCCCGGCGCGCTAACCACGATGCGGCCGACCTGGGTACCCTTGGCGATGGGTGCCGGGAGCGGCCCGTCGTAGATCACCTTGACGGTCATGCCCGCCCGCGCCTCGCGCGTCAGCGTGACCACCAGCGGTTCGGCCAGCACCAGCGGCACCGTCTCGGTGTCGCCATGCCAGACATCGGCGTCAACCACCGGCTCGTCGGCCTTGATGAGAGCGTAGTTCGTCGTCTCGCGGAAGCCCCAGTCGAGCAGCCGCTCAGTCTCCTCCGAACGCGTGTTCACGTCGCCAAGGCCGTTGACGACCAGGATTAGACGCCGGCCGTCGCGCACCGCCGAAGCGGTCAGGCCATACCCGGCCTCCTCGGTGTGGCCGGTCTTCAGGCCGTCGGCGCCGACGTTCTTGTAAAGCAGCGGGTTGCGGTTGCCTTGCGAAATGCCGTTGTACTCGTACTCGGTCTCGGCGAAGAGCGGGTAAAACTCGGGGAAGTCGTGAATCATGTGGCTCGCGAGCGTCGCCAGGTCGCGCGCCGTGGTCAGGTGGCCTTCCTGGGGCCAGCCCGACGCGTTCAGGAACGTCGAGTTGGTCATGCCGAGTTCGTGCGCGCGCTCCGTCATGCGCGCGGCGAACGCCTCCTCGGTGCCGCCCAGGCCCTCGGCCAGGGCAACGGTCGCGTCGTTGCCGCTCTGCACGATCACGCCATGAAGCAGCGCGTCCACCGAGACCCGCGAGTTCACGTCGACGAACATCTTCGAGCCCTGCATGCGCCAGGCGCGTTCGCTGATCGGCAGCTCGTCGGTCAGCTTGATGCTGCCGTCGCGCAGTCGCTCGAACACCATGTAGACGGTCATGATCTTGCTCATGGACGACGGCGGCATGAGCTGATCGGCGTTCTTCTCCATCAGGACGGCGCCGGTGGTGTCGTCGATCAGGATCGCCTCGCGCCCCGTCGTCTCGAAGGCGGCGATCGATCCGGCCAATCCCAGCGAAAGCGCGGCGCCCAACAACAGGGCTTGCAGAAACCCAAGTCTCATTGAAGTCACCCCTCGTCCCGGCGAACCATGGCGTCGATCGCGCGCCGACGTCAATCGGTGGCGAGCCGCGCCTCGGTCAAGCCCAGGCTCCACACCCGGGACAGCACGAACGACGCTTCCTCGCGGCTGATGTAGGGCCCGAGCCGGACGCGGTAGAGCGTGGCGCCGTTGACGGCGACGGGCGCCACCAGGGCCTCGCCGACCGAGGCGACGCGCTGGCGCACATCCTCGGCGCGCACGGCATCGCCGAACGCGCCGGCCTGGACGAAGATCGTGCCGCCGGCCCTTGGCGACGGCTGTGTCACGGCCGCCGGTTCCGCCGCCGCGACCTGGATCGTCTCGATCGGCTCGGCCGGCGCGGCCGCGGGCGCCACGCTGGCCACGACCACCTCGCCCTCGGGCGCCGGCACGGCTTCGACCCGGACATGAGCCGTGCCCTGGTTCATGAAGCCGAGCAACTGGGCGGCGCGGCGCGAGACATCGATGATGCGGTCGTCGACAAACGGCCCACGATCGTTGACCCGCAGGACCAGCGATCGGCCGTTCTCGAGGTTCGTCACCCGCACGAAGCTGGGCATCGGCAGCGTGGTATGGGCGGCGCTCAGCGCGTTCTGATCAAACACCTCGCCGTTGGCGGTGCGCAGGCCATGGAAACCGGGGCCGTACCACGACGCCACGCCGTCCGAATCGTAGTCGGGTTGCTCGGCCGGATAGTACCAGCGGCCGTACACCTGATAGGGCTCGCCGACCTTGTAGTGGCCCTGGCCCCCGCCCTCGTCCATCACGGTCTTGACCGCGTGGCTGACCAGGCTAGTCTCGGCGCACGCCCCGGTCACCAGCGCCACCGCACCGACCAAGGCGCCGCTCAGCGCGACGTTCACGGCGTGCCGCCGGGCTCGGCCAACAGATCGGCCAGGGTGACCACCGACATCGCGAAGTAGTCCGAGCGGTTCCAGCGCAGGATCGCCTGGTAGTTCTCGAACACCATGAAGGTCATGCCGTGGTCGCCACCGGGGCGCACCAGCGCGGCCTCGGTGCCGTCGGTGGGCAGCGCGTGACCGTCGATCGCCGTGACGCCGAGGGATCGCCACGTCGTCACGTCGCGCTTTGTGCGGTTGCCGATCAGCGACGTGTCGAAGCCGGCCGGCAGGACCACCGGCATGCCCCACGGCTCGTCCGCCTTCAAGCCAGATTTCGCTAGGTAGTTGGCGGCCGAGGCGAACACGTCGGCCTTGGTCGTCCAAATATCGCGGCGGCCATCGCCGTCGAAATCGACCGCGTATGAGCGGAAGCTCGACGGCATGAACTGGCACTGGCCCATGGCCCCGGCCCAGGACCCGAGCATCAAGTCCGCCGAGATGTGCCCCTGGTCGAGGATGGCGAGGGCGTCCATCAACTCCTTGCGGAAGAACTCGCCGCGCCGACCGTCATAGGCCAGCGTCGCCAGGGCCGCGATGACCGAGTACTTCCCCATGTACTCGCCGTACCGGGACTCCAGGCCCCAGAACGCGGCCAGAACGTTCTTGGGCACCCCGTATCGGGCGGCGACCTGATCGAGCAGCGCCTCGTTGGCGCGCAGGTTGGCGCGGCCGTCGCGTACCATGGCGTTCGAGACGCGCTTCGCCATGTATTCGGCGAAGGTCATGGTCACCTCGGGCTGGTTGCGATCCAGCTCGATGATGCGCGCGATGGGCTCGTGGATGCTGTCGAAGGCCTGGTCGAGGGTGACCTTGGCGATGCCGTTCGCCCTGGCTTCGGCGCGCACCTGGGCGACGAACTCGGCGAAGGTCTGGCGCGCCTGCGCCACGCCGGGAGCCAGCGCGAGACAGCCGCTGACCAATACAGTCGCGAGTTGCGCCGCCGGTCCCATGCGCGACGTCGTGATGCGCTCATGGCGATCCATGGAGGCATTCTTGCCATTGCCGCCCGAACCGCGCAACCCGAGCGCCTCGCTCGGCCGCCATGCGGCGGCACCGTGTGGCCCCTTAATCACGCAACAACGTGCCCGAGTTCGATTTCAATATCGGGTGATGAATGCTCTTTGTTTATCTCATATATTGCAATTATTCGTGCTCAGATCACCTGCAAGAGCGTGACGTACTGATTTTGGATCGCGATGCGCCCTTGGCCAGGGTGCGTGGCCCGCACGCGGTATCACGGGGGTACGACGCGGAGGCCCCATCGCCAGTGCCTCGGTCGACATGACCCCTTGAGTCGCGACGGCGCTCACGCGGCACGGATCGGCTTGCCCTCCAGCGCCGGCTCCATTACCGGTGTATCCAGGGGGTAGGCCTTGCCGGAAACGCCACGATGGAGCCGTGATCCCGAGGTCGCGACCTCGCCCAAGGTTGCCGACTCGGTCCACGCGACCACGTGTTACATGTGCGCGTGCCGCTGCGGCATTCGTGTGCATGTGCGCGACGGCCAACTGCGCTACATCGAAGGGAACCCCGACCACCCGGTGAACCGCGGCGTGATCTGCGCCAAGGGTTCCGCCGGGATCATGCAGCAGCATTCGCCCGCCAAGTTGCGCCAACCCCTGCTGCGCACGGGCGAACGCGGGTCCGGAACGTTCAAGGCGATCTTGTGGGATGAGGCGCTGGACCTGGCCACGTCGTGGCTGGGCACGATCCGCCGCAGCGATCCGCGCAAGCTGGCGTTCTTCACCGGGCGCGACCAGAGCCAGATGCTGACCGGCTGGTGGGCGGCCCAGTTCGGCACACCCAACTACGCCGCACACGGCGGCTTCTGCTCGGTCAACATGGCGGCGGCCGGGCTCTATTCGATCGGAGGCTCGTTCTGGGAGTTCGGCTCGCCTGACTGGGAGCGTACGCGCTACCTGATGCTGTTCGGCGTGGCCGAGGATCACGATTCCAACCCGATCAAGATCGGGCTTGGCAAGTTGAAGGCGCGCGGCGCCAAGGTGGTCAGCGTCAACCCGGTGCGCACCGGCTATTCCGCCATCGCCGACGAATGGATCGGCATCCGGCCAGGATCCGACGGCGCCCTGGTCGTGGCCTTGATCCATGAGCTGCTGCGCACCCGGCGCGTCGACCTGGATTTCCTGGTGCGCTACACCAACGCGCCCTGGCTGGTCGTCGACGCACCAGGATCGGCCGCTGACGGCACCTTTGCCCGTGACGAGGCGGGCGAGCCGTTGTGCTGGGACCGTGGGACGAACGCGCCAGCCAGCGCGCTTGCCGCGGGGGTAACGCCGGCGCTCGAAGGCGCCGTCACGCTGCCCGACGGCCGTCGCGCCCGACCGGTCTTCGATCTGGTGCTGGCCCGATACGGTGACACCGCCTGCGGGCCCGAGGCGGCGGAACGGGCGACCGACGTGCCGGCGGCGACCATTCGCCGCCTCGCGCGGGAGTTGGCCGACGCCGCCTTCGCGCAGGCTTTCGAGGTCGCGATCCCGTGGACCGATTGGGCCGGGCGCCGGCACGAACGCATGACCGCCCGCCCCGTCGCCATGCACGCCATGCGCGGCATCTCGGCCCACGCCAACGGCTTCCAGACGTGCCGGGCGATCCATCTGTTGCAGATGCTGCTGGGTACCATCGATGCGCCGGGCGGCTTCCGCTACAAGGCGCCCTTCCCCAGGCCGATTCCTCCCGCGCCGAGGCCCGCTGGCCACGCCGCCGACGTGGCGCCCGCGACGCCGATGCCGGGGCCGCCGCTCGGCTTCCCGCGCTCGCCGGCCGACCTGTTGGTCGAGGCGGATGGCACGCCGCGCCGCATCGACAAGGCCTATTCGTGGGAGGCACCGCTGGCCGCCCACGGCATGATGCACACGGTCATCCGCAACGCCTGGGCGGGCGACCCCTACCCGATCGATACGCTCATGATGTTCATGGCCAACATGAGCTGGAACTCGGCGATGAACACGACCGAGACCATGGCCATGCTGACCGACAAGGACCCGGCCACGGGGGAGTACCGGATTCCGCGCATCATCTACGCCGACGCCTACGCCTCGGAGATGGTCGCCTACGCCGACCTGGTGCTGCCCGACACGACTTACCTGGAGCGCCACGACTGCATCTCGCTGCTCGACCGCCCGATCGGCGAACCCGACGGGCCCGGCGACGCGATCCGCCAGCCGGTGGTGCCGCTGGACCGCGACGTGCGCCCGTTCCAGGACGTGCTGATCGATCTGGGCGCCCGGTTGGGCTTGCCCGGTCTGGTCGACGCGGCGGGCAAGCCCCGCTACCCCGGCGGCTTCCCCGACTACATGGCGCGGCACGAGCGTCTGCCTGGCATCGGGCCGCTCGCCGGCTGGCGCGGCGCCGATGGCACGGCGCATGGGCGCGGCGCGCCCAACCCCGACCAACTCGCGCGCTACAAGGAGCACGGCTGCTTCTGGCACCACGTGCTGCCCGATGACCAGCGCTTCTTCCGCCATGCGAACCGCCCCTACCTGGATTGGGCGACGTCCATGGGGTTCCTGCCGCCGGCGCGCCAGATCGTGCTGCAGATCTACAGCGAGGAGCTGCAGAGCTTTCGCCTGGCCGCCCAGGGCCACGGTCCGGTGCAGCCGCCCGACGCCTTGCGCGTCGGCATCGAGCGCGCCTTCGATCCGCTGCCCTTCTGGGAACCGCCGGCCGAGGACGCGGCGTACCCGATCCATGCGCTGACCCAACGGCCGATGCCGATGTACCACGCCTGGGGATCGCAGAACGCTTGGCTGCGCCAGATCCTGGGCGAAAACCGGCTCTACATGCCGCGCGGGCTCGCCGCCAGCCTCGGCATCGAGGACGACGGCTGGGCCTGGGTGGAAAGCGCGAAGGGGCGCCTGCGCGTCCAGGTGCGCCTGATGGATGGCGTCCACGGCCGCACCGTGTGGACGTGGAACGCCATCGGCAAGCGCGCGGGCGCCTGGAACCTGGCGCCGGACGCGCCCGAAGGGCGGCGCGGTTTCCTGCTGAACCACCTGATCGACGACCGGCGCGGCAATCGCTCGAACAGCGACCCGGTGACCGGACAGGCGGCCTGGTACGATCTGCGCGTGCGCCTGGCGCGCGCCGAGGCGCCGGCCGATGCCGCGGCGGAGCCGCGCTTCGAGCCTCTGCCCCCGCCGCCCGGCGCGCCGGCGCGCCCCGCGATCCTGCGCTATGGCGCGGATTTCAGGGCCTGACTTGACCAGTCTGCCCAGTCATCCCAGCGACAAGGCGCTCGGCCTGGTCATCGACCTGGACACGTGCGTCGGCTGCCACGCCTGCGCCGTCGCATGCAAGGAATGGAACACGGGCGGCCACATGGCGCCGTTGCCCGATCGCGACCCTTACGGCGCCGAGCCATCAGGGGTCTGGTTCAACCGGGTGCACAGCTTCGAAGCGTCGGGCGCCTGCGGCGGCCGGACCGTGCACTTCCCGCGTTCCTGCCTGCACTGCGCCGAGCCCGACTGCGTCACCGTGTGCCCGACCGGCGCGTCCTACAAGCGGGCCGAGGACGGCATCGTCCTGATCGACGAGGACAAGTGCATCGGCTGCAAGCTGTGCTCGTGGGCCTGCCCCTACGGCGCGCGCGAGTTCGACGACGACGCGGGCGTCATGAAGAAGTGTACCCTGTGCATTGACCGCATCTACAACGACCACCTTGCCCCGGCCGAACGGGTGCCCGCATGCGTCGCCGTGTGCCCGGCCGGCGCGCGCCATTTCGGTGACCTGGGCGACCCTTCGTCCGCTGTATCCCGCCTGGCCGCGGCGCGTGACGGCCGCGACCTGATGCCCGAGCTGGGCTACCGGCCGACCAACAAGTACCTGCCGCCGCGCGTGCACACCGTACCCTCGGTCGCACCCGATGATTCGACGACCGGCGCGACGGGCGCGCTCGGCTGGCTCGATCGCCTGTTGTCGCGCTGAAGTCCCCGCGTGCATCCGGCACTCTCCGTCATCGTCTTCACCGTCGCTTCCGGCGCGGGCTACGGCCTGTTCGCGTTGGTTGCCCTGAACGTGCTGGTCGGGCTGCCCTTCGCTTCGCCGTGGCAGGGCCTGGCGACGTTGGGGACCGGCGCCGCGCTGGCGGGGTTCGGCCTGCTGGCTTCGTCGGCGCATCTGGGCCGGCCCGAGCGCGCCTGGCGCGGGCTGACCCAGTGGCGGTCCTCGTGGCTGTCCCGTGAAGGGATCGCCGCGTTGGTCACGTTCGTGCCGGCGGCCCTGCAGGCCTGGATCTGGCTCGAGGGCCGGCCGTCGCGCCTCGCCGCCATCGCCCTGCTGATCGGCGCGGTCGCCACGGTCGCGTGCACCGGCATGATCTACGCCAGCCTCAAGCCCATTCGGCAATGGCGCCACCCGCTGGTGGTGCCCAACTATGGGCTGATGGCCATGTCCTCGGGCGCGCTCTTGGCGTGCCTGTTCGCGCGTTGCTTCGGCGCGCCGACGGCGACGTTGACACTGGTGGCCGGCGTCGCCCTGGCCGCCGCGACGGCGTGCAAGATCACGTATTGGGCCGCCATCGACCGTGGCCGGGCCGCCAGCACGACGGTCACCGCGACGGGCCTCGGCGCCTTCGACGACGTGCGTCTGCTCGACCCGCCGCACACCGGCTCGAACTACCTGCTGAAGGAGATGGGATTCCGCGTCGCGCGCAAGCACGCGTCCAAGCTTCGCCGCGGGGTACTCATGCTCGGTTTCGCCCTGCCCCTGGCCGCGACCCTGGGTGCTACACTCACCGGCGGCACGGCGGGCGTGGCCCTGGCGGCGTTGGCGGTGGGCGCCAATGTCGCGGGCACGGTGGTCGAGCGCTGGTTGTTCTTCGCCGAGGCGACCCACACGGTGATGCTGTATTACGGGACCAGGTCCGTCTGATGTCGCCGATCCTCAAGGGCATCGTGTGCATCGTCGCGGCCATGTCCATGCTGACCGTATCGGACGCGATCGTGCGTGGTGTCACCGAGCGCGTGCCGCTGATGGCGCTCATCATGCTGCGCAGCGTCACGGCGGTGATCCCGGTCGCCATCATGGTACATCTCGAAGGCGCCTGGCCCAGATTGCGCACGCCCTACCCCGTTTTTCAGCTCATGCGCGGCGGCCTGATCATCCTGTCCTATTCGCTCTACCTGGAAGCGTTGACGGGCGGGCTTTCCTTCGCGCTGGCGGTCGCGCTGGTGTTCACATCGCCCTTGTTCGTCGCCCTGCTGTCGCCCATCGCGATCGGCGAGCGGGTCACGGTGACACGCTGGGCGGCGACCCTGATGGGATTCGCCGGCGTGTTGGTGGCGCTGAGGCCCTGGTCCGTCGACTTCCCGCCGGTGGCGCTCTACTCGCTCGGTTCGGGGTTCGCCTACGCCCTGTCGTCGCTGCTGGCGCGTAAGCTCGGGCAGAGCGAACCGGCTTCGGTGACGTCGGCCTACACGTGGTTCATGTTCCTCGCGGGATCGACGCCGTTCGCCTTGTTCGGATCCGTCGCGTGGGGGCTGCCCGGCCTCGGCGACATGGGCCTGATCGCGATCGTCGGCCTGATCGCCGGTTCGGCCCACTTCCTGATCGTGGCCGCCTATCGCCTGGCGCCCGCGACCGCGGTCGCGCCGTTCGAGTACGTCGCCATGATGTGGGGCACGTTGTTCGGCTACATCTTCTGGCGCGAGGTGCCCGACATCTACAACCTGATTGGCATGGCCCTGATCGTCGCGGGCGGTCTGGTCATCGTCTACGGCGACCGGCGACGTTGACGAGGCGGCTCAGCCGCCCACTTCCAGAACGACCGCGCCAGCGGCCACCAGCGCGGCGGCGAACACGCGGCGCGGGCCGAACGGCTCGCCCAGGAGCCGCGTCCCGATGAGCGCGGCCAGGATGACGCTGGTCTCGCGCAGCGCGGCGACATGCTCGGCCTGGCCGAAGCTGATGGCGACCAGGACCATGCCGTAGCCGAGGGCCGAAATGACGCCGCCGAGCGCCGGCAGCCACGGCCCCGTCCGCAGTGTGGCGATCAGGGCCATGGGGTGTCGGACGACGACGAACAGCAGGATGGGGAACGTGTCGAGGAAGAACAACCACCCGACGTAGGCGGGAGGGTTGCCCGAGGCACGCACGCCCAGCGTGTCGAACACCGTGTAGGTGGCGATGGTGATGCCCGTGGCGAGCGGGTAGGCCGCCATGCGCCAGTTGGCGACAAGTCCCCCCGGCAGGCGGAGCAGCGCGAAGATGCCGCACGAGATCATGGCGATGCCGAGCGCTTCGGGCGTCGTGATCGTCTCGCCGAGCCACAAGGGCGCCGCGAGCGTGAGCAGCAGTGGCGCCGAGCCGCGCGCCAGCGGGTAGGCGTGCGACAGATCGGCCGCCCGATACGACGCGATCAGCGCGGCATAGTAGAAGGTGTGGACGAACACAGACCCGAGCAGGAAGGGCAAGCTGCGGAGGTCGATGGGACCGCCGAACACGATCAGCGGGACCGAGCAGAGGCCGCCGGCGACGCTGAGGATGGTCATGGCGATGAGCCGATCGCCACGCACCTTGATCATGGCGTTCCAGGTGGCGTGGAGCCCCGCGGCGACCAGCGCGAGGATCGCCGCGAGTAGATCCGGTGACACCTAGGCCCGTGCGGCCTGGATGGCGCGCCATACCCGCTCGGGTGTCAGTGGCATGTCGATCGTGACCACGCCTACCGGCGCCAACGCATCGAGCACGGCGTTGACCACCGCGGGTGGCGCCGCCACGGGGCCCAGCTCCCCCGCCCCCTTGGCGCCGATCAGGTTGGTCCGGCACGCGACCGCGAGCGTCGCTGTGGCAATGGCGGGGAGGTCGTCGGCACGCGGCATCGTGTAGTCCATGAACGAACCGGCCACGAGCTGGCCGTTGGCGTCGTGGGCGCCCTGCTCCATCAGCGCCTGCCCGACGCCCTGGGCGATGCCGCCATGGATCTGGCCCTCGACGATCATCGGGTTGACCACGACACCCACGTCATCCACGGCGGTGTAGGCGAAGAGCGCCACGGCGCCGGTCTCGGGGTCGACCTCGACCTCGGTGACGTGGCAACCGTTGGGGTACGTCGAGGCCTTCGAACCGTAGGCGGCCAGTTCGTCCAGCCCGGGCTCCAGCTCGTCGTGCGGGAACTTGTGCGGTACGTACGCGGTGAGCGCCACGGTGCCCCACGGCACGGCGCGATCCGTGCCCGCGACGCGAAACGCGCCGGCCTCGAACGTCACGTCCTGGACGGCGGCTTCCAGCAGGTGGGCCGCGATCCGCCGGCCCTTGTCGATCGCCTTGTCGAGCGCGAGCACGATCGCCGAACCGCCTGAGGCGAGCGAGCGCGAACCATAGGTGCCGCGCCCCCAGGGTTCGCGCGCGGTGTCGCCGTAGACCACGTCTACCTGATCCATGGCGAGCCCGAGCCGCCCGGCGACGAGTTGCGCGAACACGGTGGCGTGACCCTGGCCGTGGCTGTGCGTGCCGACATGGACCGTGACCGAGCCGGTCGGGTGGACGCGGACGCGCGCTTGCTCCATCTCGATGCCGCCACCGGCGGTGGGGTACACGTAGGCGGCGATGCCCAGCCCGCGCCAACGACCCCCATGGCGCGCGGCCTCGCGCCGCGCGGGGAATCCAGGGGCATCGGCCTTGGCGAGCGCGGCGGCGAACGCCGCCCCGAAGTCGCCGCTGTCGTACGCGGCGCCGACCGCGTTGGGGACGGCGACGTCGATGGGCGCGCGCAGATTGCGCCGGCGCAGATCCGCCCGATCGAAGCCGGTCGCGCGCGCGGCGGCGTCGACCAGCCGTTCGGCGATGTACACCGCCTCGGCACGGCCCACGCCCCGGTACACGTCGGTCGGCGCCGTGGTCGTGTAGCGGCCTCGCGTGCGCACATCGACCACGGGGACGTCGTAGACACTGGCCATCGAGACGCCGATCTCGAGCGCGCACACCGGCCCCGCCTGGGACAGGTAAGCGCCCTGGTTGACATCGGCGACGACGCGCAGCGCCAGGAAGCGCCCCGCTCCGTCAAGCGCCAGTTCGGCCCGTGCGGTCACGTCGCGCGCATGGGTGTCGGTCAACATGCTCTCGGACCGGTCCGCCACCCAGCGCACCGGCAAACCGAGCCGCAGCGCGGCCCAGCAGAGCGCGGCCTCCTCGGGCAGGCAGGCGAGCCGGCCGCCGAAGCCGCCGCCGAAGTCCTCGGCGACCACGTCCAGCTTGTGCTCGGGGATGCGCAGCACTGATTCCGCCATGGTGCGGCGCAGCCGGTGCGGCGACTGGTTCGGCACCACGAGCGTCAGGCCGCCGAGCCCGTCCGGCAGCGCGAGCGCGCCTCGGGGCTCCAGCGGGTTGGGAATCAGGCGCGGGATCGTGATTTCGAGCGCGACACGGTGCGCGGCCTCGTTGAATGCCTGCTCGGTCCGCGCCACGTCGCCCCAACGCAACTCGAAGGCCAGATTGCCCGGCGCCTCGGGCCATAGATCGGGGCCGCCGAAGTCCATGGTCGCGGGCAGCGGCGCGATGTCGAGCGCTACGACCTCGGCGCCGTCGCGCGCGGCCTCGGCGGTGCGCGCCACGACCAGCGCCACCGGTTCACCCACATGGACGACGCGCTCGCGCGGCAGCACGGGCCTTGTCGGCGCCGCCATGGGCCGGCCGTCGTGGCTGGCGATCGGCACGTTGCACGGCAGCGAGCCCATGCCGGCCAAGTCGGCACCGGTCACGACCATGACCACGCCGGGCACCGTCAGGGCCGGCGCGGCGTCGAGGCGCGCGATGCGGCCGTGGGCCGGGGTTGAGCGGACGAACGCCGCGTGCAGGAGGTTGGGGACACGCCGATCCGCCAGGAACCGCCCGCGCCCCGTAAGCAGCCGGGCGTCCTCGACTCGGCGGACCGACTGGCCGATCCCGGTCATCGCCGCCGCCCGCTGGCCGGGCGCAGCACGTTGAGCGTGCCGGGCAACGGCCCCTCGGTCCCGGTGAGACCATCGTCGCTCGCTTGGAAGCGATCATAGGCGGCGATCAGGCGGTCGGAGGTCGCCTCGTCAGGCGCCATCTCGGAATGCATCACGGCGGCCTTGCCGCGTCCGGTGATCACGGCATTGCACGCCCGGAAGCAGTTGCTGAGGCAGCAGATGGGCTGCACGGTCGGCGGCGCGCCGCCCAGGCGCTCGACCACCAGGTCGAACAGACGACGCCCGGGTCGCAGGTCGGTGCCCGGCAGCGTCTCCAGACCCTGCCAACGGCACGTGACGCAGACGCGCAGGATGTCGCCGCGCCGGGTGGCGCCCATTCCATTCTGCAACTCGGTCGCGGCCACGCTTGAACCCTGCGTTTCTGCAACGAGCCGTTCTATGCTAATTGCGCCCTTCGGGTCACGGGATTGTTGCGGGGAACCATGGCGAACCGGGCCGGTATCACGGCGCACGAGGAAGCCGGCCGCGTCCGCCTTGTCGCAACCGGCCCCTGGTGCGTCGCGACCGCGGCCGGCCTGGATGCGCGCCTGCGCGTGCTGGCTCCCCTGGGGCCCAGGGTGGCCATCGATATGACGGGGGTCGAGCGGCTCGACAGCGCCGGCGCCTGGCTGCTGCACCGCACGCGCACACGCCTGGCCGAAGCCGGCGTACCGGTCGACCTGGAGGGCGTACGCCCCGAGCACGCCGGCCTGCTGCAACGGGTGGTCGACGTCGACAAGCCCATGGAGATGGTGGCGCCACGATCCCTCGCCGTCGTCGACTTGGTGCGACACGTCGGTCAGGCGACGGTGACGGTCCTGACCGAGGCGCGCGCCCTGCTCGGCTTCTTCGGGCTGACCGTGACGATCGCGCTGCGGACATTGATGCGCCCGGGGCGCCTGCGCTTCACGTCACTGATCAACCACATGGAGCAGGTCGGCCTGAACGCCATGCCAATCGTCGGCCTGCTGTCGTTCCTGATCGGTGTCGTGCTGGCCTACCAGGGCGCCGACCAGCTGCGCCGCTTCGGCGCCGAGCTGTTCACGGTCAACCTGCTCGGCGTCTCGATCCTGCGCGAGCTCGGCATCCTGATCACCGCCATCATCATCGCCGGCCGCTCGGGCAGCGCCTTCACGGCGCAGATTGGCACCATGAAGGTGAACCAAGAGATCGACGCCATGGAGGCGCTAGGCCTCGATCCGGTCGAGATCTTGGTGCTGCCGCGTGCCTTCGCCCTGATCCTGACCCTGCCCCTGATCGCCTTCTTCGCGGATCTCATGGGCCTGATCGGCGGCGCGCTGATGTCGCTGTTCGTGCTCGACATCTCGCTCGGGCAGTTCCTGCGCCAGCTCCACGAGTCGGTCACCACGACCACGTTCTTCGTCGGCTTGGTCAAGGCACCCGTGTTCGCGTTCATCATCGCGCTGGTCGGCTGCTATTGCGGCCTCAAGGTCGCCGGCAACGCCGAGAGTGTCGGGCGCATGACCACGCAATCGGTGGTCGAATCGATCTTCCTGGTCATCGTGGCCGACGCGGCGTTCTCGATCCTGTTCTCGTACCTGGACCTGTGATGGACACGGTGGCCGCCGACCCGATCATCCGCGTGCGCGGGCTCAGGACCCAGTTCGGCGCCCAGGTCATTCACGATGGTCTCGATCTGGACGTGTGGCGTGGCGAGGTCCTGGGCGTGGTGGGCGGCTCAGGTACCGGCAAGTCCGTGCTGCTGCGCGCGATCATCGGGCTGATCCGTCAGGCCGCCGGCACGATCGAGGTGCTGGGCCAGAACACCGCCCGGCTCGACCGTGCGCAGGCCGCCGCGCTGCGCCAGCGCTGGGGCGTGCTGTTCCAGGACGGCGCCCTGTTCAGCTCGCTGACCGTGGCGGAGAACGTAGAAGTGCCGATGAAGGAGCGGGGCGACCTGCCCGAGGCGCTGCGCCAGGAGCTCGCGCGCATCAAGATCAACCTGGTGGGGTTGCGGTCCGACGCGGGCCGCAAGTACCCCTCCGAGCTTTCGGGCGGCATGCGCAAGCGCGCGGGCCTGGCGCGCGCGCTCGCGCTCGACCCCGAGATCGTGTTCCTGGACGAGCCGACAGCCGGGCTGGACCCGATCGGCGCCGCCGCGTTCGACGAGTTGATCCGCAACCTTCGGCGCAGCCTGGGTCTGACGGTCTTCATGGTGACCCACGACCTGGACAGTCTGCACCTGATCTGCGACCGTATCGCCGTCCTGATCGACCGCAAGATCGTCGTCGGAACCTTGGCCGATCACCTGGCGAACCCCCACCCTTGGTTGCAGGCCTATTTCCGCGGCCCACGGGCGCGCTTGGCCCTGGGCGCCTGAGGAACGACGACATGGAGACACGGGCAAGTTACGTTCTGGTCGGCGCCTTCGTACTGGCCTTGGTCGCCGCCACGGTCGGCTTCGTGGTCTGGCTCGCCAAGGTCGAGCTCGACCGGTCCTTCGCGCTCTACGACATCTACTTCGATGGCTCGGTCAGCGGGCTGCGCGAAGGCGGCGCGGTGCAGTATCACGGCGTGGCCGTCGGCACCGTCACGACCATCGGCGTCGACCCCAACGAGGTCGAGCGCGTGCTGGTCACCATCGAGGTGGGCGCGGACACGCCGATCCGCGACGACGTGGTGGCGACGCTACAGATCCAGGGCATCACGGGCCTGAGCTTCGTGCAACTGACGGGCGGCTCCAACGACGCCGCCATGCTGACGGCCAAGGAGGGCGAGGCGCGCCCGGTGATCGCCTCCAAGCCGTCGCAGCTCGAACGGGTGTTCGAGACGGTGCCAGAGCTGGTGCAACGCTTCACCGAGCTGGTCGAGCGCGCCATGATTCTGCTGAACGACGACAACCAGGCGGCCTTCGCCCAGACCCTGGACAACGTGCGCGACCTGACCGGCGCGTTGGCCGCCGAGACCGACACCATCCACGCGACGTTCGAGGACACGCGGGCGACCGTCAACGCGCTGCGCGTCACCGCCGAGGACGCACAGCTCCTGGCACGCGATCTGCGCGCGAGCGCCGAGCGCCTGACGGTGGCCGTGGAGGGCGCGCTCGCCCAGATCACGACGACTGCCGCCAGCGCCGATACCCAGGTCGCTGCCGTCGGCGACGCCGCGCGCGACACGTTGAAGCGCATCGACGGCACGGCCCAGTCGGCTACGCGCCTGGCCGAGGAACTGACCGCGTTGGTTCAGGAAAACCGAGGGCCGATCCAGGCGTTCTCGGGATCCGGCCTCTACGAATTGTCGCAGTTCATTACCGAGGCGCGCTCGCTCGTCTCGGTCCTGACCCACATCGCCGCCCAGGTCGAGCGCGACCCGACGCGCTTTCTGCTGGGCGGGCAACAGCAGGGGTACGAGGCGCAATGACCATGGCCAGGACAATCACCCGACGCTCGTTGGTGCTGGGCGCGGGCCTCGTGCTCGCGGGATGTTCTGCGACCGAACTCCTGCCCCAGGCGGAGAACCGACCCGATCTCTACATTCTGACGCCCAAGAGCACGTTCGATCAAAGCCTGCCCACGGTCCACTGGCAGCTCGCGGTGGACCTGCCCGTGGCCTCGGCGGGCATCGACAGCGGGCGCATCGCCCTGATGCATACGCCCATGCAGCTCGACTACTACGCCCGGGCGAACTGGATCGACCGGGTGCCGGCCATGGTCCAGAGCCTGATCATCGAATCGTACGAGAACTCGGAACGCATCGTCGGCGTCGGACGCGTCTCCGTGAACCTGCGCGCCGACTATGTTCTGGTGACCGAGTTGCGCGAGTTCCAGGTGGAGTACTTCGCGGGCGGCCAACCGAACATACACGTGCAGATCAACGCCAAGCTGGTGAAGTTCCCCGAACGCGTCATCGTCGGCAACATGACCTCCGAACGTGAGATCGCCGCCGAGACCAACACCATGGACGCGATCATTCCGGCGTTCGACGAGGCGTTGGGCAAGGTCATGCGTGACATCGTGAACTGGAGCCTGGGCACCATGGTCCAGGCGGCGTGAACCTCGGCTCTTCGACCAAGGGTCGGGACGACGGAATAGGCGTTGCCTGCGCGATAGGGGCGTTCACCGCCTGGGGCCTGCTGCCCCTCTACTGGCGGCGGTTGGCCGAGGTTTCCGCGCTCGACCTGATCGCCCAACGCATCGTCTGGTCCTTGGTCGTCGTCATTGGCCTGCTGATCGCCGGTCGGCGCCTGAAGGAGCTGCGCCAGGCCTTCGCGTCGTGGCCGGTACTCCGTGGTCTGCTCATCGCGACCCTGCTGCTGGGGCCCAACTGGCTGGTTTACGTGTGGGCGGTCAACGCCGGGCGGGTGCTTGAGACCAGTTTCGGCTATTTCGTCAACCCGCTGATCAGTGTCGCGCTGGGCCGCCTGGTGCTGGGCGAAACCCTGCAGCCCTGGCAGCGGGTCGCGATCGCGCTGGCGGGGATGGCCGTGGCATGGCTGACCATCGCGGATAACACGCCGCCGTGGATCGGCCTGTTTCTCGCCGCAACCTTCGGGATCTACGGGCTGATGCGCAAGATCACGCCCGTAGGATCGCTGCCCAGTCTGGCGGTCGAGACCATCGTCCTGGCACCCCTGGCGCTCGGCGTCATAGGGCTTCAGGCTGTCCGGGGCTACGACGCCTTCGCGCGGCTCGACGACCTGGGCGACGCGATGCTGGTCGCCTCGGGGTTGGTGACCGCCGGGCCGTTGCTTCTGTTCGCCATGGCGGCCCGGTGCATTCGCCTCACGACGTTGGGCCTGTGCCAGTACCTCAATCCCTCGCTGCAGTTCGGTCTGGCCATCGTCGTCTATGGCGAGGCCGCGTCGATGAGCGACCTCTTGGCGATCGGCCCCATCTGGATGGGTCTCGCGATCTACACCCTTGACGCACGCCGGGCTGACACCAAATCGTGACTGGCGTAGTCCGCACGGAGTGGGCGACTCTGTGGCCATGCCCCCGATCACCGCCGTCAAGGATTTCGATCTTACGAGACGTCGCTTGTTGGGTGGCGCGGCACTGCTCGCGCTGCCGATCCCTTGCCTTGCCGCGGACGCCCTCGCCCTGCGTGTCACGCGACGGGCCATGGACGTGGCCGGGCGTGCCGCGCCGGTCCTGGCGCTCGAGACCGGCGCGTCGGGGCGGGGGCTTCGGCTGGCACCGGGCGCGCGGTTCATCGCTGTCCTGACCAACGAACTCGACGAGCCGACCCTGATCCACTGGCACGGCCAAACGCCGCCAAGCGTTCAGGACGGTGTCCCCGAGTTGTCGCAGCCGCACCTGGCCCCTGGCGCCACGTACCACTACGACTTCGCCGCGCGGCCCGGCACCCACTGGATGCACTCCCACGTCGGTCTGCAGGAGCAGCACCTGCTGGCCGCGCCTCTGATCGTCGAACGGCACGAGGACGCGGCGGCGGACGAACAGGACATCGTCCTGTTCCTGCAGGATTTCACGTTCCGCGATCCCAACGAGATCCTGGCGGAGCTCAGGGCCGGCGGCGGCGCGCACGCGGCCCATGCCGGGCACGGCATGGGCGCGCTGAACGACGTCGAGCACGACGCCCACCTCGCCAATCAACGTACCCTGGACGATCCCGATGTCGTGCCGGTCGAACGGGGTGGCCGCGTGCGTCTGCGCGTCATCAACGCCTCGGCCGCGACCAACCTGTGGCTCGACCTGGGGATGCTGGAAGGGGCCGTCATTGCGGCCGACGGCAACCCCGTTGTGCCGGTCGCGGGGACCACCTTCCCGCTGGCTATCGCCCAACGCCTGGACGTCCGCCTATCCCTGCCCGCCGAGCCCGGCGCATGGCCGATCCTGGCGCGGCGCGAGGGCGGCGCGGAGCGCTCGGGCATCGTGTTGGCGACGGCCGGCGCGACGGTGCGTTCGATCGCCCCCCTGGGCGGCGAACCGGGGCCGGCCGTCGACCTGTCCCTCGAATCGCGTCTCGCCGCCGTCGAGCCGCCGCCAACCCGAGCCGCCGATCGGACCGTCGAGATCGCGCTGACGGGTGGCGGGGCGGATTACGTGTGGTCGCTCAACGAGCGCGTGCACGGCGAGCACGAACCGATCGAAGTCCGCGCCGGCGAGCGCGTTGCGCTGCGCCTCGTCAACCGCACGCGCATGGCCCATCCCATGCACCTGCATGGTCACCATTTCCAGGTCGTGGCCATCGGCGGGAAAACGCTCGCGGGCGCGGTACGGGATACGGTGCTCGTGCCGGTCGACGGCAGCGTCACGGTCGCCTTCGACGCGGACAACCCTGGTCGCTGGGCCCTGCACTGCCACAACATCTTCCACATGGAGGGCGGCATGATGACCGCCCTCGAGTACGGCGCCTGACCAGAGGCGGCGTGGCAACGGGGGCACCGACGCCACCTCGCTTGCCATCCCCGGGCCGGCCGCAGGCCGGAACCGGGGAACCAGGGACGACAATCCAAACGGCCACCCCGTCACTCCCGCTTCGCCGCTTGGCGGCGACCGGGAGTGACAGGGTAGCGAAGTGGCTACACCCTTCCTGATTCGGTGTTAGCCGTGCCTGGCGATCCGGAACTCCCAGATGGTGACGCGACCGTCGCCATCGGTGTCCGCCGCCGCCAGCATGGCCTTGTGGCCGTCCATGAATTCGGCGTAGTCGAGCGCGCTGTCGCCGTTCGCGTCCATGGCGGCGAACCGCGCCTGGCGACGCTCGGCGCGACGCGTGCTCATCATGGCGCCATGCTGGCCCATGAATTCGTCCTTCGAGAGTACTTCGTCTCCATCCGCGTCCTTCATGTCGAACGCCATGTCGGCATGATTCGCCAGTTCCTCGGCGGACACCACACCATCGCGGTCGGCTTCGATCATGCCGCCGCCGTGACCCATGCCCATCATCATGAGCATCATGCCGCCACCCTGCCCATCATCGGCATCATGGGCATCGCGGCGCCGCCGCCCGTGGAGCCCATGTTCATCTCTTGCGCCGAGGCACGAAGGCCGCCTCCGGCCAAGGTCAGGGCGACCGTCAAGCCAATCGCGATACGTCGCATCATGGGTGACCTCCTTCTCCGACCGTCCCGTCGCTCGGGTCCTGCATGGCGAAAGAATGACCGGAACTGGTCGACCGGTCCTTGACGCATATCAATGGGTCGGAAGGTCGGGAATCGCCACCCGCTCAAAGCGGGACGCCGTGCCGCTCGGCGAGTTCGCGCAATCGGCCCTGATAGATGCCCTGGCCGAACGCGTGCTGCGGCAGGTTGAAATCGCCGCCGTTGTTCACCTCGAGAAGGAGTGGACCTTCGTCCGTCAAGGCCACGTCCCAAGCCTGCATGCCCAGGCCGGGCAGGCTCGCGGCGGCGCCCAGGCATAGCGCGGTAGCCGCCGCCCAATCCGGCAGACGCTGGCCCACCAGATCGTGTCCGGTGTCGGGGTGACTCAAGACCTCGACCTGACGGTGTCCCACGCCCCGGACGACCCGCGTGATCCGGCCATCGGCGGGATCGAGCGCCGCGAGCATGTTGCCGTGGCGCCAGAAGTTGTCGGCGACATGGGCGCCCACTGGAACTTTCCACAGCGCGCGCAACAGTTCCGGGCCGCCATCGTCGAGCAGCACCACCATGCGCACGGTCGCGATGCGCTCGCCGACCATAGCGCGGGCCGCCGGATGCGGCCGCAGGGTCTCCTGGAACAGGTAGCCCCACCGCTCGAACGGCGTCAGTTCGGCCGCGAACGACGCAAGGCTCGCCGTACGCCCATCCCTCGTGCGAACCGAATCGCTGGCGCCGTCATAGCCGTTTAGGGCCACGGTGCCGACGCTGTAGATGCCGGTCACCGGCTTGCCGAACAACGGGTACGGAGCGGTGCGCAGGAACGCCGCGACGTCGTCGGACGAACGCAACGACGCCGCCCCTGGAAACGTGCGGTACGCATGGTGGACGGCCATGACCTTGGGCACGCGCAGGCCCAGGCCAGCCACCAGCAGGTAGTACACCAGCTTGTCGTGCGCGACCGAGCGCCAGTCGTTGTGGCACAGGCCATGGATCAGCCGGCACTGGCGCCGCTCACCGACGTAGTCCCGCTAGGCCTCCGGCGTCAGGCGCTGGTCCTCGTAGAGCCGGAACAGGTAGTACTCGTGGGGCCGCAGGCGCCCAGGCCCGCGCCGCAGCCGCACGATGTCGGCGATCTGGCCCCGGAATCCCTTGCCGGACTTGTAGGCCGCGAAGGCGGCCTCGACCAGATCGAGACGTGGCGAGCTCTTCCTTTGGTCCAGAAGGCCGGTCGTATACGATGTCGCCATGGCTTTGATGTTGGTCGCCGCGCAACACTAGAGAACGGATCGCCCGTACAATACCTCCCCGAACGTCGCAACCCGCCGAGAGATTTCCATGCGCCTGGTCGTCGCCATGATGAAGCACGAGACCAACACGTTCTCGCCGGTGCCCACGCCGTTCGAGCGGTTCGGCGCGCGCGGCGCCCATTTCGGCCAGGCGGCGCGTGACGCCTACCGCGGCACCAACACGCCGTTCGCCGCCTATCTCGACCATGCCGAGCGCCTGGGCGCCGACGTGGTGACCCCCATCGCCGCCGAGGCGGCGCCGAGCGGTCCCGTGGCCACCGAAGCCTACGCGCGCATGACCGACGCGATCTGCGAGGCGGTCGACAAGGGCTGCGACGGCTGCCTGCTCGACCTGCACGGCGCCATGGTCGCCGAGACCACCGATGACGGCGAAGGCACGCTGCTCGCGCGCATCAGGGCCATCAAACCCAGCCTGCCGATCGCGGTCGCGCTGGACCTGCACGCCAACATGACCAACACCATGGCCGACAACGCCACCGCGATCGTCGGCTACAAGACCTACCCCCACGTGGACATGTACAAATCGGGTGAGCACGTGGGTCGCATCGTGCTTGACGCCATGGCCGGGAAATCCAGGCCCGTCATGGTCTGGGGCAACCGGCCGCTGATGCCCCACACGCTGCGCATGGCGACCCACGTGCCGCCCATGAAGGACCTGATCGACATGGCGAAGGCAGCGGAAGCCGGCGGGCTCTTGGCCGCCACGGCGTTCGGCGGCTTTCCCCTGGCCGATATCCCGAACCCGGGCCTGAGCGTGGTGACGATCGCCGAGGCGGACCGCGCGGCGGCCGAACGGATGCGCGACGCGATCCTCGACGCCGCCTGGGCGCGGCGCGCCGAATTCGTCTACCACAGCGAACCCCTGGCGAAGTCGGTTGGCCAGGCGAAGGCGCTCTCCGACGGGCCGATCCTGATCATCGACCATGCCGACAACTGTGCCTCGGGCGGCACCCAAGACACCATCGCGGTCCTCAAGGAGGTCATGCGTCAGGGGCTGGAGGACGTCGCCGTCTTCGCCATCGTCGACCCGCGCGCGGTCGATCAAATGATCAAGGCGGGCATCGGCGCGCGGGTGACCGTCAGCCTGGGCGGCAAGATGTCGATGCCCGCGATCGGCCGCCAGGGCGAGCCCATGGAGGTGTCGGGGCGCGTGCGCGCGGTCACCGACGGCCGCTTCAAGGTGCGCGGCCCCATGGCCACCGGCACCACCGTTAACATGGGGCGCACGGTGGTGCTCGACACCGGCAAGATCGAGGTCGTCGTGTGCGAGCGGCACACCGAGCCGTTCGACCTGGGTTCGTTTCGCAGCGTCGGCATCGAACCGACCGACCGGCGCTACCTGATGCTCAAGTCGCGCGTGCACTACCGGGCCGGCTTCGCCCCGATCGCCAAGCATATCGTCGACTGCGACGGCGTCGGCGTCACCTCGTCGGACATGAGCCTGTTCAAGTTCGAGAAGGTCCGCCGGCCGATCTACCCCTTGGACTCGGATGCCTGACGTCCTGGAGGGACCGGTCGATCTCAACCGTTGGCCGATCGACGACCTGGACGGCGATGCCGGGCGCCGAATGATCGAGTCCTGCCGCGCGGACTTGGCGTCGCTCGGCTGCTGCAACCTGCGGGGCTTCCTGACGGACGCGGGCACCGCCGCCCTGATGGCGGAGGCCGACGCCCTGCTGGAGCACGCCTACTGGAAGAACGGCCGGCGCAACGCCTACTTCACCGAGGACGACCCCAGCCTGCCCGCGGACGACCCGCGGCGCATGTCTTTCCCAATCGTCATGGGCCAGGTGGCCGGCGACCTGATCCCGCCCGCCAGCCGTCTGCGTCGGCTCTATGAACACCCGGCCAAGGTCGAGTTCACGCGGCGGACGCTCGGCCTCGCGGCGCTATACCCGCGCGCCGACCGCTTCCAGGACCTCAACCTGATCGTGCTGCCCGATGGCGGCGTCCAGCTCTGGCACTACGACCAGAACCACTTTTCGGTGACGCTGCTCTTGCAGGCCGCGACCCAGTGCGGCGACTTCGAGTTCGTGCCGGCCCTGCGATCCAAACACGGCGAGGACCTGGAGGCGGTCCGGCGGCTCTTTCGCGGCAAACATCCCGGCGTCGTGCGACCCGAACGAGAGGCCGGCACCCTGACGCTGTTCCGCGGCGAGAACGCCATGCACCGGGTCAGCCCGGTGTGCGGCGACAAGGCGCGCGTCACCGCGATCCTGAGCTACGACGAGGCACCCGGGCTGTGGGCGCCGGACGAGGTCAACGCCATGATCTACGGCCCGCGTGTGCGAGAACCGCGGGCGGTGGGCAGCCCGATCTAGTCCACCGAGGGGATGCGGTCGGCCTGCTGCTCGGCCAGGGGGCGGCGGTCCGGCGGTGTCACGATGCCGCCCGAGATCAGCATCTTGGCGCCTTCCTCGGGCGTCATCTCCAAGGGTATCAGGTGGGTGCGAGGCACGAACAGAAGCAACCCCGTGGTTGGGTTGGGCACCGTCGGCACGAAGACGTTGACCACTTCGTCGGTCGTGCGGTTCTGGATCTCGCCCGTCGTAGTGTTCGTGACGAAGCCCATGGCCCAGATGCCGGGCCGGAACTCGACCAGGACGACCTCGCGGAACGCCTTGGACTTGTCGGACAGGACGGTCTCGAACACTTGCTTCAACGCGCCGTAGATGCTGCGCACGATCGGCGTGCGGTTGACGATCCGCTCGCCCATGCGCATGAAGGTACGCCCGACCAAGCCGACCGACAGGGCACCCACCAGCATGAGCAGCACCACCATGATGAGGATGCCAAGCCCCGGCACGCTGAACGGCAGGTACGTCTCGGGGTTGTAGCGCGGCGGGAACAGCGGAATGACGCGGCTGTCCACGAAGTCGATGAACAGGACGATCAGATAGATCGTCAGGCTGATCGGGGCGGTGACGACGATGCCGGTCAGAAAGTACGTACGCAGGCGCGCGTGCAGACGGAAGCGGAACCAGGGCTCCTTGGCGCTTCCGCCCGCAACATCGGAGCCGCGATCGGCGTCCTCGTTCATGGCCACCTTGCCGCCGCAGTGTCGAGGCACTATGGCGGGACACCCACCGGCCCCGCAAGCGATCGTGATTAACCCCTGGATGGAAGGACCCCATCGTGGCGCCATGGCTAATTCCCTGACCCCACGGCTCGCCGGTATCGCCACGGCGGTGCCCTCTTATGTCCTGGACCAAGCGGCGGTGGCGCGTGCCGGCTTGGGGCTGTTTCAGGGCACGCTGGCCGATGGCGGACGTGCCGCCGCGGTCTACGCCAACGCCGCCATCGGTACGCGCTACAGCTGCGTGCCGCTGGAGTGGTATCTAGCGCCGCATTCGTTCGCCGAACGCAATGACCTCTACCTCCGCCATGCGGTCGAGCTGGCCGAGCAGGCGATCAGGAGCGCGCTCGTCCGCGCCGGCCTTGCCTTCGGCGACGTGGACGCCATCGTCGCCGTGTCCACATCGGGCATCGCGACGCCGAGCCTCGATGCCCTGCTGGTCGAACGCCTGAGCCTGCGTCGGGACATCGAGCGGCTGCCCATCTTCGGCCTGGGCTGCGCTGGCGGTGTGCTGGGCCTGGCACGCTCGGGGGCGCTCGCCCGTGCCCGACCGGGCGCGCGCGTCCTGCTCGTGGTCGTCGAGCTGTGCGGCCTGACTTTCCGCCACGGCGATCGTTCCAAGAGCAATCTGATCGCCAGCGCCCTGTTCGGCGATGGCGCCGTTGCGTGCGTCGTCTCGACCGCCGGGGCAGGCCTTGGCCTGGTCGCCTGGGGCGAGCACACTTGGCCGGATTCGCTGGATGTCATGGGCTGGCACGTCGGGAACGACGGGCTGGGCGTCGTGTTCTCGCGCGACATTCCAGCGCTCGTGCGCCGTGACTTCGCGACGGTGACCGATGATTTTCTCGCGCGCCACGGGCTGACGCGCGCGCGGATCGACCAGTTCATTTGTCACCCGGGAGGCGCCAAGGTCGTCGACGCCCTCGAGGAGGCGCTCGGCGTGCCCGCCGGCGCCCTGGAGGACAGCCGGTCGGTGCTACGCGATTACGGCAACATGTCCGCCGCGACGGTGCTGTTCGTGCTGGAACGCGCGCTCGGCGCCGGGCGCCAGGGCCGCTACCTGCTGTCGGCGCTGGGACCGGGGTTCACCGCGGGGTTCCTGCTGGCCGAGGTCGCGTGACCCTCGCTCTCGCCCTCGTGACCCTGGTCGCGGCGCAACGGCTGGCCGAACTCGTATGGTCGGCACTCAACACGCGTCGCCTGCTGGCCGCCGGCGCGATCGAAGTGGGGCGCGGCCACTACCCGCTCATGATCGCCTTCCACGCGATCTGGCTCGCGGCCCTGGCCGTGGCCGCGTATCAGTCACGAACGATCGCCTGGCCAGCGCTGGCGCTGTTCCTGGCCTTGCAGCCATTACGCACCTGGGTGCTGCTGACACTCGGCCGGCGCTGGACCACGCGGATCATCGTATCGCCCGCGCCGTTGGTGAGCGCCGGCCCCTACCGCTGGGTCCGGCACCCCAACTACCTGATCGTCGCGGCGGAAGTGGCGACGCTGCCCATGGTGTTGGGCGCGTGGCCGCTCGCCCTCGTCGGCTCGGCCCTGCATGTGCCGATCCTGGTGCGCCGCATCGCGGCCGAGGACGCCGCGCTCACGCGACGGCGATAAGCGCGGCGACGACCCGGCGGTCCTCCGCCAGCAGCACGTTGAAGGTGCGGCACGCGGCGCCGGTGTCCATGGCCTCGACCGTGACACCGAGGCGCCGGAGTTCATCGCGCAGCTCGGCGGCTGGGATGAAGGGCGCCGCACCGCAACCGAGCAGCAGCAGATCGAGCGACGAGGCCGCGGCGACAACCGGGGCAAGGCTCGCCAGGGTCACGGCGCCGGGATCAGTTACGGCCCAGGGCTCGGCGCGGTCGGGCAGGACGATGACCGATCCGGTCAGCAGGGTACCACCGACGCGGAAGCGCCCCGCGCCGTAGCCCTGGATGAAGGGTCGCCCCCCGGCACTCTGCGGGCGAAGCTCCACCGGCCGTTCAGCCGGCCGGCGCCGGTGGCGCAACCGCGCCTTCCGTGGGTCCGGTGCCGCCACGCCGCAAGCCTGTGTAAAGGAGCACGGGCGCCGCGATGTAGACCGATGAATAGGTGCCCACGAGGACACCCCACATCATCGCGATGGCGAAGCCTTGGATCACCGCGCCGCCGAACAGATAGAGCGCCAGCATGGCGAGCAGCGTCGTTCCCGACGTCATGATCGTGCGCGAGAGCGTCTCGTTGACGCTGAGGTCGATCAGGTCGGGCAACGGCATCTGCTTGTACTTGCGCAGGTTCTCGCGAATGCGGTCGAAGATGACGACCGTGTCGTTCATCGAGAAACCGAGCACCGTGAGCAGCGCTGCCACGACGGTCAGGTTGAAGTCCAGTTGCAGGATCGAGAACAGCCCGACGGTCAGGAACACGTCGTGGACCAGAGCCAGGACGGCACCGATCCCGAACTGGAACTCGAATCGCAGCCAGATGTAGATCATCATGGCGCCGATGGCGACGACCACGGCGATGATACCGCCCTGGATCAGCTCGCCGCTGACCTGCGGCCCTACCACCTCGACGCGGCGGAACTCGACGCCGGCACCCAGGTCGGCGGTCAAGGCCTCCTTGATACGCGCCACGGCCTGCTGTTGCGCTTCTTCCCCGCCTTTCTGGCGTTGCACGCGGACCAGAACGTCACGTTCGTCCCCGAAGCCCTGCAAGGCGACCTCGCCAAGGCCCAGGTTTCCGACGGATGAACGGATCGCGCCCAGGTCGGCCGGTCCCGGCGCCCGCACCTCGACCAGGATGCCGCCCCGGAAGTCGATGCCGAAATTGAGCCCCAGCACGAACAGCGAGCCGATGCACACCAGCGTGGCCGCGACCGAGAGGCCGAAGAACAGCCAACGCTTCGCGATGAAGCGGATCGACGGCCGCTGGGGGATGAGGCGGATGGGTTTGTACATGGCTTAGATCGGCAGCGACTTGGGGCGGGCACGACGCAGCCACGTGGCTACGATCAGCCGGCTGAACGTGACCGCCGTGAACATCGACGTAGCAAGCCCGATGGACAGCGTGACGCCGAACCCCTTCACCGCGCCCGACCCCAGCCCGAACATCAGCAGCCCGGCGATCAACGTGGTCAGGTTCGAGTCGATGATGGTCGCCATGGCGCGGCTGTAGCCGGCCTCGATGGCCGAGATCGGCGTGCGGCCCAGCGCGATTTCCTCGCGGATCCGCTCGTAGATCAGCACGTTGGCGTCCACCGCCATGCCCAGGGTCAGGGCGATGCCCGCGATACCCGGCAGGGTCAACGTGGCCTGCAGCAACGTCATGGCCGCCAGCAGCAGGATGCCGTTGACCAGCAGCGCGATGTTCGCGATCACGCCGAAGAAGCCGTAGAAGACCAGCATGAAGACCACCACCAGGATCACGGCGATGATCGAGGCCGTGATGCCGGCGCGGATCGAATCGGCGCCGAGGCCCGGACCGACCGAGCGTTCCTCGACGATGGTCAGGGGCGCCGGCAGGGCGCCCGCGCGCAAGAGCAGCGCCAGATCGGTCGCCGACTGCACGGTGAACGAGCCGCTGATGATGCCCCGCCCGCCCGTGATCGGCTCACGGATCACCGGCGCGCTGATGACCCGGCCGTCCAACACGATGGCCATGCGCTGGCCGGTGTTCTTGGTGGTCGCGTCGCCGAACCGGCGCGCGCCCGCCGAATCGAATTGGAACGAGACGACCGGCTGGCCTTGCTGGAACGTCGGCTGCGCGTCAACCAGCGAATCGCCGCCCACCATGGCGCGCTTGCGCACCACCAGCATCTGAGGGTTGCCCTCGGCATCCAAATCGTCATCCGAGGGTAGGAGCTCGGAGCCGACCGGAAGCTGGCCGGCGGCGGCCTGGCCCGGCGTCACCGTGGGATCGAGCAGGCGGAAGGTCAGCTTGGCGGTCTTGCCCAGCAGGCCCTTGATGCGCTCGGGGTCGTCGACGCCCGGCAGTTGGATCAGGATCCGACTTTCGCCCTGGCGCTGGATGGTCGGCTCGCGCGTGCCCGTTTCGTCGATGCGGCGTCTCACGATCTCGATGGATTGCTCCACGGCCGCGTGCCGTCGGGCGGTCACCGCGGCCTCGTTCAAGGTGATCGACGCG
The DNA here is from genome assembly GCA_016869675.1 of Alphaproteobacteria bacterium. Taxonomy (GTDB): domain Bacteria; phylum Pseudomonadota; class Alphaproteobacteria; order SP197; family SP197; genus VGDP01. The sequence continues at coordinate 69,553 of VGDP01000001.1, read as the reverse complement.
ACGCCATCCTCGCCGACCACGACATCGCAATCGGCGTCCAGCGCCGCCAGTTCTTCCTTCGTCTGCTCGGCATGGGCCGGCTCGCGTAGCGTGAACGTGACCGCGTCGCCGCGCACGCCCAAACCGACATAGCCGATGTCCGCCTTGCGCATGGCCAGGCGGATTTCGTCGACCATGGCATCCAGCCGCTCCGCGATGACGGCCTCGACCTCGACCTCGAGCAGCAGGTGCGAGCCGCCCTGCAAATCGAGACCCAACAGCACCTGCCGCGCCGGCAGCCACGAAGGCAGACCTTCGAGGGTCGCCCGGCCGATGACGTTTGGCAGCGCAATCAACATGCCCAGCGCAAACGTGGCGATGATGAGCCCCACCTTCCAGCGCGGAAAGAACAGCATGCCGGTCTAATCCTGGGCCAGATGGGAGCGAGCGTCTAAAGGGCCGGTCACGACGCCTTGTCGCCGACTCCCTTGTCCTCGTCGGCCTTGTCCTTTGCGCGCTCTTCGCCTTCGCCGCCGGTCGGCTCGGGCTTGGTCACCACCTCGGCAATCGTCGACTGCGCCACCTTGACGCGAACACTGGGGGACCCGATCTCGACGTAGCAGATGTTGCCACCCTCGATCTTGGCCACGCGGCCATAAAGCCCGCCGCTGGTCAGGACCTGGTCGCCACGCTTCAAATTTGCGACCATCTCCTTGTGTTGCTTCATCTTTTTCTGCTGCGGGCGGAACACCAGCAGCCAGAAGACGCCGAACATCAGGACGATGGGCAGCAGGAAACTGAAGATGTCGCCCTGCGGCGCCGCGGCGGCCTGGGCATAGGCCGGTGAAATCAACATCGCCATGTCCTCGGGTGGCACAAGGAAGCCGGACTATAGCCACGCATCCGCGTTTTGCAACAAAGCCTGGGGTTTGGCCCGCGCGGGCCCCGTGGTAGGGTCCGCGCCGATCGAGGCCCCCCATGACCGACCGCGCGAACGACACCGATCTCGCGAATGACCTGCGCCGCATCGCCGACGCTTTTGAACGGCTGGCCCCTGCACGCGCGCCCTCGGCGCGCCTGGATGACGCGGATGCCTTCGTCTGGCATGCCGACAGCGCCGCGCTGTCGGCCGTCGAGCGGATCAGCCGGGTGCCTATCCGCCTGCTGCAAGGCATCGACCGCGTGCGGGATATCCTTCTGGACAACACGCGGCGATTCGCGGATGGCCTGCCCGCCAACAACGCGCTGCTGTGGGGCGCGCGCGGCATGGGCAAGAGTTCGCTGGTCAAGGCCGTGCACGGCGCGGTCAACGCGGCGAGGCCCAAGGCCCTGGCGCTTGTCGAAATGCACCGCGAGGACACCCCCACCCTGCCCCGTTTGCTGGCCGAGCTGCGGGGCTCCACGCGCCGCATCATCGTGTTCTGCGACGATCTGTCGTTCGCCGCCGAGGATGCGTCCTACAAGTCGCTCAAGGCGATCCTGGAGGGCGGCATCGAGGGCCGGCCGGACAACGTGCTCTTCTACGCCACGTCGAACCGGCGCCACCTGATGCCGCGCGAGATGGTGGACAACGAGCGGTCCACCGCCATCAACCCGGCTGAGGCCGTCGAGGAAAAAGTGTCGCTGTCCGATCGATTCGGCCTTTGGCTCGGTTTCCACGGTTGCTCTCAGGACGTCTACCTGGCGATGATCGAGGGCTATGTCGCCCATTTCGGGCTGAAGGTCCGCCCCGCCGAACTGCGCGCCGAAGCGATCGAGTGGGCCGCGACGCGCGGCGCGCGCTCGGGCCGCGTCGCCTGGCAGTTCGTGCAGGACTTGGCGGGGCGCCTGGGCACCAAATTGGACCGCTGACGCGGCGTCAGCGTGCGCTCAAGTACTTGAGCGGATCGACCGGCTCATTGCCTTTGCGGATCTCGAAGTGGCTCTGGGGCTCCGAGACACTGCCGGTCGAGCCGACCCGGGCGATCGGCTGTCCACGCGCCACGCTGTCGCCCTTGGCGACCAGCAGCTTGTCGTTGTGGGCGTAGGCGGTGGCCCAGCCGTCGGCGTGGCGGATCAGGATCAGGTTGCCGAACCCGGGGATCTCGTTGCCGGCGTAGACCACCACCCCGTTCTCGGCCGCGACCACGGGCGTGCCGCGCGAGGCGCCGATGTTGATGCCGTCGTTGTTGAGGCCGCCGGGCTTGGACCCGAACGACGACAGGATCGGTCCTTGGACCGGCCAGGCGAACAGGTCTTCGGCGCGCGGTTCAGGCTGCGGCACGGCGGCGACCACGACGGGTTCGGGCTCCGGCGTGGGAACGACCTCGGTCGTCGCGGCCGCCGGTTCGGGCTCCGGCGCCGTCAGCACCACCGGCTCCGGTTCAGCGGTCCCGGCCACCGGCTCGACGGCGACGACCGCCGGCTCGATCGTGAAGGACACGTCCGGTTCCGCCGCGGCGATCGTGCCCGCCGTCGGCAGGCGCAGGCGTTGGCCGACCTTCACGATATAAGGGTCGGCGAGGTCGTTCGCCGTGGCGAGCGCCCGCAGCGACACGCCGTAGTGGCGCGCGATCTCGGACAGCGTGTCGCCGGCCGCGACCCGGTGGAAGTACTCCTCGGGCAGGCGCAGGGTCTGCCCGACCTTGAGCACGTAGGGCGCGGCGAGCCCGTTCAGCTCGATGAGCCCACGCATGGAGACCCCATGCCGCCGCGCGATGGCGTAGAGCGTGTCGCCCGGCGCGACCACAATGGTGCCACCCAGCTCGTCGCCGGGCTTCGCCACGGGCACCGGCGGCGGCAGATCGGCCGCGGCGGCCTGGGGCACCTCGCCTCCCGTGGTCGCGGTCCCGGTCGCGGGCGGCGGTTCCTCGCGGAAGCCGCCGCACGCACCGAGCCACAGGGCCAGAAGGATCGCCGCGCGTTTCATGGCTTGCCCTCGGACGGGACCAGCGGAACGAAGCGCACGCCGCCCAGGCGTTCGGTTGTCGTCGAGGTGCCCGTGCGGCGGATGCGCACCAGTTCCTGGGTCCGGTCCACCGCGCCGACCGGCAGGACCAGGACGCCGTCGTCGCGCAACTGGTCGACCAGGGTATCGGGCACCACCGGTGCGGCGCATGTGACGATGATGCGATCGAACGGCGCCGCTTCGGGCCACCCCTTGGCGCCGTTGCCGCAGCGCGCCACGATGGTGTTGAGCCTGAGCGCCGCGAAGCGCCGGATCGCCACGCGGTGCAGTTCCGCGTGGCGTTCGATGGTGTAGACGCGTCGGCACAGGTGCGCCAGCACCGCCGCCTGGTAGCCCGAGCCGGTGCCGATCTCGAGCACCGTCATGCGCTCGCCCACGTCGAGCGCCTGGGTCATCAAGGCGACGACCAGGGGCTGGCTGATGGTCTGACCGCAGTCGATGGGCAGGGCGACGTTCTCGTACGCCTGGTCGTGCAGGTGCTCGGGCACGAAAGCCTCGCGCGGCGTCTTCTCGATGGCGCCCAACGCCCGCGCGTCGGTGACGCCGGAGCCGCGCAGTTCCATGGTCAGGCGGAGGCGCGCGATGTCGAGCATCGGGCGAAGGCTTCCTCGAGCCGGCGTTGTGTCGCGCGGTGGGTCAGGTCGAGCGAGACGGCGGTGACCGAGATCGCTCCCCGGCTCAGCGCCCACAAATCGGTCCCACGCCGTCGTTCCCGTGCTCGCATCGTCGGATCGGTGTCGCTGTTCTCGGCACCGATCCAGAAGTAGGGCCGGCCGCGCGGATCCTGACGTTCGGTCACCGCGTCGCCAAACATGTAGCGGCCCTGGCGGGCGATTTCGACCCCAGTGACCGCCGTGGGCACGACATCGGGGAAGTTCACGTTGATCAGCACGTCCTTGGGCCAGCCCACCGCGAGCAGGCGGCACACCAGCAGCGGCGCATGGGTCTCGGCGGTCGACCAATGGACGCGGTTGGTGAAATCCTGGCTGAAGGCGATGGCCGGCACGCCCAAGAGCGTCGCCTCCATGGCGACCGCGACGGTGCCCGAATAGGTCACGTCGTCGGCCGCGTTCATGCCCCGGTTGACGCCGGACAGCACCAGGTCGGGCCGGTTGTCCTTCATGAGGGTGTTGAGCGCCAGAAGCACGCAGTCCGTGGGCGTGCCGTCCACGGCGAAGCGGCGCCGGCGGACCTGGCGGACCCGCAAGGGGCGGTGCAGGGTCAACGAGTGGCTGGCGCCGCTCTGCTCGGTCTCGGGCGCGACGACCCAGATGTCCTTGGTCAGCTTGCGCGCGATCGCCTCGAGCACGGCGAATCCGGGCGCGCCGATCCCGTCATCGTTGCTGAGCAGAACACGCATTCCAGGGCCTCGCTGAATCGCGGCACCCTAGTGCCGAGTCGGCCGGCGCGCGAGCCTTACGACGCCGCCTTGGGGGCGTCGGGAACCCATAGGTACCCGTCCGGGTCCAGCAGGTAGCATTCCCGCAAGCCGTGCGGCTTGTCGGCGCTGGCGGCAAGCACGGTATGGCCAAGGGCGTGCGCCCGGGCCTCGCAGCCGTCGGGGTCGGCGTCGTGCAGGCGCAGTTCGGCGCCGAGCCCGCGCGGCAGATCATCCCTGAGCGCCTCGAACAAAGGATGCTTGGCGTACGTATGGTCGGCGTGGATCATCCATTCCACCAGGCCTAGGCGCAGCACGGCAAAGTCCGCGTCGGCGTAGACCTTGGTCGCGCCCAAGACCTGCGTGTAGAAGCCCAGCGCCTTGGCCACGTCGCGTACGATCAGATTGACGCCGAAACCCTTGAGCGACCGCCCGTAGGCGTCCGCCGGCATCCAGGGTTCACCGGTGCGTCGTTTCATGGCAGGTCCCTCTCCCGATCCGTAGTCGCAGGCTCTGGCGCCTTCAGCACGGCTGGGCTATGTGTTTATCATGCGTAAACCGATCCTTGCCCTTGTCGCTATCGCCTTTCTGGCCGCCGCGCCCGCCCTGGCGCAGACGACGACCTATCAGCCCTAGTCGCCGCCCGGCGACGACCTGCAGAAGATGGTGGATGAACTGAGGGCCCTGGTGGACAAAGCCGACCAGGCACGCGCGGCCGATCCGAACTTCATCAAGGACCTGCGCAAGCTGATCGACACGTACAACCGCGCGGCCGTCGCCCCGGCCAAACCAGCGCTGTTCAGCGACGAGTTCCGCGACGGCGATTTCACCGCCGCTCCGGCGTGAACTGTCGCGTTGGGCAAGTTCTCGGTCGATCCGGCGTTCGGGCTGCGCTCGACCGTGGCGATCGCCGGCGGCACTACGTCCAGCGGCAGCGGCCAGGACGCCGCCGCGATCCTGCTGCAGGCGATTCTCGGCCAGATGGCGAACCAGCAGGGATCGACCGCGGCCGGCGCGCCGGCCACGGTCTACTCCAAGGTCCGTTTCGGGAACCCGTTCAAGATCGAGGTCGAGTTCGGCTCGCTGGTGGCGGGCGGCCGAATTGCCTTCGGCCCCATCGTTGGGACCGACGTGTTGGGCGGTCACCGGCTCTTCTACGTGTCGGGCAGCCAACCGGCGATCCAGTTCGTCGCGCTCAAGAAGGGCGAGCAGGCCATGCTGGCGACCCATCTGCTGGGCAAGTCGCTGGAGGATCGCAAGCGCCACATTCTGACATGGACGCGTCAGGCCAGCGGCGCCATGGCGGTCAGCCTGGACGGCGCGAAGCTGTTCACCGTGACCGATCAGATCTTCCGCGATCCGTTCAGCGGCCTGGCGATCACGAACCCGGGCGGCGACTTCGTAATCCGCCGCGCCGTGGTCGACGTCGCCGGCTGATCAGGGTTCCGACGGGCGAGCGCGCAGGACGTAGAGGCTCGAGCCCAGGACCAACGCGATGCCGGCGAGCACCCAGACGTCGGGGACCTCGCTCCAGATCACCTAGCCCCACAGCGTGCCCCAGGCGAGCGCCGTGTAATCGAACGGCGCTACCGTGTTGACCTCGGTCATGGCGTACGCGCGCGTCAGCAGCCAGGCACCAGTGCCCGCGACGATCCCGCCACCGAGCAAAAGCATCGCATCGGTCAACGGCGGCAGGACCCAGGAGCGCAGCAGGAAGGCGGCGCTGGGGTGGTCGCTGCTGCCCAGGACACCCGTGCCGACGACCGCCGCCTTGAGCGCGCCGCCCGCGATGAACACGCAGTTCTGGTAGAGCGCCATGACCGAGGATGGCGCGAAGACGCCCAGGCGGCGCGACAGCACCTAGCCCACCGCGTAGAACGCCGCGCTGAGCACCGCCAGGCCCGCGGCCGGCTCGAACACGCCGTCGCTCGGGCGCACACCACCAGAACGCTCGCGAAGCCGACCACAATGGAGAGAAGCCGCCTGATGCCGACCCGTTCGCCCAGCATGGGCCAGGCGAGTGCCGCGATGAACAAGGGCGAGAAGAAGCTGAGCGCGACCGGGGTGGCCAGCGGCAGCCCCGCGACGGACAGATAGAAGGTCGTATAGCAGGCAAGCAGGATCGCGCCGCGCAGGGCCAGCATGCCGGGCCGGCGGGCCCGCAGGGCCAGGATCCCGGCCTCGTAGTGCACGAAGATCAGGAGGAGCGGCAGCGCGACGAGGCTGCGAATGACGATGACCTGGTGGATCGGGTAGCTGCCGGACAGCCACTTGACCAGGATGTCCTGTAGCGAGAATGCCGCCACGCCCGCGCACAGACACACGATGCCGGCCAGCTGCCGCCCCGTCCGATCCGTCACGCGTTGGCACCATCGCGTGACCGCATGACATAGAGCCCGGCGCCAAGCAGCAGAGCTATGCCGGCGATCGTCGTCCAGGCCGGTATCTCGGACCAGAAGACATAGCCCCACAGCACGCCCCAGATTAGGCCCGTGTACTCGAAGGGCGCGACTCGGCTCGCCTCGGCGATGCGGTAGGCGTTGCTGAGAAGCACGACGCCCAGCGCGGCGATCGGGCCGCAGGCGGCGAGCAGAAGCAGGTCGATCCAGTCCGGCACGGCCCAGGCGCGGGTCAGAAACGCCATGCTGGGGTGGCTCGCCCCGGCGAAAGCCCCGGTGCCGAAGACCAGCGAGAGAACCACAGCGCCGACGAAGAAGGCGCCGTTCTGGTAGAAGCCCATGACCGAGGCCCGCTCGGTAACCCCGAGCCGCCGCGCCATCACCTGTGCGAACGCGTAGGTCACGGCGGCCGCAACCGGCAGGATCGCCGCCGCGTCCATTACCCCGGCGCCTGGCCGCATGATGACCAGAACCCCGGCGAACCCCACGGCGACGGCGAGCCAGCGGCCCAGTCCGACCCCTTCCCCCAGCATGATCCCAGCGATCGCGGTGATGGCGAGCGGCGCCACGAACCACAACGACACGGCCGCGGCCAACGGCATGGCCGGAAACGCGAGGTAGTAGGCGCCGTAGGACACGATCAGCGTCGCCCCGCGCAGTGCCAGCAAGCGCGCGCGCGGCGTCACCAGGCTGCGGATGCCCGCCTCCATGTGAATCAGGAACAGCAGCAAGGGCGCCGCGACCAAGCTGCGGATGACCATGACCTGGTGCACCGGATAGGACCCCGAGGTCATCTTGATGACGATGTCCTGCAGCGAGAACGTCGCGACGCCCGTGCACAGGCACAGGACGCCCAGCCATTGGGCGCGACGCCGCGTCTGGCGCGGTTCGACGGTCGACGAGTTGGTGCTGGACAAGGGGGCGTGGCTCCGGGGCCGCGCATTGTGCTCAGCCAGGGGTGGCTCGGCAATCGCGCCGCGCCATCGCGATGGAAAAAATCGGTGCGCGCGACGTTTCCTGCTTCGAAGCGGCACCGGAACGACACGGTCCGCCGCGTGGAGGGGAACCATGTCGCACCGGACCGTCTTGAACCGCTGGCGCCGGTACCAGGTGGCGCGGCTGGAGGGGCTGATCGAGGGCCTGGCGCGGGAGGCCCGGCGCATACCCGCGCCCGACTGCGAGCACCAGGTTCTCGCGCTGGGCGCCGCCATGGACGAGGCGCTCGAGGCCTATTGCGAGGACATCGCGGCGAGCGTCGACCGAGAGGTCGCTCAGGGCGCGCCCTTACCCATGCCGGACCTGGCCTTCGAACGGCTGTAGAGCGAGCGTGCCGCGGAGAAACCAATGTCGCGCACGTCGAACGATATCCATTCGCCCTGAGCCGGCCCATCGGTTGACGCCATGGCGGGCCACGGCTAGCTTGCGGCCGCGCCGGCGCCGCAGTAGCTCAGTGGTAGAGCAGCGCATTCGTAATGCGCGGGTCGGGGGTTCAAATCCCTCCTGCGGCACCATCTGCCGCGTTTCCTTCACGACATCGTGACGTGGACGGCCAAGGGCTGGTTCTGTAGGACTCGGCGCCGGCCCCCACAACCGTTTCCCGAGGTACCGCTCGCATGAGACGCTTCGCTCTCGCCGGACTTGTCGCCGCCGCCTTGGCCGGCCTCGGCGGCCCCGCCCTTGCCGCCGATCAGGCGGGCAGCTTCGCCGTGGATGGCATCGGTACGTGGTCCTGTTCGAAATACATCGAGGAACGCGCCAAAGAATCAAACTATTACTTCATGTTCGGTGGCTGGGTCGACGGCTATCTTACGGCGATCAATGCCTATTCTCCCGACAGCTATGATCTGACCCCGTGGGAGACGACGGGCCTGCTGATGGCGTTGATCGAGCGCAATTGCAAGGAGCGCCCCGACGAACAGTTCGTCGGCATGGTCGTCGCCATGGCCAAGAAGCTGAAGGAAACGCGCCTCGCCGCGCCGTCGCCGGTCATCGAGGCCAGCGCCAACGGGCAGTCGGTCAAGCTCTACCAGGACACCATGATGAAGGTGCAGCAGGCCCTGGTGGACGCCGGGTTCTACTCCGGCACGGTCGACGGTCAGTTCGGCCCGATGAGCCAGAGCGCCATCGAGGCGTTCCAGAGCGCGCGGCAACTGCAGGTCACCGGCCTGCCCGACCAGCTCACCCTGGTCGCCTTGCTGCGGCCCGCGCAGCCGGCCGCCGAATAGGCCGCGGGCCGCGCCTACTCCGCGGCGGCCGCGACCCGGGTGAACACCGGCGGGATCTTGCGCAGGTCCTCGAGCGGGATGTGGCAGCGGATGCGGTGGCCCGGCACCGGCTCCTGCTCGGGCGGCACCACGGTGTCGCAGATCTCGCCGATGCGCCGCGGGCACCGGGTGCAGAACCGGCAGCCCCTGGGCGGATCGATGATGCTGGGCATCTCGCCCGTGAGGCGGATGTGGGTCTGCTCAATGGTGGGGTCGGCCACCGGCACCGCCGACAGCAGGGCCTCGGTGTACGGGTGGTAGGGCGGTCGGAAGACCGCCTCGGCCGGGCCCATCTCCATCACCTGGCCCAGGTACATGACGACGATGTGGTCCGACAGGTAGCGCACGACGCTCAGGTCGTGGCTGATGAACAGGAGCGTCGTGCCGAACTTCTCCTGCACGTCCATCAGCAGGTTGATCACGGCCGCCTGGACCGAGACGTCAAGCGCCGAGACGGGCTCGTCGGCGATCACGATGTTGGGCTTGCCGGCGAAGGCGCGCGCCACCGCGATGCGCTGCTTCTGGCCGCCCGAAAGCTGCCGCGGCTTGCGTGAGGCGAAAACCGCCGGAAGCCGCACGATATCCAGCATCTCCTCGACGCGGGCGCGTACCTTGTCGGCGTCCTTGGCCAGCCCGAACTTGCGCACCACGCGGCCGATGGCCCAGCCCACGCTGTGGCTGGGGTTCAAGGTGCCGTCCGGGTTCTGGAAGACCATCTGCAGCGTACGGATCAACTCGGACGAGCGCTGCTGCACCGGGATCGTCGCGATGTTGCGACCATGCAGTTCGATCGAACCCTCGGTCGCCGTCTCCAGGCCCGTCAGTACCTTCGCGAACGTCGACTTGCCGCACCCGGATTCGCCGACGATCGCGATGGTGCGCCCGCGGATCACGTCGAAACTGATCCGCTCGTTGGCCTTGACGTACCGCACCGCGCCGCCGCCCAGCAACGCGCGCAGCGACCTTTCGGGCAGCTCGTAGAACTTGCTCATGCCATCGACATGGAGCACGACCTCGTCGCCGGCGCCATGATCGGCCTGGCCGGTGGCGCGCGCGACGGACGGAACGATGTCGTTCCAGCGCAAGCAACGCACCTGGTGGCCGCTGCCGTCGGTCCTGACCAGCGGGATCTCGCCTTGATCGCAGCGCCCAGCCTGGGCGTGGTCGCAGCGCGGGCCGAACACGCAACCCCGCAGCCGCTGGTGCGGCAGCGACACCTGGCCACGGATCGGCTGCAGGGCGCGCGTGTGCTTTTCGGCGCCGACGGTCGGGATGCAGCCGAACAGCCCCATGGTGTAGGGGTGGCGCGGTGCGGCGAACATCTCAGCGATGGTGCCCTCCTCCATCAGCTCGCCCGAGTACATGACCCCGACGCGATCGCACACCCTCCGGATGACGCCGAGGTTGTGCGAGATGTAGAGCAGCGCCACGCCGTAGCTGCGCCTCAGCTCGTCGATCAGGTCCAGCACCGCCGCCTCGACCGTGACGTCGAGCGCCGTGGTCGGCTCGTCGAGGATCAGCAGCGACGGGTTGGACAGGAGGGCCATGGCGATGACCACGCGCTGCTGCTGGCCGCCCGAGATCTGGTGCGGGTAGCGGTCCATCACTGTCTGCGGGTCGGGCATGCGCACGTCGCGCAGCACCTCGATCGCTCGGTCGTAAGCGTCGCACTCGGACGCGCCCTCGTGGATCATGGGCACTTCCATGAGCTGGCTGCCGACGTTCATCGACGGGTTCAGCGCGCTGTAAGGCTCCTGGTACACCATGGCGATCTTGCCGCCCCGGATGCGGCGCAGTTCCTCGTCACCGAGGCTCGCCATGTCGCGCCCTTCGAACAGGATGCGGCCCGCGACCACGCGTCCGGCGATCCCCATGTAGCGCATGATCGCCATGGCCACGGTCGACTTGCCGCAACCCGATTCGCCGACCAGACCGTAGCTTTCGCCGGCCTTGATCGTCAGCGAGAAATCCAGGACCGCCGGGATATCGCCGGCGCGGATGAAGTATGACACGCGCAGGTTCTCGATCTGCAGGACCGGCGTGTCGGACGTCGGCGTCGCGCTACCAGCCATGTCCTAGTCCCTCATCGAGATTTCGCGCAGGCCGTCGGCCAGCAGGTTGAACCCGATGACCAGGCTGGACAGCGCGATCGACGGCACCAGCGCCATATGCGGAAAGATCGTGATCAGCGCCGTGGTCTCGCTGACCATGCCGCCCCAGTCCGGGTCGGGTGGCGGCAGCCCAAGGCCGAGGAATCCGAGCACACCGATCGTGATGACCGTATAGCCGAAGCGCAGGCAGGCATCGACGATCAATGGCCCGCGCGCGTTGGGCAGCAGTTCGACGATCATGATGAAGGGACCTGTCTCGCCCCGGATCTGCGCCGCCGCCACGTACTCGGCGGTGCGCAGATCCAGCACCAGCCCGCGCACGATGCGCCCGATGCCAGGCGCGAACGCCAGGGTTACGGCGACGATGATGTTGAAGACCGAAGGACCGACCGTCGATAGCAGGATGATGTAGAGGATCAGCACCGGGAACGACAGGATGATGTCGGAGACGCGGCTGATCAGCGTATCGACCCAGCCGCGGTAGTAGCCCGCGAGCATGCCGAGCGTGATGCCGACCACGTACGCGATGAGGATGGCCACGGGTGTCACCGTCAAGACCGTGCGCGCGCCCCACATGATGCGCGAGAGCATGTCGCGACCGAGGTGGTCGGTGCCCAGCAGGTGGCCGGGAGTCAACATGCCGGGGTTGGCGAGCGCGGCGTAATTCGATTTGAGCGGGTCGTAGGGCGCGATCACCGGCGCCAGCAGCGCCAGCAGAACCCAGAACAGGATCAAGCCGACACCGATGATCGCGGCCTTCGATTCCCGCAAGAGCCCGATCGCCTTCAACGTACGGGCTGCGAGCCCGGGTCGGGACGCCGCGCCCGGGCCGGCAGGCTGCCGTGCCGTCGCCTGGTCGTTCATGCCGGCCTCCTCACGTGAACCGGATGCGCGGGTTCAGGTACATGTACCCGATGTCGCCCACAAGCTGCGTGGTGACCGCGATGAAGACAGCGACCATCGTGGCCGCTTCGACCAGCGTGATGTCCCCGAACAGCGCCGCTTCAAGCAGCATCCGACCGAACCCCGGAAAGCCGAAGATGACCTCGGTCACCACCACGCCGGTGATCAAGAAGTTGATCTGCAGCAGGATCACCGTGAACGGCGCGATCATGGCGTTGCGCAGCGCGTGCTTCATGATGACGCGACGGTACGGCAGGCCTTTGAGGATCGCGGTGCGGATGTAGGGGCGCGTCATCACCTCAACCATGGAACCCCGCACCATGCGCGCGACGTAGCCGAAGTCGTAGAGCACCAGCACCAGCACCGGCAGCACGAACTGCTCGGCGATGCTCCACTCGGGCAGGCTCATCAGGGGGCTCGTGCCCGGCAACCACTCCAGCCACAAAACGAAAATCGCCATGAGCATGACGCCCGAAGCGAACTCGGGGATCGAGGTCAGGGTAATGCCCGTGTACGACAGGGTCCGATCCAGCATGCTGCCTTCGCTCATGCCCGAAAGGATGCCGAACACCATCGACAGCGGCAGGATGATCGCGAAGGCGATCGCCGCGAGAGCCAGCGTGTTGCCGAGCCGGTTCCAGATCACGTCGTTGACCGGCACCTTGTAGAGCGTCGAGTAACCTAGGTTGCCGAAGTACTGGTCACCGCGCGGGTCGTGAAAATTCAACCCGAGCACCGGGTCCTGCAGCGGGTCGACGATGACGCCGGTCAGGACACCGATCCAGCGGACGTAGCGCAGCAGCACCGGATCGTTGAGCTGCAGCCGCTCGAACAGGATGTTCTTCTGCTCCTGGCTGGCGTAGGGGCCGAGCGTCTTGCTGGCCACGTTGCCCGGCGAGAACTCGTTGAGCGTGAAGACCAGGAATGACGACACTACCATGGTCAGGACCACGAGCCCCAGTCGCTTCAGAATGAATACGGTCACCCGTGCCGCTCTCCCTGTACCCGAGACCCGCCTTGATCGGCTTACGCTCCGTCCGGTGCCCCTGCCGGACGTGCCTCCCTTGGCTGCATACTTCAAGACATCCCGTGCCCTGTAAACCGTGAATTCGGGAACCAGGGTTGGCCGACCTCGACTTGACGCCGGCTCCCGACATCCGCCACCAGTGGAAACCGCCCGGCAAGGAGGCCCGCCCCGTGACGGCGAACGAGGCTCCCCTCACAACGGCGCTACCCTTGGCGGCCCGGGGCGATGCGGTCGCCCGCTGGGTTTTTCAGGTGAAGCGCCGGCACGGCCGCGGCTACGCGGCCCAAGTCGCCGACATGGTCCGCTACAACCGCGGCGCCCAGCGCCTGCAGCCGGTCGAGTACTACCTGTACCGGCTCTACGAGCGTGACCGGTTCACCGGGGAACAGCGGCGCGCCTTCATCGGGCATACTGGCCGGCGGCGCATCGTGCGCGCCCTGAACGACGTCCACGCGGTGATTCTGGCCAACGACAAGCTGGTCACCTACGGCTACCTGAAGGGGATGGGGTTCCCCATCGCCGAGCTGAGGGTCTTGTTCCACCCGACGCGGGGGCACGGTGACCTGACGGTGTTGCGCGATGCCGAGGCGGTCGCCGCGTACCTGCGAAACGGGCTGGCTTACCCCAGCTTCGGCAAGCCGCTTGGTCGGTCCAATGCGATCGGCGCCGCGTCCCTGTGTGGCTACCGCGCCGCCGACGACAGCATCGTGATGGCCGGCGACAAGGCGGCCAGCGTGACGGGGCTCGCCAAGGCGACGACCGGCTTCCTGCCGCACGGCTACCTGTTCGTCGAGCACTTGTGGCCCCATCCCGACGTCCGGGCCATGGTCGGCGAAAGATTGTGCACCGCGCGCGTCTACGTGGTGCTCGAGCCCGAAGGCCCACGCATCATCGCCGCCGTGTGGAAGATCGTGACCGGCGCCAACATGGCCGACAATTTCGTGCTGCCGGGCAACCTGCTGGGCGCGATCGATCTGGAGACCGGCGCCCTGACCCGGATCGTCGGCGGCTCCGGCCCCGATGAGACGGAGCACGAGACCCACCCCGACACGGGCGGCCGCCTGCTCGGATTCCGCCTGCCCGACTGGGCGCTGCTCAAGGACACCGTGCGCGCCGCCGCCGCGGCGTTTCCGCGCCTCGGCTACCAGGGATGGGATGTCGCCGTGACGCCGCGCGGACCGGTGCTCGTCGAATTGAACTCGGCCGGCGACATGTCGCTGTGGCAGCGCGCCGCGGCCAAGGGAATGATGAACGACAGGTTCCACGCGATCCTGTCGGGGCGCGGCCGCTGAGCACGCGACCTTGACCACCACCCCGTCGATACCGCCGCGCCTGAACGAGCCCGGCAGGGGCATCCTGTGCGCCAACGGCGCCATGGCCATCTTCGCGACCCAGGAGGTCGTGTTCAAATGGCTGTCGACCGACTACAGCATCCTCCAGCTCGTGTTTATGCGCACCTGGTTTGCGCTGATCCCCATCACGTTCTTCCTGATGCGGGCGGGTGGCCCGCGCATCCTGCTGACACGCCAGTACCCTTGGCTGCTGTTGCGCGGCGTCATCGGCTTCGGGGCCTTCTACACGTTCTTCTCCGCGATCGCGCTGATGCCCCTGGCCGATGTCTCGGCCATCACGTTCGTCTCGCCCTTGATCGTCACCGCGCTCTCCGTTCCGGTACTGCGGGAGAAGGTTGGCGTGCATCGCTGGACCGCGATCGCCGTCGGTTTCGTGGGCGTTCTGATCATCTTGCGGCCGGGTAGCGACGCCTTCCAGATCGGCGCCCTATTCGCCTTGGCCTCAGCGGCCCTCTATTCTGTCTCCGCCGTGATCGTACGCTCGCTCAGCGGCCGCGAGGCGAGCGCCGTGGTGGTGTTCTACACGACGTGCATGTTCCTGGTGGTCAGCGGGTCGCTGCAACCGCGGGTCTGGACCGACCCGCCGTGGCACGACGTGGCGATCATGGCGCTCACCGGCTTGTTCGGTGGCGTCGCCCAATTCCTGCTGACCCAGGCGTACCGCTTCGCGCCGGTGTCAATCATCGCGCCGTTCGACTACTCGCATATTCTGTGGGCGACCATGTACGGCTACGTGGTGTTCGCGGACGTGCCGGGCACATCGGTGCTGATAGGCGCGGCGTTGGTCATGGCGGCGGGCGCGTACATCGCGCACCGCGAAACCATCAAGCGTAAGACCCCATAGGGGCGTTCAGAGTGGGTAATCGCGCGCCGGGTCGATGGTGCAGGATTCGAGGAAGCGGCGGATCTGCACGACCTCGTCCTTGGGCAGCGCGTGGCCGGCATGATGCACCACCACCGTCTTGTCCTGCAGCGTCACCGCGATCCGCGAGCCGTGTCGGTTTTCGAGTATGGCGCCAAGCTCGCCCAGCACGCCCTCGACCTCCTTCATAGACAAGTTGTTCGGGATGGGGTCGGCGAAGAGGGCGTGGAGCACCTTGCGGTGTCGGTGGTTCATGACGCTTGATCCCAGACAGCGTTCCGTCGATCGTCAATTTTTCGCCGCTGGACGCTTCGCCGTCGTTGACACAGGTCAAGTGGCGATTGGCGCGTGATTGATCGACTCCATGTAGTAGCGACGCGATTGATAGCGAGTGGTTACTAAAGGCCCCCTCTCGATCTATTCCCCAAGAGGCGGGCGTAGTGCAAGCTGGCGATTGTCACGGGTGGGGACGGGGCCGAGATCGTCGAGCTGTTGCTGCGTCTGTCACGCGTCCAGCCTGCGGCGCAGCATGACCACAGGCTCATTCCGGCGCAGTGGGAGACGCTCCGATATCTCTCGCGCGCCAATCGCTATTCCCGCTCGCCGTCGACCGTCGCGGCCTTTCTCGGAACGACGAAGGGAACGGCGTCACAGACGCTGCTCGCCCTTGAACGCAAGGGTCTGATCCACCGCGAGCCGGACCCCAAGGACCGGCGCAGCGGCAACTACACGCTCACGGACTTGGGTCTAGGACTGTTGGTGGACGATCCAATCGCCGCCTTGACCATGAAGGCGGATGCGCTGCGGTCGACATTGCGACTTCAGTTGGCCGGGGATCTGCGCGGCCTGCTGCGGGAGCTTCAGCTCGCCAACGGCGGTCGTGCGTTTGGCGAGTGCGCGACGTGCCGTCATTTTCGGCGCGATGCCGCGGCCGGTGACACTGCGGGGCCGCACCGGTGTGGCCTTACCAATGAAGCCTTGACGGACGACGAATCACGGAGGATCTCTGCTGAGCGTGAGGCCGTGGCTGCCTTACGCTCCACACGGATCATGGTGTCGATCAAGGAGTTCCTGAGGCTCGAAAGCGCGGCCGGCTTGGTGCTGGTGGTGGCCGCCGTGTTCGCGTTCGTGCTCAGCAATTCTGGGCTGGCCCCCTACTACGACAGCCTGCTTGACCTACCAGTTTCGGTTCACGTCGGCGCGCTCGGCATCGCCAAGCCGTTGCTGTTGTGCATCAACGATGGCCTGATGGCGATCTTCTTCCTGCTGGTCGGCCTCGAGTTCAAGCGCGAGGTCTACGAGGGCGAACTGTCGTCGGGCGCGCAGATCGCGTTGCCACTAGGGGCCGCGATCGGGGGCATGGCGGTGCCTGCCGCGGTCTTCGTGGCCATGAATGCGGGCGATCCAACCGGCCTGCGTGGTTGGGCCATTCCCTCGGCCACCGATATCGCGTTCACGCTCGCCGTCGCGGCACTGCTGGGAAGCCGCGTCCCCGTGGCGATCAAGGTCTTTCTGACCGCCGTCGCCATCATTGACGACGTGGGCGCGGTGGTCATCATCGCCATCTTCTACACGGCCGACCTGTCGGTGACATCGTTGGCCCTGGCGGGCGCGGGACTCATCGCCCTGCTTGTCCTCAACCTCGCCGGGGTCACGCGCCGCGCGCCCTACATACTTGTCGGCGTGTTCGTCTGGGTGTGCGTGCTGAAGTCCGGCGTCCACGCGACGCTGGCCGGCGTTGCGCTGGGCTTGGCCATCCCCCTGCGCACGAAGGGCGGTGATGTCGAAGCTTCGCCCTTGCGCCAGCTCGAGCACACGCTTCACCCGTGGGCCGCCTTCGCCATCGTGCCGATCTTCGGCTTCGCCAACGCTGGCGTCGCGTTCAGTGGCATCGGCTTGGCCGACGTCGTGGCTCCGATACCGCTCGGCATCGCGCTGGGCCTGTTCCTCGGCAAGCCACTCGGCGTGCTGGCCGGGTCCTGGCTGGTCATCCGTGCCGGCATCGCGCGCCGGCCCGACGATGTTTCGTGGCCGATGCTGGTTGGTGCCGCGACCCTGTGCGGCATCGGCTTCACGATGAGCCTGTTCATCGGCACCCTCGCCTACGAGCACGCGGTGACACCACCCGGCGCGCTCGACTTCTCCGCCGCCACGCGGCTGGGCGTGCTGCTGGGCTCCTTGATGTCCGCTCTTGTCGGGCTCACGCTTCTCGCGCGCGCCTGCCGTCCCACGCGCCGTGCCTCGGAGTCGCTGTCATGATCGATCTCTACTCATGGCCAACGCCCAATGGGCACAAGATCCACATCATGCTCGAGGAAACGGGGCTGGCCTACACCGTCCTACCGGTCGACATCGGCCGGGGCGACCAGTTCAAGCCCGAGTTTCTGGCGATCAGCCCGAACAACAAGATGCCGGCGATCGTCGATCGCGACGGCCCGGGCGGGCAGCCCTACGCGCTCTTCGAGTCCGGCGCGATCCTGCTCTACCTGGCCGAGAAGACGGGCCGGTTCCTGCCCACGGCGACGCGCGCGCGTTACGACGTGATCCAATGGCAGCTGTTCCAGATGGGCGGTATCGGCCCGATGCTGGGCCAGGTCCATCACTTCCGTTCCTACGCGCCTGAGAAGTTCCCCTACGCCATCGAGCGCTACACCAACGAGGCGACGCGGCTCTACGGCGTCATGAACCGTCGGCTGGCCGAGGTCCCTTTCCTGGCCGGTGACTATTCGATCGCTGACATGGCCGTGTTTCCATGGTGCTGGAACTGGGAAGGCCAGGGCCAGGACATCGCGACGTTTCCAAACTTCAGGCTCTGGTTCGACGCGATTGCCGCGCGCCCAGCCGTCCAACGTGGACTCCAGGTTCTCGCAGATCGACGCCGCGCTGGACCGATCGATGACAAGGCGCGCGAGGTGCTGTTCGGCAAGACCCAGTATCAGCGGCGCTGACCCCGCTGGCCGCCGATCAGAGGTCGAGGACGATCAGGTCGCTCTTGGCGCGCGAGCAGCAGACCATCATCCAACGGTTGGTCGCCTTCTCCTCGTCCGACAGCACCATGTCGCGGTGATCGACAACCCCTTTCTTCACGGGCGTCGCGCACGTGCCGCAGATGCCTTCCTCGCAGCTGCTGTCGATGTCATGGCCGGCCTCGCGCAGCACCTGCATCACCGACTTGTGGGCGGGGACGTCGAGAACGACGCCGCTGCTGACGATCTTGATCTTGAACGCCGTGTTGACGCTGGCGTCGACCTGCTCGTTGACGAAGTACTCGAAATGGACCGTGCCGGGAGCCCAGTGCGACGACGCGGCCTTGACCGCGTCCATCAGGCCGGTCGGGCCGCAGCAGTAAAGGTGCTCGCCCGGCGCTTGCGCCGCCAGGGCCTTGCGCACGTCCATGCCCTTGGCCGGGTCGCCGCCGTCGTAGTGGAACGCGACGCGCCCGGCGTACGGCGCGGCAGTCAGCCGGTCGCGAAACGCCGTCACCGAAGGCTCCCGGGCACAGTAGTCGAGGTGCCAGTCAGCGCCGAACGCGACCAGGTGGCTCAGCATCGCCATCATGGGCGTGATGCCGATGCCGCCGGCGATCAGCCGATGGCGCTGGGCGCCCTCAGCCAGGGGGAAGTTGTTGCGCGGGCCCCCTATGCCCAGGATATCGCCGATCCCGGTCGTGTCATGGAGGCGCTGGGAACCGCCCCGGCTCGCCCGATCGCGCTGCACGCCGATGACGTAGCGGCGGGTCTCGGCCGGGTCGTTGCACAGGGAATACTGACGCAGGAAGCCGCCGGGAATGTGCACGTCAAGATGGGCGCCGGCGCTGAACGGTGTCAAAGGTCCGCCGGCAGGATCGACCAGCTCGATCGTCACGATGCCGCTGGCCTCGGCATTGACCTTGGCGACCCGGAGGTTCTTCGTTGGCGTTGTACTCATGGCCCTTACCTAGAGACGTACAGGCGAACAGGATCGACCTAGGGCATCCCGAGCGGCAGGTTGCCTTAGCCCGGCCGGGCCGCGGGTTCAAGGTCCAAGTCGTTCTCACGATTTCGTGGCTTGGCGGGCCCTGGACGGACAGCCAGTCTCGCCGAGCCTCCACCATGGCCAAGGGAGACCCTTATGCGTTTGCCGCCCCTCGATCCCGGAATGGCGTCGGCCCCGGTACGCGCCCTTCTCGACGACGTGGACCGCCTGTTCGGCCGGTCGTGGATCATTACAAGGGTCATGGCCCACACCCCCGCGCTGTTGGCGACGATGATCACGCTGTGGGAGCGATTCGCGACGTCGCCGCTGTCCGACATGGATCGCGAAGTCATTGCCATGGAGATGGCCGTGGCGAACGGCTGCCACTACTGCGTGCCGGCGCACCGCTTCGCCGCGCGCCAACGCCGGCTGGAACTCGCGCCGCTCGAAGCGATCGCGCGCGGCGAGACGCATTCCGCCTGCCGGCCCGCCGTGGTCCAAGCCCTGGTGCGGCGGCTGGTGGAGACGCACGGCGCCCTCGACGACGAGTTTCGCGCCTTCCAGGAGCAAGGCGTCACACCTGGCCAGATGGTCGAGACGGTCGGTGAAATCGGCCATTGCACCATCACCAACTATATGAACCGACTGGCCCGGACACCGCTGGACGACTTCCTCGAGCCCTATCGCCAATAGCCGCGAACAACCCTAGGATCGCGTTCCTGGCACGGCGAAACGCGCCAGAGCTCGGGAGAACGGGACAATGCGGTTCTTTGCCGTGGGGCGCTGGTGGGTATGGGTCTGGCCATCGGGACGGCCCACGCCGACGACATAGTCGCGCGCGGCGCGTACCTGTCGAAGATCATGGACTGCGGCGGCTGTCATACCCGGGGCGCCATGACCGCCGAAGGACCGGACGAATCCCGTGCCCTGGATCGCCAACGCCATCCGCACCGGCGAGCGGCCCGATGGCCGCGTCATGGCGCCGATCATGCCCTGGGCCGCCTACGCGGCCATTTCGGACGAGGATCTCGCCGCGCTCATCGCCTATCTGCGTTCACTACCGTCCTACAGCTACTGGGCTCCCGGGCCATTCGGTCCAGACGGAGCCCCGACACAGCCGTTCAATCGGATCGTGGTGCCCTAGCCCCGGGCCTTCGGTCTGGACTTGGGCTTGGGATTGGGCCGGCGACGCTGTCGCGCGGCCTTCGCTTCCTCGTCGAAGACGCGCCGCGCAATGCGGAAGGCCTCCACGCCGGCCGGCACGCCGCAGTAGATGGCGATCTGCAGGAACGCCTCGCGCAGTTCGGCCTTCGTGCAGCCGTTGCGCAGCGCGCCGCGCACGTGCGTCTCGAACTCCTGCGCGCGGTTGAGCGCCGCCAGCATGCACAGCACCATCAGGCTGCGCTGGCGCCGGGTCGCGCCCGAGCGACCCCAGACCCGCCCCCAACAGTATTCGGTCAGCATGGTCTGGAACGGCATGGAGAACGCGTCGGCGTTCGCCAGCGCCCGCTGGACATAGGCATCGCCCAGCACTGCCTTGCGAATCTTCAAGCCTGTCTCGAAATCCCGGCTGGTCAACGCGCCCTCCCCCGGTCGTCGGTTCGCGTGCACCCTGCCCTTCACGGCTCCCGCTCGCAATGCGAGAATGCTCCATGGGACAACTTCGCTCGAAGCTGCCGCCCCTCAACCGCATCGTCACGTTCGAAGCCGCGGCGCGCCACCTCAGCTTCACGCGCGCGGCCGAGGAGTTGTTGATCAGCCGAGAGGCGGTCAGCCGGAGCGTCGCGGCCCTCGAGGCCCACCTCGGCGTGCGCCTGTTCGTGCGCCGCCACCGCGCCCTCGCCTTGACATCGGCGGGCGAGAGCCTGCGCAGCGGCGTATCCGAAGGGCTCGAACGCATCGCCCGGTCGGTGGAGCGCGTGCGGCCGAAGGCCCAGGCGCGGCACGCCACGGTTTGGGCCACCATCGCACTGGCCCACTTCTGGCTGACGCCACGCCTGCCTCGGTTTCGCACGGGCCACAAGGACATCGAGCTTCACGTGCGTGCGTCGGACACCTGGCTCGACATGGACGTCGAGAACATCGACGTCGCGCTTCGCTATGGCTCCGGTCAGTGGCCGGGACTCAAGGTGCACCACCTGTTCGACACCCAGACTTTTCCAGTGTGCGCGCCGCACTACCTCGCCGCGGCGCCCGCCCTGCGCAAGGCGGAAGACCTGGTGCGCCACACGCTGCTCAACCTCGATGGTGACACCCACGCCGACGAAGACTGGACATGGTGGCTATCCGAATCGGGCGTCTCGCCAGCCCGACGACCGGCCATGGTTGGGTTCGACAGCTACGCCGACGTGATCGAGGCCGCGCTCGACGGCCAGGGGATCGCGCTCGGGTTCACCCACGTGGTGGACAGTCTCTTGGCCTCGGGGGCGTTGGTCCGCCCTTTGCCCGCGGTCCTGTCGAAGGGCTATGGCGTCTACGCGGTCGTGCCGCGGGCGACCGCACCCAGCGCGGCTGCGCGCGCCCTGGTGTCCTGGCTCGTAGCGGAAGCGCGTGCGACCAGCCGAACGGATCGCGGCGATGTCGCGTGATGGCAAGATCACGTGAGAATGAACCGTATTCACGTTTACAGGTCCCCACATTGCCGGCCTAGTGTGCGGCCACGCGATCTCCTCGCAACACAGATACCTCAGGAGGCCAAGCACATGAACCGGTTCGCACCGCAGGGCGTTTCACGACGCCACGTCACCAAGGGGCTTTCGGCCCTCGGCCTGGGCCTAGTGTCGATGGGCGCCGTGGCACGCGGAGCCCGCGCCGCCGGCGAGATCATGGACGTCACATGGCAGGGCTACGACGCGCCCGAGCTGATGCAGAGCTACATCGCGAAGTACGACGGCCCGCCGGAGTTCAGCTACATCGCCTCGGAAGACGAGACGTTCCACAAGATCCGCGCCGGTTTCACGCCCGACGTGATCCACCCGGGCAGCTACATGATCCAGCGCTATTACGACGCGGGCCTGATCCAGCCCTTCGACACGGACCGGCTGTCGGTATGGCCGGATCTCGCCGCCGGCATCAAGAACCTGCGCGGCTCCGAGATCGACGGCCAGCGCTACTTCATTCCCGCCGAGTTCGGCAACTCGTCGATCGTGTTCCGTACCGACAAGGTGGATGCCGAGTACCTGAACGAGCATAGCTGGAAGATCGTCTACGACGACCGCTATGCCGGTCGGCTTGCCTGGTACGATTCGAGCGACGCCACCGTGCAGACCGCGGCGCTGATGCTGGGCTACAGCAACATCTACACGCTCGACGACAACCAGCTGAAGGACGTGGCCGAGCTGATGCGCAAGCAGCGCGACGTGACGCGCTTCTACTGGAGCGATGTCACCGAAATGGAACAGGCCGTGGCCTCCGGCGAGGTCGTAGCCGCCTATTCGTGGAACCAATCCTTCGTCAACCTGAAGAAGCAGGGTCTGCCCGTTGACTACATGGTGCCCAAGGAAGGCATCTTCGCCTGGGGCAGCGGCTTCGTCATGCACAAGGACTGCAAAAACCTCGACGCGGCCTACGACTACATCGACTCGTGGGTGTCGCCGGAATCCGGGGCCTGGATGATCGACAACTACGGCTACGGCAGCGCGAATTTGCGGGCCTACGAGCAGGTCGCGCCGGAGCGCCTGGCCGAACTCGGCTTCTCGGATCCCGAAGGCATGCTCGACAAGACCATCTTCTTCGAGGCCCTGGCACCCGAGGTCGAAGCGAAGTATCAGGCTCTCTACGAGGAAATCAGGGCCGGCGGCTAGGTCGAGCGCCCCATCACGACGGGATGGACAACGCCCATGAAGTTCAGCCTCGCCATCAACATGGAGCGCATGGACCCGAGCCTCGACATGAAGGACGTCGCGCGCCATACGCTCAAGATGGTCCAGATGGCCGAGGCTGGCGGCTTCGAGATCGCCTGGGCCGCCGAACACCACGCGATCGAGATGACGATTGCGCCGGGCATCTTCCAGATGCTGGCCTGGTGGGGCGCGCACACGAACAGCATTCGGCTCGGCACGGCTGTGGCCGCGGCCCCGTACTGGCACCCCATCAAGTTGGCGGGCGAGGTCGGCATGCTCGACCTCGTCACCAACGGGCGGGTCGAGTTCGGCCTGGGCTGCGGCGCCTACCAGCGCGAGTTCGACCGCATGATGCCGGGTCTCTTGGCCCAGGACAGCGTGCCCTACATGTTCGAAATGTTGCCGCTGCTCAAGGCGCTTTGGCAGGGCGACGTAACCCACGACGGCACCTATTGGAAGTTCCCGACCGCGACCGCGTGCCCCAAGCCGGTCCAATCCCCTCATCCGAGGCTGTGGATCGCGGCGCGCAATCCGGTCTCGGTGGATTGGGCGATCGCCAACGGTTGCAACATCATGACCTGGGCGCTCACCCGGCCCTTCGCCGAGGTCGAGGCCTACAAGCAGCGCTTCGAGGAAGGTCTCGCGAAGGCGCCGAAGGGCACCAAGCGGCCGCAGTTCCTGACCATGCGCCATTCGGCCGTCTACGCGAAGGAGAACGAGGGGGAGCCCTACGTGCGGTCGCTGCAACGCGTCGCCGCGCAATTCGAGAACCTGTTTCGCCAGCGTGGCGGTGTGTCCAACGGTTTTCCCGCGGAGATCAATCTCAAGGACCTGGAGAACAGGGCCGAGTACGATCCCGACATGCTGCGCGAGAATCTCATGTTCGGCACGCCCGATACGGTGGTCGCGAAGCTCAGGCGCTACGAGGCGCTGGGCGTCGACAACTTTCTCTATTACGCGAGCTACGGCCTGCCGCTCGCCCTTCAGAAGCGGTCGCTCAAGCTTTTCATCGATGAAGTCATGCCGGCGTTTCGAGTAAGCGCGCAGGCGGCACGATAGACGCGCAAGGCAAGACGGGCCTGCCCTTCATGTTCACCGGCGTCCTCGACACCGTGCGGAACCCGGACCTTCACGTCGGCCCGGGCAACTTGGCCGGGTGGAACCAGCCCGACAGACGGCGCAAGGGCTTTCATGGACTTCATGCCCTGAGCCGCTACGACATGGGGGTTCGTGCGCCCGACGTTCTGGTCTTGCGCAAGTCCATCGACCGCCGAATCGGCGATCTGCCCTCAGTCCGCCGGTTGACCGGCGCCACGCCGTTCAGCGCCATGGCCGTCGTGCGGGGCCAGAGCGTCCTCTACGAGGCCTACGCGCCGGACTTCGGGCCGGATCGCCCCCATACCCTGCAGTCGATCAGCAAGACGACCATGAACCTGGTCTTCGGGCGCATGGTCGATGACGGCAAGGTCGTGCTGAACCGGCGCGTCCGTGACTACGTGCCGGAGATCGGTTCCGGCTATGCGGAGGCCACGGTGCAGCAGGTCCTCGACATGGACGTGACCAACAATTTCAACGAAGACTACAGCGATCCCTACGAGGTATCGCGCCTTGGCGCGACGGTCGGCTACGGTCGCCAGGAGATCGCCATGGGCTGGCGCTTGCCGCCGCCCGGCGAACCGAACTTCGCGATGCGCGATTTCCTGTGCACCTTGACCAGCGACGACGTGACCAATCCTGGCGGCGAAACGCAGTATCATTCGCCCAACACGGACCTGCTCGGCTGGATCGCCGAGCGCGCCGGCGGACGCAGCCTGCGCACTCTCTTGATCGACATTGCCGTGGCCGCAGGTGTCGAGGGCATGTTCCGCGTTGGAACCGACGCCGAAGGTGTTCCCATCGTTTCGGGCGGGATCTTCCTGACGGCGCGTGACCTCTGTCGCTATGGCCTGCTGTTCGCGCGCAATGGGGTGGGCGTCCACGGCGAATGCGTCGGGAGCGCCCGGTTCATCGACGCGACGCGCGGCGGAAGGGGAACACGGCCTCCCCCGCCCCGACAATCACTGCGCTACAGCAACCAGACCAATACGAATGGCCGGTGGATCGGCCATGGCGGCTACGGCGGTCAGTACATGCTGGCCGATCCCGAGACGGGCGTCGTAGTCGCATTCTTCAGCGTCCTCGAGGACGATGACGCGTCCGACGACACCTATCATCCGGAGATCATCGCGATGGCCGAGGATGTCGTGCGGCTCGTGGAGGCGGGCTAGCGATGGATGGCAGCCCGCTGGGAGCACGCATCGAGAAGCGAGGCAAGGTTCTCGAAATCACGCTCGACCGGCCGAAGGTCAACGCCATCGACAATGCGCTGAGCCGTGAGTTGGGCCGCGCGTTCGTCCAACTGCGCGATGATCCCGCGCTGATGGCCGGAATCATCACTGGCGCGGGTGATCGGCTGTTCTCGGCCGGGTGGGACCTCAAGGCGCTCGACCGAGGCGACCAGCCGCTCGACAAGTGGTGGGAATCGGAGGACGCGGCGTCCGGCGGCTTCGCTGGCATCACGGAGATGTGGGACCTGGACAAGCCGGTGATCGCCGCGCTGAACGGCCACGCCATCGGGGGCGGCATGGAGATCGCGCTCGCCTGCGACCTGATCGTCGCCGAGGACCACGTGGAGTTCGGCCTGCCCGAACTGCCGCTCGGCATCGTGCCGGATGCCGGTGCCTTGCAGCGACTGCCGCGCCGTCTGCCCCACGCGGTCGCCATGGAGCTCCTGCTGCTCGGGCGGCGCATGCCGGCCGCCGAGGCCCATCGCCACGGCCTGGTCAACGCCGTGGTGCCCAAGGGCCAGGGGATGGCCAAGGCGTGTGCCTGGGCCGACCAGATCGCCGACTTGGCCCCACTCGCCGTGCGCACCATCAAGGAAGTGTTCCGCGCGACCGAGGGCCAGACCGTGCGCCAGGCCTTCGCCACCATGCGTTCGGGCAGCCTGCCCACGTACCAGCGCATGTTGACGTCCGAGGACGCCAAGGAGGGCGTGCGCGCGTTCGTCGAACGGCGCAAACCCGTGTTCAAGGGTTGCTAGGGAGGCGATCGAGCCGTGCCGCGTAAGGATCCCGCCGTCGTCACGCGCGTCGCCAGCATCGGGGCCGGACCCATCGGGGCCGGCTGGGCTGCGTACTTCCTGGCGCGCAGCTATGACGTGACCAGCTACGTCCACGCCGCGACTGAGGAACCGGGGCTGCGCCGCCTGATCGACACGGCGTGGGAAAGCCTGACCGAGCTGGGGCTCGAGCCCGGCGCCTCGCGCGACCGTCTGCGCTGCACCACCAGCCTAGCTGAGGCGGTGGCGGACGCCGAGTTCGTGCAGGAGAGCGTGCCCGAGGTGCTGCCGCTCAAGCAGGCGATCTACGCCGAGCTCGGCCGCTTGGTACCCGCCGACGTGGTCATCGCCTCCAGCACGTCGGGCATGACCATGACCGACATCCAGGCGCGCTGCCCCACGCCGGAACGCACCGTCGTCGGCCACCCGTTCAACCCGCCCTACCTGATGCCGTTGGTCGAGATCGTCGGCGGCGCCAAGACCGCCAAAGACGCCGTCGCCTGGGCTGAGGCATTCTACCGCCATGCCGGCAAGGTCCCGCTGGTCATGACCAAGGAAGTCCCCGGCTTCGTCGCCACCCGCCTGCAGGAGGCGATCTGGCGCGAGGCGCTGCACATGGTCGCCAACGGCGAGGCGACCGTCGAGCAGATCGACACCGCGATCACTAACGGCCCCGGCCCGCGCTGGGCGATCATGGGACCGTGCATGGTGTTCCACGTGGGCGGCGGCCCAGGCGGCATGGCCTATTGCCTCGACCAGTTCGGCCCGGCGCTCAAGCTGCCGTGGACCCGCCTGATCGCGCCCGAGCTGACGCCGGAGCTGCGCACCCGCATGGTCGACGGCTGCGAGGAGCTGGCCGGCGAGCGCGACTTCCATGCGCTGACGCGCGAGATGAACAAGGGGCTGGTGGCGATCGCCAAGGCCCTGCGCGCCGCGCGCGAGGGCACGCGGTGAGCGCGATTGAGGCCAGCCTGCGCGACGATCAGCGCATGGCGCTGGAATCACTTCGTGCGTTCATGGACGCCGAGCTCTACCCCCACGAGGTCGCGGTCGACCGCGCCGGCGAGGTCGCTCCGGCCATCGGCGAACGCATCGCGGCGCGGGCGCGCGAGATGGGCTTCTACGCCTTCAACCTGCCACCTGAAGTTGGAGGTGGCGGGCTCGACTACACGACCCGGGCGGTGTTCGAGCGCGAGCTCGGTAAGGTCACCCACGCATTGCACGAATGGGTCGCCCGGCCGACCGAGATCCTGATGGCGTGCAACGACGCCCAGCGCGAACGCTATCTACTGCCGTGCGTGCGCGGAGAGAAGACCGAGAGCTTCGCCCTGACCGAGCCGGGCGCGGGCTCGGACATCATGTCCATGCAGACGCGGGCGCGGCGCGACGGTGGCGATTGGCTGATCAGCGGCACCAAGCACTTCATAAGTTGCGTGCGCCGACCGGACTTCGCCATCGTGTTCGCCGCTACGGGCCTCGATCAGACGCCAAAGGGCGAACGCAAGCGGGTCACCGCGTTTCTGGTGGACGTGGGCGCGCCGGGCTTCGACATCCGGCGCGGCCCCCGCCCCGTCAGCCAGCGCGCCTATCAGAACTTCGTGCTCAGCTTCGACGATTGCCGGGTACCCGCCTCGCGGATCCTGGGCGAGGAAGGCAAGGGCCTGGAGCTCGCCAACAGGTGGCTCGGCATGGGTCGCGTCTGGGTCGGCGCGGGCTGCTGCGGCAAGACCGAGCGGCTGCTCGACCTGGCGGTGCAGTGGGCCGGCACGCGCCAGCAGTTCGGCCGCCCCATCGGCGACTTCCAGGGCACGGCGTTCAAGCTGGCCGACATGGCGACCGAGCTGCGCGCCGCCGACCTCCTGGTGTTCGATGCGGCTCGGCGCGCCGACGAAGGCCGCATGGACCCCGACGACGCGGCCATGACCAAGCTGTTTTGCTCCGAAATGCTTGGGCGCGCCGCCGACCACACGATGCAGATCTACGGCGGCATGGGGTTGATGGAGGACCTGCCGATCGAACGGCTGTGGCGCGATGCCCGGCTCGAACGCATCTGGGACGGCACCTCCGAGATCCAGCGGCACATCATCTCGCGGTCCCTGCTGCGCCGCGCGCGCGCATGACGGCTGCGCGACGCGCCAACCTGGCGCGGCTGCTCAGGCCACGCCACATTGCCTTCATCGGCGGGACCAGCGCGGCGTTCGCCGCCGAGGTGTGCGCCGCCGGCGGGTTTCCCGGACCGATCTGGGGCGTCAACCCGAAGCGCGACCGCCTGGGCGGCCGGCCGTGCTTCCCGAGCGTAGCGGCGCTGCCCGAGCCGCCCGACGCCGTGTTCCTGGCCGTGCCCCGCGCCGAGGTGATCGAGACGGTCGGCGTGCTGGCCCGCGGCGGCGCCGGCGGCGCGGTCTGCTACTCGGCCGGCTTCGCCGAGACCGGCGAGACGGGAGCGGCGCTGGAGCGCGCCCTGGTCGCCGCGGCCGGCGATCTGGCCTTCGTGGGACCGAACTGCCTCGGCATGCTCAACTACGCCCGGCGGGCGCTCCTGTGGCCGTTCGACCACGGCGGGCGCCCGGTCGAGCGCGGCGTCGCCTTCCTGTCGCAGAGCGGCATGCTGTGCACCAATTTGTCGATGAACCGGCGTGCGCTCGATTTCGCCTGCCTGGTCAGCATCGGCAACCAGGCGGTCATCGCCATCGAGGACCTGATCGACGCGCTGCTCGACGATCCCGCGATCAGCGCCATCGGGCTCTACATCGAAGGGCTGAAGGACGTGGGCCGCTTCGCCGAGGCGGCGGCGCGCGCGCTGGAGCGGGGCGTGCCCATTGTCGCGCTGAAGGCCGGGCGATCCACGGCCGGCGCGCGTGTGACGGCGACGCACACGGCCTCGCTGGCCGGCAGCGACACGCTCTACCAGGCCTTGTTCGACC
The DNA here is from genome assembly GCA_016869675.1 of Alphaproteobacteria bacterium. GTDB lineage: Bacteria > Pseudomonadota > Alphaproteobacteria > SP197 > SP197 > VGDP01. The sequence continues at coordinate 40,511 of VGDP01000001.1, read as the reverse complement.
GGCTTGGTATCGTTCCGGCGGACTCGCCGACCGCCCTCGTCGAGCGTCTGAAGTTCCTGTCCATCGCCGGCGCGCCGAAGGGCCGACGCGTCTTCGCCTTCACCTGCTCGGGCGGCGACGCGGCTATACTGGCCGATTATGGCGAACGCCATGGGCTGACGTTTCCGGCTCCTTCGCCGCCCGTCGCCACGGCGCTCCGCGCCCGGCTGCCCGACATCGCCACCGTCGCGAACCCGCTCGATTACACGACTCCTCTTTGGGGCCAGGAAGCGGCGCTCGAGGCCGTCATCACCACGGCGTTGGGTGACGTCCCCGACGTGGCGTTGATGGCGCAGGACCACCCCCGGCCCGAACTCGGCGGCACCAATGAGCAGTACCGGGCGGATACCCGCGCCTTCATCCGGGCGACGCGGGCCGCGAGGATCCCCGCGGCGGTGTGCAGCGGCCTGGCCGAGAACATCGACGAGGAGACACGGGACCTGTTAGTCACGGGTGGCGTAGCGCCGCTCCAGGGCCTGGACGAGGCGGTGGCGGCGGTCGCCGCCGCGGCCGACTTTGGGGCCCGGCGCGCCGCATCCCGGGCCCGCGATCTGCGCCTGGCGCCCGTGCGAAGGCCCGCGGGCCGCCCGGCCACGCTCGATGAGTGGCAGGGCAAGCGGCGCCTGCGCGAGGCCGGGCTCGCGATCCCCGATGGCCGGCTTGTCGCCGGCGAGGATGCGCCCGTGACGGCGCGCGCGCTCGGCTTTCCCGTGGCGCTCAAGCTGGTCAGCCCATCCTTGCCCCATAAGACCGAGGCCGGCGCCGTGCTCCTTGGGCTCGGCGACGAGGCTGCGGTCGCCGCCGCCGTCGCGTCGATGCGCGCGTCACCGGCGGTACAGGCTGCTGGTGCGGCCGAGGCCCCCTTCCTCGTCGAGCGCATGGTGACGGACACCGTGGCCGAGCTGCTGGTCGGCGTCAGCCACGACCCCCAGTTCGGCCACGTGCTGACCGTGGGCAGCGGCGGCATCCTGGTCGAACTGGTGCGCGACGCGGTGTCGCTGCTGCTGCCGGTCGATCGCGCCGACGTCGAGCGGGCGCTCGACCGCCTCAAGGTCACGGCCCTGATCGCGGGCTTCCGGGGCCGGCCGGCCGGCGACCGGGCGGCGGCGATCGACGCCATCCTCGCCGTCGCCGCGTTCGCCGCGACCGAAGGCGAGCCCCTTCACGAGCTGGACATCAACCCGCTGGCCGTGCGGCCGCGCGGCGCGGTCGCCCTCGATGTCCTGCTGCGCGTCAGCGATGCCGGCTGAGAGCGCCGAGCGCCTGGTCCAGGAACGGCACGATCGCACCGGTGAAGGCGTCCGGGTCCTCGGCCAGGCCCATGTGGCGCAAGCCCGGCACGATGACCACGCGCGCGCCGGGGATCAGGCGCCCCATGCGTTCCGCCATGGCCGGGTTGTTGCCTGGGTCGTCCGACCCGGTCATCACCAGCGTCGGGCAGCGGATCGCCCGGATCGCCTCGGCCAACGGCGCGTCGCCCAGCGCCAGCAGCCGGTAGATCAGAGGATAGACCGCGCGGTCGTTGGCCAGGACCGAAGCGCGCACGACGGCGATGACGTCGGGGCGGCGGCCCACGAATTCGGGCGTGAACCAGCGCTCGATCGCGGCGTTGACGGTCGCGGCGGGGCCGTCCTTCGCGGCCTGCTCCACGCGTTTCAGCACGGCCGCGCGCTCGGCCTCGGTGCGGCCATGGGCCGCGTTCAGGATGACCAGCCCCGCCACGCGGTCGGGATGAGCGAGCGTCGTGGCCTGGACGATCAGCCCGCCGAGCGAGAAGCCGATCAGGCCGAAGTGCGCGAAGCCCAGATGGTCCGCGAGGCCGGCGACCTGACCCACGAACCGTTCCATGGTGTAGCCGTCGCGCGGCTTGTCGCTGTCGCCGTGGCCGAACAGGTCATAGATGGCGACGCGGAACCGCGCTGCCAGGGCCGGCATCATCCACTGCCACATGCCCCGGTTGGCGCCCAGCCCATGGACCAGGATGACCGGGGCCCCCGCACCCACGACCTCGTAACGTGTGCCGTTCCAGGTGCCGCCCTGGGTCATCGCTCCCTAGCCCCTCGGCTTGTACGCGACGACCTCAATCTCGACGCGCACGTCCACCAGCAACGTGTTGAGCACGGCCGAACGTGCCGGCGGATCGACCGCGAAGTATTCGGCGTAGACCGCGTTGAAGCCGGGGAAATCCTCGCGCTCGCGCAGCCACACCATGGCCTTGACCACGTCGGCGAGGTCACAGGCCGCCTCGGCGAGCGTCGCCTTGATCAGCTCGATCGTGACCCTGGTCTGCTCCTCGATCGTGCCGGTGGTCATGGGCACGCCGTCGCGCATGGGGATCTGGCCGGTCAAGTACACCATGTCGCCGGCGCGGATGGCGCGGGACAACGAAAGCGTCCGGCCGCCGATCACGAGCGGGCCGCCGATGACTTCCTTGGCGCTGGGCATGGTCTGAACTCCCGTGCGGTCGGGATGGCCATCCCGCGATGGCCGTGCGAGGCTGGATCAACGAGGGAAGGACATACGCCATGGGCGCGTTGAAACGCTACCAGATGTTTATCGACGGCGCGTGGCACGACGCGGCGGACGGCGCGACGTTCCCGAGCGTCAACCCGACCACCGGTGTAGCCTGGGCCGATATTCCGGCGGCGACCGCTGCGGACGTCGACCGCGCCGTGTGTGCGGCGCACCGCGCCTTCAGCGAAGGACCATGGTCGCGCACCACGCCGACCGAGCGCGGCCGGATGCTGCGCCGCATCGCCGACCTGCTGGCGGCCAAGTCCGAGGAGCTCGGCCGGGTCGAGACGGTGGATACCGGCAAGCTCCTGAAGGAGACGCGCTGGCAAGCGAAGTACATCGCCGAGTTCTTCCACTTCAACGCCGGGCTCGCCGACAAGGTGCAGGGCGCTACCTTGCCCATCGACAAACCGGACATGCTGACCTTCACCACGCGCGAGCCCCTGGGCGTGGTCGCCGCCGTGGTGCCATGGAACTCCCAGCTCTTCCTAACGGCGGTCAAGCTCGGACCGGCGCTGGCGGCCGGCAACACCGTGGTGCTCAAGGCCTCCGAGCACGCCTCGGCGCCAATCCTCGAGTTCGCCAAGGTCATCGAGGAAGCCGGCCTGCCGCCCGGCGTCTTCAACGTGCTGACCGGCTTCGCGGAGCCGTGCGGCCGGGCGCTGACCACGCACCCCCTGGTCGCGCGCATCAGCTTCACCGGCGGGCCTGAGTCGGCGCGCCACATCGTGCGCCACTCGGCCGAGAACTTCGCCCAGGTGTCTCTCGAGCTCGGCGGCAAGTCGCCGGTGATGGTGTTCGAGGACGCCGACCTGGACAGCGCGACCAACGGTGTCGTCGCCGGCATCTTCGGTGCGAGTGGCCAGAGCTGCGTCGCCGGTTCGCGCCTCTACTTGCACGAGCGCATCGCCGACAAGGTTCTCGACGGCCTAGTCCAGAGCGCCCGGCCGATCCGCATCGGCGATCCCCTGGCCGAGGAGACTCAGATGGGGCCACTGGCCACCGAGCGGCAGCGCACGCGCATCGAGGCCGAGGTCGCGCGCGCCCGGGCCGAGGGTGCCATGGTGCGCCACGGCGGCGGCCGCCCCGCCCAGCTCAACGCCGGCTGGTTCTTCGAGCCGACCATCCTGGAATGCCCGCGCCAGGACATCGCCATCGTCGATACCGAGCTGTTCGGTCCGGTGCTCAGCGTACTGCGCTTCAAGACCGAGGAGGAAGTGGTCGGCCTGGCCAACGACACCAAGTACGGCCTGGCCGCCGGCATCTTCACCCGCGACATCGCGCGCGCCCACCGGGTGGCGCGGCGCGTGCGCGCCGGCATCGTGTGGGTCAACACCTACCGCGTGGTCTCGCCGATCGCCGAGTTCGGCGGCTTCAAGGACAGTGGTTACGGCCGCGAGAGCGGCTTCCAGGCGATCTACGACTACACGCGGCCCAAGACCGTGTGGATCAACACGTCCTCCGAGCCGATGGCTAACCCGTTCGTAATGCGCTAGTGTCCCCATTCCGAAATTCGCCTGAGCACGATACCGGCCACGATAAGAATTTCGGAATCGTAGGACACTAGCTTCTCCTTGATTCTAGTGTCATTCCTGTTTCCGAGGTTTGCATCCGGCTCGATGTCGAAATCGGGCGAACTTCGGAACCACGACACTAGGGACGGTGCGGTTCGAGCAACGTCGGTGTTGTCCCATCAGGCCCGCGCCCCGACAATAGGGCGCCGGTCGTGTCCATGGCCGGACTTCACAACGGGCTCTGTGTGTCGGTTCCTGACGCACTGTCTTTGGTCAGGCTCTCGGTCTTCGGTCTGAAGCGCGAAGCCCCGATTTCGAAGTCCGATGTCACCGACACGTTCGAGGCGCGTTTCGATTCAGACACGCTATTCTACGACGTGTTCGTCGACGATGACGCGCGTTGCGTCCTGGCCATCGCCCCACCCCCGATGAACTGCGCGGCGAGTTTCGATGTGGCGCGCTTCAGCCTCGGGAAGGACGGGCCGGCCGTGACGGCACGCGTGCACCATCACTCCAAGTATTCGATTGTTCAATTGCCCGTGCCGGCCGGTGTTGTACCCGACTCACTCCGAATTGACATGAATGGCCGCGCCGTGACGGTGCCCGTGCGCTCGTCGCTGTGCCGCGCCCTGGCAAACCGGCGGATCATGTTCCTGCTTTCCAAGGCCCCCCCCCAAGGACAACCCCCTGCCCTTGATCGAGGACTGGGTTCGGTACAACGTCACGATCCATCGCGCCGACGCCGTGCTTCTCTACGACAACGACTCGTCGATCTATGAACTCCCGACCCTCGAATCCCTGCTTGGTTCGATCGCGGGGCTTGCGACCTTCGCCGTGGTCCCGTGGCGGTATCCGTTCGGGCCCGAGCAGAGCAACGGAACCGGCTGGGAGTACTGCTTTTGTCAGATGGGCGCCTTGGAGCACGTCCGATGGGCGCTCCGGTCGAGACCCTGTTCGGCATACCGATTGCCTCTTTCTCGAGGACGCGCCGCCCTATCCCAACAAACTAATCGTGGACCCGCGGGTCGGCGGTCATGGCGTCGAATGGCGCGTTCACTCCGTGCTTGGTTTGTCGGGCGCCGCGGCACAGGCGGCCGAGAAGCGTAAACCCTTGGTAAAGGACGTGACGTTCCGGCATTGCCGGCAGATCTCGACGAACTGGAAGTACGCCCGCACCTATCGACCCCGCCTTCGCGAGGGCATGACCTTCGACGAGACGTTCGCCCGGACCCTTGCGCGGGTATTTCCCGAACGATCGTTCGATCGATGCTGACTCCGCGTCCAAGGGGTCGGCGCGGGCACTCCGCGGATCAACGCCGACCGGGGCGCGGGTATTTCCCGAACGATCGTTCGATCGATGCTGACTCCGCGTCCAAGGGGTCGGCGCGGGCACTCCGCGGATCAACGCCGACCGGGGGGGGGGCCTCGCCTTCGAGCGCCGGATCAGCGTGCTTGCGCGTACGCCATTTTTTGCATACAAATAGAGAGCCAGGATCGCCCGGGTTAGGGTAGCCTGCCGCGAAGTCAGGCGGCGACAGGGGAGGATGCAGCAATGTCAGTCACCACGTTGACGCGTCGGACGTCCATGGGCCTTGGCCTCGGTGCCCTGGCCGCGCTTGGGGGCACCACGATCGTTCACGCCGACGGCACGAAGACCTTGAGGGCCCGAATCACTAACGACATCCAGATTCTCGACCCCGCGTTCTTGCTGACCGGTTCCGAAGGCTTGGTCGACGCCCTCGTCTTCAACGGGCTCGTCAACTTGAAGGCCGGGGACACCATCGAATGGCAGATGGATGTGGCCGAGTCAGTCGAGCAGATCGACCCCACACACATCGCATTCAAGCTGCGCCCCGGCGTTTCCTGGACCAACGGCTTCGGCACGATGTCGGCCGAGGACGTCGATTTCGACACGTTGGACCTGACCAACCTGACCAACCTGACCAACGGCTTCGGCACGATGTCGGCCGAGGACGTCAAGTTCTCCTTCGAGCGGATCGCCGACCCAGCCACCGGATCGCCCTACGCCGGCGACTGGGAGCTGTTGGACCACGTCGAAGTCGTCGACGAGTTGTCCGGCATCATTGTCATGAAGGAGCCGGCGGCACCTCTCTGGTACACCACGTTGCCTTGGGGCTCGGGCATGATCATGTGCAAGGCGGCCGTGGAGGCATTGCCCGAGAAAAAGTTCACCACCGAACCGCCCGCCACGTCCGGCCCCTACGTGATCAAGGAGTGGGTGCCGAAGCAGCGGCTGACCATGGCTCTGAACGACCTGTGGACGGGCCCCAAGCCTACATTCGATCGCATCGAAATCCTGGTCATCAGCGACGATCAAGTCGCCGAACTCGCGTTCAACGCGAGTGAGCTCGATGTAACGTCGGTACCGATCACGTCAATCCCGTTGCTACGGGCGACACCGACGGCCGACACCACCCTCGTCGTCAAACCGTCGATCAACTACTACTGGATCGGCATGAACGTCGATCACCCGACGTTCCAGGACATCCGCGTGCGGCAGGCGATCCAGTACGCGGTCGACGTCGATGCCATCCTGCTCGGCGCCTTCTCGGGCGTGGTGGAAAGGGCGACCGGCATCGTCGCGCCCAGCCTGGTCGGGCACCGGCCCGCCAACCTGATCACGCACGACATCGAGAAAGCCAAGGCGCTTCTGGCCGAGGCGGGCGTTCCGGACGGTTTCGCGTGCAAGCTCTCGGTCGAGAACCTGGCGGTCTCGCTGTCGGTCGGCCAGATCATCCAGGCGAGCCTCGCCGAAATCGGCATTCAGGTCGAGGTTGAAGCGCTCGACGAAGGCGCCTTCTGGGGCATGGCGGACCACGCCGACCAGCTCCGAGACCTTCAGATGACCTACAAGAACTACATCAACACGCCGGATGCGAGCTGGGCCACCGTCTGGTTCTTGCCCGACCAGATCGACGTCTGGAATTGGGAGAGATTTAACAGCCAGGAGTTCGCCGAACTGCACGGGAAGGCGCTGCGCGAACTCGATGTGGACAAGCGCGCCGCCATGTACGTCCGCATGCAGGACATCATGGAAGAGTCGGGCGCGTACATCTTCGTCACTCATGGGGCCAACACGGCGCTCTATCGCAACGCCTTCAAGCCGGCGTTCACGCCGAGCCTGCTGTCGTGGAACCTGAAGGAGTGGACGGAAGCTTAGCCCCAAGTCGCCTTGAGCCTCCGCGGGCCACGGCGCGCGGGGAGACCCTGTCGGGTCCGGAGCCCGCGTCATGGTTGCCCGCAACGACTTCCCACGCGCCATCGAAGCGATTGAGAACGTGTTCGTTCCGTTGCCCGATGGCTGTCGCCTGGCGGCGCGGATGTGGCTTCCGTGCGACGCTAGGGTTAATCCGGTCCCGGCGATCCTCGAATACATCCCCTATCGCAAGCGCGATCACTACCGCGCGGCGGACGAGCTGACCCACCCCTATTTCGCTGGGCACGGCTACGCCTGCCTCAGGGTCGATCTGCGCGGCGCGGGCGATTCCGACGGCCTGCTGCTGGACGAATATTTGGATCAGGAACAGGAGGACGCGGTTCACTTGCTCGATTGGATCGCGTCGCAACCCTGGTGCAACGGCAATGTCGGCATGATGGGGCTGTCATGGGGCGGATTCAACGGCCTCCAGGTAGCGGCGCGTCAGCCCAAGCCCTTGAAGGCCGTGGTGACCATCGGATCTTCCGACGATCGCTACTCCGATGACGTGCATTACATGGGAGGATGCCTGCTGACCCGCAACTTGGGTTGGGCGGCGTACATGCTGGCCTTTGGCAATCAAGCCCCCGATCCCGAGATCGTCGGTCCCGGTTGGCGCGAGGCCTGGCTTTCCCGCCTGCGCAACGGTACCGATTGGTTCTCGCCCTGGTTCCGGCATCAGCGCCGCGACGCCTACTGGCGGCGGGCCTCGGTTTGCGAGGACTACGATGCCATCGAGTGTCCGGTGTACGCCGTGGGCGGCTGGCCGGACGCGTACACCAACACGGTGATGCGCCTGCTCGCCAATCTCAAGGCTCCGTGCAAGGGCCTGATCGGCCCCTGGGGCCACGACTATCCGCATGTCGCCGGTCCTGCCCCTGCCATAGGTTGGCTTCAGGAAACGTTGCGCTGGTGGGACCGCTGGCTCAAGGGCATCGACAACGGCATCATGGACGAGCCGCGCCTGACAGTGTGGATGCAAGACGGCGAGCGGCCCTCCATACACTGCACGCCGAAGTCGGGGCGCTGGGCGGCCGAGGCGGCTTGGCCCTCGCCGCGCATCGCGACCGTTCCTTTCCGGATCGTCGGTGATGCCATCGTTCGCGAATCGAGCCCCGTGCCGGCGGTGCCAACCGTCCTCATAGCCAGCCCGCTGACCGTGGGCCTGCGTTCGGGTGCCTGGTGCTCGTACGGCGCCATGCCAGACCTGCCCGGCGACCAGCGCGAGGAGGACGCCGGCTCCCGATGTTTCGACACGGCACCGTTGGCGGCCCCCTTCGCACTGCTCGGAACCCCGACGCTCAAGTTGCGCGTCATGGTGGATCGCCCGCTCGCCTTCTTGGCGGTACGGCTATGCGACGTCTGGCCCGACGGCGCCTCGACGCGGGTAAGCTATGGCCTACTCAACCTTGCTCACCACGCTGGCGACGATCGCCCAACGATATTGAAGCCGGGCTGCGCCTATGACGTGACCGTGCGATTGAACGACACGGGCTATGTCTTTCCCGTCGGAAACCGGGTTCGTGTCGCGATCTCCACCGCCTATTGGCCGACGATATGGCCAAGCCCCGAGGTGGCAACGGTCACGCTGGATTCGGCGATGGTCGAGCTACTCCTGCCCGAACGCCCGCCGCGCCCGGAGGACGCGTCGATCATCTTCTCACCACCCGAACATTCCGGCCCCGCGGCCGTCGAACGGGTGCGGCCGCGTGAACGCCGCGTGGTGTTGGAGAGCGATCTGATGGACGACACCTGGCGGCAGATAAGTCGTGGTGGCTTCACCGTTCGATACGTGGACACCGGCACGACGGAGAGCTTCTCATCCGAGGAAACCATGGCGATCCGACTGCACGACCCACTGTCGGCCCGTCACGACATCGCGTGGACCATGCGGCTTGCCCGAGGCGACTGGCGAACACAGGTCGACTTAGAGATCAGCATGACGTCGACCGCGACGGACATCGCCATCGATGCTCGCGTCTCGGCCCTCGAGGGCAACACTAGGATCTTTACCCGCGGATGGGCCGAGACGTTTCCGCGCGACCACCTGTAAGACCGAAAAGGTACCCCGTGATCGGCTGTTCGAGAACGTCGGCGGAATACTCCCCCACTGAAGCGGCCGTCTGGTTCAGCCGCGGCGGCTCAAGATGGGACCGCCTTTAGCCTTCACCGGTCATGACCGGATTGAAGGCTCGGGGAATGTACGGGATGGATCTTTATCGTCGTGTACGGCTTGCGTGCCATGGGGAGGGGTTGAGCCAGCGGGAGGTGGCCCGACGGTTCGGGGTTGACCGCCAGACGGTCGCGAAGATGCTGTTGTTCCCGGTTCCGCCTGGCTACTGGCGCCGTGGTCCACCGCCACGACCGAAACTGGATGCGTTCGTCGGGATCATCCAAGGGGATCCTGGAAGAGGACAGGACCGCGCATCGCAAGCAGCGGCACACGGCGAAACGGATCTTCGAGCGGCTGCGGCTGATCGATGGGCTGCGACGAAGACCGGCCCCTCCTTAAGGCTTGGCACGGTCGGGTGCGTCATCACGACGGGAGGAGTGTGTCCGAAAGACGAGGGAAGTGGCCAGATCGGTGGATCAGACGTCGTTTGGGACGACTGGAATACCGGGAGCACTGCGAAACCCGCCTATGGCTTCTGGGGAACCCAGCCGTATGCTGGCGGCCACGCCGTTCCAGAGTTCATCTGCGAAATGTCGGGCAATGTGCAGACGATCTCGCACAGAAGGGTGACCATGACACCCAGTCATTCGGAACGCCGTTCGCGCGGTTCCGCTTACAGCCGCCGCGCATTCCAGAGGTCCTTGGCTGCGGCCGGGCTCGCCGTCGCGGTCGTGCCGATGCACCGGAGACCGGCTTGAACCGGAGACGAGGCGATCTACTATACCTGGGCGGGTTACGACGTCCCCGAGTTCTGGCCCGCCTACGTGGAGAAGCACGGGGCGCCACCGGACACGCCTCTGTTCGCCGATAACGAAGAGGCGTTCACGAAGATACGCTCCGGCTTCGTCGTCGACATCACCTTCCCATGCAGCAGCATGATCCCGCGATGGCGCGATGCCGGCATTCTCCAACCCATCGACACCACGCGGCTTAGCAACTGGCCCTACGTGTTCGACGAGTTGAAGACCCTGGAAGGGATGCAGGCAGACGGACATCAATGGTTCGTTCCGATCGACTGGGGCCAGACCTCGATCACCTATCGCACCGACCTCGTCGATCTTCAGGGCGAGCAGGAATCATGGTCGCTGCTGTGGGACGAGCGCTTTGCGGGCAAGCTGTCCATGCTGGGCGCCGCCGAGGACGCATGGTGGTGCGCCGCGATCTACGCCGGGATCGATACCGCGAACGTCGACGCGGCGGGCATGGCCAAAGTCAAGGAGCTGCTCCAGCGGCAACGACCGCTCCTGCGCGAGCACGCCAGCGACACCACGTCCCTGGAGCAGTCACTGGCGACGGGTGAATTCGTCGCCGCCAAGACCTGGAACAACTCGGCGCTGCAATTGCAGAACGAGGGCATCCCGGTGAAGTTCGCGAACCCGAAGGAGAGCGTGCTGACCTGGTGCTGCGGCCTGGTCCTGATGAAGGACGCGCCTCATGAGGCCAAGGCGCTCGACCTGATCGATGCGCACCTCGATCCGCGCTCCGGCTCATTCGAAATCATGGAGTTCGCGTACGGTCACGCCAACCGCAAGTCGTGCGAATCCGTGTCTGAGACGGATCTGATCGCGCGCGGCCTGTCCAAGAATCCGCTTGAGATCCTTGCCCGTGGTGTCTTCGTCGGGCCGCAGCCGCCGGAGATCGAGCAGGCCATCAACCGTGAATGGGAAGAGATCACCGCCGGATTCTGAAACCAGGAGCGTGATCCCCGCCGCCGCGCCGGACCTTCGACGACCCCGGCCCGGCGGTGCGCTCCTGGTCAGTTCCGCGACCCGGTCGATGATCGCTTGGCCCAGCGGCGCACGGGTCTGGTCGGCAGCAGCCCGTCCACGCCTTCGTGCATGAAGCGCTCCTGCCAGCGCCAGATCACCGACTTGCTCTTGCCGGTGCACCGCATGATCTCGTTGGTGCCCAGCCGATCGCTGGTCAAAAGAATGATGCGGGCGCGCCACGCATGCTTCTGCGGCGTGTTGCCGTTGGCTACGATCGCCTCGAGCCGAACGCGATCACAGCCCGTTACTTTAACGACGAACCCCTTGCGCATGCCCCAGACTCACATGCCCGCGAGTCCGCGGGAATCCCAGCAGGGACCCAATCGTCAGCGCGGCACCAACTAGTCTACGTCGCAACGGTACCCTCGCGAAGGTGCAAGGCCGCCCCGGGGTTACGGGCCGAGTCGTCCGGCCAATTTGGTACCCCAGCGGTATCCCGGATGCATTTCTTCTTGATGTATTATATTGGAAATCCTCTGTAAGTATATGTTTTATTTGGTGAGCCCGGAGGGACTCGAACCCTCGACCCCATGATTAAAAGTCACGTGCTCTACCACCTGAGCTACGGGCTCGCGCGGGTGTGGGCGGCGCGCTGCCGCCCTCACGTCGGGCACCCTATGGCGTGCCGCCGATGGCGGCAAGGCGCGCGAATGCTCGGAACGCCATCGAACACCCCGGACAAGGTCGGGAACATTGAAGCGATGCGGTGGTAACAGCGCGCCCAGGTCCTCCTTGTAGCGAGCAGGGTGAGATTGCGGACGCCAGCGTACACCCTTCGCTTGACAAATAGGACACATACGTCCTATTCACCCTTCGTGAAAACCGACGAGTTGCTCCGTCGTCTAAAAAGGAACGCCAAGCGGCGCGGCGTGCCCTTCGCCTTCGACGCGCGGCCCGGCAAGGGCAGTCATGATCGCGTCTACTTCGACGAGCGCGCGACCACCATGCCGACCCATGGCGACCTGCCGCGCGGCAAGGGCCACGGCATCCTCAAGGGGCTCGGCCTGACCGAGCGCGACATCTGAAGGAGACCCCCCTTGTACTTCGCCTACCCCGCCCGCTTCGATCCCGACGACGGCATGATCGCTGTGAGCTTCCGCGACCTGCCTGACACGCACACCGCCGGCCGGGACCTGTCCGAGGCCCATGCCATGGCCGTTGACGCCCTGGCGACAACCCTCTGGTTCCGGCTGCGCGACGGCCAGGAAATCCCGCGCGCGTCGCGCCCACGCAAGGGCGAGGACTTGGTTCCGGTCGAGCCGGCGGTGGCGCTCAAGGTGGCTCTCATAGCGGCGGCGTCGGGGCGGCGAGGCGCGGCGGCGCGCATCGCGCGGGGCCTTCACGTCGACCATAAGGAGGCGCGCCGCCTGCTCGACCCGGCGCACCCCAGCGGCGTCGGCCGCATGACCAGCGCGCTTGCCTTGTTCGGGCGCACGGCGACCATCACCGTGGAGCGGCGCACCGCCGCCTGACGGATTGGCGGGTACCGTTGCCCGGACCCGCCGTGATCCGGCCCCCGTGCGCTCAGTACCCGGCCTTCAGCTCCTCCCACCGAGTGGCCAGCATCTCGGGCTCGTTCATGGTCTGCACGAACACCGCGTTGGCGAGGAACCCCTCGACATCCTTGGTCTGGCCGATCGAGTTCAGGAACTCCTCGTCGAAGCTGTCGTAGGCCTTGCGGTTGACGTGGCCATAGTACCAGTTGCCGATCTCGAACGCTCCGGCCCCGGGCGAGATCATCGAATCGATCAGGTCGTGGCAGCGGTCCTCCAGGCCTTCCTCGTAGGCGGCCGAATGGATGCATAGGCCGCAGTGCCAGGTCATGGCGCCTTCCTTCGGCGTCGCCCAGGTGTAGGCGATGCCCGAGACCTCGGCGAGCGAGGCGAGCTCGGACAGCAGGCCGTTGGTGCCGACCGCGATCACCACCTCGCCCGAGGCGATGGCCTGGCCCTGGGTGGTCGCGTCCGTGGTGATCATGCGGTTGAGCGGGATCTGCTGGCGGATCAGCTCCGCGCACTCCTCGCGCTGCTCGGGCGTCAACGTCCAGGGTACGTAGCCCAACGCCAGCGCCGCGATGGCGAACACCTCGTAGGAGTAATCGGTCATCGCGATCTTGCCAGCGTACTTCGGATCCCACATGGCCTTCCAGGTCTGGTTGGCCGGGTCGGCGTACTCGGGCGCCAGGTCGGTGCAGATGATCATCGAGGTCTGGCCCCAATCCTCGGGCACGTAGAGGCGCTTGCCGTTGACCATCGAATTGGGCGCCCCCTTGAACACGTCGATGATGTCGGCGAAGTGCGACAGCTTGCCTTCATCGATGGGCGCCAGCAGGCCGGCGTCGTTCCACAGCTTGAGCGACACGCCACACGGGTAGGTCACATGCGGGTCGAATCCGATGCGCATCTTGTTGAACGCCTTGTCCTCGTCGCCGAAGAACGAGTACTGCGGCTCCTCGCCGTACTTGGCCACGTACTGAGCCATGAACTCGGGCCTGTCGTAGCCCGCCCAGGTGAAAAACATCGGCTGGTCCTCGGCCGCCGCGCGGGCACGGCTGCCCAGGGCCGGCGTCACCGCCAGGCCGACGCCGAAGGACGCCAGCACCCGGTGCGCTTGGCGGCGCGTGAGCCGGCCGGCGCGCACACGATCCTCGAACTCCCATACCGACATCGACGGTTTGAACGTCATGATGCTGTCCCCTGTGGCCGAGAGCGCCCACGATGGCGCCCGTTCGCGTGAGTCTTACGACGGCCTGGGTGACCGCACCATGACCCATTCGTGAGGGTGCCGCGCAAGCCTCCGTCAATAGGAACGGGGCAGGCCGAGGACGTGTTCCGCCAGGTAGGCCAGGATCAGGTTGGTCGAGACCGGCGCCACCTGATAGAGCCGCGTTTCGCGGAACTTGCGCTCGATGTCGAAATCCTCGGCGAAACCGAACCCGCCGTGAGTCTGGACGCAGACGTTGGCCGCCTCCCACGCGGCATCGGCGGCCAGAAGCTTCGCCATGTTGGCTTCGGCGCCGCACGGCGCGCCCGCTTCGTACAGCGCGGCCGCCTCGCGCGTCATCAATTCGGCCGCGCGCATGGCGGCGTACGCCTTGGCGATGGGGAACTGCACGCCCTGGTTGCGCCCGATGGGCCGGCTGAAGACGACGCGCTCCTTGGCGTACGCGCCGGCGCGGTCGAGAAACCATTTGGCGTCGCCCACGCACTCGGCGGCGATCAGGATACGTTCCGCGTTCATGCCGGACAGGATCACCCGAAACCCCTGGCCCTCGGCCCCGATCACGTTGCCGCTGGGCACGCGCACATCGGCCAGGAACACCTCGGTCGTGGCGTGGTTCATCATGGTGCGGATCGGCCGGACCGTAAGGCCGGACACCGTCCGCATGTCGAGCAGAAAGACCGAGAGTCCATCGGTGCGCTTGGCGACGCGCTCGATCGGTGTCGTGCGCGCAAGCACCAGCATCAGGTCCGAGTGCTCGGCCCGGCTGGTCCAAATCTTCTGACCGTTGATCACCCAATCGTCACCATCGCGCACCGCGGTCGTGCGCAGCGACGCGGTATCAGTGCCACTCGTCGGCTCGGTGACCCCGAACGCCTGCAACCGCAAGCGGCCCGCCGCGATGTCGGGCAGGAACGCCTGCTTCTGAGCCTCGGTCCCGTGCCGGACGAGCGCGCCCATGATGTACATCTGGGCGTGGCACGCAGCGCCGTTGCAGCCCTGGCGCTGGATTTCCTCGAGCACCGCCGCCGCCGCCGCGATCGTTAGTCCGGCACCGCCGTACGCCTCGGGGATCAAGGCCCCGAGGTATCCGGCCTTGGTCAGGGCCGCGACGAACGCCTCGGGGTAGGCACGCTCCCGGTCGAGCTCACGCCAATATGGCCCGGGAAATTCCCGGCACAACTTGGCGACGGCGGCTCGGATTTCCTCGTAGGGCTCGGTCGTCGATGGTGCCAAAGTGGCTCCCTCTGCGCTGGGCAACCCAGATTGCCCTGAAGCTCCCCGCGCCGCATCATTGATGCGAGGATGAGTACGAGCATGACCCCAGCTCATCGACGCATCGATATTCCTGCCCGCGAGGGTCGCGCCGTGGCCGTGGCCGCGGGTACCAAGGTGTGCGTAGTCAACACGCACGGCGGTCAGGTCGTGGACACATGGGCTTTCGATCCCGCCGACGCAACGCATTTCCTGTCCATGGAGCACAGCCGCGTCGCCACCTACAAGATCATGTTCGAGGTTGGCGACACCCTGGTCAGCAACCGGCGCGAGCCCTTCCTGACCATCACCGCCGATACCTCGCCCGGCCTGCACGACACCCAGTACGCCGCGTGCGACGCTGTCGAGTACGCCGCCATGGGCAAGCCGGACCACCCCAACTGCGCCGACAACCTGCGCGCGGCGCTGACACCCTTCGGTCTCGCCCCGCCGGTTGTCCCCTGCCCGTGGAACTTGTTCGAGATCGCGACGATCCGCGACGGCCGCTACCTGGCGGACCTGCCGGCCGGTGCCTTGCCCGGCGCCTATGTCGAAATGGAAGCACGCCGCGACGTGGTGCTGGTGTGCTCCGCCTGCCCGTCCGAGGGCTTCGGCATCAATGGCGAGGCGCCGCCACGCGGCGGCCATTTTGAACTCTACCCGCCGCGCGCCTGATCGCGGGTCAAAGCGTGCCGGGTTGGTCCGCCCGCTCGAGCAGGCAGGCGTCGCCATAGGAGTAGAAGCGGTAGCGCTCGGCGATCGCGTGGGCGTACGCGGCCTTGATGCGGTCGAGGCCCACGAACGCGGCGACGAGCATGAGCAGCGTCGAGCGCGGTAGGTGGAAGTTGGTCAGCATCAGGTCGGCGACGCGGAAGCGGAACCCGGGCGTGATGAACAGATCGACCAGGCCCTCGAACGGCCGGACATCCCCGTCGTCCCGCGCCGCCGTCTCCAGCAGCCGCAGGCTGGTCGAGCCTACCGCGACGACGCGCCTGCCCGCCCGGCGCGTCCGCTCGACCGCCTCGACCACATCGCCGCCGAGCCGACCCCATTCCGGGTGCATGCGATGGTCCGCCGTGTCATCGACGCGGACCGGCAAGAAGGTTCCCGCGCCCACATGGAGCGTGACCTTGGCCAGCCCCACGCCGCACACGGCGAGCCGGGCGAGCAGGTCGGGCGTGAAGTGCAGCCCGGCGGTCGGCGCCGCCACCGCGCCCGGCCGCGCGGCGAACACGGTTTGATAGTCTTCGGTATCCGCGGTTTCGGGCCCCGCCGGGCGCGATATATAGGGCGGCAGGGGCACCGCGCCATGACGCGCGATGTGAAACAGGAAGTCTGGTCCCGTCACCTCAAAGTCGAGCGTCACCTGGCCACCGTCGCCCCGTTCGACAACCGTTGCCGCGAAACCTTCGCCGAAGTCCACGACCGAGCCGGTGCGGAACCGTTTGGCCGGCCGCACCAGAGCGCTCCAGCGACCGAGGGCGGCCTCGCGATCCAGAGTCACCTCAACCCGGCCGTCACCGATCCGCCCGGTCAGGCGCGCCGGCAGCACACGCGTGTCGTTGACCACCAGCAAGTCGCCGGGGCGCAGCAGATCCGGCAGGTCTCGTACGTGACGATCGGCGAGGTACGCGCCGGCCACCAGCAGACGCGCCGCGTCGCGCGGGCTCGCGGGGCGCTCGGCGATCAGGCCGGACGGCAGCGCAAAATCGAAAAGGTCGACCCGCAAGGTCAGCGCCCGCCCTTTGCCCGTCCAACTTCGTCTATCATGCCCGGGCCGGCCATGGGCCGGAACAAGGCATCCAGTGCAGCAACCAAGTCGCCGGACCTGGGTCCCCGGTTCGCCGCCTTGCGGCGCCCGGGGATGACGCCGAGTGTCATGACCGGGGAACGATGCCTGAAGTGGGCGCTCAGCCCCGGGCGCCGATCATCGCCTTGTGGGTGCCGTCGGCCTTCTCAGCCGCAACCTTGGCCAGCAGCAGGTCGCGCACCGAGGGGGACACGAACGACGCGATGTCGCCGCCCAACCGGGCGATTTCCTTGACGAAGCGCGACGAGATGAAATGATGGCGTTCGGACGCCATCAGGAACACGGTCTCGATGGTCGGCGCGATGCGCGCGTTCATGCCGCACATCTGGAACTCGTAGTCGAAGTCGGAAACCGCGCGCAGACCGCGGATGACGACGCCGGCGCCGCATTCCTGGGCGAAATGCACGAGCAGGCCGGCGAACGGGCGCACCTCGACGGTCGAGCCGCCGTCGCCGTTCATCGAGGCGACCTCGGCGCGCACCATGGCGATCCGCTCATCGACCGTGAACATCGGCCCCTTGCCCGCGTTGACGGCGACCGCGATCACCACGTGATCGACGACCCGCCGGGCCCGCCGGATGATGTCCATATGCCCGCCCGTCACCGGATCGAACGTGCCCGGATAGAGCCCCGCGCGTTTGCCCATGCTCACCGCCTGACCTTGCCGCTCATGCCTCGCCCGATCCGTCGGCCTCGCCCAGGCGTGCCACCGAGATGACGCGCTCGCCCTCGGGCACGTCGATCAGCCGCACGCCCTGGGTACCGCGCCCGGCGATGCGGATGTCGTCGACCGGGCAGCGGATCAACTGCCCACCATCGGTCACGATCACCAGCTCGTCGCCGTTGGCCACCGGGAACGCGGCGACCACAGAACCCGCGCGCTCGGTGTCGATGTTGATGACGCCCTGGCCGCCCCGGTTGGTGATCCGGTAGTCGTGCGCCGAAGTGCGCTTGCCGTAGCCGCTCTCGGCGACGGTCAACACGAACTCCTCCGACTCCGCCAGACGCCAGCCCACATCTTCGTCGAGCCCGACCGATGCCAAGGCATCGGCGAGCGCGATCTCGCCGCGACGCACCGCATTGGAGGCCTTCAGGTAGAGATCGCGCACATCGGGCGCGACCTCGATATGGCGCAGCACCGACATGGAGATGATGGTGTCGCCACCCGCCAGGCTGATGCCGCGCACGCCGATCGACGAGCGGCCACGAAAGACGCGCACGCCCGACACGGGGAAGCGCACGCACTTGCCGCCGCGCGCGGCCAGCAGGATGTCCTGGTCGTCGCCGCAGGTTGCCACGCCGACCAGACGGTCGCCCTCGTCCAGCTTGATCGCGATCTTGCCGTTGGAAGGCACGTTAGCGAAATCCGACATGTCGTTGCGCCGGACGTAGCCCAATGCCGTGGCGAACATGACGTTCATGCCCTGCCACGCGGCCTCGTCCGCCGGCAGGGCCAGCACGGCCGAAATGGTCTCGCCCTCGGCCAGCGGCAGCATGTTGATCAGCGCCTTGCCGCGCGCCTGAGGCGTGCCCATCGGCAACAGGTAGACCTTGACCCGATAGACCTTCCCCTGGGTCGAGAAGAACAGCATTGGCGCATGGGTGTTGGCGACCAGGACCTGGGTGACGAAATCCGCGTCGCGCGTCGCCATGCCGGCGCGGCCCTTGCCACCGCGCCGCTGCGCGCGATAGGCCGACAAGGGCACCCGCTTGACGTAGCCGGTGTGGCTGATGGTGATGACCATGTCCTCGGGCTGGATCAAGTCCTCGATGGTCTGCTCGTCGACCTCCTCGGCGATCTCGGTGCGTCGGGGCGTCGCGAACCGCTCCTTGATCGACATCAGCCCGGCGCGCACCACAGCCATCAGACGCGCCCGCGAGGTCAGGGTCTCGAGGAACCCGCGGATTTCCTCGACCACGCCGGCCAGTTCCTCGGCGATCTTGTCGCGCTCGAGCGCGGTGAGCCGCTGCAGCCTCAGTTCGAGGATAGCACGCGCCTGGGTATCCGACAGGTGGATCGCGCCGCCGGCCAGCAACTCCGCCGCTTCCCGTTCGCCCTCCACCAAGGCGACCAGCGAGCGCACGGGCGCCGCGTCCCACGCCACGCTCATCAGCGCCTCGCGCGCCGCCGCCGGGTCGGGCGAGGCGCGGATCAGGCTCACGATCTCGTCCAGGTTGGCCACCGCGATGGCCAATCCGAGCAGGACATGGGCCCGCTCGCGGCTCTTGCCCAATAGGAACTTGACCCGCCGGGTGACCACCACCTCGCGGAACGCCAGGAACGCCTGGAGCATGTTCTTCAGCGAATGGGTCCGCGGCCGGCCGCCGTCGAGCGCCACGGCGTTGATGCCGAAGGTCGTCTGCAGCGCGGTGAAACGGAAGAGCTGGTTCAGCACCACGTCGGCCATGGCCTCGCGCTTCAGTTCGATGACCACCCGCACGCCGTGGCGGTCGGATTCGTCACGGATCTCCGACACACCCTCGACGCGCTTGTCGCGCACCAGTTCCGCGATGCGTTCCACCAGCTTGGCCTTGTTCACCTGGTAGGGCACTTCGGTGACCGCGATCGCCTCGCGGTCCTTGCGGATTTCCTCGATCGTCGTGCGCGCGCGCAGCGTGATAGCGCCGCGCCCGGTCTCGTAGGCCTGGGCGATGCCGGCGCGCCCCATGACGATGCCGCCGGTCGGGAAATCGGGGCCCTGGACCATGGCCATGAGGTCGGCCAGGCCGAGGGTGGAATCGTCGATCAGGGCGCAGCAGGCATCGATGACCTCGCCCAGATTGTGCGGCGGGATGTTGGTCGCCATGCCGACCGCGATGCCGCCCGCGCCGTTGACCAGCAGGTTCGGGAAGGTCGCCGGCAGCACCGCCGGCTCGCGCTCGGAACCGTCGTAGTTCGGCCGGAAGTCGACGGTGTCCTTGTCGATGTCCTCGAGCAGAGTTTCGGCGGCGGCCGCGAGGCGCGCCTCGGTGTAACGTTCGGCGGCCGGCGGATCGCCGTCCATGGAGCCGAAGTTGCCCTGGCCCTGGATCAGCGGCAGGCGCATGGAGAAATCCTGCGCCATGCGCACCATCGCCTCGTAGATCGGCAAGCTGCCGTGGGGGTGGTACTTGCCCATGACATCGCCGACGATGCGCGCCGACTTGCGCGTCGGCTTGTCCGACGTGTAGCCGGACTCGTGCATGGCGTAGAGAATGCGCCGCTGCACGGGCTTGAGCCCGTCGCGCACGTCGGGCAGCGCCCGCGCCACGATCACGCTCATGGCGTAATCGAGGTACGAACGGCGCATCTCCTCCTCGATCGTGACGGGCTCGATGTCGTCCGGCGGGGGCGGCGCTTCGGTCACGAGGACGGCGTCTCCTGCTGCAATGCAGCATCACTCTACCAGCCGATTCGCCCCCCCGAAAGCTACCAATCGCCAATTGTCGGAGGGCCGCGTGTAGGCTAGAAGCGCCCTTGGAAACGCTGCCATGGAGCCGATGGGATGCCAGGGCCCCTCGAGGGGATCACCGTCGTCGATCTCAGCCGCGTGCTCGCGGGACCGTTCTGCACCTTGGCGCTGGCGGACCTGGGCGCCCGGGTCATCAAGGTCGAGAGCGGCAAGGGCGACGACAGTCGCGCGTTCGGCCCGTTCGTGAACGGCACATCGGCCTACTTCGCCTCGGTCAACCGGGGCAAGGAGAGCATCGTCCTGGATCTGAAGGACGCCGCCGATCGCCGCGTGTTCGAGGCACTGGTGGCGCATGCCGATGTGCTGGTCGAGAACTTCCGGCCCGGTGTCATGGCGCGCCTTGGCCTGGACAGCGACGTGCTGACCAAGCGCCATCCACGCCTCGTCTACGCCGCCATTTCGGGCTTCGGGCAGTCGGGGCCCTACAGCGACCGTCCGGCGTACGACCTGGTGGTCCAGGCCATGGGGGGGCTGATGAGCCTGACCGGTCATCCCGGCCAGGACCCGGTGCGTGTCGGCACCTCGATCGGCGATATCACGGCCGGGCTCTACGCCGCCATCGGCATCACGGCCGCGTTGCGCGAGCGTGAACGCACGGGGCGCGGCACGGTGCTCGATATCGCCATGCTCGATTGCCAGGTCGCGATCCTGGAGAACGCGATCAGCCGGTACCTCTCGGGCGGCAGCGTCCCGGGCCCACTGGGTGCCCGGCACCCGGCGATCGCCCCCTTCGAGTCCTACGCCACGGCGGACGGCCACGTGGTCATCGCGGCCGGCAACGACGCCTTGTTCGAGAAGCTGGCCACCGCCCTAGACGACGACGCCCTGCGGACGGATCCGCGCTTCTGGACCAACGACCTGCGCAACGCCAATGTCCTGGCGCTCAAGGCTGTGATCGAACGGATCACGCGCCAGCAGCCGACGCGGCACTGGCTCGAGGTCATGGCCAAGGCCGGCATCCCCGGCGGGCCGATCAACACCGTCGCCGACGTGGTCGCGGACCCCCAGGTCAAGGCACGCGGCATGATCGTGTCAATCGACGACCCGAACGCCGGGACCCTGCGCGTCGCCGGTAGCCCGATTCGGATCGATGGAGCACCGCCGGCCGAGCGGCTTCCGGGCGCGCCCGTGCTGGACGGCCAACGCGCCGCGATCCTGGCCGAGCTGGGCCTCGCCTAGGTGCGGCCGCGCCGCGTCCTGCGCTGGATCGGGCGCGGCGCGGCCGCCCTCGTCGTGCTCACCGCGGCTCTGACGGCGGGCGGCCTCGCGTATCTTTCCACCTCGGTACCGACCCTCGAAGGCCGCGTCGAGGCGCCGGGGCTCGGCGTCGCGGCCGCAATCGTCCGCGATGCCCGAGGCGTCGCCTACATCGATGCCCGGAGCCTCGACGACGCCGCCTTTGCGCTGGGTTACGCCCACGCCCAGGACCGGCTGTTCCAGATGGACCTGCAGCGGCGCAGTGGGGCCGGGACCCTATCCGAATTGTTCGGTGCGCGGACGGGCTCGTTCGACCGCTTCCTGCGCACGCTCGGCTTCCAGCGCCTTGTCGAGACCGATTGGCCAGCGCTGACATCGGCGACCCGCTCGCTGCTCGAGGCCTACGCCACGGGCGTGAACGCGTTTCTCGCCGGCCACGAAGGGCCGTGGCCGCCCGAGTACGCGCTCCTTCGGGTGGACCCGGCGCCCTGGCGGCCGACCGATTGCCTGCTGGTGCTTAAGTCCCTGAATCTTGTGTTGGGCACCAACATGCACGACGAGTTGAACCGGCTGCGCCTCGCCGGGCGGCTCGACCTCGAGCAGATCGCGGATCTGTGGCCCGCGATGCCCGGCGAGATGCTCGCCCCCCTGCCCGCGCCGCCGATTCTGCCCTCGGGCTCGACCGGAGGCTCCAATTCGTGGGTCGTGAGCGGCGGCCGCACAACCACGGGGCTTCCCCTGCTGGCCAACGACCCGCACCTCGGCCTGGGTCTGCCCGGCTTGTGGTACCTGGCACGGATGACCGTCGCCCCCGCTGACGGCACGATCGCGACGACGCTCGCGGGGGCGACGGTGCCTGGCCTGCCGTTCCTGGTGCTGGGTCACAACGGGGCCGTCGCGTGGGGCTTCACCAACGCCTACGTCGACACCCAGGACGTGTTCGTCGAACGTATCGACCCCGCCGATCCGGGCCGTTACCTCACGCCGGGCGGCGCCCAGCCCTTCGTCGAGCGGGATGAGCTCCTGCGGATCAAAGGCGAGGCCGACCAAATCCTGCGCATGCGCGAGACCCGGCACGGCCCGGTGATCTCCGACGTCCACTGGGACGCGATGAATCTGGTGCCAGCCGATCACGTGCTGACGCTGCGCTGGACCGCGCTCGATCCCGCAGATCCGACCGCCGACGCCGCCTTGGCGGTGACGACCGCAGGCTCGGTCGACGCGTTCGTCGCGGCTTCCAGGGCCTATCGGAGCCCCATGCAGACCATGATCGTGGCCGACCGCGCCGGGCACATCGGGCTGGCCATCCCGGGCGCCGTGCCGGTCCGCCCGGACGGCGTGGATGGCAGCATGCCGGCGCCCGGCTGGACCGGCAGTCACGACTGGCTCGGCACGACGGCGATCGGCCGCCTGCCCGGCGACCGGGACCCGACGAGCGGCATGATCGTCACGGCGAACGCGCGCGTCGTGCCGCCGGATTTCCCCTTGCTGCTCGCGCGGGATTGGCCGGCGCCCTACCGGGCGCGGCGCATAGCCGACGCGCTCCGCGCGACGTCGCGCCTCGACGTAGCCGCGATGAGCGCCCTGCAGACCGACGTGCACTCGCTGGCCGTCGCCGAATTGTTGCCCGCCTTGCGCGCCGTGGGTCCGCCGAGCTCGGAGGCCCGGGCGGCCCTGGACTTGCTCGAAGGGTGGGACGGCACCATGGCGGCCGATGCCCCGCAGCCACTGATCGTCGCGGCCTGGATGGTCGCGCTTTGGCAACGCCTGGTCGCCGATGAGCTTGGCGACATGTACGCCGAGCTCAGCGCCCCCGACCCTGTTCTGCTGGAAGCGATCCTGCGCGGCGAGCGGGCCCGCTGGTGTGACGACACCACCACCGACGCTACCGAGACGTGCCCGGCGGTGGCGGCGGCCGCGCTCGACGATACTGTCGTGACGCTGGCGTCGCAGTTCGGTGCCGACCCCTCGGCCTGGCGCTGGGGCGCCGCGCACCGGGCGCGCCACGCCCACCCGATCTTCAGTCGGATCCCACTTGTGGGTGATCTGTTCACAATCGAGCAGCCGATCGGAGGCGACCGCTACAGCGTCGATGTCTCGAGCCTGGGTTGGGGCAAGGATCCGTTCGTCAGCGCGTTCGGCGCCGGGTTCCGCGCGGTCTACGACCTGGCGGACTTGGACGCCTCGCGCTTCGTGATCGCTGTCGGCCAGTCGGGCAACCCGTTCTCGGAACACTACACGGACCTGGCCGACGCTTGGCTCGCCCACGACCTGTTCACGATTCCGGCCGAGCCGCCTGCCCCGGCCCGTATCCTTGAACTCGTTCCCATCACGCCGGAGGACTGACCGATGGCCACCGAGGAGGTCTACAACCTGCACCGAGGCCGGCTGCCCCTGCTGGTCAGCATCCCCCACGGGGGCACCGATGTTCCCGCCGCCATCGCGACACGCCTGACCGAGCACGCCCGCATCCTGCCGGACACCGATTGGCACGTGGAACGGCTCTACGCCTTCGCCCGTGACATGGGTGCCAGCGTGCTCGCCGCCCGCCTGTCGCGCTATGTCATCGATCTAAACCGGCCGCGCGACGGCCAATCTCTCTACCCGGGCCAGGCGACCACCGGCCTGGTGCCGACGACCGATTTCGACGGCGTCGCGCTCTACCGGCCGGGCCAGGGGCCGGGCGACGCCGAGATCGCGACGCGTGTAACGGCGTACTGGGCCCCTTACCACGACGCCCTGGCCGCGCACCTCGATGAGCTTCGCGCGCGGCACGGTGTCGCCTTGCTGTGGGATGCCCACTCGATCCGCTCGCGCGTGCCGCGCCTGTTCGACGGCACGTTGCCCGACTTCAACCTGGGCACCAATGGCGGCGCCAGCGCCGACGCGGCGCTGACCGAGAGGGTTCACGCGGTCGCCCGCGCGGCCCCATACACCACAGCCCTGAACGGTCGGTTCAAGGGCGGGCACATCACGCGGTCCTACGGCCGACCGTCGGCGGGTGTCCACGCGATCCAGCTCGAACTCGCCCAGGCCACCTACATGGACGAGGCTCCGCCCTACGCCTACCGGCCCGAGCGCGCGACACGCGTGCATGCGCCGATCCGCGCCATGATCGAGGCGTCGCTGGACTGGTCAGGCACCTGAAACGGATCCCTCAGGACCCGGCAGGGTCGGACAAACCGCGGTACTTGCCCCGGAAGTAGAGCAGCGGTTTGCCGTCCTCGCGCACCACGAGGTCCAGCACTTCGCCGACAAAGATGACGTGGTCGCCGCCGTCGTACCGGAAACGGGTCGAGCAATCGAAGACCGCGAGCGCATCCATGAGCACGGGGCTGCCCGTCCGCCCGAACTCGTAACTCACGCCCGCGAACTTGTCGGCCAGCGGCGTCGCGAACGCGGTCGAAATGCCTTGCTGCGCCTCGTCGAGCACATTGACGGCGAAGCGGCCGCATTCCTCGAACTTGCGCAACGAATAGGCCCGCCGATCCAGGCTGAACAGGATCAAGGGCGGCTCCAACGAGACCGAATTGAACGAGTTGGCGGTGATACCCAGCAACTCCCCATCCAGCGACCGGGCCGTGATGACCGTGACGCCGGTGGCGAAGCACCCCAGCGCCTCGCGCAGCTTGCGTGTCTCGATCGGCATCGTGCTCCCATGGCGTCGGCGTCCGGCGCCCTAATCTAGGGGCGATGCCGCCGAGCGCAACCCGGATCGTTTTCCTAAACCGAATCTTTATGCGCCCTGCCCCACGGTGCGCGGGAACGGGTCGGCCTTTCGGTGACGCCTACCCGACGGCGCGTCCCGGGTTCAGCGAGCAGCCATGGCCGAGGCCACCCAGCGTCCCAGCATCATCCGCAAGAAGGGCGGCGGCCACGGGGACGGCCACGGCAACACGGCGTGGAAGATCGCCTACCCCGACTTCGTCACGGCCATGATGGCCTTCTTCCTGCTGCTGTGGCTGCTGAGCGCGGTGACCGAGGAGCAGATGGAGGGCATCTCCAACTACTTCGTGCCCACGTCGGTCAGCTACTCACAAAGCGGTGCCGGCGGCATCCTGGGCGGTACCGACATGGTCGAGAACGGCGCCATGCAGGACGTCCAGGCGTCCATCGGCATGCAGGCCGGCGCCATGTCCAACACCTCGGACCCCAGCCAGGAAAGCAACCAGTCGGACGAGGAGGACATCTACGGCGAGGGCCCGGCCCAACGGCGCCGGTTACGTCGAGAAGCACGTCGACGCGGCCGAGGCGAACTCCGACATCCCGAACGATTAGGACGTCGTCTCCGAGGAAGAGCAAACCGCAGCCAAAGCCGCCGCGGCCGCGGCGGAACAGGAGCGCAAGGAGGACCAGGAACGCCTGGATGCCGCCAAGGAGGCGCTGGAGGCCGCCCTGCGGTCATCGCCCGAGATGCAGGACCTGGCCCAGCAGGTTGTCGTCGAGATGACCGACGAAGGGCTCCGCATCCAGATCGTCGACCTGGAGAACCGTTCGTTGTTCACCGCCGGCAGCGCGCAGCTTTCTCCGACCGCCGCTCGCCTGCTGCGCCAAGTCGCCGATGCGGTCGCCAACCTGCCCAATCCAGTCAAGATCAGCGGCCATACCGACGCGACCCCGTACTCGACCGCCGGCACCTACGGCAACTGGGAGCTGTCCGCCGACCGCGCCAACGCCAGCCGGCGCGCCCTGGTCGCCACGGGCGTGCCCGACTTCCGCATCCGCGAGATTGTCGGTCAGGCCGACACCAACCCTTCGACCCGGCGGACCCAATGGCGGCGGTCAACCTGCGCATCACCATCGTGCTCAAGGAGGTTGTCGGTCAGGCCGACACCAACCCTTCGACCCGGCGGACCCAATGGCGGCGGTCAACCTGCGCATCACCATCGTGCTCAAGCACTTGGCGCCGCCGCCCACCGCCGCCTCTCTCGCGCCCGAGCCGACCGTGGCCGAACCGGCCGCGATGGAGCCCGAACCCGCCGCGACGGGGGAAGCGACGACCGAGCCCTGAGCCGACAACCGTCACGCTTGCACCGTCGCGGGCTTGCCGGCAGAGTGTCGGTCTTCCCCCAACCATGAAGGCCTTGCTTCGGGTCCCGGACCATGCTGGTCATCGAGCCAAGCCCTGCCATGTGGTTCACGTTCGCGCTGATTGCCGTGACCATGGTGCTGTTCGCCTGGGAGCGGTATCCGATCGAGCTGGTCGGCTTCGCGTCGATCGTGACCCTGCTGTTCGCGTTCCATCTCTTTCCCGTGCTCGACGCGAACGGCGACAACCGGCTCGGCGCTCAAGCATTGCTCTCCGGCTTCGCCAACCCCGCGCTTCTCAGCGTTCTCGCGCTCATGGTCGTGGGCCAGGCGATGGTGCGCACCTACGCCCTGGAAAGCGTGGTCAAATGGGTCCTGAGCCTGACTGGCAGCCATTGGCGATGGTCTGTCTGGGCAATGTTCGCGCTCGCCCTCGTCTTGAGCGGCTTCGTCAACAACACCCCCATCGTCGTCATCTTCATCCCCGTCCTGCAGGCCGTCGCCATGGAGCTGCGGGTCTCGGCCAGCAAGATGATGATGCGGCTGAACATGGCCGCGATCCTGGGCGGCATGACCACCGTCATCGGCTCCAGCACGAATCTGCTGGCCGCCGGCATCTTCGAGACCATGACCGGCGAGGCCGTCGGCATCTTCGACATCACGCCCATCGGTGTCGTGCTCGCCCTGGTCGGGCTTGCCTACATCCTGTTCGTGGCGCCGCGGCTGCTGGTCGATCGCGCCTCCATGGCCGCGTCAATGATCGCCGAATCAGGCCGCCAATATCTGGCGCAGATCGTCATCGACGAGCGATCCAGCCTGATCGGTCAGCGCGGCCACGCGACCGGCTTCCCGGGTCTGCCCGACATATCGGTGCATTTCGTGCAACGCGGCGAGCACGCCGAGCTGCCGACCTTCGAGTCCTTCGCCCTCGCCCCGGGTGACGTGCTAGTGGTTGCCGCCACGCGCAAGGCGTTGTCGGACGCCATGATGCGCGACCGCGGCCTGATCGTGGAGATGGACTCGGATCCGAGCGCGGAGACGGACCGCCGGCCGGCGACCCAGCGGGTCGTGGCCGAGGTCATGATCGCGCCCGCCTCGCGCATGATCGGCTTGAACTTGGAGATGATCGGGTTTCGCCGGCTGTTCAGTTGCATCGTGGTGGGCATCCAGCGCCGCTCGCGCATGATCCGCGCCAAGCTGACCGAAATACGGCTCGAGGCGGGCGATGTGCTACTGATCCAGGGCCATCGCCACGATGTGCGCGCGCTGCGCGGTAACCAGGACCTGGTGCTGATGGAGTGGTCGCAGACCGAACTGCCAACGCCCCACTTGGCGCGGCGCGTCGGGCTGATCTTCCTGGTCATGCTGGCCCTGATCTCCGCCGAAGTCGTCCCCACTGTCGTGGCGGCCCTGGGCGCCGCCGTGGCGACGATGCTGGTCCGGGCGCTGAACGTCCGCCAGGCGGCACGCGCCATCGACCGGCGCATCATCGTTCTGATCGTCACGTCGATCGCGCTGTCGATGGCCCTGGAGGCCACCCGCGGGTCGGAGTATCTGGCCGCGACGATGATCGCGACGGTCGGCGTGAATGCCGCTCCGGCCGTGCTGCTCAGCGGCTTCTTCTTCATGGTCATGGTGATGACCAACTTCCTGAGTAACAACGCGACCGCGCTGCTGTTCACGCCCATCGGCATCGGCCTTGCCCAAAGCCTGGGTGTCGACCCTCTGCTGTTCCTGATGGCGTCGATCTTCGCGTCCGATTCGTCCTTCGCCACGCCGATCGGCTACCAGACCAACGTGCTGGTCATGGGGCCGGGCCACTACCGCTTCATCGACTACCTGCGCGCGGGCTTGCCATTGAACATCCTGCTGTGGATCGTGTTCACGGTGGTGGCATCGCTGGCGTACGGATTGTTCTAGGAACCGGGCCCTGGGCCGCCTGTGACCCTACCCTGGATGTCAAGTGTCCCTCTGGTCGTGTTCTACGGCACGGCGCCGCAGCCGTGCCCCTACCTGGACGGCAGGATCGAAAGCAAGATCGTCACCGAGCTCACGCAGCGCGATGCGACCGGCCTGCACGACCGCCTGGTCGTCGCCGGGTTCCGGCGCAGCCACAAGTTGGCGTACCGGCCCGCCTGTCGGGGCTGCGACGCCTGCGTGCCGGTGCGGGTGCCGGTCGCACGCTTCCAGCCCAGCCGCACCCAGCGCCGCATTGCGCGGCGCAATGCCGACCTGATGGTCGAGGAGCTGCCGGCGCGCGCCAGCAGCGAGCAGTACGCGCTGTTCCGTCGCTACCAGCGCAGCCGGCACCATGACGGCGGCATGGCCCTGATGGGCGCGCGCGACTACCGAGACATGGTCGAGGAGACGGCCGTGGAGACGCGGATCGTCGAATTCCGCGCGCTCGACGGACGCCTGGTCGCGGTGTCCCTGAGCGATCGGATCGCCGACGGCCTGAGCGGCGTCTACCAGTTCTTCGATCCCGATGAGCCCCAGCGCAGCCCCGGCGTCGCGGTGATCCTGTGGCACATCGCCCGCGCCCGCGCGCTGGGCCTGCCCTACGTCTATCTGGGCTACTGGATCGCCGACTGCGCCAAGATGGCCTACAAGAACGCGTACCGGCCCATCGAGGCCCTTGGTCCCGCCGGCTGGCGTGAGCTGACCGACGCGCCGGACTTCGCCTAGCCGAACTTGTTGCCCTTGGGGAAGCCCTGGGGCGGCAACCGCCCGGCCTGGGCGCGCACGCCGACCCAGTGATCGAGCGTCGTCTCGGTGCGCGTGCGGTCGCCGATGCGCCACGTCAGCCCCTCGGCGCGCTTGAATGCCTTGGCATCAGACAGGCCGCCATCCTTGTAGCGCTGCAGGATAACACCGCGGCCGCGCGCCAGCACCGGCACCTCGTCCAGCGGGAAGACCAGCAGCTTGCGGTTGTCGCCGACCGTCGCCACCGCGTCGGCATCCGACGGGATGGCCGCGGCGACCGCCGCCTCAGCGCCCTCGCCGACATTCAGCACCTGTTTGCCGGCGCGCGTCTGGGCCAGCACCTGATCGGCCTCGACCACGAAGCCGCGCCCGTCGGTGCCGGCGACCAGGAGCCGTTCGCCCGGGCGGTGGACCAGAAGCGCCATCACGTCGTCGTTGTTGCCGAGGTCGACCATCATGCGCACCGGCTCGCCGAAGCCCCTGCCGCGCGGCAGCTTGTCGCCCTGGAGCGTGTAAAAGCGTCCGTTCGTCCCCAGCAGCAAGATGCGGTCCGTGGTCTCGGCCGCCACCACGAAGCGCTCGCGGTCGCCTTCCTTGTACTTGACGTCGGCGGCGCCCTCGCCTTGGCCCTTGACCGCGCGGATCCAGCCCTTGGCCGAGCACAGCACGGTGATAGCCTCGCGCTCGACCAAGGCCTCGACCGGCACCTCGATGGCGGCCCGCGCCGTGCCGATCTCGGTCCGCCGCACGCCCAGCGCCGTACCCTTGCCGAAGCGCTTACGCAGGTCCTGCAGTTCCACCTTGATCGCCTTGGCCCGGTGCGCCGGGTCCGAGATCAGCTCCTTCAACTCTCTGCGTTCCGCCTCCAGCGCCTTCTTCTCCTGGCGGATGGCAATTTCCTCGAGCTTGCGCAGGCTGCGCAGGCGCATGTTCAGGATCGCCTCAGCCTGCACGTCGGTCAGCTTGAAGCGCTTCATCAAGACCGGCTTCGGCTCGTCCTCGTTACGGATGATCGCGATGACCTCGTCGAGGTTGAGGTATGCGATCAGGTAACCGGCGAGCAGCTCGAGCCGGCGCTCGACCGCGGCCAAGCGATGGCGCGCGCGACGCACCGTGACCTCGTCCCGGTGGGCGAGGAAGGCGTTCAGCGCGTCGGCTAGGTTCATCACCCGAGGCACGTTGCGCTCGTCGAGCACGTTCATGTTGAGCCCGACGCGCACCTCGAGCTCGGTCGAGCGGAACAGAGACTCTATCAACACGGCCGGATCGACCGTCCGGTTCTTGGGCACCAGCACAAGGCGCACGTCGTCGGTCGATTCGTCGCGCACGTCGTCCAGCAGCGCGAGCTTCTTGTTGATCAGCAGGTCGGCGATGCGCTCGACCAGGCGTGATTTCGGCACCTGATATGGCATCTCGGTCACGACGACCTGGTACTGGCCGTGGCTGAGCTTCTCGACCGACCAGCGGGCGCGCAGGCGGAACGAACCGCGTCCGGTCCTATAGGCCTCGACGATCTGCTCGCGCGGCTCGACCAACACGCCGCCGGTCGGCAGATCGGGGCCGGGCACCAGCCGGACCAGCGTCTCGATGGTCGCCTTTGGGTGCTTCAGCAGATAGATCAGGGCGTCGCACAGCTCCTCGACATTGTGCGGCGGGATGTTGGTCGCCATGCCGACGGCAATACCGCTGGCACCGTTGGCCAGCAGGTTGGGGAACGCCGCCGGCAGCACGACCGGCTCGCGTTCCTCGCCGTCGTAGGTGGCGCGAAAATCGACGGCGTCCTCGTCCAGCCCGGCCATCAGTGCGATCGCGGGCTCGGTCAGGCGCGCCTCAGTGTAGCGCATGGCCGCGGCGTTATCGCCGTCGATGTTGCCGAAGTTGCCCTGGCCGTCGACCAGCGGCCAGCGCACGGCGAAGGTCTGGGCCAGGCGGACCAGCGCGTCGTAGACCGCCACCTCGCCGTGCGGATGGTACTTGCCGATCACATCGCCCACGACGCGGGCGCACTTTTTGTAGCCCTGGCTGGGGTCCAACCGGAGCTGGAGCATGGCGTACAGCAGGCGGCGGTGGACCGGTTTCAGGCCATCGCGCACGTCCGGCAGCGAACGCGCCGTGATGGTCGACAGCGCGTAGCTCAGATAACGCTCGGAGAGCGCCTCCGCCAACGCCACGTCCTCGGGCGGACGGGCCGGTGGAAGCAGGGTCTTCGGCTTCGCCATAATCGCTCGTCAGGTCGGATCGGGCGCCGTTATACCACCAGATATAGCGTCGCGAGGCGAAAAGTACCCCAGCAGGCGGACCCTCGCCTCGGGCATGCGGCGGCCCACGGCGGCCAGGGCGTGGCGCTCCAGGAAGCTCCCGGTCAGGCGCAACCCGTCGCGCACGGCCTGATCGTCCCCGGGCCCGGCGCCTAGGAGGAAGCCCGGCAGCGCTAGCAGACGGTCACGGTAGGGCGCCGCCGCTTCGGCCGTGACCGCACGGCCCGTGCGCGGCGAGACGTAGGCGAGCCCGTCGTTGCGTCCGGTCACGGCGCACGCCGACAGGTCGAGGCCGAAGCCGAGGTCGGCCAACAGGGCCAGCTCCCAGCGCACGAACGCCGGCGCCCAGGCGCCTTCGGCGCCGAGCCGTTCGATCAGCCCGGCGAAGGCATCATGGGCCCGCGCATAGGGGTGCCGTTCGGGCAGGCACGCATCGGCCACGGCCGCCGCCGCGGCGAGCGCCGCGAGCCGGTCCGCCCGGTCGAGCAGGTGGGCGGCCTCCGCTGCGACGAGTTCGATCGCGAAACTGCCGAGCTGATCGTTGAGTCGCGCGCGCCACGTCGCCGTGACACGGTTGCCGACCTGAAGCACTGGGCGCAGGCGCCGGCCCATGCCACCGCGCACCAGGCCCGCGTGGCGACCCCGGGCACGGCTGAACACGCTGACGATGGCCGAGGTTTCGCCGTGGCGCCGGGCGCCAAGGACAAACCCTTCGTCGGTCCACTGCATCAGGCGTGGTAGTCCAACCCCAGGTCGCGATAGCGCTCAGGGTCGTCCGCCCAGTCGGGCTGGACCTTCACATGCAGGAACAGATGGACGCGCCGGCCCAGCATGGCTTCAAGCTCGGCGCGCGCGGCGCTGCCGATGGCCTTGATGGTCCGCCCGCCGGCGCCGAGCACGATGGGCTTGTGGCCCTCGCGTCCGACGTAGACCACCTGGTCGATGCGCACCGAGCCATCCTTGCGTTCCTGCCAGGTCAGGGTCTCGACGGCCAAGCTGTACGGCAGCTCCTGGTGCAGACGCAGGAACAGCTTCTCGCGCGTGATCTCGGCGGCGAGCAGCCGTTCGGACACCTCCGAGAGCTGGTCCTCTGGATAGAGCCATGGCCCCTCGGGCAGCCGGCGCGCCAGGTCGTCGAGCAGGTCGCCAAGCCCGTCACCGGTGCTGGCCGAGATCATGAAGATCCGGTCGGCGACGCCGGTCGCGTCGAGCGTCGCGGCCAGGGGCAACAGGGCCTTGCGCTCGACCAGATCGACCTTGTTCAGCGCCACGATCGCCGTGCGCCGCGCCCGCGTCAGGCCCTCCACGATGCGACGCACGTCGTCGGTCAAGCCGCGCGCCGCATCGACCACGAGAACGATGCGGTCGGCGTCGCGCGCGCCGGTCCACGCCGCCTGGACCATGGCGCGCTCCAGCCGCTTGGTCGGGTCGAGGATGCCGGGCGTGTCGACGAAGATGATCTGGCATTGGCCGTGCACACGGATGCCAGTGATACGCGAGCGCGTGGTCTGCACCTTGTGGGTGACGATCGAGACCTTGGCCTGGACCAGGGCGTTCAGCAGCGTCGACTTGCCGGCGTTCGGCGCGCCGATGAGGGCGACGTAGCCGCAGCGCAGAGGCTCGCCCGTCATGGCACGAGGCATTCAAGCAACGCGGCCGCGGCGGCCCGCTCCGCCGCGCGCTTCGAGGGCCCTCGCGCCGTGGCCGCGCCGGCACCCGCGACCGTGACCTCGGCCACGAACGCAGGCGCGTGATCCGGTCCCTCGGCGCGATGCGTCCGGTAGCTGGGCAGGCCGGCGCCGCGCGCCTGGGTCCATTCCTGGAGCCGGGTCTTGGGGTCCTTGGGCGCTTCGTCACGATGCCCCAACAGCTGGTGCCACAGGCGCAGCACGGCGCGGCGCGCGGCATCCCAGCCCGCGTCGAGGTAGACGGCGGCCAGAACGGCTTCGAGCGTATCCGCCAGGATGACGACGCGGCCGCGCGCGGCCGTCGGATCGTCGACCGACGGCATGGTCGCGACTTGCTCCAGCCCGCACGACGACGCGACCGCGGCCAACGCCTCGCGGCTGACGAGCGCGGCGTGCCGACGCGCCAGGTCGCCCTCGGCGTCATCGGGATACGTGTCCATCAAGTGCTCGGCCAGGGCCAGCGCCAGCACGCGATCGCCCAGGAACTCGAGCCGCTGGAAATGCTGGCCACCGGCAGGCGCGCCGCTGTGGGTCAAGGCCACACGCAGGAGACCGGCGTCGCCGAACCCGTGGCCCAGGGTGTCGCGGGCCCACGGTTCGGCACGGTCCCGCTGCGTCACCGCAGTCCCATGAACAGCCGGTCGTAGCGGATGTCGAACGGGATCCGCCAAAGGTGCCACCACGCGCCAAGATCGCTCATGGAGAAGAACAGGAACTCGGCGCGACCCACCAGGTTCTCGGCCGGAATGTAGCCGACTTCGGCGAGCACGCGGCTGTCGGTCGAGTTGTCGCGGTTGTCGCCCATGCCGAAGTAATGCCCAGGCGGCACCATGTAGACCAGGGTGTCGTCGAGATACTGGCTCGGACCGTAGTCGAGTACGGTGTAGCTGACGCCGTTGGGCAGGGTCTCGCGGTACATCTTGGCCGGCGCGCGCCGGCCGTCGGGGTCGGCGTACTCGCCAACCAGCTCTCGCTTCACCGCCTCGCCGTTGATGTAAATGACGCCATCGCGCACCTGGATCGAGTCGCCGGGCAGGCCGACGATCCGCTTGATGTAGTCGGTCTCGCCGTCGCTCGGCTTCTTGAATACCGCGATGTCGCCGCGCTCCGGCACACCTTCGAGGATCCGGCCCGAGAACAGGTTCAGACTGAACGGGAACGAGTGGCGGCTGTAGCCGTAAGAGTACTTCGAGACGAACAGATAGTCCCCCACCAGCAGGGTCGGGATCATCGACCCGGACGGGATGCTGAACGGCTCGTAAAGGAACGTGCGGACGAACAACGCGATCAGCACGGCGTAGACCACCGTGCGAATGGTCTCACCGAACGTGCTGGTCTTCTTCTCCGAGGCTTCGGCCATGGGTCCCTGTCGGTGGTGGTGGGCGCCGCCGGTCTAGCGGTCCGGGACGGCCGAGATGATCACGATCGCCTGCGCCGTCGGCGGCTCGTCGGTGATGGTCAGGTCGATCTGGGCACGCATGCCTGCGGGCACAAGGGTCGCCAGCCGACGCAACGCGCCGTTGCTCAGCTTCATGGTCGGCTTGCCAGACGGCAGGTTGACCACGGCCAGGTCGCGCCAGAACACGCTGGCGCGGAAGCCCGTACCCAGCGCCTTGGCGCACGCCTCCTTCGCAGCGAAGCGCTTGGCGTAGGTCGCCGCCGGATGAGCCCTCGATTCCGCCTTGCGTCGCTCCTCGACGGTGAACACACGGTCGACGAACCGATCGCCAAAACGAGCGAGCGTACGTTCTATGCGCCGCATGTCGATGATGTCCGATCCGATGCCGAGGATCATGGTGCCGCCAGGGCCGCGTGCCCGCGGGCCGGTTCTAGCCCACGAACGACGCCACCGCCAGGAGCGCCTGAACGGCGGTCAGTCACGGGCTCGTTCGACGGCACTGACCGAAGGGTCGGCGCGCAGGGCAGCGATGATGCCGGTCAGGTGCTTCACGTCGCGGACTTCCACGTCGACCATGAACTCGAAGAACTGCGACGAGCGGTTGGTGATCTTGAGGTTGCTGATGTTGCCGCTGTGCTTGGCGATCACCGTGGTCATGGCGCCGAGCGCGCCCGGTCGGTTGGCGACGATTACGCTCATGCGCCCGACGTGCACGTCGCGATCCAAGGTCTCGGCGTCCCACGCCACGTCGACCCAGCGTTCCGGCGTCTCCTCGAACGTCTGCAGCAGGTCGCAATCGATGGTGTGGATCGTCACGCCCTTGCCGGTGGTGACAATGCCGACGATGCGCTCGCCAGGCAGTGGGTTGCAGCAGTCGGCGTAATGCACCGCCATGCCGGCGATCAGCCCGCGAATGGGCACCGCGTAGCCGTCGGGCTTCGCCCGGCGACGCGCCAGGGGCACCACAGTGCCACCGGCGTCGCGCCGCTTGATCTCGGGATGCCCCGCCTCGAGCGCCGCGAGCGCCGTGACATTGCCCTCGCCGAGGGCCGCGTAGAGACCGTCCACGCCCTTCACGTTGAGCGCCCGCGCCGCCTTCTCGGCCGTGGCCGCATCCAGGGCGAAGCCATGCTGAACGAAGGTCTGCTCGAGGATCGAGCGGCCCAGCCCAACGTACTGCTCGCGCTGCTGCGAGCGCACGTATCGTCGGATGCGGCTGCGCGCGCGCCCCGTGACCACGAAGCTTTCCCACGTCGGCGAGGGCGTGTGGCCTTTCGCCGTAACGATCTCGACCTGATCGCCGTTTCTGAGCTGGGTGCGCAGCGGCTGCAGGCGCCCGTTGATCTTGGTGCCGACGCACGTGTCGCCGACCTGGGAGTGGACGGCGTAGGCGAAGTCCACGCTGGTGGCACCGCTCGGCAGGGCGATTAGGTCACCTCGCGGCGTGAAGCAGAACACCTGGTCCTGAAACATCTCGAGCTTGGTGTGCTCGAGAAACTCCTCGGGCCCGGCGGCGTGCTCGAGGATGTCGAGCAACTCGCGCACCCAGCGGTACTGGCGTCCTTCGTGGGGGTCGGCGGATCCGTCGCCCTGCTTGTAGACCCAGTGCGCGGCGACACCGAACTCAGCGTAGTCGTGCATCCCGCCGGTGCGGATCTGGATCTCGGTCCGCTGCTGGCGCGGGCCGTAGACCACCGTGTGCAACGACTGATAGCCATTCAGCTTCGGTGTCGAGATGTAGTCCTTGAAATGGCCGGGAACCATCGGGTACGCGCCGTGCACGACGCCCAGCGCCTGGTAGCAGGCGGGCACGTCGTCCACCACGATGCGGAACGCGACGACGTCGCCGAGCTGTTCGAAGGGCACGTTCTTGCGCTCCATCTTGCGCCAGATGGAGTACGGACGCTTCTCGCGGCCACTGACCTCTCCGGAGACACCGGCCTTCTCGAGCGTCCCGTGCAGTTCAGCCTCGATGCCGGCCACCAAGTCGCCCCCCTCGGCGCGCAGGAAGTCGAGCCGGGCCACGATGGATCCGTGCGCCTCGGGGTTCAGCTCGGCGAACGCCAGATCCTCCAGCTCGTCCTTCAGGCGCTGCATGCCGATGCGCTCGGCCAGAGGCGCGTAGATCTCCATGGTCTCGCGCGCGACGTGCCGGCGCTTCTCCACGCTCGGCACTGGAGCAAGCGTGCGCATGTTGTGCAGGCGGTCCGCCAGCTTGACGAGTAGGACACGGATGTCCTCGCTCATGGCCAGGAATAGCTTGCGGAAGTTCTCGGCCTGCTGGGAGTGGTCCGATTGCAGTTCGAGCCGCGACAGCTTGGTCACACCATCGACCAGTCGACCGATCTTCGGCCCAAACAGCCGATCGATCTCGTCGAGCGTCGCGACCGTATCCTCGATGGTGTCGTGCAGGAGGCCGGTGACGATGGAATCGCCGTCGAGCTTCATGCCGGCGAGAATGCCGGCCACTTCAACGGGGTGCGAAAAGTAGGGATCGCCGTTGGCGCGCTTCTGGCCGCCGTGGGCTTGCATGGAGAAAACGTAGGCCCGGTTCAGACAATCCTCGTCTGCGCCCGGATCGTAGGAGCGGACCAGTTCGACCAGCTCGTACTGTCGCATCATGGCCGGTCACCAACCGCGCCGTCCCGGTCCCCGAAGCCGGACGGCCGCGGCATCGCCAAGGGCGATGGCCTATTCCATCGGCGCCTCGTCATCGACGATGTCCTCCGGCGCCTCCTCCGCGACCTCCTCCTGGCCGGTCCCATCCCCATCCTTGATGGCATCGGCCTCCGGCAGCGTGAGCGCCGGTTCCTCCTCGGGCTCGTCCACCTCGACGTGGCGCTGCATGCCGTGGATCAGCTCCGACTTGAGCGAATTGAGCGAAACCACGCCGTCTGCGATCTCGCGCAGCGCGATGACCGGGTTCTTGTCGTTGTCCCGCTCGATCAGCGGTGCCGTACCCGACGAAAGGTTGCGCGCCCGCTGGGACGCGAGCATGACCAACTCAAACCGGTTGGGAACCCGCACGATGCAATCTTCGACCGTCAAACGCGCCATGGCGCAGATCCTCGTGAATCAGGGGGGACGCTCAGCGTCAGCCGTTCTTCATACCGTGACCCGCCGGTGGTGCGCAAGGCTCCGAACCGCCGAGGGAATCGTCCTCCAAGGGCTCCGTGATTTGATCGGGTGGGAGGGCCGCGATCATTTCGGCGATCGACCGACCCGACACCGGGTGCCGCCATTTTGTTGCCAGATCGGCCAATGGGCGGAGCACGAACGCGCGCTCGTGCAGGCGCGGATGGGGCAGCACCGGCGGGCTCTGACGCACAAGGTCGCCCATCGCCAGGACATCCAGATCAATGGTGCGCGCCTCGTTGCGTTCGCGCCGCTGCCGACCGAGCGCCGCCTCCACCGCGTGCAGAAGCGACAGCAAGGCCTCGGGCGAGCCGGTCCAGCCGATCTCGGCGACGCCGTTGACAAACCACGGCTGGTCCGAGACCGGCACCGGCGCCGAGCGAAACCAGCGCGAACGCCGGACAACCCTCGCACCAAGGGCGTCCAACCGCCGGAGCGCCGCTTCGCACGTGGCGCGGGGCGAACAGGCCGCCGAGGCGAGATTGGCGCCGAGGCTGATGTAGATGTCGTTCGTGCTTGCCCCGGGCTTCACGACCGCCTACCTATCCCTCGCGCCAACCCTGCGTGCCCGACGCTCCATCCAAGACCCCGCCAGGCGCACGATGCTGGCGCAACCCCTTTAAATAAGAGGATATTAGCCATGCCCGAATTCTACTCCGAGGAACGCATCGCCCTGTTCATCGACGGCGCCAATCTCTATTCGGCGGTCAAGGGACTGGGTTTCGACATTGATTTCCGGCGACTGCGCGAGGAGTTCGGGTCGCGCGGGCGCCTGATCCGCGCCTTCTACTACACGGCGATCACGGAGGACCAGGAGTACTCGCCCGTGCGCCCGCTGGTCGACTGGCTCGATTACAACGGGTTCACCGTTGTGACCAAGCCGGCGCGCGAGTTCACCGACAGTGCCGGTCGGCGGCGCATCAAGGGCAACATGGACATCGAACTGGCCATCGACATGCTCGATATGTCCGCTCACATGGACCACGCCGTGCTGTTCTCGGGCGATGGCGACTTCCGCTCCCTGGTCGACGCCGTTCAGCGGCGCGGTGTTCGGGTGACGGTGGTCAGCACCCTGCGCAGCCAGCCGCCCATGGTGTCCGACGATCTGCGCCGCCAAGCCGACCAGTTCGTCGACCTGACCGAGCTGCAGCCCTACATCGCGCGCCAAGCGCCGTCGCGCACGATGGAGAGCGAGCCCGCGGACGAAGCCGAGGTTATCGGCCGGCCCCGCGCCGGCGTGCGCCCCGGTTGAGCCCACAAGCACCCGCGCCCGACTGCGCCCGCTGTCCGCGGCTGGTGGCGTTCCGCGCCCAGAACGTCCAGCGCTTTCCCGGCCATCACAACGCGCCCGTGTCGTCGTTCGGCGGCCTGGACGCCCGTGTGCTGGTCGTCGGGCTTGCGCCGGGTCTGCATGGTGCGAACCGGACTGGGCGGCCTTTCACCGGCGATGCCGCCGGCGACCTGCTCTACCCGTCCCTCACCGCCCACGGCTTGGCCACCGGCCGGTTCGAGGCGCGCGCCGACGATGGACTGACGCCGCGCGACTGCCGCATCACCAACGCCGTGCGTTGCGTGCCACCGGGCAACAAGCCCACCGGAGCCGAAATCAATCTCTGCAACGGGTATCTCGCCGCCGAGATCGTGGCCATGAAGCGACTGCGGGTGATCCTGGCGCTGGGCGCGATCGCCCATGGAGCTGTCCTACGGGCACTCGGGATCAAATCATCGCGCCATCGCTTCGCTCACGGCGCGCGCCATGACCTTGGCGGGTCGACGATGGTCGACAGCTACCACTGCTCGCGCCTGAACACCAACACAGGGCGGCTTACACCCAAGATGTTTTTAAATGTAGTGCGTGAAGTAGCGTCAAGAAAATAGTTTATCATGCCAATTTTATCGCAACAATCTCAAGTTCTCGCTCACCGCGAGGCGACTGGAATTCGACCACATCACCGACCGTCCTGCCCATCAGGGCACGCGCCAGCGGGCTCTTGAACGAGATCATGCCATTGGACGCGTCCGACTCGAACTCGCCCACCACCAGGTACTCAAGCTCCTGGCCCGACTCGCCATCGGTGACGACCACCCGCGCGCCGAACTGCACACGTTCCCCGACCAGCGTCGTGGTGTCGATGATCTCGGCGCCGCTCAGCGCGGTCTCGATCTGACGGATGCGCGCCTCAACGAGGCCCTGACGGTCCTTCGCCGCGTGATACTCGGCGTTCTCGCGCAGGTCGCCGTGCTCGAGCGCGGCACCGATCGCCTTGGAAATGCGCGGCCGCTCCTCCTTCAGCCGGGCAAGCTCCGCATGCAGGCGATCGAACCCCGAACGGGTCATGGGCGATTTCACGTGCCGGCTCCCTCTGGCGTTCCCGAGTTTCGTCGAGACTTGGGGTATTGCGGAATCGCAGTGCTGTGTCGAAAAAAAGCACAGGCGCATAAACCGCTGGACTGTGCCAATCACGTGATCAGACCCTATCTTACGAGTGCCTGCTAAGGCTTGGCAATGCCGACCAAAGACCAGAAGGGAGTTTTAATGAGGGTCGTCCGCAGCGCAGCCTCCGCGATCGCGCTGACAACGTTCGCGATGTTGGGCGCCTTGGCTCAAGAGCAAGGCTGGTACGTCGGCATCGGTGGCGC